>NZ_JALNLQ010000001.1:147237-919663 GCF_023337835.1 Lysinibacillus sp. Bpr_S20
GGTGAATACCCGCGGAAGCAAGGTGAATACCCGCGGAAGCAAGGTGAATACCCGCGGAAGCAAGGTGAATACCCGCGGAAGCAAGGTAAATACCCGCGAAAGCAGGGTGAATACCCGCGGAAGCAAGGTAAATACCCGCGGAAGCAGGGTGAATACCGCGGCAAGGTAATACCCGCGGAAGCAAGGTAAATACCCGCGGAGCAGGGTAAATACCGCGGCAGGGGTAATATCCGCGCGAAGAGGAAGAATACCCGCGAAAGCAAGGTGAATACCTGCGGAAGCAGGGTAAATACCGCGGCAGGGTAATACCCGCGCGAAAAGGGTCATTTGGTGTGAAGTAGAATTGAAGGTAAATAAAACAAAGAAAAATTTGTTCTAACTTTTTCATTTTAGCTTACACTTACTATAGGACGAACTTAGTGTTGAACAAGGGAGGAAATGTCATAGCGAAAAAAATGGGAATTGTCGCGCTACTTATATTCGGTGTTTATGTGCTGTGTATGTATTGGTATATATTCCATAGCGGTGGTGGAACAATACCGCGAGCGATGCAGGGGACAGCTGCAGATCCAGTGATGTTTATGTCTGAAAAAGAACTATACTTAAGCGGTGAATATTCTAAAATACGGAACTTCCTTTTCTTTGTTGCTACACCTTTGGAATGGTTAATCTATTTCATGATTTTAATTATGGGCGTATCGCGTTATTTTGAAAAGGTAGCGACGTCACAAGCAAAATGGAAGCTGTTACAAAATGCAAGCTACTTATTTTTATTATCACTTTTACTATATGTTGTACTATTTCCACTCGATTATTATCGTTACAATTTAAGCAAAACTTATGGGATTAGTACACAAGCATTCTCCTCATGGATGCGAGATGGCATTCTTGATTTTTGGGTTAACTTTGGCATGAGTTTAATTATCGTGTCGGTCCTTTATTGGCTCATAAAAAAAAGTGCCAAAAGATGGTGGTTATATGCATGGATTCTAACGATTCCCTTTACAATATTTGTAATGTTTATTCAACCTGTAGTTATTGATCCTTTATATAATGATTTTTATCCGCTAAAAAATAAAGAGCTAGAGGAAAAAATTCTATCTCTTGCTACACAGGCAAATATACCAGCAGAGCACGTATATGAAGTTAATATGGCACAAAAAACAAATGCTTTAAATGCCTATGTCACGGGGATAGGTAGTAATTCGAGAATTGTGCTGTGGGATACAACGTTAAATCGTTTAACGGATAATGAAATACTCTTTATTATGGCACATGAAATGGGACACTATGTTGAAAAGCATATTTATTTTGGTATTGCTGGCTATCTTCTGTTGACGTTGCTAGGGTTATGGCTAACTGCAAAAGGTTTGAGGTGGTTGATTCGACGTCATGGACATGTATTAAACATTAAAAATGTTGGTGATATAGGTTCTTATCCTTTGTTTTTGCTCCTAACATCTGTTTTATTATTTGCGTCGAGCCCTCTGTCAAATTATGTTTCGAGGTATCAGGAAACGAGAGCTGATCAATATGCGATTTCACTAACGGGTGATCGGGAATCTGCCATTACTGCATTCCAGAAGCTAACGATTTCTGGATTGAGTGAGGTAAATCCACAGTTACTCGTAAAGTGGTTCCGTTATACGCATCCGCCAATGCTTGAACGTATTTATAAGGTAGCGGAGAAGGCTGAAGAGCATAAAGAGGAGCCGGTAAAAGAAGTGCCGATAAAAGAGGAGCAGAAAAAAGAACATCAGAAGAAATAAATGTCGGTGTTTTAACTGTAATAGTGCGTTTTTTGAATGAATAAGTTGGGTATTCTAAGGGAAAGTAGTTCAAAACTCGTACGTTCATGATAGGGGAATTGTTATGCGTAATATTGTTGTTATTACACTGTCATCGATAGTAGTCGCCTTTGCCTACAATTTTTTGTTAATTCCACATGAAATTTTAAGTGGAGGATTAAGTGGGATTGCTATCATGCTTGGGATTGTTACACCCTTGAATACAGGGGTTTTAAATTTACTATTGAATTTGCCGCTGCTTATTTTAGGAGTTCTAAAGCTAGGGAAGCGATTTATTGGCTATACCATTCTTTCAGTAGTTGTCTTGTCAGTAAGTTTGTATATTATCCCAATTCATAAAGCTACACAAGATCCAATTCTTGCTTCATTATTCGGTGGGGTTATTGTGGGCTTAGGGATGGGTATGATTTTTCGTGCGGCAGGTTCCTCTGGAGGTTTTGATATTATAGCGATGCTGCTAAGTCGCAAACGTGATTTTCCACTGGGTACATTAATCTCAGCGATGAATGGGGTCGTTGTAGCTATCTCCGGATTTGTTTTTAGCTGGGATGCGGCATTACTGACGCTCGTATCGATTTATGCTACAGGAAAGGTAGTCGACACCATTCATACGAGTAATATTAAATTGACACTGATGATTATTACGAGCAAGGGCGAGGAAGTAAAACAGCAGCTACTGGAAAAGCTTCATCGAGGTGTAACCATTATGGATGCGAAGGGAGCTTATTCAGGCGAAGGGCGAAAAGTTTTAATTACCGTCATTACACGCTATCAGCTTGCTGAAGTTAAAGGTATGATCAAGGAAACAGATCCTAAATCATTTGTTAATATATTGCAAACTACTGAGGTCATCGGTATGTTTGATCGAGGCATAAAGTGAATAATATGTTTTGCCTGACGCTCCTACTCGCTAATTTGTCAGGTAATTCAAAATAAATATTCATTTATTTTGCACACGTTTATGATTATACTTAAAATAATCGAACGTGTGTTTTTTATGATTTTAGAGGAAAGGGGTTACATAATGAACAAAGAAACAATTCACTCTTATTGCTTAAAGCTTCATGGAACAACGCATGATTACAAAGAAGAATGGCAAGCAGATCGCTATCATATTGGGGGTAAAATGTATGGGATGATGGGCGGAGATGCTACAGGAAGACCGGTACTTACAGTAAAATGCGAACCTAAGCGAGCGGAAGAGCTGAGAGAAGCTTATGAAAGCATTATTCCAGGCTATTATATGAATAAAACACATTGGAATTCAATCTATATGGATGTAGATGATGTACCTATGGATGTAGTTGAAAAGTTAATCCAACACTCTTATGAGTTAGTGTTTGGAAAGCTAACAAAAAAAGCTCAGCAGGAAATTCTGAAATGAAGTGAGAGAACAAGCAGGAGAAATAGGGGATGCCAGCGAAGAAAAACTAAGGTGAAAGAGAAAACTGCTCAGGATAATCAAAGAATTGATCGGGTGCGAGTGAAAAGTGCTCGGGTTGCTCAAAGAACTGCTCAGGTGCAGGAGAAAAGTGCTCGGGTAGGTCAAAGAACTGCTCAGGTGCCAGGTGAAAGTGCTCGGGTAGGTCAAAGAACTGCTCAGGTGCAGGAGAAAAGTGCTCAGGCCAGCCAAAGAACTGCTCAGATCCAACTGGTATTTGCTCTACTAACGAAAAGAAATACCTGCAAGTAGTGATTCCCCATGCGAAACAACAAATATATGAAATTAAAAAAGAATCTGCAAGTTTCTCAAAGCTTAAAATCTCGGAGAAAACAGATTCTTTTTTGTGTTACCTAGTTATAGCCACGTTCACCAAATGGCTGAAGCTTGTCGAGCCATTTTTGTTCCAGCTTTTCTAGCTCTTTTTTGGGATCGAAATAGCCTTCTTCTTTTTTCTTCAAATATTCCACAACTTCAATATCAAAAGCATCATTGCCGAAGGTGTTGTAATCAGCTTGTAGTTCTTTATTCGTATGTGTATTTGTTTTTAACATAAATTGAAAACCGTTTAAGCGTTTTAAATTATTGAAGCTGCCAACAAACACTTTACCATTTTGTTTATTAGTCATGGTGAAAACACCAGCTTCGATTTTTATTTCTTTATACATTTCCTTTAATTCTTTTTTATGGTCCATTGCTAACCCTGCTTTCTTATTTTTTTATCCAGTACGCACTGCCATCCTCTTTTCGATCCATGAAGCCGTATTCGATTAAATAGCGACGTATTTGCACATAGTCCTCATATATCGGTTGGATTATTTCGTTTAATTCCTTTTCGGAATACTGTTTTGTTTCATCGAAAAGCTTTGTGATGGCACGGAGTATGACAATTTTATGTTTTTCACGCTTTGGGAATCGGACAAGCTCTTTGTCCAAACCATTTGGAAAGTACTTTTCGAGTAATTGCTGTTCTTCAGAAATCGTAATATTATAGCGATCATCGACCATCGTTGCCGTTTTGTGAATAGGTACAAAGCTGTCTTCCTTTTGATTTTGTTCTTTTAAAAGCTCCATCATTGCAAGAAACGTTTTCGCTTGTCGTTCCTTTTCTTTCAGTGCAAAACGATGGTGACGTATCGTTGCTGCACTACCAATTTCCAGCTCTTCTTTAATGTCTTGATCGCTTTTTCCTTCATAAAATAAGCGTAAAATATGACTTTGATGATCAGTTAGTCCTGTCATTTTTTTATGAAGGCCATTTAAATAATGAAATACAGATCGATGGACAGCGGTCATATGATGTTGCATAAATTTTTCTGCCTCGTAGAGAACACCTTCATGTGGATAAATAATACCCTTTTCAATTTTTTCTCCGCAAAGCAAACAAGTGAAGTGTGTTGCGTCATCATTGTAGCCTTTTTTTATGTCATGGATCGAAGCCTGCCAAAATAATTCATGTACATCCATTGGAAATCCTCCTAAAAAACAAACGAATGTTTATTTTGTTTTCTTATTTATTATTAAAATAACAAATTGTTTGGATAAAATCAATAAAAACACATCGTTTTATAAACGATGTGCGAAAGTGTTTATTTATTTTTCTTTTTAAAAATAATAATCGATACGATGGCTAGCACAATAATTGTGACGACAATAATGATCATGCTTGTTGAGGTACTTAGTATGTTTCCATGAAGGTCATAGACAATGCCATACACTTTTTTGTATTCTTCTACCTGTGAAGCAGGCGCACCTTCGAAAACCTTGGAAATTGAGCTCTCCATAAACGCATTGCGTAATAGTAAAGTTGTGTGGCTAATAGGAAAATACATAATAATATTTTGAGCAAAGCTTGGAAGGGCACCAACAGGTACATAAACACCACATAAGAAACCGAGTGCTGTACCAATGATTGTACTGAGCGTTGAAAATGAATGTTCGCTATTGGCAAGTAACACAAGGAAGAGATTAAAAACACTGGCAAGTAACACAGATAAAACTAGTATGCCGACTACTTTCAAGAAATCCCCAAAGCTAAGTAGCTGACCGCCAGTTGATGCGATAAAAATTTCGCAGCCAATAAGGGCGATAAAGGAAAAGATACAGCCAATGATAAATGAATTTAATACATAGCTAAATTGGATGGTTGCCCGTGAGATGGGTGCTGTTAAAAAATCAGCTTGCGCTTTTGATTCAAGGTCCCTAACAGCAATGCCATATGCAGCAAGCGTAGTGGTAACGGCGATCATAGAGAGTAAACCAGCGACAATCCATTCATTGACCATTGTGACCAATTCTGGAGTTGTTTTTATCATTTCCTCAATGGCATTAATTTGTGATTTTTGAAGAAATACTGCGTAAAGGACAATGACAATAATGACAGAAAGCAGCGAGTAGAAGACTTGTGTTTTATTACGTCTGAAAACCTTGTTATTTCGTTTGACTAAGCTAAATAATGCTTCCATTAAGCTGCACCTCCCTCGGCCATAATATGAAGAAAGACATCATCCATCGTACCTTTGATGACTTCAAACGAAGCAATAAGCGGCTCCGCTTTTTTTAAGAGCGTTAAAGCATGAAGTGTCGAGTCGACTCGGATAGAGAAAATACCTAGTTTTTCTGTATAGGAAATAGCATTTTTCTCGAGCCACTGTATCCCGTCAGAACTATTATGAAAAACAATTGCCATTGAATCATAGGCGTATTTGGTTTTAAGTTCATCAGGTGTCCCTTCAGCAACAATTTCTCCTTCTTTTAAGACGATGACTTGATGAGCAACTGCCGCTTCCTCCATATAATGCGTTGTTAAAAAAACAGTCATATTTGTTTCAAGCTGAAGCTGCTTTATGGCTTGCCAAACGAATTGACGTGTTTGTGGATCAAGCCCAGTTGTCGGTTCATCTAAAAACAATATTTTTGGTCGATGGATAAGGGCTCGAGCAATATCAGCGCGCCTTTTTTGACCACCTGATAAAGTGCCATATTTGCGATTTTCTATATCAGCTAAATGAAGATATGTTGAAACAAATTGATAATTATCGGCCAATTGCTTTTTCGATAAGCCATATGTTTTACCACGATGTAGTATATTTTCCTGCACCGTTAATCGTGCATCAAGTAAACTTTGCTGGAATACGACACCAATGGATTTTCGAATTTCCCCATTGTCATTGCTTGCATCAAGTGTATAGCCATTAATATTTACTGTACCGCTTGATTTTTTTAATAATGTACAGAGTATTTCAATGGTCGTTGATTTCCCCGCACCATTCGCACCTAAAAAGGCGAAGAGGGAGCCATGTTCAACCGTGAACGAAATCCCCTTGACGGCCTGTTGTTCACCATATTGCTTACATAGATTTTCAACTTGTATAGCAAAGGTCATATTGTTTATTCCTTTCTTTTTTGAATTTCTTGATTGATTTTTGCAATATCACTTTTTTGAAGTACATAAATAATGCACCAAGCGATAATGAAAATAATAGCTTCACTTATAAAAATGTACGTAATGCTTGAATGTTCAAACCAACGTCCGAAATAGCCTGCAATCATGACACACAACGTAACCGCAATTACATGAAGAATAAATTGAGCGATAAAAGGTAATCGTTCAATATCATAGATAATGGACAGTAGACCTATTACAGCCCCTAGTATGGCAGCAATGATAATTTGCTCAAGTAATTCAGGCCCTGATACCACCGCGTTATTAGATATGACACTTAATGTTACTAAGGCGTAGGAAGAGCTTAGTGATATGAGTAAACCGATTGTCATCATACGTATAAATTTTTTCATATTAGGAGTCCCTCCCAATTCCTAAGTGTTGTTTTAGTTCTTTTAAATATTTGCGGCTAACATGGACGGACACATCGTTTTCTAAAATTAATTCTGTTGTTCCGATTTTACCCATTTGAATAGAGGCAATTTTGTTAATGTTAACGAGTGTTGATTTGCTGACTCGAGCGAAGTCTTTCGCTAATTGTGCTTCTAGCTCATATAATTTACGCTTCGTTTCGAATTCTTGTTCTTCCGTTTGCAAAAAGACTTTTGCACCCTCTGCGTAAATGGAGTAAATATCCGAAATTTTTAGCATATGAATTTCCTGCTGAAAATAGCCATCTAACATCGTTGTTTGTGAAGTTTGTAGCTGCTTCATCAGTCGTTCAATTTGCTCGTTGTATTCCTTTGCATGTATATGAACCTCAGTTTCTTCTAATGTACTATTGATTGTTAAATGAATTTTCATTGGAGGCCTCCTTTACATATCCCCGCTATGGAGAAACACTGAATCAGGTAATAATAATGTAGCATAGAAAATTTTGGCTTGGAGAAAATCTTGGATAAGAGGTTAAAATTTGCAGATAACAGGTTTAAATTTAACGATATATGACCTTGCGAAAAAGTGGTGAAGTAGAAAAATAGGCAGGTTCACGGCATAATAGAATGATACAGTCACGAGGGGTTGCTTCTATGTTTATTTTTGACAAGCACATGTTGATCACATTATGTATTGGTTTAACAGGTGCGATTTTATTTAATGTATTACATATTCCAATGCCGTGGTTACTTGGCGCTATAGCTGCGGTGCTAATTGTTCAGTTATCGACAAAGGTACAATTGAAATGGCCTAGATATTTTCGTAATTTTGGTTTAATCGTTGCGGGGTATTCCATTGGTTTTGCGTTTACACCAGAAGCGGTGCAGGATATTAAACAATTTTTAGGAAGTATGATTGTTTTAAACGTTTTATTTATTGTATTGTTTTTTGCTATTAGTTATTTAGTAGCAAAACGCACGGATTTAGATTTTGCGACTGCGTTGACATGTTGTGTACCCGGTGGCATGTCCCAAGTTGTTGCCTTTGCCGAGGAGCAAGAGAATATGGATATGGTCGTGATTACGTTTTTCCAAATTTTACGGGTTCTTTTGATAGTCGGCTTTGTGCCATTAATGGTGTCAGGCGCAGGGGGAACTAACTTAGTTGTCAATGGAGCGTATTCATGGAGCCTAGTAGGATTACTTGCTGTGTGTGGCGTAGCCGGTTGGCTAGCACAAAAGGCAAAAATTCCGACAGGCTATATGCTTGGCCCAGTGTTTTTATTGATGGGCATAAATATGATAGGAATTGATGTACCGAAATTGCCATTATCACTACTGCATATTGCACAGCTGATGATTGGCATTTACATCGGACTTTTATTGAAAAAAGAGGACTTACATTTATCGAAGAAGCATGTGTTTTACGCATTTGTATCGGCGGGTATCTTTGTTGGCGCAGCTTATGGCTTAACATTTGTCATGACGAGTTTTTACAGCCTTGATTTTCGAACGGGTTTTTTAAGTATCGTACCAGGTGGGCTTGATCAAATGGGGATTATCGCTGCTTCGGTTCATGCAAAGGTTACAATCGTTACCGCATTTCAGCTATTCCGAGTGCTGATCGTATCCGTTTTCCTCGTACCGTTTGTGAAGATGTTCGTGAAAAAAGTGAAAATCTAGAGGCTGATATGCTGAGAAAATACCAATTCTGTTAAATGGATATAGAGGATCAAAAGGTGGCCTTTTATCAAATTTATCTATTCAAATACAAAGTCCGGGGAATGTTACTGTTCGTAAATTTCCCCGGACTTTTTTGTAGTTAGGTCTTTGCCATCTTCTAAAACAATATCTTTTCTACTTAGGAACGTTCTTTAGAATTAGTAGAAGTTTTCAGCAAGGAAGGCACTGTCCAATAAGTACCCATGCGCCACAACCATTCAAATGGACCAAATTTAAAGAATTTTGCCCAGATCTTACTAAATAGTAATTGGAAAATGTATATACCTACGCAAATCCAAAGAGATTGGATGAGATGAATATTTTCCATAAGGTGAAAGGCATTACCGATTATTAAGATTAGCGCTGTTTGTCCTAAATAATTTGTTAATGCCATACGGCCGTAGTCCTTTAATGGTGAAAGTAAGACCTGGAAAAAAGGAAGTTGCAGTAAAAGCATTAATAAACCTACGTAAAAAGCCGAAACAAATGGGCTAAATTGAAGCCCGATAAGTGGAAATTGTTCAACATTTGTCACATGTTTTGTATATTCGTCTTCTGTGATATTGTCAAAGTCCACCATTCCGTCTGGGACATAGTGCCATTGATACAGCAATCCTCCTATACTAATAACGAACATAATAACTGTGAAAATTAATATATTTTTACGATTGTCGTTGATTTTTTCAAAAATCCGATACTGCCCAGCAGCTAATCCTAGTAAAATTAAAGGGAACGGCATTGCAATTTTTATGCCAAAATAAGCGGTTACCCCTAGTAGTATAAGCCCGATAGTTAAGTTTATTTCTTTACGAACTTTGTAAAATGGTAATGCGATTAGCCCAAATATTGCATAGAGGGTTAATGCTTCTCCAGGTTGGAAATAAAAGTGGATAAGTCCTATTAGCAATAAAATAATCATTCTTCTAATAAATAATTGATTTGCATGTTCATTTTTAGCTATTGCACGGGAAATAAAAATATAAAAACCTACACCAAATAAAAATGAAAAAATGGTGAAAAACTTACCTTCCACAAAAAGTGTTAAAAATCTATCATATGAAACATCTACAGATGTATTTGGTAGATTAATCCGCAGTAATCCTGGAATATTCACTAAAATAATTCCTAATAAAGCAAATCCTCTGAGATAATCTAGTGTATCAATTCGTTTGTTTAATTCAATTGGTTGCATTTTCTCACTCCTCATTGACAAAGTATACGGAAGTTGTCCATAAAGTAGTAACGATGAATGTTACGCCAATCTTACAAAATCGTCATATAACATCAATGATTTCCTGGAAAATGAGTGATTAATTTTTGTGGTTATGGCTGCATGAATATAACCGGTACCATCTTCTTTATGACGTTAAAATCCTAAGGTTCGGTTCGCTTCGGTTTTGGACCGAGGGAGACACACAATCTAACAATTAGAGACTTTACCCTTAGGGAAAATTACATAATGATCAATGATTTTATAATTACATTAAACTGGCCGTACTAAATTGTATGATTGAAAAAGATATATCTAAATGGCAACTACACCTTTGCATTACAAAGTAGTTAGAGTTGTATAAAATCTATTTTTGATAGTAATTTAAGTTAGCCACTTTATTTTCTCTTCACAATTTCTCATCAGATGATATTATATAATTTTCTCCATAGTAGCTTAAATACCACCAAAACTTCTTAATGGAGGAATACTGATACGGCAAAAGAAAGCAACAGAATTCAAGAAAATGAAGAGGTACAAGCTGAAGTAACTGTTTCGGTTAAATACCAGGGAAAAACATTCACCAATATCAAGTTGCTGTAAATAGGAGGGCAAGTAAATTGAGTAATCTCACACGTTTTCGTACACAAATTCTAATAAAAGAGGCGTTTATAGAGTTATTAAAAGAAAGACCATTTTCATCTATCACAATTAACCATATTTGTGATAAAGCAATGATTCATAGAAGCACTTTTTATCGTTATTATGATGATAAATTTGAACTCTTTCATGATGCTACAAACTCCATAGCGATAGATCTATTTAAACAAATGCAAGGTTATGATTTGGAACGTACATTATTTGAAGAAGTGATTGACTATATAGATGCTAATCGCGCACTATTCTTAAACATTACCATTAAAAATAATAACCATGAACTATATGACAAGTTGATTCAATTAGGTGCAGAAATTTTACTTGAAAACTCGAAAAAAAATAACGATTTACTTTCCAATAAAATTCGAAATTCTAAGTACCCTATTGTATTATGTGATTTTTATTGTAGTGGATACTTTGAGATTGTTAAAAGGTGGATTAACAATGACTATCCTTATTCAAAAGAAGAACTTCTTTATATCGCCAAGAATTTACAGATAAATGAACCATTTTAAGACAAACGTCTCATTTTGATACAAATATTCATTTTTACTCGTCGATTTCCTCCAATGCCTATGCTAGATTTATGTGCATAGATAAGGGAGGAGTAATGTATGAATAAAATTTTTGATAAGATTGGTCACTACATCCTAAAGAATTCAAAGATAAATATTATTTTTATAGCATGTTTAACAATCTTTTTTGCGTTTGGTGTAACAAAACTTGAGATGAAGATGGGAAACGATGTATTTATAAGTAACACATCAGATGTTTATAAATATACAGCTACGTATCAAAAGCATTTTGGTGGAGATGGTTTATACGTAGTATTGAGTGGGAATAGTGATCAATTACTTTCACAACAAACTAATAAAGCAATTATTGAGTTTACAAAAAAAGCACAAGAAATCGAGGATCTTACAGGATCCACTAATTATGTAGGATTGTTAAATGAAATGCTGTCATCCACTTCTCCTCCTCTTTCAATGTTTGGTACAAATGAAGCGAATAAAGAGCTTGAAACTGCCTTGAAAAATGCCATTCCAGATGAAAAAATGAAAGACATCAATAATGATGTGAATAATAGCTTAACTGATGAGCAACATGAGAAAATTGCGGTATTTACCCAACAACAACTTTCTGATGAACAGCTTCAAAAGATGCAAAAACAAATGTCTGCTCTTGGTCATATGCCTTCAACTGATGAACAAGGGCAATTAACGCAGGCTATTTTAACTAACAAGCAAAATGATGACATTACAAATTACACGCAGTCAATCTTAACGCAGCAACAAAAAGATAATGTGCAAAAAGCTATCATTAAAGCGCTGCCAAATGTTCAAAATATGAATGATGATTTACTGCATAAAATCGTCTTTTCTAACAAAGGGAAAGTTCCAGATCAACTCGAACAACTTATCCCTGGAAATGGGAAACATGTTGTCATTCAGTTGCATACGTCAAATAATACAGAAATGTCTACTTATGTACGTGTAAATAAAGAGTTAAAAAAACTCATAGAAAATACGAATTTCAATCCGAACTTATCCGTCAAAGTAGCAGGGATGCCAGCTATACTAGGTGATATACAGGAAGAAGTCATTGTAACTTTAGGCATCATGCTTGGTTTAGCTATAGTGTTGATGATTATTGTCCTATTTTTTGTATTCCCTGTAAGACGCCGAATTATCTCCTTAGCTTTCGTTTTAATTGGGCTACTATGGACATTTGGTTTCATGGGATGGACTGGAATTCCTATTACACTAGCAACTATGGCTACATTGCCAATTATTATTGGTCTTGGCACTGACTTTGGTGTTCAATTCCATAATAGGTACGAGGAAGAATTTAGGAATAATCAATTTGACGCAAAAATAGCCACAATAAACGCAGTTCGTCACATAGGGCCTGGTGTAGGGATTGCTGTTTTTATAATGGCCTTAAGCTTCCTCACAATGTTCTTATCGAAAGCACCGATGATGCAACAATTTGGTTTAACTTTAGCTATTGGTGTTTTATTCTGTTATGTTGTTGAATTAATCATGATGTTCTCAACATTCTATATGCTGGACAGTAAAAAATCGGCTAATGATTTTAAAAGTACTACAGATAAAAATACGTTGATATCACGTTTTTTAAATAAATATGCTACTGTGGCTATGAAACTTGCTATCCCGATCCTCATTGTTTCGGTTACGCTATCTGGTCTTGGATTTATGGCAGAAAAATCTATACCGACTGAAACAGATTTAACAAAAATGATTCCACAAAATATGGAGACATTAAAAAATACAAAACAGTTACAAAAGATAGTCGGTTCTACAACATATATTACTTATTTAGTGGAAGCAAAGGATGTCACGGAACCAAAGGTGATGTCTTGGATGCTAACTGAAAGTGAAAAGGTAGAAAACAACTATAAAGATGTTAGTGATGTCATATCACTTCCTACTGTTATTTTACAAATCAATGGTAAAGGTGATTTACCAAACTCTGCTTCGCAAGTAATGAATGACCTAGAAAATGTACCAAACTCACTAAGAGAAACTGTTATTAGTGATAATAAGAAATATGCAACCATTCAATTTCAAATAAATCCGGATCTTTCTTCAGTTGAACAATTGAAATTAATGGATAAAATAACGAATGATATGCAAGTAATAGACGGTGTAAACATAAATCCTGCGGGTGCACAAGTTATGATGCTTTATGGTATTGATAACATAGGTGCAAATAGTGAACTGATGATTGGTGCGGGGCTCTTCATTATTTTCCTTTCTTTACTTTTTGTCTATCGCCGAGTTAAGCATGCTCTTTATCCGTTGATACCAATTATTTTAGTATTAGGCTTTTCGCCTGGGGCTTTAAAAATGCTCGATATTTCATACAATCCGCTAACAACGGCGCTTAGCTGTCTTGTACTAGGGATTGGAACAGAGTTTACCATTCTGATTATGGAAAGGTTCCGTGAAGAAGAGGAGAAGGGATTATCTGCGCAAGAAGCGATTCGTGTTTCTCTTTCAAAAGTTGGGCAGGCGATTACTGCTTCTGGAATGACAGTTATTGTTGGCTTCTCGACATTAATCTTTGTTAACTTTTCTATTTTACGAGAATTTGGTATTACAACCGTTATAGATACAGCACTTTCCTTATTTTGTGCATTAACGATATTACCAGTATTAATTGTTCTATTTCGAAAACGTAATCAATAAAAACCACATGAAAAAGCGTTATCTTTCTTAATAATTTAAGAAAAATAACGCTTTTTTTAAGTGAGATGCTGAAGATGGACAAGTCTTGAAAATGTTATATGATGAAGGGATTGATTTCAATTTAGAGCATAATATTGTTTTTTTATTGCGTGTCCAAGTGAAATAGACACAATTAATATAATAAAATCACAGCGAGAGGAAAAGTGTACAATCAATATGCGTAACATAATGAAGTTATTGGGGAGAATGCCTGGTTGGAATGGAAATGCAATCACTTCGTTCTAAGTATTCCAGAATTTGTGAAACTGATTACTTATTGTAACGTCTTTAATATCAAAGCGTGAAGGGAGAAGAACATTGTTTAAATATGTGATACAACTGATTCTTGGTTTCTTGACTTTATTGATGTCAACAGCTATTTCTTGGTATGAGGGAAGTGAGATCATAGACAATTCACTGGAATGGAAATATTCCACACCGTTTTCTCGATTATTTAATATTGAGATAGTCAATGGACAGGATATTAGCCAGCTCGATTACTTTGTCTATGCGGCTAAATTTCAACCATTTTTCCCAATGATTATGACAGTAAGTGTTATTTACATTTTTACTGTACTAATTTTTTTCATTTATCAACTAAATCGTCTGTTAGCCATTATCTTGTCAGGAGTTATAAGTTGTGTATTTATGGCTATTAGCGGTATACTTTTCAATTCTTCAACTGTTGGAGGAAACGTATTCTTTTGGATGACAGTTGGCAGTGCATTAATTTTTTTCGGTATTACGATAGGCTTATGGTACAAGAAAAAAATACAATGTTTAAATTACTGTCATCATCATTAATTATTGCAACATAAAGCTTGCGAATCCTAGTACATAAGTATTTGTACAAGGATTCGTTTTTTTATAAAAGCAGTTTTCGAAAAGGTTGTTGCTAGTCAACTAACGAAGCAGGATAGTTTAACAATAATTAGTAATATATGGTAACCTTGTTTAGGGGGGATTTTAATTGTTAATGTTTTTGCAAATTATTTTATCAGTAACAGTTATTTCACTTGCAGGATATGGATTGATTACTGAAGATTTTAATTTTCAACCATATATGATGTTGTTTTTAGGTTTAATGATGTTGGTAATGGGATTAAGAGAATTTCAAAAGGGACAAAAAGGTTACGGCTGGCTAAGTATAGTTGTATTTATATTTATTATATTTGTAGCAATCAAAAGCTTCTTATTAAAGTAACGGGGACTTGAGTTGAACAATTGTGTTGCTTGAGCAGCCTCATTTCTTATTCGACTAACGGACCAGATTAGTTGAATAAGGGAAAATTACATATATAAATCAAGGGAATATATTGTTACAGGCTTTACTTCAAGATGGGATTCCATAGAGATCCCATCTTTTTCTTAGGTTGATTTCAAAAAGAATTGTTGTTACTCAATTAATAGTCAGAATAGTTAAATGAATATTATGGTTAATTATGGTAAAATTAAGCTAGGGGGGATTGTGGAAAATTAAATTTTGATATTATATTTCTTGATTTTAATATCACCTAACGTTGTTTTCTTTATGTAGTTTAGAAAAGGTATATTAAACCTTGTATCGGGCATCATCTCCAGTGATTGGTTTTTCAAATGGTACTTTATTTCTTCAGTTTTTACGATTGGAGTTCTGGGGGAATAGGAAAAGGTTATTGGAAATGATAAAGAATTAAGTTATTTTCTTGTTAAACTAACGAAGTGCGTTAATTAGAGAACATTGAGTTACAGCATCGTTAAATTAAGGGAATTTTGTTAAGGTACGTTAATAAAATAAATCATAAACATCAGGGGGGGTTAGCTTTGTTTGCTACAGTTCTATTTATCTATTTGCCTATTTCCATTTCATTACTAAGTATTTTGGGGTTGTTTTGGGCAATCAAGAACAAGAGAAAGGTATATGTTCCTCCGTTAATTCTTGTAAATCTAAGTATCATAACGCATTTTGTTGGCTTGAAACTAATTAGGGGATTTGAAGGAATGGGAGTAAGTATGCTAGGGGCAATTATACTGGGCATATGCCTTATAATCTTAGTTTTAATATTAATTACAGATTCAATTAATAAAAGAAAACCGCAAAGTTCTATTTGATTGATTAAATATATTCTTATTAAACTAACTGGGTACTTTACTTGAAGATCATTGAGTTACAGGCTGTTTGAAGCGGGTAGGGGTACGAAGGCTAAAAGCATTATGTCCCCCTTCGTAATCAACCTCATTTCCGCCAGGCGCCACTAAGAAAGCAAACAGTCGGAACGAAAATTTGGTGTCCGTATAGAAAAAATGTGAAAGAATGTAATTTGCCCTTTTCAAAATTAACTGAATTATGGTAATATAAATCCAATGACAATGAACGGAGGTGAAAAGGAATGACTAAAAACGCTACGAAAACATGTGTAAAAGTGGATACAGCGATGTATTTTGCATGTGTGATTACTTTCGATTTTGCGAGCAACGGGATAGGTCTGTCCATTTTTAAGCAAAATCAATTATCAAACGTAGCGAATTAACCATTCTTTTTCACGGACTAATGAGGAAAAGACTGCTTGTTAATCGAGCAGTCTTTTTTGTGTCTAAAGATGTTTTTCGTACGTTTCATTGGAGGAAAAAACGATGCAAATTAAGGCTGAACAAATACAAAAAATTATTGGTGGAAATGTTTTATTTGAAGCGCTTCAATTAGAAGTAAATACATCGGAGCACGTTGCTATTGTTGGTGTGAATGGTAGCGGGAAAACGACTTTATTACAGTTATTATCTGGTTTGGATACACCAGATAAGGGACGAATCATTAAAAGTAAGGACGCGTCGATTGGTTATTTACATCAAATTCCACAATATCCTATGTTCTCAGTGAAGGAAGTGCTGGAGGAAGCATTTGCGGAAATTTATGCATTAAAGTCAAAAATGACAAAGCTAGAACAGGAAATGCAGGTAGAGGTTACAGATAAGGTACTTCAGCAATATGGCCATGTGCAAGAACAATTTATGCTGCAAGGTGGCTATGAAATAGATGCACAATTAGCGATGATTGCAAATGGTCTAGGGATCAGCCCGTTGCTTGAGCAGCCTTTTAGTAGCTTAAGTGGTGGGGAGAAAACGAAGGTGATGCTTGGGCAAATCCTTTTAAGTAACCCTTCTATTTTGCTATTAGATGAACCGACGAACCATTTAGATATGCAGGCAATAGAATGGCTTGAAAATTACGTTCGAAACTTTGCAGGAATTGTTATTGTCGTATCTCATGATCGTCATTTTATGAATCAAATGGCTCAAAAAATAATTGAAATTGAAGAGGGAGAGGCATTTACGTATGTTGGCAATTACGATGCATTTGTCGAACAAAAGGAAGCTAAGCTTGAGCAGCAATTTGCCCAATACGAAGAACAGCAAAAGAAAATAAAAAAAATGCAGGAAACAATAAAGCGCTTAAAGCAATGGGCAAATGAAGCGAATCCGCCAAATGCTGGCATGCATCGACGTGCTAAAAGTATGGAAAAAGCACTAGCTCGTATAGAGCGTGTAAAGAAGCCTTCAACGAAAAAACAAATGAATTTAGCCTTAATAATGGCGGAACGTAGTGGTAAAGAGGTTGTGCAAATGAAGGGTATAAGCCATGCATTTGAGAAACCATTATTTAAGGAAAGTAATTTAGCGGTTTATTTTGGAGAAAGACTTGCGATTGTTGGTGGCAATGGCAGTGGAAAATCAACATTATTAAAAATGATGTTAGGGGAAGTTAAACCGAATGCAGGTGTATGTCATGTCGGCAGTAGTGTGAAAATTGGCTATTTATCGCAGCAATTTGAGCATAAAAATCCTACTATTCGTTTAATAGATGCCTTCCGCGAGAGCGTCTCTGTGTCAGAGGCTGAGGCACGTCATATTCTTGCTCAGTTTTTATTTTATGGCTATGACGTCTTTAAAAAAGTAAAGGATTTAAGTGGCGGCGAAAAGATGCGTTTGCGTTTAGCGCAATTAATGCATGAGGATATTAATTTATTAATACTGGATGAGCCAACCAACCATTTAGATATTGAAGCGAGAGAGGTATTAGAGGATACATTGGAGTCCTTTGAAGGAACCATTATTGGCGTCTCACATGACCGTTATTTTTTGCAAAAGATTTTTACAAAAGTTGCATGGATTGAGCATGAAACGATTCAAGTATTTGAAGGTGATTATGAATGGGCAAGGAAAAAACGCTTAGAGGTAGTAAAAGAACCAGTCATAAAAGAAGTACCTGAAAAGTCCTATACTGCTAAAAAGGAAATACCAATTGAAGAACAAATTGAAAAGCTTGAAATGAAATTAAAAGAGCCCACACTTGCCAAGGAGCAACGTCAAAAGCTTGAACAGCAGGTAGAGGATTTATTTGAAAAATGGATGGGGGGAGGAACAGAGCATGCTTAACATTGAGCATATCATGCAGCTAGATATAAATTATATTAAAAGTTTTAGTAGGATGGAAACGTGGCATGAAGGGGTATTATTTTATAATCAGGAAATGCCGACTTATTACGACGCCAATCATGCACATATTTGGAAGAAGATTGCTGAGCCAGATATGTTTTTACAGGAAATTAAGAATTTCTATCAATCAAAATCCCTCATTCCAAGATTGTATTTATACAACTTGGAGGATAATCAGTCATGTATAGAAGCATTAGAGATTCATGGCTTTCGATATGAAAGTTTTACTGATGATGTACAGCTTTGGAATGGTGAACACTCGCAATTACCACATAATCCAGCCATACAAATTGAACGCGTAACAGATGCTAATATGGAGGATGCGTTAGCCGTTGAAATGAGCATTTCGACATTTGGAGAGCCTGCATTAATCAAAAAAGCCTTTGAGGAAACATATCATTCCCCGCATTTTACGTATTATTTATTAAGATTGGATGGCGAAGTTTGCTGTACTGCTAATATTTTTGTCTCGGGAAATCAAGGGAGAGTGGAGAGTGTCGCAACAATTGAAAGCCATCGGGGTAGAGGTTTGATTGGATATATTCTGCAGCATATTCAGCAAGAGTCCGTAAAGCAGGGGTTAAAATTTCTTTGGATTTTGCCTATCAATGAACAGGTTGCCAAGGTCTATGACAAGGCAAATTTCAAATCAGTAGGAACAATAGAATCCATTCATGCTTTTACTGAAGGAAAAAGTATCAATCAAATACGACAAGGTTCCTAATTGGGATGAAAGATAAAAAATTCCGCATACCCAAGAGGGAAAACAATCAAAATTTTTAGGGTAAAAAGATTTTGATTGTTTTCATCGTAGCGTATAGTGTAAGAGGAAGGTTTTGGTGAAAAAGTGATGAAATCTTTTATTTGATTATGTAACTTCCTGAACCGTATCGACTACTCGGAATTTTTTATTTTAATGTTCAAAAGAAGGATTTTTAATCTTTAAAAGTGTTTTACTTGAAAAAATAACGTATTCGATTTATTGTCTTTAGAGATACTTGTTTAATGGACTTGGAGGATATGAAATGCACGGAATTTATATACGCTATAATGTCTCAGAAGAAACCCCAGCAGCACAATGGCCAAAAAAAATGGATGCATTTGCGTATGTTCAACGAGGAAAGCCACAACAAGACAATGACAACTTGCTGTCGATGGAAGAGCTAAAAAGCCATGCAATTCGCTATATTAAAAGCTTAAAAGACAATGCAAGTGATCATTTAGTAGAGCAACGCAATGGTGAGATTGAGCACTTTGATCGACGTTATATGGAATCCTTAAAACTAAAGGAAAGCATCGATTCACAGCTTATTAATCTAGAAGAAATTCGTTTACTTTTACAGTTAATGAATGTATTAAATTTATCACATGGTTTCGGAGAAAATGCTGGTAAGCTACTACGTCAAATTACCCCATATGCAAAAGAGGTAGAGCACCCAACATTCAAAACAACACGTGTTGAGCGACATTTTTATTCAGAATTAATTGAACAAATTGAAGCAGTTTATACGCGAATTATGCGTCACCACAACCCATCAACGACTGAAATGCAGCAGTCAGAAAAGCTATGGACAGCAGTTTGTGAGCAAGCTATTGAAAAGGTAGAATTGCGAATTGAACGCTTGTCTTCAATCAAATTAAAACATGAGAAAAATTTACTAGAGTTTAGTCAATTAAAAAAGCAAAATATCGAGGCAAAAGAACGCTTAGATGTTGCTGTCAATGATCTGGATGCTATTTTAAATGTACTAGAATCCTAAAGGCTTTGTTAATGCCTATATAAAAGTGGGGTTAGCGATGAACTAGCCCCATTTTCAAGCGTGTAAAAAAATATGTAGTCACAAGCTTACACCAAATAACTCAAAGTAGACTAAGTTAAAAACTAAATCGAAAAGACATACTTCAATTGCCAAAAGGTCCTGTACCCCTAAAGTTAGGGTCAAAAATCTAACTTTAGGGGTCACTACCAAATGACAATAGGAGGTATGTCTTTTTTTTTTGCAGAAAGCTGCCTGTTTTATAGTACTCTAGAGCCCCGAAGTCATACAGATTGTCCCGGTTTTTATACCAGTTGGACCGTTGAACCCTGGAATTGTATCGATTACTGTATTTGTTGCTATATCTATGACAGACACAGTATTGTCAAGCTGATTTGTAACATAAGCAAGTGTTCCATCTGGCAAGATGGTTACTTGGTCAGGAGATAATCCTACAGGGATTGTAGCAATGACCGTATTTGTTGCTGTATTAATGACAGATACAGTATTAGAACCTTTATTGACAATGTAAACAAGTGTTCCATCTGGTGTAATGGCTGTTCCAACAGGTCCTATTCCAACCGGTATTGTCGCAACTACCGTATTTGTTGCTACATTAATGACAGATACAGTGTTACTACTTTCATTCGTAACGTAAGCAAATTGTCCGTTCGGTGTGAAAACGATTGATCTAGGGCGAATTCCTACAGGGATTGTAGCAACCACCGTATTTGTTGCTGTATTAATGACCGATACGGCATTTGAGTTTTCGTCTGCAACATAAGCAAATGCACCATTTGGAGTAAACGCTATACCTTGAGGTTGGAGCCCTACTGGAATAGTAGCGATTACGGTATTTGTAGCTGTACTTATGACAGATACCGTATTATCTCCAATTCCAGGTCCATGATTTGATACATAAGCAAGTGTTCCATCTGGTGAAATCGCTACACCAAGAGGATTAGCTCCTACTGGAATGGTAGCGACTACTGTATTTGTTGTAGTATCAAAAACTGTTACATTATTCGAGAAGAAAGCTGGAACATAGCCAAATGCACCATTTGGAGTAATTGCCACTTCTAGAGGAGCCGTTCCTACTGGAATGGTAGCGACTATCGTATTTGTCGCTGTATCAATGACTGATACCCTATTATCAGGAGTAGCTAGCTGACCAGCGTCTGTCACATACACTAAATAATGACAAACTGGGATTGGTGGTACAGGAATAAATGGTGGCTTACATTTACAACGACAACAAGGATGGCAACAATGACATCGGCAACTTGGATTTGATTTAAACTTGAACTTGAACCTTATTAAATTATTATTTTCTTTCTTCACAATGCACACCCTTCCTATAATATTTTGAAACTAATACATTGATACTATATGCAAATAGAATTATGTTGCTTATACGTTTTACCTGAAACAAGTTCTGAATTGTATAGGGTGGTTGTTGATATTTGATATTATTTCCAAGCATTGTTTGATTTCTAACTATAGTGTTTGTGGGTGATTCATGTCAAAACCTGTCCCTGACTCAATTTGCTAAGGAACTGTACCAAAGCGAAGCTACAAAGCTTTCGGTTGGAAAGGAAATTAATGTTGATAGGGATACATGTATGAGCGGTAAGCCACATGCAAGATGTCCTAAATTGCTATTATCTTTTTGGTATAATCTGGTTCGGTTTCCGGAGGACATTGATACTATAAGAGATTAACTATTTCAAAATCTAGCGACAGAAAATTGAGAAAACGCTAAAGATTACGAAACTTTTTGTGGGCTGCATCCGTATAGTAGGTAATACATTGAAAAGGGGTGAACAACTTGACGCTATTTGGCTATTCACTCGAGCACATCTTTTTAGTGGGATTAATATTTGGGGGGCTTGCTACTCTTTTATTCACGCTTTTTAGTGATGCTGTCGAGGGCATTGGAGAGGGGCTACCGATTTTTAATCCAAGTGTCATTCTATCTTTCATTACATTGATGTCAGCAACAGGGTTTATATTAGAGAAATTAGCCT
Source organism: Lysinibacillus sp. Bpr_S20 (assembly GCF_023337835.1). Lineage (NCBI taxonomy): Bacteria > Bacillati > Bacillota > Bacilli > Caryophanales > Bacillaceae > Lysinibacillus > Lysinibacillus sp. Bpr_S20. The sequence goes on from NZ_JALNLQ010000001.1 coordinate 169,403, forward strand.
TCTTCCCTAGCGTTTGGAATATTGTTGCTGCTTGTATCATCGGAGCTATTTTAAGTGCCCTATTTTATTTATTTGTTCTTGTTCCACTACGATCGGCCGATGTTTCTTTAGCTTATACGGAAGAATCGCTTGGTGGCCAGCTAGGAAAGGTTATTGTCCCAATCCCGACAGATGGTTTTGGAGAGGTAGTTATTGAAACGACTAGCGGTATGATATCGAAGCGAGCGACAGGTTATGACAATGAGGCTATCGATTACGATTCGACGGTACTTGTTGTAGAAGTAAAGGAAGGAACACTGTTTGTGAGATCTTATGATAAAAAATTTATCTAAAGGAGCGATATTTATATGTCAACGGAAATTTTAATTGTTATAGGAATTGTAGCATTTGTTTTAATCGCACTAGTTGGACTGTATGTGACGAAGTATCGTACAGCTGGTCCTGATGAAGCATTGATTGTGACAGGTAGCTATCTTGGCTCAAAAAATGTACATAAAGATGAGTCAGGAAATCGGATAAAAATTATACGTGGTGGCGGTACATTCGTATTCCCAATTTTCCAGCAAGCACAGCCATTAAGCTTATTGTCAAGTAAGCTTGATGTAACAACACCTGAAGTATATACGGAACAAGGTGTGCCGGTTATGGCCGATGGTACAGCAATCATTAAAATTGGTGGCTCCATATCTGAAATTGCAACGGCAGCAGAGCAATTTTTAGGGAAGCAAAAGGATGAGCGTGAAAATGAGGCACGCGAAGTATTAGAAGGTCATTTACGTTCCATTTTAGGTTCGATGACGGTTGAGGAAATTTATAAAAATCGTGATAAGTTCTCTCAGGAAGTGCAACGTGTTGCATCTCAGGATTTGGCGAAGATGGGTCTGACAATCGTTTCCTTTACGATTAAAGATGTCCGCGATAAAAACGGCTACTTAGAATCGCTTGGTAAGCCACGTATTGCACAGGTTAAACGTGATGCGGATATTGCAACTGCAGATGCTGAAAAGGAAACACGTATTAAGCGTGCTGAAGCATCGAAAGAAGCTCAAAAGGCTGAGCTTGAACGCGCGACAGAAATTGCAGAAGCTGAAAAAGAAAATCAATTAAAGGTAGCAGAATTCCGTCGTGAGCAAGACATCGCTAAGGCCCGTGCTGACCAAGCATATGAACTTGAAACGGCTCGTGCGAAGCAGGAAGTGACTGAACAAGAAATGCAAATTCGCATTATTGAACGTCAAAAGCAAATTGAGTTAGAAGAAAAAGAGATTTTACGTCGTGAGAAGCAATACGATTCAGAAGTTAAGAAAAAGGCTGATGCGGATCGTTACGCTGTTGAGCAAAATGCAGTGGCTGCCAAAATGCGTGAACTAGCGCAGGCAGATGCGGAGAAATACCGTATCGAATCATTAGCGCAGGCTGAAGCAGAGAAAATTCGTTTGGACGGTCTTGCGAAAGCGGATGCAGAGCGTGCAAAAGGGGAAACAGATGCTGATATTATTCGCCTTCGCGGTCTAGCAGAAGCCGAGGCAAAACGTAAAATTGCGGAAGCCTTTGAATACTACGGTCAAGCAGCTGTCCTTGATATGATTGTACGTATGATGCCAGAATATGCGAAAGAGCTTGCGAGTCCACTTGGCAATATTGATAAGATTACTGTTGTTGATACTGGAAGTGGGGAAGGAAGCGGCGGTGCCAATAAAGTAACTGCCTACGCAACTAACTTAATGTCAACGTTACAGGAATCATTAAAGGAAACTTCGGGGATTGACGTTAAAGAACTAATTGAAAGCTATGCAGGGAAACATACATTGCGCCCTGAGTTAGAGCAAATAGCAGTAGGCTTAGGAAAGCAAGTGCCAGCTACTACTAATGAAACACAAGACGAAATAAAAGAAACAGTTGAACAAAAGTAAAAAAAGAAGCCGCCTGATATTTCTGATATCGGGCGGCTGTTTTTAGAAGCTTCTATTTTTTCTTGATTTGATACCATTCATTAGCGAGTATACCGTAAGCAACATGGTCGACATAATGATCATAAAGCCATTCTGCTGCACGAATCGTTCCTTCTTTTGTAAAGCCAAGTCGCTCAGGGATTGCACGGCTTTTGGTATTACCCACAGCAGCACGAATTTCGACCTTATTGAGCTGTAAATCCTCAAAAGCATATTGTAACAATGCCTGTACTGTCTTTGTCATAATACCATGTCCTTGGGCTCCTTCACTAAGCCAATAGCCAATCGCTGCAATTTTATTGCTATGATTGATCGTATTAAAGCCAGCAATACCGACTATTTCATTTCGAAAAATGATGGCAAGAGAGAGGCTGCTTTTAGCTTCGTGTCCTTTTAGACAGCCTTCTATATATGTTGTTGTATCTGCTCCTTCTTTTGTGAAGTCCAGCCAAGGCAACCATTCACGTAAATGTGCTCGTGATGCATCTGTTAAGGCAAAAATAGCATTAGCATCTTCTAATTCGATAGTACGTAAGGATAATTCAGGGTTAATAGGAATGTGCAATGTACTTCACCTCTTTATTATTTTAAGGCATCATGCATAAAGCCTTTCATTTCATGACTGAGAACTGTTAACTCCTCGATAATTTCACTGAAATCTTGAACTAGCTGGGCCTGTTCGTTTGTTGCATCATTAATTTGCCCCATATTTTGCTTAAGGTTTTCAAGGTTTCTATTGATATTTCGTAGGGATGCTTCAATGTTTTCAGTAGCGCTAGATGTTTCAAAAGAGAGCTTTCTAACTTCTTGCGCCACGATGTTAAAGCCAGCGCCATGCTGCCCCGCGCGAGCAGCCTCGATAGATGCATTTAAGCCAAGTAAATTTGTTTGGCGAGAAATGTTCTTTATTAAATCTGTTACGTCATTTGTTTTCTCTGAATCTTCAAGGGCGTGCTGTGCTTGTTTGTTAATTTCCTCACTCGTTGCTGCTAATTCCTCTGAATGAGAAGCAATCGTATGTACTTTATCCTGTAGGCTATTTACTATGTGATCCATTGTGCTCATATAATCCTCGAGTTTAAGCTCATTGTCGATTGGCAATCCAAAAGCTAGAGCACCTACAACTTTACCATTTTCACGGATTGGGAACGAAAATGCATTGATAGCAACTCCGTATATATCCTCTGGTATAACGACATCAGCGTTTTTCCCATTAAAGGCAATGAAAACATTTTGGTCATTAGCATTTACTTTTTGTCCATCTAGATAGCCTGAATCTACACGTTTTCCAGCTAAGTATTTTACAACTGTTTCACTTTCCTTTTCGACGACAGCCACGATGGCTTCTTCCTTTAATGCAAGGTGGATATAGGGTGCTGAAAGGGCTAAAGCTTCAATAATCTTCATAAAAATTCCTCCAAATCTATGCATTGAAAATAGTTTAGTCATCGGAGCTTATTTACCAATGATTGCTAGATGATTACTTTCACTGTAACACAATATTTGCCAACTCAAAATAGATAAAAACTAAGTTTTTATGAAGAATATATGGCTTTAGTCACGTGTAGAGTGTCAAATGAAATTATGCACAAAAGAAAAAACTAGAGATAAATTTGTCTATTTTTTGACAAACAATCGTGAGTTTTGAAGATTATTGTATTAGAATAATAGTAACATTGGAAGTACGTTAAGGAGAGAGACAAATGGATTACATTCAAAAAGGGACTAAGGCGTTTTATAAAGCAAATTGGGCTTTATTTTTAGCGGGTTTTATTACCTTCGCTAATTTATATGTGACACAGCCTTTATTACCAACCTATGCTAAGGAGTTTCATGTATCGCCTGCAATTGCGAGTTTAACGCTTTCTGTAACAACCTTTGCGTTATCTGTCAGTATGATTATTGTTGGCTCATTGTCGGAGGCGTGGGGCAGGAAATCCTTGATGACCATTTCTATTTTTTCGGCATCTATTATTACGCTTGCACTTGCCTTTTCTCCTAATTTTGAAACGATATTAGTGTTGCGTGTTATACAGGGCGTTGTTTTTGCGGGATTACCAGCCATTGCGATGGCTTATTTAGGGGAGGAAATGAATCCATCTAGTTTAGGTATTGCAATGGGCTTATACATAAGTGGAAATTCGGTAGGTGGACTAAGTGGTCGAGTTATTATAGGTACATTAACGGATGTTTACAATTGGCAAGTAGGGATGGTTGTACTAGGTATTATCAGTCTTATAATTAGTCTATTATTTATTTGGATGCTCCCTAACTCCAAGCATTTTACAGCACGTCCTTTACAGATTAAAGCCTTGGCAACATCTCTTTGGCAACATCTAAAGGATCCATCCATGCTTTGTCTCTTTGGCATTAGCTTTGTATTAATGGGCAGCTTTGTAACTCTTTATAACTACATTGGCTTCAAATTAATGGAACCACCTTATAATTTAAGTGCAACGATTGTTGGGTGGATTTTTGTGATTTACTTAGTAGGTACTTTTAGCTCCGCTTGGTTCGGGAGTCTGGCTGATCAATACGGTCGTCAAAAGATGCTGTTATTGTCCATTACAATCATGTTTGCAGGGGCAATTATTACATTAAATGGGTTACTTACTTTAAAAATTTTAGGGATTATCATTTTTACATTTGGCTTCTTTGCAGCACACTCGATTGCTAGTGGCTGGGTTAGTAAACGAGCCACTCATGATAAAGCACAAGCCTCTTCTCTCTATTTATTTTTCTATTATTTTGGTTCAAGCGTTGGAGGAACGGTTGGAGGGGTATTCTGGATGCATTATGGCTGGGGAGGCGTTATTGGTATGATTGCAGTATTTTTAGTCGTTGCATGTTTATTATCATTTTTATTAAAGGGGATTATTGCTAAACAACGCATTGCAGCGGGGTAAAAGCAATCTTGTTCGCATCCTTAAGAGGTCGTTTATTGAGGCACAGTTTTATCAACTTTCATAAAAATGATTTGTCGTAAACTATCTGATAATATAATGTGGAGGTAATTATCAAGAGGAGTTGAAAAAGTATGTTCGCACGTAATAAAGGATTTTCTTTTGTCTTCGCTTTGTTAGCGGTAGTTTTAATTTTGACAGGTTGTAAGGCCTCTAAAGAAAGTGAAAAAAATGAGGATTATTCATCAAAAGTGAAGGAAAATCCAATTGTGACGATTACGATGAACAATGATAAAAAAATCGTCATCGAATTAGAACCTTCTACAGCGCCAAATACGGTAGCTAATTTTATTTCCTTAGCTAAAAAAGGTTTTTATGATGGTCTTATTTTCCATCGAGTTATCCCTGATTTTATGATTCAAGGTGGAGATCCTTCAGGTAATGGTACAGGTGGGCCAGACTATTCGATAGAAGGTGAATTTTCGAAAAATGGTTTTAAAAATGATTTGAAGCATGAACGTGGCGTCATTTCGATGGCCCGTTCAGACGATCCAAATTCTGCTGGTTCTCAATTTTTCATTATGGTAAAGGAAGCATCACATCTTGATGGCGATTATGCTGCCTTCGGAAAAGTGATCGAGGGGATGGAAACAGTAGATGCTATCGCTGCTGCTGAACGTGATAGTGCAGATAAACCATTAAAAGATCAGCAAATGAAAAAGGTAGAAGTCGATACAAAGGGCTTTGATTATCCAGCCCCAAAGGTACTTAAATAACAGAATATGAAACAAAGAAGCATGAAAGATCATTTAATGATCCTCCATGCTTCTTTCTATTAACCCATAATATTGTAGCCAGCGTCGATGTAAATCGTTTCGCCTGTTACACCACGTGATAGGTGAGAAAGCATCACGATTGTCATATCTGCCACTTCATCTTGTTGAACATTACGTTTTAATGGAGCTGTTTCTTCGATTTTGTGTAAAATTGTATTGAAGGAAGGCACTCCTTTTGCAGCAAGTGTACGAATCGCTCCAGCTGAAATAGCATTAACACGAATATTATCTTTACCAACATCTGCAGCAAGATAGCGCATAGATGCCTCTAATGCTGCTTTCGCTACACCCATTACATTGTAGCCATCTAGCACACGCTCTGCTCCTAAGTAACTCATTGTTACGATAGAACCGCCCTCAGTCATATAAGGATGTGCAGCCTTTGCTGCCGAAATTAAGGAATAGGCGCTAGTATCTTGTGCAAATGCATAGCCGTCACGAGTTGTTTCTAAGAATCGATTGTGTAAGTCTTCTGCATTGGCGAAGGCTACTGAGTGCACGATTCCGTGGATAATGCCTACTTTTGTACCGATTTCATCGAAAGCTGCTTTTGTACTTTCGTCGCTGTTGACATCGCATTGTACGATAAGTGAATCAGATTGTCCGATATTTTCTAATTGCTTTTGTAATTTTTTTAATGAACGTTCTTGACGATATGTGAAAATAACATTTGCGCCTACGTCAAATAATCGTTTTGCGATACCCCATGCAATACTTCGATCGTTTGCCACGCCCATTACGACAATATTCTTATCTTTTAATTGTAATAAATTATCCATCATCTATAAGAACCCCTTTATGAAATAATATCTGTTATTAGTACCAACTACTAAAATCTTATCATACATAAAAAATGGTTGCAATAACAAGATGAAAAGAATGACCAACTTTAGGTTGGAAAGTACAAAAAAATTCATCTCTGCTATGTTAGAGACGAATCTGGTGGGGTTATTTACATTTTTGCTGCAAGATTATTTAATGGATTAATATGGTATAAGCAAGAATCTATACGAATCTATTAAACTAAATTATGGATCATCACCAAAACGTATGGTTGATTTCCGTTCCGACTGGGCGCTTTGTAGCTGCCGCTTTGCTTTCGCCACAGAAAACATTTGTAGCTGCCGCTTTGCTTTCGCCACAGAAAACATTTGTAGCTGCCGCTTTGCTTTCGCTACAGAAAACATTTGTAGCTGCCGCTTTGCTTTCGCTACAGAAAACATTTGTTGCTGTCGCTTCGCTTTCGCACAGATAAAACATTGCCGCTGACGCTTCGCTTTCGCGCAGAGTAGAGCTTCCTGGGGGCGTCGGGGCAACACGATGTTGGTCACGAAGGCGTTATCACAGGACGTGATGCCTTTAGCCTTCGTTCCCTTCCCGCTTCACTCGCGTTGCTCGCTCCAGGGTCTCGGGCTAACACGATGTTGGTCACGAAGGCGTTATCACAGGATGTGATGCTCTTAGCCTTCGTTCCTCTATCGCTAATCCCCAAGGAGTCGCCCAGTCTCCACTCCAATCAACTTTTTTCATAGTATACGTTTTAACAAAAGTCATCCACAACTTTTGATGATGAGCCCAAATTATATTTATCCTAGGGGAATTAACCATGTAATCTAATTTGGGCGTTTGTAACGAGGGGAAAAAATAAAGGCACCCAGTTATGGATGCCTTTAAAGATACTAAAACTATTCGAATTTTAATGAGTCGCCATCGAAAGTCTCATCTGCTACTTTGATTGAGTCAGTTGGGCATCCTTCGAAAGCGTCTTGCATGTCTTCTAGTAGATCTTCTGGAACTTCAGCAGTTCCCATGTTATCATCTAAAATAACGAAGGCAATACCTTCATCATCATAATCATAAATATCTGGTGCTGCGGCTCCGCAAGCGCCACAAGCGATGCATGTATCTTTATCAACTATTGTGAATTTAGCCATTTTTCATTCTCTCCTTTTACATGTTCCTATAAAGCTTCATACTCATTTTAAAGATGTTTATCTTACATTTCAACATAAATACTATTAAATTGGAGGAATTTGCGTCTATGTTTCATCAAATTTTATTGCAAATCTTTCAAAAACTAAATAACGAACGAACGATTTCTGCAGCTTATCATGTATTAAGAGGAAAGCGTTCTGGCCAGACTATACAAGACATAGGCCTATTTCAGTTACATAATTATTTCGGTCTTTTACCTAAATTACCTAGAAAGACATTTGATGAAGCCGTTTCTACGTTTTTGCAGTATAGTTGGTTAATAATGCAAGAATCTGGTCACTATTCCATGAAAAAGCTAGGTTTACAACGAGCGGATCAGACTTCTGATTTTTTATTTGACGGATGGCACTATAGGGGAAATGAGCATGTGTTTTTTGCTAGGTTCTCTTTAATTGTCCAAAGTTTGTCCTATCAAAGCGCAGGAGTTCGTACTTTTTCTCCCATTAGTAGGGATACAGCTATTCAGTCTTGGGTCCGCACTTTTTTAGTAGAGCATAACTATCAAGATGGACATATACAGCAGCGATTATTGGAGGAATGTGAACGCGTGCTCGCTGTGTTACCCTTATCAGAGGCCAATAAACAGCTCGTTCTCTATCGACTGAGTGGTCATAGTTTACCGGGCTGGACTTGGCAGCAGCTTGCGAGTGAACGTAAGGAAACCGTTTTAGATTGTCAATTGGCGTTTATAGAATTGCTACATACGTTATTAAATGAAGTTCATCAGACAAATGATTACCCGTTACTTGGTGAAGTTGCGGAAGGATTAAGAGTAAAAGCATTACTAACTGATTCAGCGCAACAAACAGCACATTTATATGAGCAGGGCTATTCAATTGAACAGATTGTGCAAATAAGGAAACTAAAACAAAGTACAATAGAGGATCATTTGGTGGAATTAGCCATGAATGAACCGAACTTTTCGATTGGTCCATTCGTCTCTTATGAAGAAGCGGAAAAAGTTTGGCAGGCATCGAAACACTATCAAACTAAAAAATTGAAAACATTGCATGAAGTAGTTGAAGGTATGAGTTATTTCCAGCTAAGGCTTGTCCTTGCGAAAGGAGAAGTATAAATGGAACTTGAACAAACGTTAGCAAAGTATTTTGGCTATACAACATTTCGGCCAGGCCAAAAAGAGGTCATCGAAGCAATTTTTGAAGAAAAAGATGTTATTGCTCTATTACCAACAGGAATGGGAAAATCACTTTGTTATCAGCTACCAGGATATATCTTGCAGAAACCAGTTTTAATCGTTTCTCCTTTGCTGTCTCTAATGCAGGATCAGGTTGAGGAGCTAAAACGCTTTGGTGAAAAGAGGGTAGTTGCCTTAAATTCATTTTTATCCGTAAGTGAAAAACGATATGTTTTACATTTTTTAGAGCAGTATCGTTTTATTTTTACGTCACCAGAGATGCTTTTACAGCAACAAGTTCAAGACAAGCTTTCACAAATGCAGCTAGGTCTTATCGTAGTGGATGAGGCACATTGTATTTCTCAGTGGGGCTTTGATTTTCGACCAGATTATTTACGAATTGGACAATGGTTTTCACAAGTAAATCGTCCACCAGTTTTAGCGTTATCAGCGACAGCGACGAATAAAGTAGTCAATGATATTCGAGATACATTGTCGCTAGATACACCATTTGAGTTTTTGTACAATGTGGATCGGCCGAATATTCATCTTGGGCGTGTCGTATTTGAGGATAAGGCAGATAAAGTTCACTGGATTTTGCAGCATGTTAAAGAGACGGCAGGACCGGGTATATTATATATGTCCTCGCGGAAACGTGCTGAACAATATAGTGAAGCGCTTATACAGGCTGGTATACGAACAGCAGCTTATCATGCAGGTTATGGTGCTGAGGACCGCCAGTTTATACAGCAACAGTTTATTGATGGGGAACTCGACTGGATTGTGGCCACGAATGCTTTTGGTATGGGCATCAATAAGCCAGATATTCGTCAGGTCATCCACGAAACGATGCCTGCTAATGTAGAAAATTATATGCAGGAACTTGGCCGTGCAGGTCGTGACGGTCAACCGGCTCTCGCAATTTTACTTTATAGTGAGGGTGACGAAGAACTTGCGAAATTTGTTGTAACAGGCGATTTGCCAACAGCTGGGCATGTGGATCGTTATCAGGAACTACTAAATCAACAAGTGCATCCTTCACAAATGTTGAAAAATGGAGAGTTAAGTGAGACCGCTTTTCGTGTCCTTGATTACTGGCTGCAACAAGAAACGATGGAACAAGTTAAAGTGCGTTTAAATCATTTGGCACTGGAAAAATATCGTGCTGTCGATAAAATGTATAAAATGACTCAGACAAAAGACTGTATCCGCAAACAGCTAGTCGGGTATTTTGGGCAAAAATTGCTGAAAAAACCAGAAAACTGTTGTGAAAATTGTGGAATCCATTATGATGAAATCAATAAGGTACGCTTGAAGGAAGAGAAGAAAATAGAAATGATTCCATGGGAAAGTCGCCTAAAGCAACTCTTATTGGGTTGTTAGAGGTTCATCCACCGAAAGAGTTTTCATGGATTAGTTGATTAGCTTGGGAAAACTGAGGAGTTACTAGGGAAAAGTACTGACAAATGAAGTGTTTTCAAAAGAACGAAGTCTTTCGTTCTGAAGCAGCTCATCGATTACCCCAGAAAACAACCAGTTGGAATAGCAATCAACCCCACGTTATGGTGATGTGTCCTTTTTAGACTATAACTTACGGTCATTTACTTTTTTCGCAAAATTCGTCATAATAGAATCATAGAAAGCGTAGTAAGGTTGGAGGAACGGCGAATGAGTAAAGAAGATTATCGCGATAAAATCGAAGAACATCGTCAATCTTTTGAAGAAGAACAAAAAGAACAGGAAGCTTTATCTAGAGTTTCAAGAATGAAGAAAAATGGAAATGACAATAAAAAGCCCAAAAAAACAAAACGAAAACCGCCATTAATGACGATTCTCTTTGTCATTTTTATCTTAATTCCATTATCGATATTAGTTTATTTTTTAAATTTCTATGAACCTGGAACAACAATGGAAGATGCTGAAAAAAAATCTTCGGAGCAAATGGTAGAAATTGATAAGTCAGGAAATAAAGATAAGGTACCTGTGTCAGTTGACAAAAAGAAAGAAGACGATAAAGCAGACAAAACAAAGGAAAAATCTAAAAAAGATGCTGAGAAATTAGCAGCTGAGCAGAAGGCTTCTGAGGAAGCGAAAAAGGCAGAAGCAGCCAAGAAAGCAGAAGAAGCCAAGAAGGCCGAAGAAGCTAGAAAGGCCGAGGAAGCTAAAAAAGCTGAGCAAGCTAGAATAGCGCAAGCAGAAGCGAATAAAAAAGCGCAAGAGGCTAGAAATGCAGAACAAGCACGAAAGGCCGAGGAAGCGCGAAAAGCTGAGCAAGCACGCAAAGCTGAAGAAGCTCGTAAAGCAGAAGAAGCCAAACAAGCGGCAAAAGCGAGTTCCCATACTGTAAAAGCAAATGAAAATCTATATCGGATTGCATTGAACCACTACGGCGATGGCAGCGAAGCAACACTAGCGAAAATTCGTGCAGCAAACGGTATGTCTTCTAATACTGTACAGGTTGGGCAAGTAATTAAGTTACCGTAAGAAAAGCTTGTGTCATTCTTTGGTAATGATGTTTTTCTAGTATAAAATAAAGGACAAACGTCAACACCAAATATGGTCGAGGCGTACGTCTGATTTAGTGAAAAGGCGATTCTTCATTAGTATGAATCGCCTTTTTACTTTCGTAAGGAGATGTGAGGGAATGATTTATATTGGACTATTTATTTTAGTAGTCATCGCGTTCCTGCTTTATATGTTGAAGGTGGCACATGAAAATAATGTTTTACATCATCAATTGTTATTAAAGGGTGAACAGGAAAAGATCCGACTTTTTTTTATTTCGGATACACATTTACGCAGCATTAACCGCCAGATGATTGAGCAGTTAGATGGTCATTTTGATGCTGTTATTATCGGTGGAGATTTTGCTGATGGACGCACACCTATTCAACGTATTCATGACAACCTAAAATTATTAACTCCTCTAGGACCAACTTATTTTGTATGGGGTAATAATGACAGAGAAGTCGGTGAAGAGCGATTAAGAAATATTTTACAGGAACATGGTGTTCAAATTATCGCCAATGATGCTGTATTACTACCTAAAAAAAACCGTTTTTGGCTAAATGCAATTGAAGATACATCTACAAGGAAATATAGCTTTGATGAAGCGTTCGCAAAGGTAGGAGAGAAGGACTTAGTTGTTTTCATCTCACATAATCCAGGTGTTTTTGCAAGAGTCCGTGCGAAATATAGAGCAGATTTAATGATTGGTGGCCATTTACACGGTGGTCAAATTAGACTGGGTCCATATGGTGTGCATCCTAACGGCTCTTATCGGGAGCGTGAGGGTGTGATGACCTTAGTGAGTAATGGCTATGGTACAACATTATTACCTTTCCGACTTGGTGCGAGACCACAATGTCATATTATAGACATTGAAATTTCGGATAAATAAACAACCAAAACGCGGTAGAAGGCGTATAATGGAAGCGAGTCCGATTATTAAAAGTAAAGTATTAGCAAAATGCTGATTCAAAGTTGATAGGAGTGTCAAGAAATGCAGCAAGTAGATGCAATTATTGTTGGAGGAGGCCCATGTGGTTTAGCGGCAGCAATAGCCTTGCAAAATATTGGATTAAAGCCAATTGTCATTGAAAAAGGAAATATCGTAAATGCGATTTACAATTACCCTACACATCAAACTTTTTTTAGTACGAGTGAACGACTGGCTATAGGTGATGTGCCCTTTATTATTGAAGGTCGTAAACCGAAACGAAATCAAGCCCTAGTTTATTATCGAGAAGTTGTGCGATTAAATGATATTCAAGTAAACCGCTTCGAGAAAGTAAATAGCGTTGTAAAAAATGGAGCATTGTTTACAGTAACGACAGATAAAGAAGTCTATACAACACCTTATGTTGTGATTGCAACGGGTTACTATGACCATCCAAATTATTTAAACATCCCAGGTGAGAAATTACCGAAAGTATTCCATTACTTTAAAGAGGGGCATGAATTTTTTGATACTGATGTTCTTGTAATAGGTGGGAAAAATTCGGCAGTGGATGCGGCACTTGAATTGAATAAGGCTGGTGCTCGCGTTACGGTTGTCTATCGTGGGAGTGAGTATTCACCTAGCATCAAGCCATGGGTTTTACCAGAATTTGAAGGAGTAGTACGAAATGAAGAAGTCCAAATGCATTTCAATACAAATATATTGGAAATCCGTGAGCATGAGGCCGTAATCGAAATTGATGGTAGTAAGAAAACGATAAAAAATGATTTTGTTTTTGCAATGACAGGCTATCATCCAGATCATTCTTTTATTCGTGCAATGGGTGTTTCTATTGATTATGAAACGGGTCGTCCATTCTTTAATGCAGAAACGATGGAAACGAATGTAGAAGGATTATTCATTGCAGGAGTGATTGCAGCAGGGAATAATGCCAATGAAATATTTATTGAAAATGGCCGTTTCCATGGCGATTGTATTGCAAAGACAATTGCGGAAAGAGGAAAATAGCAAGAGGAGCTGTATAGGCATGTTGCTTATACAGCTTTTTTCTGGAAAGAAGAGTCAAAGTGGCGGATAGAGAGCGGAGCGACGGATGGAAGAGCCGAAGTGACGGAAAGAAGAGCTAGAACGACGGATGGAAGAGTTAAAGTGATGGAAAGAAGAGCCGAAGTGACGGATAAAGAGCGATGCGACGGAAAGAAGGGCCAGAGCGACGGATGAAAGAGTCAAAGTGACGGAAAAAAGAGCCAGAGCGACGGATGGAAGAGTCGAAGTGACGGATAAAGAGCGGAGCGACAGATGGAAGAGTCAAAGTGACGGAAAGAAGAGCCAGAGCGACGGATGGAAGAGTCGGAGTGAAGGATGAAAGAGTCAAAGTGGCGGATAGAGAGCGGAGCGATGGATGAAAGAGCCGAAGTGACGGAAAGAAGAGCTGAAGTGACGAAAAGAAAATCGTATGTCTCATCCGACGCTCAAAATGAAAGACCCGCCCGGAACGGAAATTAACCTTACGTTAGGATAATCAGACATAATTTCTCTAATCGAAGCTGATAAAAAGGTGTGAAAGAAATGCTTGGTTTTTATTGGGTACTAAGTTACATGACAGGAAACTTTATGACGGCTTATGTCGTTGGAAAAGTTTATGGTGTTAATTTACAGGAAGAAAGAAGTAAAAACTTAGGGGCTAGAAATGCTGGTAGTGTGATTGGGAAAGATGCTTTTCTATGGACTTTTTTAGGGGATTCTTTAAAAGGTGCGCTCATTGTTGGTGCAGGGCGTTTATGGCATTTCGAAGAATGGGAAATTATTTTAGGCGCTAGTTTGTGCATCCTTGGTCATCTGTTTCCATTTTGGTTAAAGTTTAATGGGGGAAAAGGGGTAGCAACTTTTATAGGTGTGGGTCTGGCATTATCCCCGAGCTTATTTTTAATGATGGTTGTAGGGACAGCTATTACACTAAGTATCACTAGAAGTTTAACACTTAGTATGCTAGGTGGCTTTCTATTATATGTTGGAGCGATTATGTACACAGATAAATTATCTTTATATATTCCGTTACTAGTAGCAATTATTTTTATGCTTATGAAGCATATGTCAAATATTAAAGAGTCATTAGAGAGAAGGAAGTGAAGAAATGTATTGGTGCAAAATTGCGCATACAGAAGCAGAGTTTGAGGAGATTGCGCGATTAAATTACGAAACCTTTGTCGAAGAAATTCCGCAGCATAAACCAAACTCCGAAAGAAAAAAAGTAGATCGTTTTCATCATGAGAATACATATATTGTTGTTTATAAAGGAATAGAACTTATAGGTATGCTGGCATTTAGAGATCAAAGGCCGTTTTCAATTGATGAAAAGATAGGAAAGGTTGAGCAGTATTTATCAAAAGAGATTGGAACTAAGCTATGTGAAGTTAGGTTGCTTGCCGTTAAGAAGGCATATCGAACAGGAAGAGTATTGCTGAAATTGACTCAGGCACTAACTGCTTTTGCATATGAAAAAGGTTATTCGGCAGCTGTTATTTCAGGTACTACCCGTGAAGAGAAACTATATAAGCAAATGGGGTTTACCCAATTTGCGCCTGCTACAGGGACAGAGGATGCTTTATTTTTACCAATGGTATTAACGAGACAGCAGTTTGAAAGGTCTTTGCAGCAAAGACTGGCGAAGGAGTGTCATACATTTTATCCTGGCCCGGTGAAACAGTGCGAACCAATTATGTTTTCTGAGCTTTCTCATCGTTCATTAGGCTTTCAATCATTGTTTGAACAAATGAGAAATAAGTTACTTCAACTATCTGGAGCGGAGCATGTAGCTACCATTGTGGGAACTGGAACATTGGCGAATGAAGTTATGCTTGGGCAATTAAAGGCTCAACAATTAGGACGTGGACTACTATTAACAAATGGTGAATTCGGAGAGCGTCTTCGAAAGCAAGCAGAGAGATGGGCATTGGATTTTGATGTAATGGAGCAAGATTGGGGAAGACCGTTTGATTCAAATAAGTTAGACGCTTATTTACAAAAAAGAACGTATCAATGGCTTCTTGTCGTACATGGGGAAACATCGACTGGTACTTGTAATGATATAAAGGAAATTGTACAGCTTACTAAGCGATATAATATAAAGCTTTGCATGGATTGCATCAGTTCCTTTGGAGCAATGCCATTTTCTTTAAAAGATTGTTATTTAGCGACTGCGGTGAGTGGAAAAGCTATTGGTGCACTTAGTGGCTTGGCTTTTGTTTTTTCGCAAAATCTGGTGAAATCTTCTTCAACATTACCTGCGTATTTAGATTTAGGGAATTACCAGCAAGGATCGATTCCGTTTACATTACCAGCCGTACTTGTTGCAAATGTGACTACAGCTTTACAGGCATATCCAGAAAGATATGGTCAGCTACAACAACGTTTTGAAACATTGCTGCAGCTACCATTTATGGACTATCAAGTTTCAACTAAACAGTATCCGATGCTAATCACGTTACAACTGCCTAAGGCTTTGGCAAATCTACAGAGAGATTTAAATTTAAATGGTTATTATGTTCATGCGGATAGCCAATACTTACGTCAAAGAAATTTCATACAGCTATCTGTTATTCAGCCAGATTTTGAGATCGCAATCAAGCATTTACAGATAATCTTGAAATATTATAAGCAAATTATTGATGCATAACCTTAAGTGACTAATGAATACATTAGCCTTACATGAAAAATTCCTTTAAATCTAGAGGAGTACCGACTTTGTTGAGCCCAATTAATAATTTTAAACGCGCTTTTTGACCATTAATACCAGTGGCAAATATAGCGCCTAAGTCTTCGAGCATTTTGCCCCCGCCAACATAGCCGTATACACCTTCTGCGATCCCATTAAAACAACGGGATACAAGTATAACAGGAATACCGCGCTCTATAAGACTTTCAATACCTTTAACAACTGATGGAGGGACGTTACCTTGTCCTAGACCTTCTAACACAACGCCATCATATTTACATGCGAGTACTACATCAAGTAAGTCAACTTCCATACCAGCATAGACTTTCAGCATGGCTACTCGTTTTGATAATCCATCAACATCTACATATTGACGGCGGATAGGGGCATGATGAAATAATATTCTAGATTTTGTAATAAGTCCGATTGGGCCATATTGAGGTGACTGGAAGGTGTTTACTGAACTAGTGCTTGTTTTTGTCGTGTTAACAGCAAGGTGGACCTCGTCATTCATAACAACAAGCACACCTTTCTCACGCGCTTCATCATCCACAGCTACACGGACGGCTTCTACTAAATTATAAACCCCGTCTGCACCAAGTTCGTTTGAGGAACGCATTGCACCTGTTAATACAATAGGAATTGATAAATCAGTTGTTAACTCTAAAAAATAAGCTGTTTCCTCTAATGTATCAGTACCATGGGTGATGACAACGCCATCTATTTTTTCCTCTGCAACCTTTTCAATAATAAGGTTTCGTAATGCAAGCATTTCTTTTTGAGTAATATGCGGTGATGGGAGATTAAAAGCCTCCATTTCCATAATTGTTGCCAGTGCATCAAGTTTGCTGCTCTCTTGCATTAGAGGATTTTCCTTGTTTGGCATAACGGCACCTTCATCACTCATCGCCATAGAAATGGTTCCACCTGTATGAATTAATAAAATTGTTTTTTTCATAAAAATATTATCTCCTTTTAAAAAGTTTTATGTCATATCATGGTATAATAATAGCAGTTTATCTTCGTATAACAGATATTTTTTTGTCGAAAACGAAAGTTTGATGTCACAGAAGTTTTCCACTTGAGATATTCGGAAATATATTATTATAGAAGTGTCCAATAATTGGTACAAAGAGATAAACTTAGCATAGAAAATTATACATCCTGAGAAAATGCCAATGTGCTGACGCTTCGCTTACGTGCGAGAAAAGATTGTTGGATTAAGGCAGTAGAAGGATGTCACGAATTTTAAAATCTTAACATAATATTGTCAAGGTGAAAATGATTTTTGAAAGGAGCCGGCATCATGATCATTTTATTATCAGCTGCCATTGCTCCCGGTCTAGCGCTTTTTAGTTACTTTTATTTGCGCAATCAGATGGCAACGGAGCCAAGAAGAACCTTACTTCAAACGTTTTTGTATGGTGCATTTTTAACGTTCCCGATCTTGTTCTTACAATATGTACTAACGGAGGAAGGGGTCTTTCGATATCTTTATCTACAAGATGTAGTTTTTTCTAGTGTAGTTGAAGAGTTTTTTAAATGGTTTGTTCTTTTAATCGCAATCTACAATCATGTAGAATTCGATGATCCTTATGATGGCATACTATATGGTGCAAGTATATCTCTTGGTTTTGCTACGATAGAAAATGTGCTTTATTTATTTTCTTTCGGTTTGGATACTGCATTTATGCGTGCCTTATTACCTGTATCAAGTCATGCTTTGTTCGGAGTTGTAATGGGCTATTATTATGGACGTGCCAAGTTTTCAAAGCTTGCAAAGACGAAAGAAATGATTGCTATGGCGTTTTGTGCACCGGTAGTATTACACATTTTATATAACACAATTTTATCGTTTAAAGGCTATTGGGTCTATTT
Source organism: Lysinibacillus sp. Bpr_S20 (assembly GCF_023337835.1). Taxonomy (NCBI): domain Bacteria; kingdom Bacillati; phylum Bacillota; class Bacilli; order Caryophanales; family Bacillaceae; genus Lysinibacillus; species Lysinibacillus sp. Bpr_S20. The sequence goes on from NZ_JALNLQ010000001.1 coordinate 187,277, forward strand.
AATGATCCCTTTTATGCTATTTTTGTGGTGGTTTGGGCTACGAAAAGTAAAGCTTGCTCATTATCATCTTGTACAACATTTGCATATGCATAAAAAAATATAAAGCGTAGAAATCTAAAAAAGATTTCTGCGCTTTTTATTTTGTAGCGAAAGCAAAGAGTCAGCTACAGAAACCTTCAACCTCTATAGGTGTGAGATGAAAGGAGTTTACAGAGGATGTTAGCCTTTAAATCATCGCATCCTTGCGATAACAGCTAACTGACCTGCATCGGTAAAAACAAACGCCACGTCCTGTGGCATTACCGAAATGACCGACATCGTGTTGGCCCTCGTGCAGCATAAGCACAAAGCCGATTCTGGACGCAATTTTGCCGAGGTAAAATTGATATGTATAAAATGAGTCGTTTGTTTCAAGCTATGAAAAAAGGAGTGATGATAGTGCGTTTAGTAAGCATGATTTTTGCTTTGATGTTGGGGATTAGTATATTCGCTATTCCGCAAAATGACGCCATTGCATTTACCGAGCAACAAATTTCTCGGGGTGCTTATGGGGATGATGTAATTGAGCTTCAGGCAAGGCTACAATACTTAGGATTTTATAAAAGTAAAATTGATGGCAAATTTGGCTATAACACATATTGGGCTTTACGAAATTTCCAAGAGAAATATGGTTTACCCGTGGATGGAATAGCCGGTGCTAAAACGAAAAAAACGTTATCAGGTTATTCAGATTATGATGAAGGATGGGTAAAAGCCCAATTAAATGCAGGCAATCAATTTACCTATTATGGCGGCATGCCACTTGAACAGCAAGTGAAAACAAACACAGGCGGCGGTGGTGGCGGAGGTAAAAGTAGTGGAAGTAGTAATAATAATGGAACTAAAACTCAAGTACCTCCAAAGTATACTGACAGAGATGTACAACTAATGGCGAATGCGGTTTTTGGTGAAGCTAGGGGAGAGCCTTATGAAGGTCAAGTGGCTGTAGCGGCTGTTATTTTAAATCGTTTGGAAAGTCCTGAATTCCCTAACACTATTTCAGGTATTATCTTCCAACCGTTAGCATTTACTGCGGTGGCAGATGGACAAATTTGGCTTGAACCAAATGAACGTGCAAAAGAAGCAGTTCTTGATGCTATGAATGGATGGGATCCTTCAGAAAATGCACTTTATTATTTTAACCCGAAAACAGCTACAAGTAAGTGGATTTGGTCAAGACCTCAAATAAAACGAATTGGAGAACACATTTTCTGTTCATAAGAAAGGAGGAAAAAAATGAGAACGATGCTCGTTATACTCACTGCAGCAGTTATTGGTTTAGGAGCATATAGCATTAATATGCACGGAAAAAATACAAGTTTACAACGTACTGTACTAGCTCAGTACACAGATAACTTAACAGATGCATCTGAAAAATTATCGCATCTACAAAGAGCTGTTTCACAATCGCTATTGTTTCGGGATGACAACGCCATTCACAATGAGTTAGATTCTGTTTGGCGACTAAGCTCTGACGTTCGATCTTCTATGTCGAATATTCCTATCGGACAGGAAATGTCAAACGACTGGTTAAGCTACTTAGGGCGTTTAGGGGATGAGGCAAAGAAAACGTCTAAAACAGGTGATTACCAAGCTTGGCGAGAAAAAATGCCACAAGTCTCTACAAATTTACAAGCCCTATCAGATGAATGGTCAGCAGCAACAGTAGATTTTTATAAAAACAACGGTAAGATGGATGTCTGGTTAAGACAAGTTGATACTAAAAACCCAAATACAACTTTTGATCATGTACAAAAGACATTAAAGGATTACAGCGAAAAAGACTTCCCACTTACATTGAGTGAATCGGATTGGCAGAAAAAAATAGAACTTAAAGCATTACAAGATTCAGTTATTACTGAAAAAGAAGCATTGGAAAAAGTAAAACAACTATTCCCTATCATAAAAGATGCAACATTTACTGTTACGAAAAGTAGCGATACTGCACCATATCCGTTCTATCACATCCAATTCCACCAAGATATTCGTTTAGGATATGTCGATCTAACAGAAAAAGGCGGGCATTTAATATCCTATTTAGTAGAACGTCCAGTAGATGAAGCAAGATTATCACAAGATGAAATTATGAAAAAAGCTGAAGAATATGTAAAACGACTTGGCATGAATGATGTTGCATTTGTGGAATCACGTGAAAACCATCAAGCATGGCATGTGACATTTGCACGTGTTCACCCTGGCGATAATGCATTAATTTATGCAGATGGGGTGCAATTAAAGCTTGCTAAGGACACAGGCGAGTTACTTGGTGCAAATGCGATGGAATATATTCAAGCTGAGACGATTAAACCACAAACTGCAAAACCAATTGATTGGCAAACTTTCTTCGATGACGATGTGAAAGTACAAGAAGTAAAAAATATTTATACTGATAACGGACAATTTGAACAACGTCTTTGCTATGAAGTCATCGCAGTCCGTGATAAAAACACGCAAGAAACATTTAGAATTGTTATTGATGCTGAAAACCATAACGTTTTAAAGGTGGAATATTTAACTTAATATAAGAAGAAACTACCAATTTATCTAGCCAAAATGGGCATCTCGTGCGATAATAAATCTATATTTGTGTTCGGGGAGATGCTCATGGAAATAAAAATTGGTACGCAATTAGAACTTGAACCAGCTTATACGGAGCGTGTTGAAAAATTCCGCTGTAAAGTTGTAGAACAAAAAGAAAATATTCTTTACATCGATTACCCAATAAATGTTGCTACAAAGAAAACAGCTTTTTTAATAGATGGTTCTGAGTTTAGAGCGACTTTTCGCACGGAGGATAAGCAATCATTTGCTTTCAATACTGAAGTAATCGGACGTAAAGCTGGTAATATACCTATGATTATGTTGCATTGTCCAAAGGCAGATGACTTTATCAAAATTCAACGTCGTGAATATGTACGTGTGGAAACGCCTGTGGATGTCGCTGTTCAATTTAAGGATTTCAAATATCAGCTTGTAACATCGGACATTAGCGCAGGTGGTTTGGCAGTTATGTTGAACGGGACAGTTGCTTTTCAAGAAGGCAATGCGGTTCAGTTAACAATCGTTTTACCATTTGCCAATGGGGATGTAAAATACGTGGTCACGGATGCGATGGTTGTTCGTATATTTGAAAAAGATGACAAAAAAATGGCAACTATTCAATTAACTGATACTGATGATGTAGACCAACAGCATATTGTTCGTTTTTGCTTCGAACGTCAGTTAGTGAATCGTCGTAAAGAAATAAATCCTTTTGATGCTTGATACTTCTTTTACGGGTGTCCAAACACGCACCGAAATAATTGGGACTGATCGACCAACATCATGTTGGTCTAGCACATCTGGCAGATGCCTTCCCAACTGATTGGAAGATGCCATGGAATTTTGCGGGGAGTTTACACACCTTTAAATCGAGTAGTAATTTTCATTTGAGAAAGCCCTCTGCTTAAAGAGGGCTTTTTTATGATACAATATGGTGTGAAAGAAAGTAGGGGAAACTATGAAGAAAAATATTCAAATTGCAATCGATGGACCGGCTGGTGCTGGGAAAAGCACCATCGCGAAAATTGTTGCAGAGGCACTTGGATTTACTTATATCGACACAGGTGCTATGTATCGTGCTGTGACGTATAAAGCAATGCAACAAAACATACATTTAGATGATGAGACTAAATTAGCAGAAATGCTAGCATCTACCACAATTGAATTAAAGCCTTCTTCTGAGGGACAACTAGTCTTTTTAGAAGGGAAGAACGTGTCGGCAGAAATTCGATCTAATGAGGTAACTTCATCTGTTTCACAAGTAGCGGCACACGCTAAAGTACGTGAACTATTAGTAGCTCAGCAACAAAAGCTTGCGGCTAATGGTAGTGTTGTTATGGACGGGCGCGATATTGCTACGCATGTATTAAAGGATGCAGAACTAAAAATCTTTATGTCTGCAACTGTAGAAGAGAGAGCAAGACGTCGTTTTATGGACAATCAAAAACGAGGAATTGAATCGTCCATTGAAAAACTGCAAGAAGAAATTGCCCTGCGCGATAAAATGGATAGCGAGCGTGAAGCATCGCCACTAATTCAAGCTGAAGATGCCATCTTTTTAGACACAACAGCATTATCAATTGATGAAGCAGCACAGGCCATTTTAAAATTAGCGCAAGAAAAAATGGTATAAATCCGAAAATTTCAGACATTTTTTGAATTTAAAGGATTTATTTTTGTCTTTGTCTTCAATTTCGAATAAAATAGTAAGGGAAGATGCGAAGGAGGGTTACATATGTCTGAAGAAATGAACTATGCAGAACAAACATTTAACGAAGGTGATATCGTCAAAGGTATTGCTGAGCAAGTTGATGAAAAAGCGGTAACTGTTTCAATTCCAGGTGCACCGTATGATGGTATTGTGCCTATCAGTGAATTATCAAGCTTACACATTGAAAAAGCGTCTGACGTAATCTCTGTTGGAGATGAGTTGGAGTTGATGATTACAAAAGTTGAAGAAGAAAACTATGTATTATCAAAACGGAAAGTAGATGCTTTAAAAGCATGGGATTCACTTGAACAACAATTCAACGCTGAGGAAGTTTTTGAAGCTGAAGTAAAAGATATTGTTAAAGGTGGTCTTGTCGTTGATTTAGGAGTACGTGGCTTCGTTCCAGCATCCCTAGTAGAAGACTACTTTGTTGATGATTTTGAAGACTATAAAGGCAAATCACTTAGCTTTAAAATTGTTGAACTTGATAAAGAAAAAAATCGCTTAATTTTATCACATCGTGCTGTAGTGGAAGCTGAAAAAGCTTCTCAAAAGAAAGATGTGATTAACCATATTAAAACGGGTGATGTTTTAGATGGTAAAGTACAGCGTATCGCATCATTTGGTGCATTTATTGACCTTGGTGGTATTGATGGCCTTGTGCATATTTCGCAGGTGTCTCATGAGCATGTAAGTGATGTGAGCGAGGTTTTATCAGAGGGACAAGAGGTGAAGGTTAAAGTCCTTTCTGTAGACCCTGAAAATGAGCGTATTTCGCTATCCATTAAGGAAACGATTCCTGGTCCTTGGTCGCATATCGAAGAGCGTGCAGCTAAAGGTACAGTGCTAGATGGAAAAGTAAAACGTCTAACTTCATTTGGAGCATTTGTGGAAGTTTTCCCAGGTGTAGAAGGTTTAGTGCATATTTCGCAAATCGCGCATAAGCATATTAACACGCCGCACGAAGCTCTAAAAGAAGGGCAAGAGGTACAGGTAAAAGTACTTGACGTAAATGCTGAAGATGGCCGCTTAGCATTAAGCATTAAGGATTTACTTGAAAATCCTGAGGCTGAGGAAGTAGTTGACTATGAATTACCTGAAGAAAACACAGGTTTCTCATTCGGTGATGTTATTGGCGATAAACTGAAAAATTTTAAATAGACTAGACAAGCGAGGATACAGTTTGTGTCCTCGCTTTTTTATGGATTGAAGAAGAGTGTTAAAAGCGACGGATAGTGGAAAAAATCAAATAGAAGTGACGAAATGATATAAAAATTTCCAAGTGGATGGATAGAACAGTACATAGCGCGCTCCTTAATGGATATGATATGATATAATGGCATTTTTCGTGTATAATAGCGAAAGACAAGAAGTTGGAAGGATGAAGTACAGATGACGAAACCAGTAGTAGCCATCGTAGGTCGTCCGAACGTAGGTAAGTCGACGATTTTTAATCGTATCGTTGGAGAACGTGTATCGATTGTGGAAGATATTCCAGGCGTTACACGCGACCGTATTTATAGTTCGGCAGAGTGGTTAGCACATGATTTTAATATTATTGATACAGGCGGTATTGAGATTGGGGACGAGCCGTTTTTAGAGCAAATTCGTCAACAAGCAGAGATTGCCATTGATGAGGCGGACGTTATTATTTTTATGACAAATGGTCGTGAAGGTGTAACAGCTGCCGATGAGCAAGTAGCAAAAATTTTATACAAAACAAAAAAACCGGTCGTTTTAGCAGTGAATAAAATTGATAACCCGGACATGCGCGAGATGATTTATGATTTCTATGCGCTTGGCTTTGGTGAGCCTTGGCCAATTTCTGGTTCTCACGGTTTAGGCTTAGGGGATTTATTGGATGAATGTGCAAAGCATTTCCCTAAGGAGGATGAAGATCAATATGGTGACGAGGTCATTAAATTCTCGTTAATTGGTCGTCCAAATGTGGGGAAATCTTCGTTAGTAAATGCATTTTTAGGCCAAGACCGTGTTATTGTTAGTAATATCGCAGGTACTACTCGAGATGCGATTGACACGCCTTATGAGTATGATGATCAGGAATATGTCATTATTGATACTGCAGGTATGCGTAAAAAAGGGAAAGTGTACGAAACGACAGAGAAATATTCTGTATTGCGTGCGCTACGTGCAATCGAACGCTCTGATGTTGTTTTAGTCGTTCTAAACGCAGAAGAAGGCATCCAAGAGCAGGATAAAAAAATTGCGGGTTATGCACATGAAGCAGGAAAAGCGATTGTTATTGTAGTGAATAAATGGGATGCAATTGAAAAAGATGAAAAAACAATGAACGTCTTTACACAACAAATTCGTGAGCATTTCTTATTCTTAGACTACGCACCAATTATTTTTGTTTCAGCCAATACAAAGCAACGTGTTCATCAAATTTTACCGATTATACAGCGCGTAAGTGAAAACCATGCCATGCGAATTCAATCATCTATCCTTAATGAGGTTATTGAGGATGCTGTGGCACGTAACCCAGCACCAGCTGATAAAGGTCGTCGTCTTCGCATCTACTATGCTACTCAAGTTGCGATACAGCCACCGACGTTTGTGGTGTTTGTCAATGAACCAGAGCTAATGCATTTCTCTTATGAACGATTTTTAGAAAATCGAATTCGAGAAACATTTGATTTTGAAGGAACGCCAATTCGTTTAATTTCCCGTGCTCGTGCTTAGGAAAAATATACACATACAATACGCCAGCCCGACTATAATTGTTGGGTGGCGTCTTTTTACAAGAGAGGAAAGTATAATTTTCCAAATGTCTACTAGAAGATTGCTTTGAAAGGTTTTCTTATGTAAGCTTTTCTCTAGCGTTTTTTTCTTAACAAGGGAGGATTTTGAATGGAAAAGATTTGTGTGTTAGGGGCAGGTTCGTGGGGTACAGCGCTCGCGATGGTACTTGCAGAAAATGGACATGATACACTTTTATGGACTCATCGAACTGATCAAGCAGACGAAATTAACAACTTGCATACGAATAAGAAGTATTTACCTGAAACGGTACTACCGGCAAATTTGTATGCAACAAGTGATATTGCTGAGGCAGTTGCTCATTCGGAGACAATTGTCGTAGCCGTGCCTACAAAGGCTATTCGAGAAGTATGTGAAAAAATGATAGCATTACTCGATAAAAAAGTACTGTTTGTTCATGTATCGAAAGGGATTGAGCCCGATACATTAAAACGAATTTCAGAAATTTTAGAAGAAAGTTTACCAGCTGAATTTGTTGAAGAAATTGTAGTCCTTTCAGGCCCAAGTCATGCAGAGGAAGTTGTTTTACACCACCCGACAACTGTTACAGCCGCTTGTGCAAGCATTGAAGCCGCAGAAAAAGTTCAGGATTTATTTATGAATCAATTTTTCCGTGTTTATACAAGCAAAGATGTGATCGGCGTAGAAATAGGCGGGGCATTAAAAAACGTAATCGCATTAGCTGCAGGTATTTCAGACGGCTTAAATTATGGTGATAATGCCAAAGCGGCACTTATTACGCGAGGATTGGCTGAGATTTCACGTCTTGGTGTTAAAATGGGTGGGAATCCATTTACATTCTCTGGACTTACAGGCATGGGGGACTTAATTGTAACATGTACAAGTGTGCACTCTCGAAACTGGCGTGCAGGTAATTTACTGGGACAAGGAATGAAACTGCCAGAGGTATTAGACCAAATGGGCATGGTTGTTGAAGGGGTACGCACAACAAAAGCTGCCTATCAATTAGCGGAGAAAAATGAGGTTGCTATGCCTATAACAACGGAGCTTTATAGTGTTTTATTTAGTGATGTTGAACCGAAAGTAGCGGTTGATGCATTAATGATGCGTATGAAAAAGCGTGAAATCGATGACATGATATACTAAAATTAATGGAACATACCGGATCTATTTGATTAGATTTGTCATAGAATGGACATAAATAGGGTATCTCAGTTGATAACTGAGATGCCTTATTGCGTTTTCAGTTGAATAAGCAATAGCGGATTGTCAATTTAACAACTTTCAGAAGAAGTTCCTTACCTCTATGGTTGCTGGTATGATGCGGAATGAAGTTACTTTTCAGCGGGAGCCGAAATAGAGGAGAATACCACGTCCTGTAGCAATTTATCTGTGCGAAAGCGAAGCGATAGCAATACAAGACTGACCAACATCACGTTGGCCTAAAGCCTTTGGCGAATTGTGCCGAGGCATAATAGATTGCTAGTTACTGGACAACTATTTCATTTTAACGAATGCACATAGTATAATATAGTTTGATTGTTTTGTGATGTCGAAGAAAGGTGGTTGTCTTGAATGGGTCCGTTAGCACATTTGCCAGCGCTTGATATAATGTGGGTATCATTTTATTGTATCGGCTTTTTGATTGTATCTGTTGGTTTAATCTTCTTAGCTCGTCATAAGATTTCGAACGTTTTTTTACGTACAATTGTAAATTTAATGGCATACATACTGTTTGGGCTAGGCACATTTTTAATGGTACTAATTATTGCCACATGGCCATGATAAAAAATGATGAGGTGAAAGTGACGTGAAAAAACTAAGTGCTTTTCTTTTGGTAATTGTAACCGCGGTACTTTTAGTAGGTTGTGCATATCCAGAAGACGAAAAAAGGGCAAAATTAGTGCCTGATGCTGATCAATTAGCTGCGGTTCAGCGTGCGGTTGATGAATACCGAGAAGCAACTGGTGGACTAGTTCCTATTAAAAATAGCGAGCTAGATACAGATATATATATAAAATATTTAATTGATTTTGAAAAACTAATGCCAAAATATCTCGCGCAAATTCCTGGAAATGCCTATGAAAAGGGTGGAATATTCCAGTATATTATTTGGGATCCAGAGAAAGAAGCTAAAGTAAAATTGGTGGACTTAAATGCTGCAGAGCGAATTCGTGAAATAAATATTCGTAAACTTTCTACTCAGTATTTGCCTATAAAGGATGCAACTTCCGATAATGTATACCAAATTGATTTTGAAAAATTAGGCTATAAAAACGATGTTACTGTGAAAAGCCCTTATTCTGGTGCTGAATTACCAATATTTATGACAGGCGATGGCGAAATGCATGTCGACTATTCTATTGATTTAGGTCAACTACTAAAAGAAGACAAGCCAGATGTGAAGCCAGGAGATGATATTCGACTCCTACTTGTCGATAAATATCCAGTAGTACCGGCTTATTCTATACCGTATACAGTAGATGAAAAAGGTGAGCCAATTTATTTTATGGACGAATATAATAGTGATGCAAAAAAAGCTAGAGAAAAAGCTAAGGAAAAAGCAATTCAAGAGTCTGAATCCAAAACTAAAAAAGAGTAGTCAATAAAGCTCCTTACATTTGTGAGGAGCTTTTCATATTTATCTATTCGCTCGCATATAGTGAAAAAGCGTAGATAAAGGAGGCAGAAACCTTGAGTGAAGCAGTATTTAGAGAAATTGCAGAGCGCACAAATGGCGATGTTTATATTGGTGTTGTCGGTCCAGTACGTGTAGGTAAATCAACATTTGTAAAAAAGGTTATGGAATCGGTCGTGTTACCAAATATTGTGGACGAAACAGAAAGAATGCGTGCGCAAGACGAGTTGCCACAAAGCTCGCCGGGGCCAGTCATTATGACTGCTGAGCCGAAGTTTGTGCCTGCACAAGCAACACGTATTGCGGTTGGTGACGATGAAATGACGTTCCAAATTCGTTTAGCAGACTGCGTTGGTTATATCATTGAAGGGACAAAAGGCTATGAGGATGAAAATGGGCCAAAATATGTGCACACACCTTGGCATACAGAGCCTATCCCTTTCCAAGAAGCGGCGAAAATAGGCACAGATAAAGTAATTCGTGATCATGCCAATATTGGAATTGTTGTAACGACAGATGGCACGGTAAATGGTATAAGCCGTCGTGCGGCAGAGAAGGCTGAAGAAGAAATTGTAGAACAATTAATGGATATTGGAAAACCATTCGTTATTGTATTGAATTGCCAAATGCCGGCACGAGAAGAAACGGTACAGCTTCGAAATGAGCTATTTGAGCGATATAATGTTCCAGTTATTGCTACTTCTATTGATCAAATGCGAGCATCTGATATTCAGTATATTTTGCAAGAAGCATTATTTGAATTTCCAATTCGGACAATAGAAGTGGAAAAACCAGATTGGTTAGATGTTTTAGATGCATCACACCCATTGAACGTTGCATTAATCGATTCGATGGAAGAAGTGCTATCATCTATTATGAAAATTAGAGATGTACAGCAAGCGTCAGATGCCTTTAAAGCCATTGATTTTATTGACCAGAGTGAAGTGGTACATGTGGATGCTGGTATTGGGACCGCCGTCATCCGAGTGTCATTACAAAGTGAGCTTTATAAGTCAGTTTGCAATGAATGGCTAGATGAGCCGATTGAGACGAAGCGAGATTGGCTACTCTTTATTAAAGAGGCAGCGGAAGCAAAAGAAGCGCAAAAACGCTTTAAAACTGCTATTAGTGAAGCAGATTCGAACGGTTATGGTGTCACATTGCCGATGATGCAGGAGTTTGAGCCAACAGCACCAGAGCTCATTAAACAAAATAATTTTTATGGTGTTCGTATGAAGGCAAAAGCGCCATCATATCATATCATTCGAGTAGATATGGAATCAGAATTCGCGCCACTAATTGGCTCTGAATTCCATAGTCAACAATTACTTAAGGATTTAAATCATGCTTATTTACATGATCGTGAAGCTTTATGGAATACACAACTTTTTGGAACGCCGCTACATGAAGTGTTAAAAGAAGGGATACGCTACAAAATGGATGCTGTACCATCTACAGCCAAAAAACGTATGCGACAAACAATTGAACGTATGGTGAACGAGGGTGACAGAGGATTAGTTACATTTATTTTGTAGTGAAAAAATGAAAAATAAAGCGCAAAAAATTACCACAGGACTTTTCGTTTTTATGCGAAAAGTCCTGTTATTTTTGTTTTTTGGGTGAAAAACGCATTTTTTGGTTATAATCATGTATGAATACAGTTGCGTAGCGGTTTTCTATGTGTTACTCTTTTTACAGAATTGGTTCATGACCCTTTGAGAGGAGGTGAATGGTGTGAATAAAACAGAATTAGTAAACTCTGTTGCTGAAGCTGCAGGTCTTTCAAAAAAAGACGCTTCTAAAGCAGTTGAAGCTGTATTTGATACAATTCAAGATGCTCTTGCAAAGGGTGACAAAGTACAATTAATTGGTTTTGGTAACTTTGAAGTACGTGAACGTGCGGCTCGTAAAGGTCGTAACCCACAAACTGGTAAAGAAATCGAAATCGCTGCTAGCAAGGTACCTGCTTTCAAACCAGGTAAAGCGCTTAAAGATGCTGTAAAATAATACACGTCTAGTAGTTACATAGAGCAGTCTTCATGTAAATGAACATGAAGGCTGCTCTTTTTAACTTTTTCAGTTGTTGTAACGAAAGTGAAACGACAGTTACCAATATTTTGGCGGCGCAATTATGCTGAGATATAATGGATCTTCACTACGAAAAGTTGCGCAGATAGCTATATAAGTTAGTCGTACATAGAAAGATGCTATAAACGAAAGTATATGGAATGTAATATCATATGCACATATAAAGGCCATCACTAAAAATTGCGCTATATTTTGTTGATTGAATGAGCAAGGACCTCACCAGCTGGAACGGAAATCAACCATACGAAATAATGTGAGCCACGAATTTAATATAAGCTCCTAATTAGAAAGCAATAAGTGGCTATTTTGCTCATAAAGCGTTGAATTTCTTTTGATTCAAGTAAGTCGTTTTGCGCTTACCTTTTGGATATGCTACGATGCTTAAGGAAATGTGTAATGTATTGATACGCAGGAGGGTTTTTACGGATGTCGAATGTTGATTTATTGAAAATAGAAGAAGCAGTAAAAATGATTTTAGAGGCGGTAGGCGAAGATGTAAATCGTGAAGGTTTACTCGATACGCCGAAACGTGTAGCAAAAATGTATGCAGAAATGTTTAGTGGCTTACACGAAGATGCAAAAGATTATTTTAAAACCGTGTTTCATGAAGACCATGAGGAATTAGTACTTGTGAAGGACATTCCGTTTTATTCGATGTGTGAGCATCATTTAGTGCCTTTTTACGGGAAAGCTCATGTTGCTTACATACCAAACGATGGCATTGTTGCTGGACTAAGTAAATTAGGACGTGCAGTAGAAACCATTGCACGTCGTCCGCAATTGCAGGAACGTATTACTTCTTCTGTAGCGGAGACAATTATGGAAATGCTCTCTCCTAAAGGTGTTTATGTAGTCATTGAGGCGGAGCATATGTGCATGACTATGCGAGGACTTAAGAAACCAGGTTCTAAAACTGTGACATCGGTGGCGCGTGGTATTTACTTAGAAGATGAAGTAAAACGTAGAGAAGTTTTATCATTTATTCAAATGTCTTAAATTGTATGTCTAATTATGTTATGATGGACTAAGAATTTTTCGGATTTAAGGAGTGTACAGACAATGGCACAAGATTATATTGTTATTCAAGCTGAGGAAGATGGCGTGCACGTAATCGGTTTAACACGAGGTACAGATACAAAGTTCCATCATTCTGAAAAATTAGATGCAGGTGAAGTTATGATTGCTCAATTTACCGAACATACATCTGCCATGAAAATTCGTGGGAAAGCACAGATTCATACAGCTCATGGTGTTATAAATAGCGAAGCAAAGAAGTAGTGTGAGAAATTACTTTACAAAAGTGCTTTATGTCTATGCAAATTAGTGATGGCACATATAAATCGATTAGATGTGTAAAACTTAGTAATGTTTTCACTCCGATTTTAACTTCTTTCAGCCAGTGTTTTTGTAGCCAGCTACAAATGTCTCCCACCTTTCTAGGCGTTGAGATGAATGCTGAAAGAAGTTAAAGCCTCCGGACGCAATTATGCCGAGGCATAATTGATAGGCAGTTGGATTTTTCCGTTTTTTAACGGGGAAGCTCTACTGCCTATCATGATGAATAAAGCAAAAATTTTTTATTCCGAATCGTCGCGTATGCTATAATGACTCAGTAAGCAAGCGTTAGGTCATGAAGTGACTAACGTATTTGAAATTGAAATGGAGTAAGGTCTATGAATGCAACATACATTCAAAATTCAATTGCACAACTAAAAACAGAGATTTTCATGGATGTTCGTCATAGAACTTTGCAAAAATACACAGGGTTGCCTGTGCTCGATGAAAATCAATTATTTTACTTGTTAGTTCCCTTTTTAAATGGGGAAGAGTGGCAGCAAGAGGAAAGAGAAGCTGCAATTACTGTTGGAATTGTGTACGCAGCCTTAGCGGCGCACGACCATATTAAAGAATTAAACGCCACATCCAAAGAACAGCAGCTAACCGTTTTAGCTGGAGACTTTTATAGTGGCCGTTATTATGAGATTTTAGCGATGTCGGGAAATGTCGCATTGATCCGAAGCTTGTCGCAAGGTATTGTGGCACGTTGTGAACACCAAATTAAAGTATATGAGGCAGAAAAGCGATCAATCGAACAATGGTTTGCCTCAATAACTAATATTGAATCAGGACTAATCTCAAAATTTTTCGAGCTCTATTCGTTTAGTAATTATATTCCAATTATGGATAAGAGCTTATTAATCTTGCGTTTAGAAAGAGAATTGGCGACCTATCAACGTGGGCAAGTATCTTTAATGAGTAAGGTTCTTGAAGAAAGTGCAAGGTATGCTGGAGCGACCTATAGCAACGTCATACAGGACAAAATTGTGCAATTAAAAACAGAGCTGTTACAGGTGATAGAAGAAGCATCGTTTTTACAAAGTGATGTTAAACAAGCTCTGCAAGCACGTGTAGAGGCATCCATTGCTTCTACTAATGGATAAGAGAGGTTTTTCAAAATGGCTAAAACGAAAGAAGAGCACGTGCACGAAGTATTTGAAAGTATTTCGGAAAACTATGACAAAATGAATGGTGTTATTAGTTTCCAAATGCATGTTGGCTGGCGCAATGATACGATGAAGCACATGGCAGTAAAACCTGGAGCGAAGGCACTAGATGTATGCTGTGGTACGGCAGATTGGACAATTGCATTAGCCGAGGCAGTTGGTGAAGGCGGAGAAGTAAAGGGGCTAGACTTCAGTAAAAACATGCTAAAGGTTGGCGAGGAAAAGGTAAAGCCTTACCCACAAATTGAACTAATACATGGAAATGCGATGGAGTTACCTTTCCCAGACAATACATTTGATTATATAACAATTGGTTTTGGACTGCGTAATGTACCGGATTATTTACAAGTTTTAAAGGAAATGAATCGTGTTGTAAAACCAGGGGGAATGGTTGTTTGTTTAGAAACATCTCAATCTGAAATTCCAGGCTATCGACAATTATTCCGTTTTTATTTTAAATATATAATGCCGATATTTGGTAAAATATTTGCAAAAAGCTATAAAGAATATTCTTGGCTACAGGAATCAGCAAATGATTTCCCAGGTATGAAGAAGTTAGCGGCAATGTTTGAGCAGGCAGGTTTAGAAAAAGTAACGTATAAAGCATACAGTGGCGGTGCTGCGGCAATGCATATGGGCTTTAAAAAAGTACGTTAATGGGGGAAGGTTTTCACACGTGGAAAAGATGAAGTTAAAACTACTCTATTCCGATTTGAAATCAGATATCGAAATCATTGAACAAGAATTAGAAAAGGCTGTGAACTCTTCTTCATGTTTGATCAATGATGCTTCTCTCCATTTATTGCAAGCTGGTGGCAAACGGATACGACCAATTTTTGTGTTGCTTGGCGCGAAATTTGGCGAATATGACATCGAAAAGATGAAAGATGTAGCCGTGCCAGTAGAGCTTATTCATATGGCATCACTTGTGCATGATGATGTAATTGATGATTCCAATATGCGAAGAGGACGCCCGACTGTCAAATCACAATGGAATAATAGAGTTGCAATGTACACGGGCGATTTTATTTTTGCGCGTGCACTTGAATATATTACAAAGCTTGAAGACCCATTAGTTCATCAAATTTTAGCACGTACAATGGTGGAAATTTGTAACGGTGAAGTCATTCAAATCGAAGATAAATTTAGATTAGATCAAGGATTAAAGGATTATTTTAGACGCATCAAACGAAAAACGGCCTTACTGATTTCTTCTAGTTGTGAACTTGGTGCAGTGGCAGCAGGTGTCGATCCCAAGACAGTGAGACATTTGAAACGCTTCGGCTATTTTGTGGGCATGAGTTTCCAAATTATCGATGATGTTTTAGATATTATGGCAACAGATAAAGAATTAGGGAAGCCAGCAGGTAGTGATTTACTACAAGGTAATATTACATTACCGATTCTTATGTTAAAAGATGATCCTAACATGCAACCTTACTTGGTAAAAGTATTTGCAGGTACGTTGACGGAAAGAGAACGTCAAAATATGCTGCAGTATGTGCGTAAATCCGACGCGATTGAGCAAGCTAATAAAATGAGTGATAAATATTTGAAAAAGGCTTTGCAAGAGATAGATGCATTACCAAAACATCCTGTCAAGAAAAAACTACGTGATGTCGCTCTATTTATGGGTAAACGTAAATTCTAGCTTTTTGTTGTACAAAGGCTCATTTTTTGTTAATATTTATCGGTAGGTGTAAAACCTGTTATACGAATTTAAGGAGTGTTTTAAACATGGCAATCGAAAAAACTTTTTTAATGGTTAAGCCTGATGGCGTAGAACGTCAAGTAGTAGGAGATATCGTAGATCGTTTTGAACGTCGCGGTTTTGTATTGAAAGGTGCTAAATTAATGGTAATTCCAACAGAATTAGCAGAAAAGCACTATGCTGAGCATGCTGAGCGTCCATTCTTTGGTGAATTAGTTGATTTCATCACTTCTGGTCCTGTATTCGCTATGGTATGGGAAGGTGAAAACGTAATCAAACTTGCTCGTACAATGATGGGAGCAACTAAACCTGAAGAATCTAACCCAGGTACAATCCGTGGTGACTATGCAACAACTGTTTCTCACAACATCATTCACGGTTCTGATTCACTTGCTTCTGCTGAGCGTGAAATCGGCCTATTCTTCGGTGAAGATTTAGTTTAATTTCTTTCAGCTAAATAGAGTAGTGAAAATAACTACGAGAACTAAATAAAAAAATCATCTATTTTCCGATGTAACTTTTACCTTCTAACAAAAAATGTTAGGAGGTTTTTTGTTTGTCTAAATCATTTAATAAAGTTAATTCAAACATTGATTTAGATTTATTTACTATCAAACGAAAAATTAATAACCCAATAGAAAATTGATTCTTTTTAGATATGGATAGCCGAAATATAAAAATTGAACATGCTTTAAATGTTGTTATTACAAAATTCGGGATTTTGCAAATAACTATTTGTAAACAATGTATAAAATTATAAAGCAGCTAAAACTATTGCCATGTATATTCTCTTTGTGAAGTAGTACATTGTTTTATATTGTAGAATAGAGGTGAGCAAAGTATTTGGTATATTATGTACATTTAAAAACGTTAAATTTTATTCAATATGAAAATAACTAAATAGATAAGATGGTGATTTGAATGAAGAACAGTATCCCCAAACCTATTACCAACATGGTCTTATTGTTACTTTTTCTTGTTGTTTTATGGTTTGTAGGTAATGTTAGCCAGCTATTATCTAGTAAAGAAAATACTGAAAGTGAAATTGGCTATATAGTAATGCATGAAGGAATAGTCTATTTTATTCAAGGAAAGGACGTTCAACAATCAGATATAGAAATTTCTCTAGCGAAAATCTCATGTACTCAAATAAATTTGAATCAGTTTCAATTTTAAATAATGATTTGAAACTGTCTATGAAAGGAATTAAAAGTGGAGATAAAGTGAGGATTTGGTATTCTGAAATTTTGGAGTCAAATCCAGCAAAATTCAAAGTTATTCGTATAGAAAAACTGTGACCAAAAGTCTATAATTCCAAATTACGCCTTAAAGACATCTTGCAGTTTGGAATAGGACATTCGATTAAAACTATTTTTAAGGGGGTTAAAATATGTGGCTTTATGTAGATGATTTACGAGATATTCCAAAAGGGTTTGTCGGTGCTAGAACATTTGAAGAAGCTGTAAAATATCTTTTAACAGGCAACGTAAAATTAATAAGTTTAGATCATGATTTAGGATGTGATGAA
This sequence comes from Lysinibacillus sp. Bpr_S20, assembly GCF_023337835.1. NCBI lineage: Bacteria > Bacillati > Bacillota > Bacilli > Caryophanales > Bacillaceae > Lysinibacillus > Lysinibacillus sp. Bpr_S20. The sequence continues at coordinate 204,779 of NZ_JALNLQ010000001.1, forward strand.
AACGAAGTAGAGTTGAAAAATGGATATGATTTAGTTAAATGGATTTGCAATGAAGGTATTAGTATTAACACGGTATATATACATACTGACAATCCTGTTGGGCGTGAAAATATGTACGAAACATTAAAAGGAGCGGTTCGACACAACATTATTCAGATTGAAAAGCTATATCATTATCCTAAAGTTCCGAATAAATATACTGTAAGTAAAAAGTGATAATACCTACAGTAGTGATAATTTCTCTTGTACTTTATTCTCCGCTATCGTACATCTCTATATAAAAAGTGACCTGTATAAACCATTGTCAAAATAGTCTTGGGTAAAATGTGTATTGAGATAAGTAGTTAGGTGCTTACTGAGAGTTCATGTAAGTACCTTTTTCTATGGGTAGCAAATGAAAAGAGCTACGAATTAATTAGTAATATAGTACAATGAGGGTAAATAAATATTCCGATATATAGGAGAATGACAATGCCTGTTTATAATAAGTTAGTACGGGATAAAATTTTAGAGATTATTGAAGCGGATGGATTAAAGTATAATGCAAGGGTTTTAGAACCACCGGAGCTTCTAGTAGAGGTAAAGGCAAAAATGATTGAAGAAGCAAAAGAGTTTCATGGGGCAGCTAACGTTCAGGAGAGTGTTGAAGAATTAGCGGATATTTTAGAATTAGTACATACAGCTATCAGTGCGTTAGGTGTAAATTATGAAGAACTAGAAGCGATTCGTGAGCAGAAGATGGCTAAACGTGGTGGGTTTGATAAGGCGATTTATTTAATTGATGTAGAGGATAAATAACCTATTTTCAATGATGAATAATTACTTATTTGTGAGTTTATGCTGAGCGTGAAATTGGCTTATTCTTCGGTGAAGATTTAGTTTAATACGCAAAATAGATAGCCTAAGCAATTTCAATTTAATTTGAGATTGCTTTTTTTAATGCTCAGGATTTTTAGGGACAGGTAGAAGCCTGGCACTATTGTTAAATACTTCATAGTCATGTAAAATTGAAGATGTAATATTCTGACTATTAGGACTTTGGATAGCGTAATAGTCATGAATATATTTCATAACATCTAAATAAATTGGATGATAGGAAAAGAGAGAGATGCCAGAGCAAAGGGGTTTTTTTATGAGAGAAGTGGTAATTGTATCAGCTGTTCGTACAGCGGTTGGCAGGAGTAAAGGGGCGTTAAGTAACGTTCGAGCAGATGACTTAGCGGCAGATGTACTGCACGAAGTGGTACAACGAGCAGGCATACAAAAGGATCAGGTAGAGGATGTTATTTTTGGCTGTGTAACGCAAACTGCTGAACAGGGAGCAAATATAGCTCGTACCGCATTATTAATGGCAGGCTTTCCGGAAAGTGTTCCAGGAGTGACAATCGACCGTCAATGTGGCTCGAGTCAGCAGGCTGTGCACTTTGCAGCACAAGCGATTTTAGCAGGTGATATGGACATTGTGATTGCTGGTGGCGTTGAAAGTATGACGAGGGTACCAATGGGGTCTAACATGAAGGGTGCCCACGCGGGTGAACGTTTACAAGATAACTATACAATTATACATCAAGGGGTATCCGCAGAGAAAATAGCGGAAAAGTGGCGTTTGTCCAAGGATCAGCTAAATAACTATGCTTACAACAGTCATAGACGAGCATTAGCTGCAATAGAGGCGGGCCGTTTTCAAAAAGAAATATTGCCTGTCCAAGTTACGCAAGAAGACGGCGTAGTGACAACGTTTTCTGTTGACGAAGGACCTCGGGCAGAAACGACAGTTGATAAATTAAATGGGCTTAAAACCATTTTTAAGGAAGATGGTGTGATTACAGCCGGTAATGCTAGTCAAATGAGTGATGGTGCCTCAGCGGTAGTGATAATGTCTCTAGAAAAGGCCCAGGAGCTAGGCATCCAACCACTTGCTAAAATTGTTACTAGAGTAGTTGTTGGCTCAGATCCGACGTTAATGCTAACTGGTCCGATTGAGGCAACTAGAAAAGTACTTGAACGTTCAGGTCTTACGATAGAGGACATTGATACGTATGAAGTGAATGAAGCTTTTGCGCCAGTACCACTTGTTTGGTTGCATGAAATTGGAGCAGATCCAAATAGATTAAATCCAGATGGAGGAGCAATTGCTTTGGGGCATCCATTAGGAGCGACAGGTACAAAGCTGTTAACAACGATGCTGTACCGAATGGAACGTGAAAATTTGCGTTATGGCTTACTTGCAATTTGTGAAGGTATGGGAATGGCAAATGCCACGATTATTGAAAAAATGTAAAAGGGGTTGTATTTGATGAATGAAGTAATAGCAGTTGTTACTGGGGGAGCCTCTGGTTTAGGAGAGGCGACTGTTCGTAAAATTGTTGCAGAGGGTGGCAAAGCAGTCATTTTTGATCTTAATGACGAGCGAGGACATGCACTAGTAGAGGAGTTAGGGGAGAATGTCCAATATGCACGTGTTGATGTTACAAAAGAAGCGGATGTAGCGGCAGGGCTTGAGCAAGCAATAGCGAAATTTGGGTTCATTAACGTCACAGTGAATTGTGCAGGAATTGCTGATGCCAGTAAAGTACTTTCAAAGCGCGGTGTACATGCCCTTAATTTATTTGAAAAGGTGATTTCTGTGAATTTGATTGGTACTTTCAATGTTATTCGCCTTGCAGCTGAGAAGATGCAACTTAATGAGCCGAACGAGGATGGTCAGCGTGGCGTTATTATTAATACTGCATCTGTGGCAGCGTTTGATGGGCAAATAGGACAAGCGGCATATAGTGCGTCAAAAGGAGGTGTAGCGGCAATGACATTGCCGATTGCAAGAGAGCTTGCTGAAATTGGTGTACGTGTTATGACGATTGCCCCAGGGTTAGTAGAAACACCAATGTTTGCATCGCTACCAGAGCCGGCAAGAACCGCACTTGCCCAGATGACTCCATTCCCTAAACGGCTTGGGAAACCAGCTGAATATGCGCTACTGGTCGAAAGTATTATCAAAAATGGCTTATTAAATGGTGAAGTAATCCGCTTGGACGGCGCCATTCGTATGCAGCCGAAGTAAGGGTAAAACGAAGGTGTGTACTAGATTTACACAGAGCTAAGAGAATGAGCGAAAGCTAAGGTGATCTTCCAGTGATTACGACTCGTGAAGCTCTGAAGTTAAAAGGTCCTTGTCTGCGGATATCGAGCCGAAAAACGAGCTTGTTTCGTATGTGATTTTTAGGAGTAGCAGTCAGCCTTGGACGATTCAAAATTTTTATAAACAAAGGGGAGTGTTGTTATGCACATGATGGATACGCCTTTATTATTAACAAGTTTTTTGGATCGAGCAGAACGATTTTTTCATGCGAAAAAAATATATTCGCGGACAAGCCCTACAACAATTCACGAGTTTACATATAAAGAATATGTAAAACGCACTCGTAAACTAGCGGATGCTCTTACTAAGCTGGGGATGCAGAGGGGTATGAAGGTAGGTACCTTCGCTTGGAATCATCACCGCCATTTAGAAGCATATTTTGCAGTACCATGTGCGGGAGCTGTATTGCATATGATAAATATTCGATTAGCACCTGAGCATATCGCTTATGTTATTAATCACGCAGAAGATGAAATTTTACTAATTGATGATAACTTAGTTCCACTCATTGCACCGATTGTCTCACAATTAAAATCGGTTAAGCATTTTATCGTCATGGGGGATGCGGTCGAACTAGAAAACATGCCATTACCGAATGCTCTTTCTTATGAGGCGTTACTTGAAGAGGCGAAAGATGATTTTAGATTTCCAGATGATCTAGATGAAAATACACCTGCTGGCATGTGCTATACAAGTGCAACTACAGGAATGCCAAAGGGTGTAGTGTATACGCATCGTAGCATTGTCCTCCATACTATGGCTGCGGGACTCTCTGATAGTATTGCAATAGGTGAGACTGATGTTTTACTTCCTGTTGTACCAATGTTCCACGCGAATGCGTGGGGATTTCCGTTCGCTGGTGTATTATTTGGTGCTACACAGGTGCTTCCAGGACCAATGTTTACACCACAGCTTCTCCTTGATTTATTTGAAAAATATAAGGTAACGTTGACTGCAGGAGTACCTACAATTTGGCTTGGGGTATTACAGGAGCAACGCAAAAATCCACGTGATCTGTCTTCAATGCGGTTGATAGTATGTGGTGGTTCAGCATCGCCGCTCGGTCTAGTTCGTGGCTTCGAGGGGGACCTTAAAATTCCTTACATGACGGGCTATGGTATGACTGAGACATCGCCACTTGTTAGCGTATCGACGTATTTAACACATATGCAAGATTATACGATGGATGAAAAAATGGATGTTCGTATTACACAGGGAATAACAGTGCCGCTCATTGAAACACGCGTAGTTAATGAAAACGGAGAAGTCCCTTGGGATGGCAAAACTATGGGCGAATTGACAATTAGGGGCCCGTGGATTGCTGCAGAGTATTATAACGATGAACGAACAAAGGAAGCCTTTAAAGATGGCTGGCTTTACACTGGTGATATTGCAGTAATGACAGTAGATGGTTATATCAAAATCACAGATCGTACAAAGGATTTAATTAAAAGCGGTGGAGAATGGATTTCTTCCGTAGAGCTTGAAAATGCTTTGATGTCACACCCTAAAGTGTTTGAGGCTGCTGTTATAGCAATTCCTCACGAAAAATGGATTGAACGACCACTAGCGTGTGTTGTACAAAAGCCTGAATTCCAAGATTCCATTACGAAAGCAGAGCTACTAGATGATTTACGATCGCAATTCCATAAAACATGGATTCCTGATGACGTTGTATTTTTAAATGAGATACCGAAAACTTCTGTAGGAAAATTCATGAAGGTAAAATTGCGAGAAGATTTAAAGGAATATCAAGTAGAGGTTTAGGCCGACTAGAAAATGGAGGTGGTAACTAACTACCTTCATTTTTTATGCGAAAAAATGGAATCGGTGGGACCCTTTCCATTAGTATGGACTTAACTTTTTTGCTAATCGCTAAAGTTAGGCGTAAAATTTGTTAAAACGTATACCATGTTATAAGTTGATTGGAGTGGAGAGTGGGCAACTCCCTGGTGTCAAGAGCATATTTTGGTGAAGAACCAATAAAATCATTGGAATATTTTTGCCGAAATAATGAAAGAATGATAAGAAAAATGAAACTATTTTTTCCATTTTACCGTATAATCATTATTAATGAAAGGATGTGGACGTATTGTCAATTGCGATAGTTGCAATAATTGGAGGAATAGTTATTGCTTTAGCAGGTATTTTTACAGATACACATACAAAAAAACAAAAAATTAAATTAAAGGCTATAGAGAAGGAAGTAGAGTTAGAGAAGCTAAGATTAGAAACGTATACGATGGAAACAGAAAAATTACGTCTAGAATTAGAACAATCCAAAGTGTTATTATTAGAGGAAAAGCAAAACTCAACTAAGTAACTTGGATTACATGTGAAAGGCTATTTCAGGAATGGCACTTTTCCGCTATAATGGAAATACGACGCTAGAGGGGAAGAAGACTGCATGTCTGATTATGAACAGTTTATAGAAGGTATAAAGCGCAAAACAGGAATAGATTTAGCGCTATATAAAGAAGCGCAAATGAAAAGACGATTAACATCTCTGTATGAGAAAAAGGGATATCGTCATTTTGTGGACTTTCTAAAGGCACTTGAACAAGATCGTGACTTAATGAATGAGTTTTTAGATCGCATGACTATCAATGTTTCTGAATTTTATCGTAATGGGAAGCGTTGGGAAGTTTTGCAGAAAAAAATATTTCCGAAATTACTGCAATCTAATAAACGTTTGAAAATTTGGAGTGCTGCTTGTTCAACGGGTGAAGAACCTTATTCTTTAGTCATGGTATTATCGCAATTAGTGCCATTATCCCAAATTCAAATCATTGCTACTGATTTAGATGAAAATGTCATTCAAAAGGCGAAATTGGGTGTGTATCCAGAGCGCTCCTTAGCAGAAGTGCCGAGTGATATTAAAGCTAAGTATTTTGAGCAAGAAGGTTCTTTTTATAGGGTCAAAGATGAGATTAAACGTTGTGTGACTTTTAAGAAGCATAATTTACTTAAGGACCATTACGATTCTAATTATGATTTAATTGTTTGCCGCAATGTGATGATTTATTTCACTGAAGAAGCGAAAGATCAGATTTATACTAATTTTAGCAAAGCATTGCGCAAAGATGGAATTTTATTTGTTGGATCAACAGAGCAAATTTTTAATCCATCTCGTTATGAGTTTGAAGTTGAGGATACATTTTTCTATAGAAGGAACTAGTTAATAATATGAGAAAAGCATTCGTACAGTAGACAATATGAATGTCATGTACATAATTTTTTAGGCTTTAGACATAGATGAATCGTACGCTTTTCGCTTTGCCATAAGCAAAAGCGTATTTTTTATTAGTTAGATTGATGAAGATTAATAATTAATGAAGATCTTTTTCTATGTAAATCGTTCAGAATATTCTAATTTGAAAATGAATTTGCTGGAACAGTTCGGAATTTGCGAATGATTTAAAATGAGTCTTAAAAGACAATTGCAAAAGGACTGTTTTTTTAGAGAATATATGTTATAGTGAAAAATACATACTTTAGCGAGTTGAAGGGAGAAAGTGTTTATGCGTTACTTAACAGCCGGAGAGTCACATGGACCTCAATTAACAACAATTATAGAGGGCTTACCGTCGCTCTTACCAATTACAGTAGAAAAAATTAACCATGATTTAAAACGTCGTCAAGGAGGGCATGGGCGCGGTCGCCGTATGCAAATCGAAACGGATACAGTGGAAATAGTCGCTGGTGTTCGTCATGGCCAAACACTTGGTTCTCCCGTAGCACTCGTTGTTACAAATGATGACTGGAAGCACTGGACAAAGATTATGGGAGCAGAACCGTTAGCGGAAGATGTGAATCCTGAAGAGATTAAACGTCAAATTTCACGTCCACGTCCTGGACATGCAGATTTGGTAGGTGGCATGAAATACGGACACCGTGATTTACGAAATGTATTAGAGCGTTCCTCTGCGCGTGAGACAACTGTTCGTGTAGCAGTGGGTTCAGTTGCAAAAGCGTTATTAAATGAATTAGGCATTTCCATAGTGGCACATGTAACAGAAATCGTTGGTATTAAGGCAGACACTTCCTTAGTGGAAGGAAAATCTGTTGATGAAATTCGTGCCATTGTAGAGTCAGATCCTTGCTATTGTGTTGACCCAGAGGCATCTGCAAAAATGGTGGAGGCAATTGATGAAGCAAAAAAAGCGGGTGACTCAATTGGTGGCGTTGTCGAAGTCATCGTTGAAGGAGTACCAGCTGGTGTAGGTTCGTATACTCATTATGACCGTAAGTTAGATTCGAAATTAGCCGCTGCTATGTTATCTATCAATGCATTTAAAGGTGTTGAGTTTGGAATTGGTTTTGAAATGGCACGACGTAAAGGCTCTGAAGTACATGATGAAATCATTTGGTCAGAGGAAGAAGGCTATACACGTGCAACAAATCGACTTGGTGGTTTAGAAGGTGGAATGTCTACTGGAATGCCTATTGTCGTAAGAGGTGTCATGAAACCAATCCCTACATTATATAAACCTTTGCAAAGTGTTGATATTGAATCGAAAGTGCCATTTAAAGCTAGTGTAGAGCGCTCGGATAGCTGTGCGGTACCAGCAGCATCAGTTGTTGCTGAGCACGTTATTGCCTGGGAAATAGCGAATGCAATAATGGAACAATTCCATAGCGATCAATTACCTCAACTCAAAGCTCAAATCGACGAACATCGTCGTTATACAAAGGAGTTCTAATTTATGCGAGTACCAGTAGCGACGAGATCACATCAATATGAGGTTATCCTTGGTCATAATTTTTTAGCTGAAGCAGTAAAAGTATTTGATGCTAAGCTTCAAAAAGCTGATAAGCTCATTGTTTTTACGGATGCTAATGTGTGGGCGGCGCAAGGCGATTATTTTAAGGCGAATTTCCCTTATCATTTTGAGATTTTCATCTTACCAGGTGGTGAGGCATGTAAAACCTTTGAACAATACTATGCGGCACAAACATTTTTACTTGAACAAAAATGCTCACGCAAATCTTTTATTTTTGCATTTGGTGGGGGAGCTGTAGGTGATTTAACAGGCTTTGTTGCAGCCACTTATATGCGTGGAGTACCGTTTATTCAAATCCCAACGACGATTTTAGCACATGACTCAGCAGTAGGCGGTAAAACAGCTATTAACCATCCACTAGGTAAAAATATGATTGGTGCGTTTTATCAGCCCGAGGGAGTTATTTACGATACTGTATTTATCGAGAGCTTATCTGAACGCGAAGTACGTTCAGGAACAGCAGAAGTGATCAAGCATGCGATGATTTCTAATGCAGCGTGGTTAGAGGAATTAATGGCTGCAGAAACAGTTATTCATTTCACTACAGAAGAATTAGCGAAGCAACTTAGAAAAGGAATTGAAGTAAAAGCGCAAATCGTAGCAGAGGATGAAACGGAGCAATCTGTGCGGAAATTTTTAAATTTAGGTCATACTTATGGGCATGCCATTGAAGCTGCAGCTGGTTATGGAAAAGTGGCACATGGCGAGGCTGTCATGATTGGGCTTGTTTATTGTTTATTATTAAGTGAACGATACGGTGAATTAGACCGTAACTTCACGTCAGCATTTTTACAATTTGCAGTGAAGAATGGTTATCCATTTGAAGCTGTGAAAGAATATTCCTTTGAACAGTTAACAGAGTATTTAATGAAAGATAAAAAAGCGGAATATGGTATTTTACAATTTGTATTGTTGGATAAAATTGGTAAGCCTTTCGTGCGACCAATTGATTTAGCAGAGTGCAGAGAAGTAGATGCTGAATTCCGACAGCTATTAGCGGAGGTGCTTGTATGATTCGTGGACTAAGAGGAGCAATTACAATTGAATCTGACAAGCCAGAGCTTGTATGGGATGAAACAGCAAGATTAGTGCGTGAAGTAGTAGCAGCTAATCATGTAGAAGTTGATGATATTGCTTCCATACTAATATCCACAACACCTGATATTACGTCAGCATTTCCGGCACGTGCTGTACGATTAATGGACGGGTGGCAATATGTACCGGTCATGTGTACGCATGAAATGGACGTGCCGAACGCATTGCCACTTTGTATTCGTGTATTAATACATGCAAATGTGGAAGTGGCACAAAAGGATGTTAAACACTTGTATCTCAATGATGCAGTTAAATTAAGACCAGATTTAGCCCAAGCTAAATAATAGAGGAGATGTTTGAGATGAAATGGAAACAACAATTGGACGGTATGCAAGCATATAAGCCTGGTAAACCAATTGAAGAAGTACAGCGTGAATATGGTTTACAAGAAGTCGTAAAACTAGCATCTAATGAAAACCCATTTGGGTGCTCACCTAAGGTAACTGCTTATTTACAAAATAATTCTGTAAATCATGCGATCTATCCAGACGGTTATGCACAAAATTTACGTACAGCTGTTGCAAATCATCTAGGTGTCAAAGAAACACAGCTTCTTTTTGGTAACGGATCTGACGATATTATTGCGATTATTACTCGTGCATTGTTGTATCCAGGTGTCAATACAGTGATGGCAGACCCATCCTTCTCTCAATACTGGCACAATGCTGAAATAGAAGGCGCGGAGGTACGTAAAGTTCCTTGTGTCGAAGGTGCACATAATCTCAATGCTATGATAGCAGCAATTGATGACAACACTTCGATCGTTTGGGTTTGTAGTCCAAATAATCCAACAGGTGTTGTGATACCTGATGTTGAATTGCGTGCATTTTTAGCTAAGGTACCAAGAGATGTGTTAGTAGTTTTAGATGAAGCATATATCGAATACGTAACGCACCCTGGCCATAAAGATACTCTACCTTTAATTGACGAGTTTCCCAATGTACTATTAATGCGTACATTCTCAAAAGCATATGGTCTCGCTTCTTTCCGTGTGGGTTATGCAATTGCGCAACCAGACGTAATTGCTAAACTCGATCCAGTTAGAGCGCCATTTAATAATACAATTTTAAGTCAAGCAGTTGCGACAATCGCTTTAAGCGATAAAGAATATATTAAAGCTTGCCGTGAAGCAAATGAAAAAGGTAAAAAACAATATATTGAATTTTGCGAAAAACATAATCTAAAATACTTCCCTTCTGATACGAACTTTATTTTCTTTAATACGAATGCTGATAGTGATGTAGTTTTCAATGAGCTGATGAAACGAGGCTTTATAATCCGTAGCGGGAATGCGTTAGGATTACCTGGGTTTATCCGTGTGACAATCGGAACTGAGGCTCAAAATGAAGCACTGTTAAGTCACCTTGAAGACGTCCTTAAAGAGCAAGGAGTTTTTGCATGACACGTAACGTGCTCGTAATTGGGCTAGGCCTAATTGGTGGCTCGATTGCCTTAGCATTACAAAAAGCGCCAGAAACAAAAATTATTGGCTATGATATGGAGCCGAAAACACGTGAACATGCGAAAGAGTTAAATATTGTTCATGATATTGTGACAGATCCAAAAGAAGCAGCAGCTGACGCGGATGTTATCATTTTTGGAACACCCGTCAATGCAACACTTGAATGGATGGAACAATTAAAAACATGGCCGTTAAAAAATAAAGTAATCGTAACAGATACAGGTAGTACAAAGAAGATGATTATGCAAAAGGCTGGGGAACTACGTGAGTTAGGCATTACCTTTATTGGAGGACATCCAATGGCTGGCTCACATAAAAGCGGTGTTTTAGCTGCAAAGGCTCACCTTTTTGAAAATGCCTATTATATGTTAACACCGCTTGCTGGTGAAGAAATTGTCAATATGGCACAGCTTGAAAGTCTATTAAAATTTACACATGCAAAGGTTGTTAGTGTATCAGCTCGAGAGCATGATCATATGACAGCTGTAGTTAGTCACTTCCCACATGTTGTGGCAGCTTCTCTTGTGCATCAGTTGGGCGGAGAAAATGGGGAGTACCCAATGACACGTTCGCTTGCAGCTGGGGGCTTCCGTGATGTAACGCGTATTGCGTCATCCAATCCGATTTTATGGCGAGATATAACATTACAAAATCGAGATGAGCTTATTGCACAGCTAGAAGGCTGGGAAAAGGAAATGGGTCGGGTTAAGGAGCTGCTTTTAAATGGTGGCTCAGAGGACATTGAACAATACTTTGCGATGGCCAAAGAGCTAAGGGATGAATTACCGATAAGTGCAGGAGCCATGTTCACATCATTTGATTTATATGTTGACGTTCCTGACTATCCGGGGGTTATTTCTGAAGTGACAGGTTTACTTGCAGACGAAGCGATTAGTATTACGAATTTACGTATCGTAGAGTCGCGGGAAGACGTTTTCGGGATTCTTGTTATTAGTTTACAAAGTGAAAGTGACCGTGAACGTGCAGCAGCGTGTATACAAAAACGTGCTAATTATGAAACCTATATTTCATAGATAGTTTAAAAGAAAGCGTCGGAATTGCGGCGCTTTCTATCTTCATATTGGAGGGAAGAACGATGAGTGGAAAAATATTACAATATGATAAACCTTCTTTACAAGGGACTTTAACGATTCCAGGTGATAAATCTGTATCTCACCGTTCTGTAATGTTTGGAGCGATTGCAACGGGTAAAACGACAGTTGAAGGCTTTTTATTAGGTGAGGATTGTTTGAGTACAATTGATTGCTTCCGAAAGCTCGGTGTAAAAATTGACGTTGAAGGAACAAATGTATCCATTGACAGTCCAGGCATTGAGGGGTGGCAAGAGCCTACAGAGGTACTATACACAGGTAACTCTGGTACGACGACACGTTTAATGCTAGGGATTTTAGCTGGATCTAATGTACATTCAGTAATGACGGGGGATGCATCTATTGGAAAACGACCGATGCGCCGTGTTATTGATCCGTTACGTCAAATGGGTGCACACATTACTGGAAGGGCAGATGGACAATATACGCCATTAGCTATCCAAGGTACAGCATTACAAGCTATTGACTACCATATGCCAGTTGCGAGTGCACAGGTGAAGTCAGCTATTTTACTGGCAGGTTTACGCGCTAAAGGTACTACAATTGTGCGAGAAAATGAAGTATCTCGAGATCATACGGAGAGAATGCTGCGCCAATTTGGTGCACAGGTTGATGAGGTGAGTGGTGTTATATCATTAAAAGGAGGGCAAACTTTAACAGGGACACATGTGTCTGTGCCAGGTGATATTTCATCTGCTGCCTTTTTCTTAGTAGCAGGAGCAATTTGTGAAAATAGTAAAGTAACGCTAGAAAATGTCGGAGTTAATCCAACGCGAGATGGTATCATCGAAGTGCTTCAGAGTATGGGGGCAGCTATAACAGTTCTGCCGAATGAAGATAACCAATCAGAGCCGACAGCAACAATTACAATTGAAACGTCAGCATTAAAGGGAACTACAATTGAAGGAGATATTATTCCTCGTCTTATCGATGAAATCCCAATCCTTGCTTTATTAGCAACGCAGGCAAACGGTAAAACGATTATTAAGGATGCCGAGGAGTTAAAAGTGAAGGAAACAGACCGGATAACAGCTGTAGTGGATGAATTGAAAAAACTAGGTGCTACAATTGAAGCGACTGAGGATGGAATGATCATTGAAGGACCAACGCCATTACGTAGTGCAAGCCTTAAAACTTATGGTGACCATCGCATAGGAATGATGGGCGCTGTGGCAGCATTAATAGCAGATGGTGCTGTCACTTTAGATGACGCAGAATGTATTGCGGTTTCTTATCCATCGTTTTTCGAACATATAGAGGAAGTAAAATAAAGTAAAGTAAAGTCGATACTTGACTCTCCAAGTCATTTGGGGAGTTTTTTCTTGTTTCGAAAGAAAATGTTATGTAGCATAAAGGTATTAATGAAAGAATAGGTGAATGACTGTGAACAATGCGATGACTGAAATGATGCAAGCTCTTGAACAAGGGGACTTAGCACTAATTGAACAGCTACTGGAATCATTTTTAACAAAGGAGCTACCTGAGGAAATTTATACGCTAGCCGAAGTATTTATGCAATATGGATATATGAAGGAAGCTGACCGTGTACTGGAGCATTTACAATTTTTATTCCCAGAAGAGGCACAGTTAAAAATTGATCGTGCAAACGTATTAATGGAACTGGGTGATGAAGATGAAGCGTTAGATTTTTTATTAGAAGTAGAGGAGACATCTCCAGAATATCCGCAAGCATTATTAGTATTAGCGGATTATTATCAAATGCAAGGGTTATTTGAAGTAGCAGAAATGCGCATCAACGAGGCGCTATCTATATTACCAGAAGAGCCATTATTACAGTTTGCTAAAGGGGAGCTTTTATTTGAAACTGGTCGTTTTTTAGAGGCTGCGAGACTATATGAAGAATTATATGAACAACAAATAGAATTTGCTGGGGTTAGTCTTGTTGAGCGACTTGCTGAGGTGTACCGCGCAGGAGCTGCCTATGAAACGGCCTTAGATTACTATTTAAAAGCACTGGATGATGAAGTAAAGCCAGATGTTTTATTTGGTGCAGCGTATTCAGCCTTCCAATCACAAAAATATGAAATGGCCATTAAACAATTAGAGGAATTAAAAGAATTAGACCCTGATTATTTTTCTGCTTATTTATTGCTTGCTGAAAGCTATGCCATGACGGAGGACAATAAAAAAGCTTACGCTGCTATTCTCGAAGGATTAAAGCGTGATGAATATGATAAGTCTTTATATTTATTCGCAGGTAAAATGGCTTTAAAAACGGGTTTGCCAGCTGAGGGTGAACAGCATCTGCGTGAAGCTATTGCTTTAGATCCTGAATACATGGAGGCAGTATTGGCTTTAATCTCTGTGTTGGCACAGCAAGAGCGTCATGAGGATGTTATTGAATTATTTGAAACGTTGCAAAAAAATGATTTTGAATGGAGCACGTTATACCCGTTTGCAGCGCATGCATATGAAAATTTAGAATTGTACGACCGTGCATACGAATTTTACCGTTTGGCATATAATGATTTTAAGGAAGACGCAGCATTTTTAGGGAAATATGTTTATTTCTTATTAGAGGAAGGCAAGCGTTCAGAAGCTAAAGAAGTACTCGGTCAATTAATAACTATTCAGCCAGGTGAACTTGAGTGGCAAGAGAAGTTAGAAACCTTAGAATTTGAGTAAAGGAGGGAGTGGGTATGACTGCTTCTGTATCAGTTGTCGATAAAAAAGCATTTGTTAGATGGTTTTTAAAAAATTATCAATTGAAACGTCGTGAGTGTGTATGGATTCTGAATTACTTATTAAGCAACGATGAGCTATTAAAACGGATTCGATTTGTTGAAGAAGCTCACTATTGCCCTAGAGCAATGGTAATGTCAACTGTTGACTCAACAGGTGTGCCGTTTCGTTTTTACAAAGGCAATGTAATGACAGCAGATGCTGAGAAATCCTTCCATGATTTACGTTTGCATGAGCATGAAGATATGTATATCCAATTGAATTTTCCAAATATACCACCAAGTGCACAATACTTAGCAGTTCTTGAAGAAAACCCTTATATGCCAGAAGCACTGATAGTTAGTGAAAAAGACCGTTTACTGGCAGAAGAGCTGCTTTCCAACAGCTTACTCGTATTCCAAGAAGAAAAATTACTCGCGCAAATTGATGAAGCTCTCGATCAGGGAGATGAAGAGCGGTTTTATGAATTGTCAAATTTGTTACAAGCTTTAAAGGAAACGGCTAATTTACGATAGTTAAAAGTAAAAATTGAATGTCCTTTATCTACCTCAATATGATAACATAGCAAGTGAATGATTGTTTTCACTTTTTATTGGTTATCCTATTGAAGAGTGGAGAAGGGCATTTTTTTATTTGTAGCGATAGCTACGATGAAGGCGAAATTGATTTATGCAACTAGAGGAGGTTAGTAAAGATGTATTTTAATGCAAGCGATGTGACATCGTTTATGGCACAGAAGGAATTTATCGATACAGCTATTGTTCCGCTCGTATCCGTCGATTTAACTCCTGAAAAAATGAAACAAAGTGGTACAGAAGCAGATTTTTTGTTATCGCTTACATCTTTTATAGAACAACAGTTTAAAGGTCGTTTATTACTGATGCCACCATTTTCGAGTAGTGCAACATTAAAAAACGAAGATCTGCCGAAGCAATTAGAGGCACAATTACATAATGCTGGTTTTAAGCATGTGTTCTTCATTACTTGTGACCATTTTTGGACAAATATTGGAGAGGAAGTAAATGTTATTTGGCTACCAGCAATTCCGTTAGAAAGTATGGATAGAGGCGTGAAGAACTCCATTCTCGAAGATCAATTGCGACAAGTGATTCCGATGCTTTCGACCAAATGGGCACAGATTTAACAATTTGTTTCAATAAATGTTCACATTCTCCAGCTTTCCACAGAATGCTATATTGACCAAGCTATGGAGTTGATATATCATAGATATGTCCTAGTATTACTATTTGTAAAAGACTGTCCGTTGGACTGACCTTTAAGTTAGAGGGGGGAAAAAAATGAGTAATAATCGAGTTTCACGTCGTCAATTCCTAAGTTATACACTTACTGGTGTAGGTGGCTTTATGGCGGCGGGTATGCTGATGCCAATGCTTCGTTTTGCAATAGACCCAGTACTACAAAGTCATGCAGGTGGGAACTTTATAAAAACAGAGCATAAAATCGCTGATATTACTGAAAAACCTGTTAAAGTTGACTTAAAATTTGAACAAGTTGATGCATGGTACAAATCAGAAGTAACAAACGTAGCATGGGTTTTCAAACAAGGCGATCAAATCGTTGCATTATCTCCTGTTTGTAAGCATTTAGGATGTATGGTGGATTGGGGATCAGATTCAACACACCCAGATCAATTCTTCTGTTCTTGTCATGGTGGACGCTACGAGAAGAATGGTAACAACGTAAAAGGAACACCACCGTTAGGTCCGTTGGATGAATATGAAGTAAAAGAAGAAGACGGTTACTTATCGCTTGGTCCAATTCGTGCAAATACTCTAGTTAAGTAAGGGGGTACAAAAAAGTGCTAAATAAAATTTATGATTGGGTCGATGAACGCTTAGATATTACACCGATTTGGCGTGATATTGCCGACCACGAAGTGCCAGAGCACGTGAACCCTGCACATCATTTTTCAGCATTCGTTTACTGTTTTGGTGGATTAACATTCTTCATCACAGTGATTCAAATACTATCAGGTATGTTTTTAACAATGTATTACGTACCAGATGTAGTAAATGCTTGGAAATCAGTTTATTATTTACAAAACGAAGTAGCATTTGGTGAAATCGTACGCGGTATGCACCACTGGGGAGCTTCATTAGTAATCGTAATGATGTTCTTACATACTCTTCGTGTATTCTTTACAGGTTCTTATAAGAAACCTCGTGAATTAAACTGGATGGTTGGTGTAGGTATTTTCGGTGTAATGATGGGTCTAGGTTTTACAGGATACTTATTGCCTTGGGATATGAAAGCATTATTCGCTACAAAAGTAGGTATCCAAATTGCTGCATCTGTACCGTTTATCGGTGAATGGATTAAAATCTTATTAGCGGGTGACTCAACTATTCTTGGTGCTCAAACGTTAACACGATTCTTTGCGATTCATGTATTCTTCTTACCTGCAGTATTGTTTGCATTACTTGCAGCACACTTTATCATGATTCGTCGTCAAGGAATTTCAGGGCCGTTGTAATAGTTCTTGACGGTTCGATGATTTTTTAAAGGAGGGGACAAAATGCATCGCGGAAAAGGAATGAAATTTGTTGGTGATTCACGTATTAAAGCGAATCACAAAATGCCGAACGTTCCAAAGGATTATTCCGAATATCCAGGTAAGACGGAAGCTTTCTGGCCGAACTTCTTACTAAAAGAATGGATGGTTGGTGCTGTATTTTTAATTGCTTATTTAATATTAACAGTTGCACATCCATCACCACTTGAAGGACCAGCTGATCCAACAAGAGCGTACATTCCATTACCGGACTGGTACTTCTTATTCTTGTATCAATTATTAAAATATTCATTTGCTTCAGGTCCATATAATGTTATTGGAACTGTTGTTATTCCAGGTCTTGCATTTGGAGCGCTATTATTAATGCCATTTTTAGATAAAAGTCCAGAACGTCGTCCATCTAAACGTCCGTTACCAACAGCGTTTATGTTATTGACTCTGGCAGCTATGTTTTACTTAACATGGGAAGCAGTTGCTAACCATGACTGGGAAGCTCAAAAAGCAATGGGTGCAATTGTAGAAGAAGTTGACGTTACTATTGATGAAACACTACCAGGTTATAAAATTTGGAGTGGTGAAGCAGGTGACTCAGCTAAATCTTGTATCGGCTGTCATGCGGCTGACTTAAAAGGTGGACCAGCTGCTCCAAAGTTACTTGGTAATACTTTAACGGCTGATGAAGTTGAAGATATTATGCATAATGGTCGTGGCAACATGCCACCTGGCCAATTCCAAGGTACAGATGAAGAAGCGAAGCAATTAGCAGAATTTATTGCGAGCTTAAAAGAAGAGAAATAAGTATGTTTAAAAGAGTCAGGAAACTGGCTCTTTTTTTCTTCTAGTATATTAATGTGACTATTATACCTTCAAAAAAGTTCCCGCAAAATATATTTTACTTCTATAATATTCATATAGGATATACATACAATTTAAGATATTCGAAAGTGAAGAGGCAGTTACCAATGCAATAGCCTAACATTTGCTATAGTCTACTTTTAAGGGAGGCTCATCAATAAAAGGTAGGATGACATTGGTTAAAATGAAGCTAAGTTGAATGGAGTGGAGACTTGGCGACACCTTGGGGAACAGCGATAGGGGAACGAAGGCTAAGAGCATCAGTCGGAACGGAAATCAACGTACGTTTTGGATGGAGGCAAAAAATACTGCCAATATTCAATGTTGAAAGAATGTGGCCTATTAAAAACAATTTTATACATAATAACAGTTAAAAAAGGCATCTTAGTAAAGACAGAACTTAAAGGAGTTTTAATTATGCAAATTACACGTGCAAACATCTGGTATCTCCTTACCCATAAGTCATTTTTAATACTATTACTTATTATCAATCTATTAGGAACTATTTACGGTTATTATTGGTATGGAGGGCAGCTTGCCATCACGAAACCAATTTTTTATATTTTTGTACCGGATAGCCCGACAGCTAGCTTATTCTTTTGTTTTGTATTGTTAGCTTGGATTATGGGTAAAAGATGGCCGCTAATGGAAGTGCTAGCACTGATTACATTAGTGAAGTATGGAATCTGGGCCGATGTGATGAATATTTGGACGCTGATTGAAACTGGATCTATTGGTAGGCAAGGATGGATGCTTGTGGGCTCGCATTTTGCAATGGCTGTCCAAGCTATTCTGTATCTTGGCAAATATGTTTTTTCATATTGGCATATTGCCGTTGCGGCCGTATGGACATTGCATAATGATGTCATTGATTATGTATTTGGTCAAATGCCGATGTATCGTGATTTAGCGGATTACACGAGCTATATTGGATACTTTACTTTTTGGTTATCAATTATATGCATTTTTCTAGCCATCTTTTCAATTAAGTGGCGCAAATATTTGCCGAATTAGGTAAATGAATATAGAATTATAGTATCGAGGTAGAAAGGGGTTAGAAAATTGTCAACAGGTATGTATATTGTTTATTTTGCAATAATAATGCTACTGCCGCTTTACGCTCAGATGAAAGTAAAGGGTACGTATAATAAATTTGCAAATGAACGTACAATGAAGGGACAAACGGGTGCAGAGGTAGCGCGTGCGATTTTAGATGCGAACGGCTTATATAATGTACGAGTTGTTCCAACACAAGGTGTATTGTCTGATCATTATAATCCGGCAACAAAAACAGTTGCTTTATCAGAAAGTAACTTCTACGAGGCGAGTATTGCTGGCGCTGCAGTTGCTGCCCACGAGGTTGGCCATGCCATCCAGCATAAAGAAGCTTATTCAATGCTAACTTTACGTAGTAAGCTAGTGCCAGTCGCAAATATTTCATCAAATATGTCTTGGATATTTGTCATGATTGGTATTTTTGCAACGAACCCAAAATTTTTACTTTTAGGGATCGTATTATTAGCAGCAGGTGTGGTATTCCAATTAGTAACGTTACCTGTAGAGTTTGATGCATCTAAGCGTGCATTAGTACAAATGAACTCTTTAGGGATTATTACAAATGAAGAAGAGCGTCCTGCACGAAAAGTGTTAAGTGCTGCCGCATTAACATATGTTGCCGCAGCAGCAGTAGCAGTATTAGAATTACTACGTTTAGTATTAATCTTTACAAATATGCGAAATGACGACTAATAAAAAACTTGTTGTAGTGGGAATTCACTATAGCAAGTTTTTTAATCCGTTAAGCCTTCTAGTTAATCAAGGTGGATAACATGATGAACCAACACAAACGCACCTCGTTTGATAATTTATATGTAGAAAAAGCCTACATCTATCGAAAAAGTAACATGTTTTCGAGGAGAGCAGGCTGATTGATCATGTTAATGGAGTGGTTGTTTTTGCTCGTCCAGCGTGAAACCTTCTCCTGCAACATCGCGTACTTCGATGATAGATACAAAAGCATGAGGATCAATCTCATGGACAATAGATTTTAAGCGTACAACCTCATTGCGGCCAATAACACAATAAATAACTTCTTTTTGTTGCTTCGTAAAATGGCCATGACCTTCAAGTATAGTAATGCCGCGTTCCATTCTTACTGCAATCATCTCTGCAATGGCGCTAGATTCTTCAGATATAATAAGTGCCCCACGTGCTGCATATGCTCCTTCTTGGACAAAATCAATGACACGTGCACCAACGAATACCGCAACAAGGGTATACATCATAGAGCGTGCATCTAAAAACGTTAGCCAAGATAGTGTAATGACAATTGCATCAAAGATGAACATTGTTTTACCCATACTCCAACCAAAATATTTATGACCAAGACGTGCTAAAATATCTACTCCGCCTGTAGTACCACCGAAGCGAAAGACGATACCGAGCCCTAGTCCAACAAAAACCCCTGCAAAAAGAGCAACAAGTAACAAATCGTCTTCTAAATGAATCGTAAATTGATACTTTTGGAAAACTTTAAGGAAGACGGAGACAGATAAAGTTCCAACAAGCGTATAAATAAATGATTTTTTTCCAAGTAAACGATACCCAATTATAAACATAGGAATGTTTAATAGTAAATTCATGATGGCGGGGTCCCAGCCTAGTGTAAAATAAAGTATGAGAGTAATCCCACTTAGGCCCCCTTCACCAAGTTGGTTTTGCATGTTGAAGTGGACAAATCCGAAGCTAAAAATTGCAGCTCCGAGCATTATTGCGACGATATTGCTGATTTTGATCTGTTTTAGCATATGACCTCCTGAAGTCTCAATCAATGAAGTAGTGCTATCTATTATCTGACATTTTATTGTTTTTGACAACAATGGTGTAAATTTTATACGATGGTAAGTAGGAGTGTGATTTAGATGACTGAACAAGTGACAATGCAAGCTTTACAGCAGCGTGTGGATGATTATATTGGACAATTTAAGGAAGGCTATTTCCCGCCATTCGAGTTATTGGCACGTCTAACCGAGGAGCTTGGTGAATTATCTCGCGAGGTACAAGACGTTTACGGGCAAAAGAAGAAAAAGAGTACAGAGGAAGCAAACAGCATCGAAGAAGAATTAGGAGACTTTTTCTTTGTTTTAGTTTGTTTTGCAAATGCACAAGGCATAAAATTAGATGAAGCACTTTTACGCGTTATACATAAATTTGAAACAAGGGATAAAGATCGCTGGACTAGAAAGGATGGGGAATAATGTCAATTCGTGTAGCAATTGCAGGACCAAGGGGAAAAATGGGGGCTGAGGCTGTACATACGGTCATGAAGCATGACAAAATGGAATTAGTAGCTGTGCTAGATTATAAAGAAGTAGGAAAAACATTAGCTGATTTGGAGATGTTTCCATCAAGTTATACGGCTCCAATCTTTACAGATATGTCTGACCTTATAGAGGCAACTGCACCAGACGTATTAGTAGATTTAACAAGCCCACATGCAGTATACAAACATACTAAAGAGGCCTTAAGACTAAATGTACGACCTGTAATTGGTACAACGGGCTTTACAGATGAACAATTAGAGGAATTATCAGCAATTGCTAAAGAAAAAGAACTAGGCTGTATTATTGCTCCAAACTTTGCGATAGGAGCAATCCTGATGATGAAATTTGCAAAGGAAGCAGCAAAATATTTACCTGATGTTGAAATTATTGAAATGCACCACGATCAAAAGCTAGATGCTCCTTCAGGAACAGCTGTTAAAACAGCACAATTGATCCAAGAGGTGCGAACACAAAAGATGCAAGGACATCCAGAGGAAAAAGAAACGCTTGAGGGGGCACGTGGGGCAGAATTTGATGGCATGCGTATTCACTCAGTTCGTTTACCAGGTTTAGTGGCACACCAGCAAGTGTTATTTGGAGGAGACGGACAGCTATTAACAATTCGTCATGACTCGTTAAACCGTAATTCTTTTATGTCGGGTGTAGCATTTTGCGTAGAAGAAGTCATGAAAATGGATCAACTTGTATATGGTTTAGAAAACATCATCTAAAGATTGGGATGGAAGCATTATGAAAATCGCATTAATTGCACATGATCGTAAAAAAGATAATTTAGTACAGTTTGCTATTGCTTACCAAGATATTTTAAATGAGCATACTTTGTTCGCTACAGGTACGACAGGACAGCGTGTTATAGAAGCTACAGGCTTAGAGGTAACACGTTTTCGTTCAGGACCACTTGGTGGCGATCAACAAATTGGCGCAATGATTGCCAATAATGATATGGACATGGTCATTTTTTTCCGTGATCCGTTAACAGCACAACCACATGAGCCAGATGTTTCTGCACTTATTCGTCTTTGTGATGTTTACCAAGTGCCACTGGCCACGAATATGGGAACAGCAGAAATATTACTAAAAGGCCTACAAGAAGGCTTTGTGGATTGGAGACTGATTCAAGAAAGACGAAATTAATAAAAGACGTGATTTAGAAAGGATGATAATCGAATGAAAAAGCTGAAAATTGGCATTACCTGTTATCCAACAGTTGGAGGCTCTGGTGTTATTGCAACAGAATTAGGAAAAATGCTTGCAGAGAGAGGACACGAGATTCATTTCATCACCTCAAGCGTACCATTTCGATTGAATAAAATTTATCCGACCGTCTTTTTCCATGAAGTAGAAGTTAATAATTATTCAGTATTTCAATATTCGCCATATGATATAGCATTAGCGAGTAAAATGGCGGACGTGATTAAGGATGAAGGACTAGATGTGCTTCATGTACATTATGCAATACCACATGCTGTCTGTGCTGTTTTAGCACGTGAAATGAGTGGTCGGGACATTGGGATTGTCACAACGTTACATGGTACTGATATATCGGTACTTGGGCAGGATTCCACCCTTTCACAGGCCATTAAGTATGGCATAGACAAATCTGATATCGTAACAACAGTGTCAGAGGCATTAAAGCAACAAACCTATGAGCTTATTGATACAGTAAAGCCGATTAACACGATTTACAACTTTGTAGATGAACGCGAATACTTCCCACGCAGTCAAGGAAAACTAAAGGAACAATTCGGAATTCAAGAAGACGAAAAAGTTATAATTCACGTATCTAACTTCCGGAAAATAAAAAATCTACCACATATTATAGATTCCTTTATGAAGATTCGCGCAAACATGAAGGTAAAACTGTTGCTTGTAGGAGATGGACCAGAAAAGCATCGTGTAATGGACCAAGTAAAGGAAAGTCCTTACATGAATGATGTTCTATTTTTAGGGAAGCAAGAAAATCTGGCTGAATTGTATGCGATCAGTGATCTTAAATTATTACTATCACAACAAGAATCGTTTGGGCTAGTTTTACTTGAGGCAATGGCTTGTGGTGTACCTTGTATTGGATCAGCTGTAGGCGGTATTCCAGAAGTCATTGAACATGGTGTAGATGGCTATATAGTGGAATTAGGTGATACGGACGCTGTGGCAGAGTATGCCGTGGACTTATTGAATGATAGTGAGAAATTACAACGTTTCCGAGAAGCAGCTATCCGTGCTGTTGATGAAAAATTCCATTCATCTAAAATTGTAGAACAATATGAAAAATTGTATGAAAAGGTTGCGGAAAGAAATCATGCAAAACAATAAAGAATGGCAAGCAGCCTATTCAGTTATTGAACAACTAGAAAGCGCTGGCTTTGAAGCAGTAATCGTCGGTGGTGCGGTACGAGATGCCATACTCGGTCGCCCTGCCCATGATGTAGATGTTGCGACAAATGCTATGCCCGACGAAGTAAAATCTGTCTTTCATCACACAGTAGATATCGGGATTCAGCATGGGACGGTTCTTGTAATCGTGCCAGCTGGATCGGTGGAGGTAACGACATATCGCACAGATGGAGAATATACGGATCACCGTAGACCAGAGGAAGTGCAATTTGTACGTTCGCTAAAAGAAGATTTACAGCGCCGTGACTTTACGATGAATGCCATTGCGATGCGTCGCGATGGCGCTTTTGTTGATTTTTACGGAGGACGCCAAGATATTGAAGCTGGTATTGTTCGAGCTGTTGGTGACGCACAGAAACGCTTTTCTGAAGATGCTTTACGAATGTTGCGCGCCGTCCGTTTTTCTGCACAGCTCGGATTTCAAATTGAATCAGAAACCTTGAAAGCAATGCGGGACAAGGCCGATAATATTTCTTGGATTGCAAGGGAACGCATCAAGGCAGAGCTCGATAAGCTGTGGGTAGGGAAAGATGTTTTTAATGGTATAAGAAAGCTGGAAGAAAGTAATTTAGTGAATTATTTGAATGGTACTTTCCAAGCGGATGACTGGTATGCATTTAATACCCAGGATAAGCAATTAGGCTGGGCATATTTTGCGGTCTTACAGGGTGAGCATTGGCGAGAAGTGCTAGGTGACTATCGTTTATCGAATAAGGAGATGGCGTTTGTAAAAGCTGTGATAGAAGCTTTAAAAGCTTTAACAAACGGCTGGACAAACATGGATTACTTTTTGTATACAGAACAGGAGCTGGAGGCTGCTTGTTATTTTGCGGAGCTGAGACAGCTTGATGTTCAAATGCCACAACAAAGTATTCAGGAAATACAGACAAAACTCCCTATTAGGCACAAGCGAGAGCTAGTTGTAAACGGTACAGATTTATTAAAGTGGTCTGGCAAAAAGGGTGGACCGTGGGTAAAAGAAGCATTGCAGGCGATGCTTGAAGCGGTTGTCAATGGTGAGCTTCAAAATGACCAACAACAGATCAAGAATTGGATAGAACACGATTATTTCAAACAAATGTAATTAACAAGAGAAACCCCGAAAGTCTTAGATCATCAAGGCTTAGGGCGTTTTTCTTTTTATTTGATTTGTTACTAACTAGGTTTAGTTAATTTTTTTGAGGTAATAGAGCAAATTTTAGAGATACATTTAATAATAAAATAAATCAAGAGGTGTTTATCACTATCAATACTAACCTTGGGATTTTTTAGAGCAAAAAAACTTTAAAAAAATATCGATTTAAAGTAGTTTTTGCACATAAATAAAAAAAGCAGCAAAAGCTACTCTCTTTTAATCATTATCACGTATGGACTAGAAAAACAGTTTCATCGCATTAATCCATATCCCTCAAATGCAATGTGTCCTTTCTATAAGCAGGACAATGTTTTTTTTATGTTGTTAGCCATAAATAAACAGCTCCTTAAACTATGCTACTTCGTCAATTTCCTCCATTTTCAACGCTCATTCAAATTTTTTAGGTGTTAACTCCCATAATTTTTGGGCAATTAAGAAAACTTCGATTTTCCCGAATTCACTATTTTCCTGATTTTATCAATTTTTGTTCAATTTTAAACAAAAGTTGATTTTGAAATTATGTATATTGAATGGTATGGTAATAGCATACTTTGGTAAATAAACAAAGATTCTTAATCTTCGCAAAAAAACAGTGAAAAATTATAGTTCAAAAGGAAACAATAAAGTTTTATTACTAAAAAGAAATCGATATCCCTTAGGGATAATACCCTGTCAGTGATAGTAATAACATTTACAATAGATTGTTAAAGTAATAAATAAGACTATTGTTTTCAATAATATCAGAAAGGGTGTTGAGAATTTACGTAAAACCTTATATTAAAGAAGTTACAAATAAAAAGGTTGCAGAACAATTAGCTATTGCACATGTAATGAACTAATTGGCTAAAAAACTTTTAAAGCTTAAAATAGGCAAAAAAACGAGTGAATGTAATGCAGGTAACCTACTTTATAAGTTCATTCGTTTTTATTGTAAGAGTGAAAAATATGAATATAGATAAGAAGGTACTGGCTATGAATAAATATATTAAAATTTTTACAATTACTAAGGGGGGGTGAAATAGTGAAAGTAACAAAAATTTTTAGCATTATTACAATTTTGTTTATTACTATTTTTGCATTCGGAAGTTTAAAGGCATCAGCCGCAAGTTTGGATTTATCAGAGCAACAAAAACTGAAATATTACAAGCAGTATAAGGAAATTGTAGAAGAAATCAATTCAGGAAATCCAAATGCAACATTGGAACTTGTACCTTTTGAAGAATATAAATCTGAAGATTATGTTGAACTATCAGAATTTAAAAAATATGCAACGGAAAGAGCTAGTGTAAATTTTGTTGATACATCAGAGTCAGAAAGTGGTATTCAACCCCGTAGTATAGCATATGGTACAAAGACTAAAAGTGTAAATTCTAATGGGGCAATAGCGACTATTACTGTTAAAGGTTCTTTTGAAACTCAATATGAAAGTTATTATCAACGACAAATGTTTACTAGAATTAACTCAATTACTTCCTCAACTTCTATTGGATCTTGGAGTCAAACGGATTATATTCCAAGTTTAATTGATGGTGGACGTACGTATTCAATTTTAGTAGGAGGTAAATTAACTATAAATAGTCTTACTTCTAACCATAATGTTTCTGTTCAATTTTATTGTGATTCAAAGGGTTCGATTAGTTAAAAATAGAATTTAACTAAAAAAGAGTAGCATTTTGCTGCTCTTTTTAATATTATCTGTGGATGTTACAAAGTGAACATATTAAGAAACGAGGATTGCGTAAATATTTAGAGGAATTAGAAGTTGAAAACTTTATTCGATAATGAATTGGATTTATAAAACTTATTTTTAAAATATCGAGTCAACACGTTGATTAGTTACGTTTCAAAACCAATTATAAAGTTTAGAAAACTTATATACATAGCTGAAATTCATGTAAGATGTAGTAGGAAATATCAAATGAAATTAACATTGATTTTTAAACGAGGAGCCGTTCTCAAAAATGAATGAGACGGCTCCTTATTATTAAATTAAGCTCTTTGTTTGTTTCTATAATTTATTTGCTTATCACCAAAAATTGGAGATGACATTTGTTAAAAAGCATACCATGTGCTAAGTTGATTGTAGTGGATGCTGGGCGACTCCTTGGGGATCAACGATAGGGGAACGAAGGCTTAAGTAAAATAGTTAAAATTAACGAATAAATAGTGTCTATAAGTATTTGAGGATAGAATGTGGTCAATTGTCATAATTTACAGTATGATTAATATAATTCAGATTGATAATGAACAACAAAAATTACTAATAACTAATAGCAGAGTTTACTAAAGGATTGATTAGCATGAGTATATCTATGAAGGATGAAATTTTAAAAAGAATATTAGCTGCTAATGGTGAAGCGGTTTCGGGTCAGGAGCTAGCAGATGCCCTTGGAGTATCACGTACAGCTGTGTGGAAGCATATGCAGTCACTACAAGAGGAAGGCTATACATTTGAAACTGTAAAGAAAAAGGGCTATGTACTGACGGGTGTGCCAAATAGCTTAAGTCCAACACAAATTGAACTATTTTTAAATACAGAACATTTTGGACGTGAAATTCATTATTTTGATGTTGTAGATTCAACACAAATAATCGCCCATAAGCTTGCACAAGAAGGCGCTCCTCATGGCACGATTATAATCGGGGAGGAGCAAACTGCTGGTCGTGGTCGTATGGCACGTCCATGGGAATCAGTAAATGGCACAGGGGTTTGGATGACTATAATAGTTAGACCGGATGTTACTCCGCAGCAAGCTTCATCATATACGCTTGTTGTAGCCGTTGCGGTTACGATGGCGATAAAAACATTATATAAACAAATTGAACCAGCCATTAAATGGCCAAATGATTTGCTCATTAACGGTAAAAAATGTACAGGGATATTAACAGAGATGCAGGCTGAGGCAGACCGTGTACAAGCACTACTAGTTGGCATAGGTCTTAATGCAAATCAGGTCGAATCAGATTTCTCCCCAGAAATTGCTGATATAGCTACATCTTTACGTTTAGAAGCGGGTGAGGAAATTAATCGTGCGGCCCTTGTTGCGTCCATTTTACAATACTTAGAACAATTCACGGAATTATACGTGAAGGAGGGCTTTGCTAGCATTAAAAAGCTATGGGAACAAATGTCATGTACGATTGGACAACGGATTGAAGTAACAACTTTACGTGGACGCTTTGAAGGCATTGCCAGTGGGATTACAGATGAAGGTGTACTACAGCTAACAGAGGATAATGGCACAGTCCGGACAATTTATGCTGGAGATATAAAAATTTTATAGAAACACAAATGACAAGCATACTAAAGAACGTATATTTTCGAATAATATACGTTCTTTTATATTTATTTTTCTCGTTTGTAGTCTTGTCTAAAGAAAATAAGAGAAAGTATTAGTAAAATACTTAGAAAGTTTCAATTTCCCTATACAGGTTCTTATAAAAATCGTGTTTACCACTTATCCGAAAATTTAGTGGACTATATGAAGCCATTTTTCCGCTCTTCCTAGGGATTTCGTATGGATGAATACCCCTTGCTCCGCGGGTATTTACCCTTGCTTCGCGGGTATTTGCCCTTGCTCCGCGGGTATTTACCCTCGCTTCGCGGGTATTTGCCCTTGCTTCGCGGGTATTTACCTTTGCTTCGCGGGTATTTACCCTTGCTTCGCGGGTATTTGCCCTTGCTCCGCGGGTATACCTTTGCTTCGCGGGTATTTACCCTTGCTTCGCGGGTATTCATCCTTGCTTCGCGGATATTTACCCTTACTCCGCGGGTATTCACCCTTGCTTCGCGGGTATTTATCCTTGCTCCGCGGGTATTTGCCCTTGCTTCGCGGGTATTTGCCCTTGCTTCGCGGGTATACCTTTGCTTCGCGGGTATTTACCCTTGCTTCGCGGGTATTTACCCTATTTCAAGCCCCTCCAATGATAAATAGCTCTCTACTTTATTTTTTCTTTAACCTGATCAATATCATTCCATACATAAATAAGCTCTTCTACTATTTTTCCGCCAATTTTAATTTCGGTGTTATTGACGTATTGTGCTCCATAATATTCATAGAAATCACGTGTTTTATTTTCTGCTAATACTTCAACAAATACTTTTTCGTATCCTTTTTGATTAAAATAGACGAATATTTCTTTGAGTAGTTGCTTCCCGACTCCCTTTCCTTGATATTCTTCTAAAAGATAGATAGAGGTTAAATCGGTTGCATTCGGTACTGAATTAGTTTTTCGTGTGCCACCTGTTACAAAACCGATTATTTCACCTTGTTCGTTTTCAGCCACCAGTACATAATTCGTAGCATCTGAAATATTCTTCTTCCATAGCTCCGTTCGCTGCTCGTAAGATAAATTATTCAAAAAATCATCTGGAAGAATGCCTTTATAAGTTGTTCGCCAACTGTCAACATGTACTTTTCCGATACCTTGAGCATCTTCAATGTTTGCTTTTCTAATTTTCATATTGATCACCTCAATAATCGTATTTTTTTCTCCAAGATAACAGGCGTAACTGACTTGAATTACCTCAGATTCTGTCTTAACTTACTACTCTGATGAAAATTCCTTACTAAAAACATTCATTCATATGGGTATTGAAATATTATATAATAAATAGAAAATTCTCACTATTGGTCAAAAGAAGGAACTTAATCTTATAAAAATCATACTAAAAAGGCAGAATCACAAAATTGTAATTCTGCCTTATAAGTGAAGAAAATTGTATCTTAGTATACTTCCTTTATTTCAACGTTAACTGTAAGTCACCATATGAAAGATTTACTTTAAGCTGGTTATCACCGTTAAAAGATTGCGATACCTTGCTATTTTGATCCTTCTTATCAACTATAAGATCCCCGAAGTCAGTTTGTAATTCATAGCCAAGTTCACTTTTTTTATTTTGTAAGTGAAGTATAGCATCACCAAAGTTAGATGTAATAGTGGATGAACCATTTAATGTTCCATCAATGATAATATCACCATGCTCACTTTCGGCGACGAATCCATTACTTGAAAATTGTTGTAGCTTCATATCACCAAATGATTGTGTAATCTCTGTTTTCTCACCAGCAGTGTCTTTAATTATAATGTCTCCAAAATCTTCAATGAGATTTAACTCCTGATAATGCAAACCACGAATGATTGTATCCCCAAAATTACTATCGAGGACAA
The DNA here is from genome assembly GCF_023337835.1 of Lysinibacillus sp. Bpr_S20. Classification (NCBI taxonomy): domain Bacteria; kingdom Bacillati; phylum Bacillota; class Bacilli; order Caryophanales; family Bacillaceae; genus Lysinibacillus; species Lysinibacillus sp. Bpr_S20. The sequence goes on from NZ_JALNLQ010000001.1 coordinate 234,504, forward strand.
CGTTTTTCAATTTTACATCTGAAGGAACATAGATTTTGATGGAAGGAGTTCTGAAGTTACCAAATCCGAATTCAAAACCTTTCTTCTTCTTAGCCTTTGTTTCAACAGTTAATGTATGATCTTTTATACTGTACGTCACATCATCTTCTTCAACAACATTTGTTTCTAATGTAAAACGATCACTAGCAATAATTTCAACATCTCCATAGGTATTGATCACTTTGAGGTTAGTGAAATCATCTAGTTTGTAGGTATTATTGATTAGTGTATTATTCTGTGGCAATTGGATGCCTTCATCAGTTAGCACAAAACTCCATTTCCCACCGGAGAAATAACCAACTAGGGCTAATAGTATGCCGAAAGCAATCATAGTAATGGCGATATGGGTATGTCGAGACGTCATTAATATCCCACCTTCCGTTTCTTCGTCATTTTATGGAATAGTTTACCTAACGCTTCAACACAAACAACAACGATTGTTTTGATTAAACGAGCAACGATTGGGAAAAGCAGGATGCCAAGACCCGTAACAATAAAGCCAACACCCATAAAGAGTATCGCTGTCTGCCAGTGCTGAGTTAAAATGAAGAAGCCCGAAATAAGTGCAACAATTCCACCGAAAAAGATACCTAGCATAGTTGCGATAATCGCAATAATAACACTGAATATTACTGCTCCAAATGAAAAAATAAGTGCTATAGCAACTACAAGTAACGGTAATGAAAGTGGGGCAGATAAGATTGCTAGAATGATAAGCCAAATCGCAGAAACATTCTTCTTAGTTGAAGCTGAAGTTGCTTCTAAATCCTTTAATGCATAGTCCGCCATTATTTGTGATGCAACATGAGAAGGGGAGCCAAGTTGTTGAATGACCCGCTGTTCGTTTTCTTCTCCAGCTTCATCGAAATATTCCTCATAATAGGCAAGCGCAGCATCAATCTCATGCGCTGGAAGGCGTTGTAATTTCCCCCGTAGCTTCTTCAAAAAGCTTGCTCTATTCATCATATTTCCCTCCTAAAAGTACACAATCAACCATTTCTTTATACTTTTGCCATTCTTTTAATAGTTCCAGCAATCGTATTCGACCTTGATCAGTAATTTGGTAATAGCGTCTATTCCTGCCTTGGTAGGGCTGATCGTAAGTTGTTAAGCAATCTGCTTTTTGTAAACGACGTAATACTGGGTACAGCGTAGATTCTGATATATCCATCACAGATTGTATTTGCTGTGTTAATGAGTAGCCGTAAGCATCCTCTTTATCGACGATGGCGAGTACACAAGCGTCAAGCAAAGCTGAGCCAAGCTGAAATGTCATCTTTCCTCACCTCACAATGATTTACCATACAAGGTTTTATATTATACGTCGTATAGTATGGTGGAAGTATATTACATATCACATTGAACTGTCAAATTTTTTAAGTGAAAAATAAAAATGATAGTGGTGTCACTTTTTTTGTTGACAATAAAAGGAATATTGATTACGATAAAAATGACAACTGTGTCATTTTAAATGTTCGGAGGTAGAAAATATGCCAAAGGTAAGTCATGAATATGTACAGGAAAAGAAAAACAGCATTTTAGAAGCAGCTATAACAGTATGTAAAGTGAAGCCACTCTACGACATTACGATGAGGGATATTATTAAAGCGTCAGGGGTAAGTCAAGGTGGGATTTATCGTTATTATTCAGACCTGGATGAAATACTTGTTGATGTTATTAATCAAGTAAATGCTAACGCAGACTATAAACATATGATCGATGGAATTACAGATACGAGTAATTCTCCCACAAAAACAATCATTAAATTATTTAATTTTCTTGGAGAATACATGAAGGAAAACGTATCAACAGTCGGAAAAATTCAATTTGAGCTTACGATTTTATTTGCTAACAATCCAGAAAGAGAAAAGAAAATTTTATCGAGCATTTATGAGAATGAAAGTGGGCAATATTTGATGCAACAAATTTTTCAGTCAATCCATAAGGGTATTTCTTCAGGATACTTTAAGCCGGAAGTGTCGATGGAGGATTTATCTACCTTTATGATGACATCCATTGATGGCATTGTGAGAGACGTTGTCTTGCAAAAATGTTACGGGATGTTCTCGAATGATCAAGTGCAGTTTGATGAGATTCGATTGATGAATACACTTTGCAAATCCGTATTATTACTATTGGGTACGAAAGGAGGGAAGGATGAAAGATGGGAGTAGAGATAAGAAGATTTCTATTTTATACCTTTGCTACGTCATGGATCATATGGGGTAGTTTAGCCTTATTAACACAGCTAAATTTACTGAGGTTTGGCAATGCAATATCAATGCTATTATTTATTCTTGGTGGCATTACTCCTGCAATTTGTGAGATTTGGTTGAAAAAGAAATATTCGACTAAAGAAGAGTTCAAATCATTTATCCATAATGTGAAAAATCCTAAGCATCCTGTTTCTTGGTACATATTTGCAATCGGATTGGCATTTGCGGCTTGTTTTTTACCAACGTTATGGGGCGGAGCAACTATGGAGAATCCAATGTATCTGGCGTTACTTGAATTGCCAATCATGATTATTGGAGGAGGATTGGAGGAAATTGGCTGGCGTGGTTTTTTACAGCCCACATTGCAAAAAAGATGGTCTCCTTTCACCAGTACAATTATCGTGGGCGTTATTTGGACAGTCTGGCATTTGCCATTATGGTTTGTTATTGGATCCAATCAAATGAACATGAACTTCCTTTGGTTTTCTCTAACAGCTTTAGCGCTGTCCTTTTTATTAACAATCATTTACCTCTCCACTAAAAGTATTTTTATATGTATTATTTTCCACGCTTTCATTAATTCATTTTGGAATGTCTTTGTACCAGTGACAAATGTAAAGTCTGGTGTATTCACATTTTTATTTGCTCTATTGCTATTTACAATGTTCGAAGTTTATCGAAAATCAAACTTTCAGAAACGGATGTTTTGAATTTGGTAATATTTATTGATCGTAATTATTAGAAAATAATATTTGAAGATTACTAGGTGAATCTGTTATAGTATGTGCGAAGGGCAGTATCCTTTTGTGAACGGCACCTTCAAAACGCAAGAACAATTTACAAAAATATCTGCCTTGATCTTTTAATGACAGGGACGGAAGAAAACAAGCGTTCAAAAATATAACTTAATTTAATGGAACGGCAATTCATTTGGTTACCTCCCTTTATTAAGTTATGGCCTCTACTCAACAACGAGAGGTGATTTTAGGTGACGAACGAAACACTACCCTTCTGTCTATTTTAGGAACAGTGGGGTTTTTCTGTTTTCTTCCCTTAAAAAGGAGGACTACATGATGAAAACAACTTCAGATTTTTTAAAGATGAAGGGAGCGGGTGAGAAAATCGTTATGCTCACTGCATACGATTATCCAGCTGCAAAATTTGCTGAAGAAGCAGGCGTCGACATGATTCTAGTGGGAGATTCACTAGGTATGGTCGTTCTAGGTTATGATTCTACAATGCCGGTAACAGTAGCCGATATGGTTCATCATGCAAAAGCAGTGCGCCGTGGGGCGAAGGATACGTTTGTTGTTGTGGATATGCCATTTGGTTCATACCACGGTGATGTAAACGAGACGTTGAAAACGGCAGTATCCATGATGCAAGAAACAGGAGCAGATGCGCTAAAGTTAGAGGGAGCAGACGATGTTCTACCAGCAATTCGTAAATTAACGTCAGCTGGCATTCCGGTGGTAGCTCATTTAGGTTTACTACCTCAATCAGCAGGAGTGCTCGGTGGCTACAAAGTTCAGGGTAAAACAGCTGAACAGGCAACGAAACTCATAGAAGATGCAAAAAAATGTCAAGAGGCTGGAGCATGTGCAGTCGTCTTAGAATGTATTCCGCATCAGTTAACAGAGATGGTATCCGCTAATCTCATTATTCCAACAATCGGCATTGGAGCTGGTGTTGAGGCTGATGGACAAGTATTAGTTTATCATGACATGTTAAGCTACGGTTCACATCATGTACCAAAATTTGTGGAACAGTTTGCTAATATGGGGCAAGAAGCAAGCCGTGGAATTGCTAGTTACGTAGAAGCGGTAAAGACAGGTACATTCCCGACGCCAAAGCATTCCTTCACGATGAAAGAGGAAGCATTGGATCAGTTATATGGGGGCGTAAAGTAATGAAAGTCGTAACTACTATCCAAGCATTAACCGTAGAAATCCAAGCAGCTAAGGAAGCTCAAAAAACAATTGGACTCGTTCCAACAATGGGGTATTTACATGAGGGCCATTTAACGCTAGCAAAAACAGCTCGGGCTGAAAATGATTTAGTCGTGATGAGCATATTTGTCAATCCAACACAATTTGGACCAGATGAAGACTTTGAAAGCTACCCTCGTGATTTGCCAAGGGATACTGCTTTAGCAGAGTCTGCCGGTGTAGATATTGTTTTCGCACCGAGTGTTGAAGAAATGTATCCGCATAATGGTGGTATTCGTATTCATGCGGGTGAACAGGCAACCATTCTTTGTGGGGCAAGCCGACCAGGACATTTTGAGGGCGTTTTACAAGTCGTTGCAAAATTATTTCACCTAGCACAGCCGACACGAGCATATTTCGGACAAAAAGATGCACAGCAGGTTGCAATTATTGCGACGATGGTACGAGATTTTAATTTCCCTTTGGACATGCGTGTAGTACCCATTGTACGTGAGGAAGACGGTTTAGCGAAATCCTCTCGTAATGTGTATTTAAGTGAAGCGGAGCGTCTTGAGGCACCAGCCATTAATGAAGCGCTACAGCTTGCTCGTGATAGCTTTTTATCGAATAGGGATGCGGCTAATGCACTTGCTAAAGCAAAGGCACATATCGCGGCACGTACACATGGTCGTATAGACTATATTGAATTATTAGCGTATCCAGATTTAACACCCGTAATTGCTGAGACGGAGCAAGTGCTTTTAGCTGCAGCCGTCTATATTGGTAAAACGCGTTTAATTGATAATTGTATCTTTAATGTGAAAGAAGGATTGTAAAATGTTACGAATGATGATGAACAGTAAAATCCACCGTGCTACAGTGACACAAGCAGATTTAAATTATGTTGGTTCTATTACAATTGATGAGGATATTTTAGATGCAGTAGGGATGCTACCAAACGAAAAAGTGCATATCGTCAATAATAACAATGGCGCACGCTTTGAAACTTATATTATTGCAGGGGAACGTGGATCAGGTGTTATTTGTGTGAACGGAGCAGCAGCTCGCCTAGTACAACGTGGAGATATTGTGATTATTATTTCTTACGTGTATGTAGATAACAAAGAGGCAAAAGATCATAAGCCAACAGTAGCTATTATGGGCGAGAGTAATACAATTAAAGAGATGATATCGTATGAGCCAGAGGCAACAGTAATGTAGTTGGCTGAGACGAAGGTGAAGATTTAACCTAAAATTTAAAAATTTCACATCATAAAGCGCGAGAAAGCAATGTTTCTAAAAATTGATTTCTCGCGCTTTTTTTGTGAAACGAGATGAGCCAAGGGCAATCGCAGATAAAGTAGCGAAATCGCTGATAAAAGTTTGACAATCGCTGATAAAGTAGAAGAAATCGCTGATAAAAGTTCAACAATCGCTGATAAAGTAGAAGAAATCGCTGATAAACCTCCAACAATCGCTGATAAATTTCCCGATATAACGCTGATAAAAGATTTCTACCATTGATTGCTCCCGCTATATAAAGTTATGCCTAGTTTTGTCCTGATCTCTTGTTTTTGTGTGTGATCTAAAAGGTGAAGGGATGCCGCTGAGCCAAATATATGATAAAATTCATCTATCTAATGTGAACTGTGAGTTGAGATGTATGATGGAAAGTCAAAAATATGCAATTGTTGATTTAGAGACGACTGGTCATTCACCGGCAAATGGGGACCGAATGATTCAAATCGCAATTGTTATTATGAAGGATTGGAAAATTGAGCGCACCTTTACGAAGTTTATTTATCCTGGTAAAGCGATTCCAACTTTCATTCAGGATTTAACGCATATTACGGATGAGGATGTAAAGGATGCCTTGCCGTTTGAGGCACATGCCGACTACATATATGAACTGCTTGCTGACTGTGTATTTGTCGCGCATAATGCGGATTTTGACTTATCCTTTTTACAAGCAGAGTTCAAGCGTGCGGGTTTACCGAAATGGCAGGGTAAAAAGATGGACACGGTTGAGCTTGCCAAAATATTGTTCCCTATGTCACTCAGCTTTAAGCTAGGTGATTTAGCGGCAGATTTAAATATAGAGCTGGCAAATGCACATCGAGCGGATGACGATGCCCGTGCAACTGCTGAGCTATTTAAACGTTGCTGGAAGGAGCTACTCAGTCTCCCTCAGCTAACTCTTGAACAAATGCATAAACGTTCATTCAGATTGAAATCAAATTTATCCCAGCTTTTCTTTGAAGCTCTTCAAATTAAACGTCAGCATGTAACTACTACTGAGAATGTCTCCTACTATCGCAATTTAGCTATTTGTGATGGACGAAAAAAGCATACAAATTATGCGGAGGTTGTTTCATATCCACAAACAGCAGCTGACAAAACAGCATTAATGACAAAGGCGATGCCGAATTTTGAGCAACGACCTGCCCAATTCGAAATGATGGATACGATTTGGCAAGCGCTCAATGACAAAAAGGAGTGCGTTATAGAGGCCTCAACAGGTATTGGTAAAACAGCAGGCTACCTACTCCCTGCGATTTTGTATGCTCGATCTGTCGATAAAAAAATTGCGATTAGCACCTATACGTCGCATTTGCAAGAGCAGCTTGTTGAGGAAGAGCTACCGAAGATTGAAAAAATCCTTGGTACTAAAGTAAATATTGCTGTTCTTAAGGGGATGCAGCATTATATTGACGTTTCACGCTTTGAGCAATGTATGGCTTATGCTGATGAAACTTATGATGATACATTTACGATTTTGCAGATTCTCGTTTGGTTGACTAAAACCGAGACAGGTGTGCTAAGTGAGCTCAATGTATCAGGTGGTGGACAACTATTTTTAGAGAAAATCCGCAAAATACCCGATGAAAAACCTTTAAAGGGCTTTGATTTCTATGAGCAAGCATTAAAAAATAGTGAATTTGCAGATTGTATTGTAACCAATCATTCTATGGTACTTAGTGATTTAGTACGTCAAACGCCGATTTTTACACAAATTGACGGATGGATTATTGACGAAGCACATCAATTTATACAATCTGCCATGCAGCAGGACGAAATTGTTTTCTCCTATACGCAGTGGAAGTACATTTTCGGTCAAATAGGAACGATGGAGGAAACTGCTTTGTTCCAGCAATTTAGTCAAGCTGCTAAGAAAAAACAACGTGTTTCTATGCAAAACTTGCAGCGTCTAGATGCACAATTCATACGCTTACAACGGACATTCGACGAAACCATTCAACGAGCTGTTCAGAAAATGCAGCAACAAATGAAAAGGAAACAAGCTAGTAGTAAATGCACTTTGTTTTTAGAGGATGTATCGCTAGCAAAAGAACCGCTTTTACAAGTAAGTAAGCTCACACAGCAGTGGCTTGATCTTGCGACAGAAGCCGGTCTGGCCTTTGAAAATAATATTGAACAATTAGATAAAAATGAGCGCTATCTTTTATCGGAATGGCATTATTGGATCCGTGAAATGAAGGTGAAAATCGCTGAATGGGAGGAAATTTTCCTTTCGCCACAGGATGATCATTCAGTATGGCTAGAATTTGATATACGGAGCGTTCCTGGTAGCTTGCACGTTTTTAAAAAACCTGTTAATGTCACGCCGATCATTGAAAAGGTACTTGACCCTCTTCGTAAGCAGGCAAGTATAGTATGGACTTCTGGTACGTTAACTGTGCCAGGTAATGAGTGTTTTGTGACGCGACAACTTGGTATTTCTGATAGTGTGCAAGTAAGAAAACTCCAAGCACCACCATCCTATTATGCAGGAGCGAAGGCATTTATTGTCACAGATATGCCTGACATTCAGCATGTGTCACAGGATGAATATATTGAAGCGGTCGCCCAAGCGATTACACGTACAGTGCGAATGACGGAAGGACGTTGTTTTGTCCTATTTACCGCTCAGGACATGCTTCGCAAAACCGTGGAGCTTATTCAAGACAGTGAACTCCTTGATGACTATATGCTCTTTGCACAAGGTGTGACGGGTGGTAGCCGTATGCGAATCCTGAAATCATTCCAAAAATTTAGCCACGCCGTTCTTTTTGGTACAAACAGCTTCTGGGAGGGCGTAGACGTTCCGGGTGATGCACTTGCGTCGGTTATCGTTGTGCGTCTGCCGTTCTCCTCACCTGAAGAGCCTGTATTTAAGGCGCGGGCAAAACATATTACTGCACAAGGTCGCAATTCTTTTAATGAGCTATCACTGCCAGAAGCCATCATGCGTTTTAAACAAGGCTTTGGTCGTTTAATCCGTTCTTCACAGGATAAAGGAGCCTTTATCGTTTTAGACCGCCGCATTTCAACAAAGTCGTACGGTAAGGAATTTATCAAGGCGTTACCACCAATTGACGTAAAGAAATTGCAACTACCTGAGTTGTTAAAGGAACTTAATAATTGGCAGAAATAGTTGGAGCCCCTTTTAGCAGTGTTGCTAGAAGGGGTATTTCGTATTTTGCCTAGCAACTTGGACAGATGAGCTTGTACGACAAAGTAAAGCTCATACAAGGATGTTACTCTTCACTATATGAGTGAGAAGGAGTGACGTACTTTACAAATGAGACAATCCTTTAGAAGGGGAGAGGCGTGGCTTAGTGTTTGTTAGTATGTTAATTGTTTTTGTTTTGGAAACTAAATAAGTTAGCGTTAAGTACTATTTGAGATATATAGTTCATCACAATTTTGGTTGCTTCCTCCGCATCATAACTTTTCCGGTTATTTAAAATATTTGTAAACATACCTTGCCAAATTAAAATGGTTAATTCATTAATAGAATCAACATTTTCCTCATTTAGATACCCTTCTTTTAAAGCGATTTCTAACATAGAACGACCCCGTTTTGTCATATTATGTTCAAACAGAATGGATGTTAAATCTTCTGGAATGTTAATTAAATCATTAGGGTAGAATTGATAATAATGTTGTAGTAATTTTTCTGGAGTATCACCTAAGTCCAAAATAAAAACAGCATGGAAAATTTGCGGTTTTTGAAAGGAATGCTGGCAAAAGCATTCCCAAGCCAATAAATATTTTTCAATTGGATCTTTACCTTTTTGAATGTAAATAGCGACTTCATCTGTGTAACTTTTCATAAATTTCATAGAAGCAAAAAAGATTAGATGTGAAATTTCCGAAAAATAGTTATAAATTGTTGCGCTATTATAGCCTGCTTTATCTGCAACTTTTCTTATTGTTACATTTTCCAACCCTTCATCTTCAATAATCTCCGCTGTTGCGTCTACAAAGTATTTCCACATACGACTCATTTGTATTTCTTTCTTTTTCACAGAACTCTCTCCTATTAAGATTCTTTAAATAGTTGGCTATATTTTTCAATAATTACCAAATTTAATCTTCATTATATCATAATTATAGTCATCTCAATGTAGTGTGTTAATGGTTATAATAATCTGAATATTCTAAGTTGTTATTCTAGTTTTTGGGTGGTATACTGTTCGTAATTATTAAATAATCATGATTATTAAATAATCATGATTTATTTAATGATTGTGATTATATTTTATTAAAGTGTGTTTAAACCCTTATTATTCTAAATAAACGAACTATATCTAAAAGGAGGACTCTGATCATGAACAAAAAAATCATTACACAATTTCCGTATACATACCAAACCATTGAAAATACATGGATTGTGTTAACGGACGGTACAAAACTTTCAAGTCGTATTTGGTTACCAGAAGTTGAGAAAAATCAGAAAGTGCCTGCAATTTTGGAGTATATTCCTTATCGTAAAACAGATGGAACTAGAGCGAGAGATGAACCGATGCATGGTTATTTTGCAGGACAAGGCTATGCGGTGGTCCGAGTAGATATAAGAGGATCTGGGGAATCGGATGGCTTATTAAAAGATGAATATCTAAAGCAAGAGCAAGATGATGCTCTTGAAGTACTTGAGTGGATTGCAAGCCAAAGTTGGTGTAATGGGAGTATTGGAATGATGGGCAAATCGTGGGGAGGATTCAATTCTCTTCAAGTGGCAGCGAGAAGACCCAAAGCGTTAAAAGCAATTATTACTGTAGGCTTTACAGATGATCGTTATAACAATGATATTCACTATAAAGGTGGTTGTCTCTTAAACGATAATTTCTGGTGGGGAGCTATTATGTTAGCATATCAGCTTCGACCTCTTGATCCTCACATTGTCGGGGAAAGCTGGCGTGAGAAATGGTTGGAACGATTAGAAAATATGCCATTATGGATGGCACAATGGATGGAACATCAAACAAGAGACGACTATTGGAAACATGGTTCGGTTTGTGAAAATTATGATGAAATTGAGGTTCCCGTTCTTGCGATTGACGGTTGGGAAGATGCGTATTCGAACACTGTATTAAGTTTGATGAAAGGGCTCTCTGTTCCTAGAAAAGGGATTATTGGACCTTGGGCGCATGTTTATCCGCATGATGGAATTCCTGGACCAGCAATGGGCTTTCTACAAGAGGCAGTGAAATGGTGGGATTATTGGTTAAAAGGGATTGACAATGATGTTATGGATGGACCGATGGTAAATGTATGGGTAGAAGAAAGTATGTCACCTTCTGCAAGAAAAAAAACAAGTAAGGGATATTGGGTTGGGCTTGAATCATGGCCAACAAGGGAAGTTAAGACAAAGGTATATCAATTAGCGTATGGTAAATTATTTGAAGGACCTATTGATAGCGGAGAACAGGTACTGCTTAAAACACCATTAAATCATGGCCTTTTATCAGGTGAGTGGATGGGAGCTGGCGTAATTGGAGAAAGTCCTGCAGACCAACGTTTAGATGATGGTATGACTAGGATATTTGAAAGTGAAGTTTTAGAGAAACCACTAGAGATAGTTGGTTATCCAAGATTTGAAGTAGAATTAATGAGCGACAAATCAAAGGCGATGCTTTTCGCTCAACTATCAGATGTTGCACCCGATGGAGCTGTTACCCGCGTTTCCTATGGCGTGATGAACTTAACACACTTAAATGGACATGATTGTGTAGATTTATTAACACCGGGTGAAAAAGTAAAAGCTTTTGTTGATTTAGATTGTTGCGGGCACAAGTTTAAAGAAGGTCATCGTATACGTTTATCACTTGGCACAACGTTTTGGCCAATGTTTTGGCCAATGCCTGAAGAAGCCACACTTACACTGAATTTAGAAACTGCTACGTTCTCATTGCCAATTTTTTATGGCAATCAAATTAGTGGACCAAATATGAATCCTGAAAGTGCGCCATTAACCCCGATCACAATTCTTCAAGAAGGAAGAGTAGATCGTTCTATTTCGTATGATATTTTAAGTGATACGTGGACATGTATAACTGATGGAATTGGTGGGGTATTTGGTGAAGGCATTTATCGCTTCGATGAGGTTGATGTGACAGTTGAACACAATTTGAAGCGAGAGTTGACATTAAGTAATTCTAATCCACTTTCAGCTAAATATACGATTTTCCAAAAAATGAGAATAGGTCGTGACGGTTGGTGGATTGACGCTAATATAACAATTACTAAGACATCGGATCAAGAAAATTTTAGAATTATCGGAGAGATGGATATTAAAGAAAACGATAAACATGCCCTTCATAAGAAGTGGGATCAAAAAATTAAACGTTTTGGATTGTAAATAACATGTAAGGGGAAAAAAGATGGAAGCTAAATTAAAGAAGAACACAGCAACGTTAGTTATCCTAGCTGTTTCAGGTGCCTTAATTTACGCATTGCCTTATTTTAGAAACTATTACTATGATGTTTTTCTAGAAGCATTTCAATTAACTAATACACAAATGGGGACACTTGGAAGTGCCTATGGAGTTTGTTGTTTGATTTCCTATGTATTTGGTGGATATTGTGCAGATCGTTGGAAAACAAAATATCTATTAACAATTTCCTTGTTTGCTACAGGAGTATTAGGTTTTGCTTTATTATTGTATCCTCCTTATCCAGTGTTATTACTAATTCATGCGGCATGGGGGATAACGTCTATTATGACGTTCTGGGGAGCATTAGTAAAAGCTATACGCTCGTTAGGTTCTGAAAATGAACAAGGAAAAGCATTTGGATTTTTTGAAGGGGGAAGAGGTATCACCAACATCGTTCAATCTGCTCTAATATTAGGCATTTTTGCATTTTTTGCAAAGCGAATGAGTGATAAAATGGCTTTATCGGCCGTTATTACGGTATATTCAGTCATTTGTCTACTTTTGGGGATAATGATTATGTTACTTTACAGAGATTCAAATAGCGAAAATACCCCAGCAAATGAAAATGATAAAAAGTTTAATTGGACGGTACTTTGGAAAATCCTTAAAATGCCAACGACCTGGCTAGCAACGATACTTATTTTTACTTCTTATGCGATGATCATTAGTTACTACTATATTACGCCTTATGCAACAGCTGCTTTTGGTGCATCTACATTAATCGCTGCTGCTTTAGGCTATTTTTCTCAATATTGCCGACCAATTGGAAGTTTTAGTGCAGGGATTATTGGGGATCGAATAGGAGTTTCCAACATGGTATTAATAGGATATTTAATATTAATTATTGGTTTGGGTGGTCTTATTATTCTACCTGGGAAAGCTTCTTTAATCCTAATGTTACTAGTTTTCATTGCGATTATTTATACGTCAATGTATGCCCTTCAAGCATTGCACTTCGCAATATTGGTAGAAGGTGATTATCCTGTAGAAACAACAGGAACGATTTCGATGCCACTAATGATTATTGGATATAGTGGAGAAATTTTTATGCCACTTATTGCAGGTGCTTGTTTGGATTACTGGGATGGAACGACAGGATATAAAGTATTCTTTACAATTCTATTGACTCTAGCGATTATAGGATTGATTACTGTTGTAATTTGGCAAAAAGTAACTCGCGAAAAACGAAAAGAAATTGCAATGCAAAGAACATTTGCTAAGGTACAACAAACATAAAAGATTAATAGAACATCAATCAACAGATTGCTGTTCTATTTTTTTGTTTAAAACCCCTTGCTTTGAAGCGACCCCTAAAAGTAAGACACGGTTATTTCATTAGGAAGCTTGGCTAAATTGAGCTTGCACGCCAAAGAAAAGTATAATAATTTCCGAATCCTATATAAGGATGAATATACAAGTGTGACGATCCTTTAGGACGGCAAGAGTCTGGGTTTACCACTTGATACGAATGAAATCAGGATTGATGGTGTCTCGTATGACCTAACCTAAAGTCCATGCTAATATAAATAATATAAATACTATAAAGATTTAAACTGAAAGAAGTTGATTTTATGACTAAATACAATTACTTTACATATGCCATTATGAATACCATTATATTTTTGCCGTATTTCCTCTTTACCATTATTGGGAATACTTATCATACGATTTTGAACGGTTGGTTTCCGCTTATTATTTTTTATGCTTTCCAAAATACAGGTACCTTTCTTATTAACTCTTTCGGAAAAAAGGTAAACACCCGTGAATTATTGTTAGGTTTTCTTATCCTCGCAATTGTCGGAGCAATATGCGGAGCTTTAGCACCATTTTCAACAATTTGGATTGAATTATCCGCTCTTTTTATGGGGATTGCAGTGAGTATTTTGTTACCACTCTACACAACAACCAAATATCATGAAAAGCATTTTTATAGAACTACTATGAAATCAAAGCATTATTTATTCGCGTTACTAACTATTATCATAATCGTTCCATTGACTTTGTTTACTGCTAACTCTAATCATCCAAGTTTAGCCTTTGTAATTTATGGAGTTGCTCTTTCAATATGTTATATTTCATTAAGACGTATGCCGAAATACCCGATTGCTAAATCGCATTCTTTCCATTTTTCATCATCATCATTTATATTATTTATTCTATTTACATTATTACTTTTTGTTATAAAAGCTACCCGTGAAACGAATTTTCAAATTCTTACCGTACTTTTAATTGTTAGTATCCTGATAACAATGACGGTTCTTACTTTAATGATTATAAAATCAAAAATTCATCTTCAATTACCGAGGTTTATTTACTTTTTTTCATTTATCCAAGGTATGATCGTTAATTTTTATCTACTATATGGTACATTTTTTGCATTATCGCAAAAAAGTAGTACTTACGCGATTTACAATATTTACATGCCATATGGATTAGGCATTATATTGTCATTGTTTATAGGAAATAAAATCATAAGTTATTTTAAACAATGTCATCCATTGTCCGTAATCAATATCGCTTTTGTTTTAGGAGTTTTATTCACTGTGATACCGTGGACCATCTCAATTGGTGGGTTCCTCATAGGTTTCTTTTCATCACTGCAGGCTGTAAAATTAAATCGCTTTGCTTATGATGCAACCGATTCATTTAAAGATTCTAGTCTTCTTTTACGTAGTAGTTGGGCTAAACTAGGAAGTATTATCAATCAGATGTGCTTCTTTTTCTTCATATTATTAAGTAGTTTTATCAATCATATACCACTCAATGAAGTGTTCTTAGCGCTCAGTGGAAAGACATTTTACTATAAGAATCAAATCTATACTGATTTAAAAACAACTGCCATTTTAATCATTACCATAATTGGATGTCTCTTATTGTTTGGATCATGGAAATTAAAACGAACACACAAAAACATAAATTAATATTAAAGAAAGCTAAGAATCGAAAATACAAATCCCCCTTAATAGACTTGTTAAGGGGGATAAATATATTACTTAGCATGAGGAGTAAATGTGTGTTTTTTCTAGTTTTACATGGTTTTATGACCTTTCTTCTTAAAGCCGGGTAATAACAGTGGCATCAAAACATTCAACACAATTTCTGCCTCGTTCTTTTGCTTGATATAATGCTTTATCACATCTTGATAATAATGTATTTCGTGTATCACCGTCTACGTAGTTAGTAACACCGAAGCTACTAGTTTTATGCTGCACTACAGGGAATGGATGATTTTCTAATTGTTGACGAAGTTCTTCAGCAAGCCTTACAGCATCATCTAATGTAGTTTGAGGGCAAATAACTAAAAATTCCTCGCCTCCCCATCTTCCAACTGTATCCTGCTCACGAATCGTGTTTTGCAATATCTCTGCTACATTCATTAATACTAAGTCTCCTACTTGATGGCCGAACTTATCATTTACTTCTTTAAAATAATCAATATCTAGTAGAATAATAGAGAACGGAGCCTTATGATGCTGAGCATGTTCAAATGCTTCTTCCAATACATCATCTAACCTTACGCGATTTGGAATTTGTGTTAGGCGATCTGTATTTGCTAATTTTTCAAGCTTAATTTTTGCTCTTTCTAGTTCTTGTGTTCGTTCTTTTACTTTATGTTCGAGCGTTTCATTGAGCATTTGTTGCATTTCTTGATGTTCTTTTTTAATAATATTGATTTTATCGCCTAATGCTAATGACAAAAAGATAGATTCAAAAATAGCAGCAATTGCAGGAACTTCCTCAAATATGACGGGATGGAATGGAATTAAACTTAAAAAGGCCAACGCTTGTATAATGATTGACCCAAGTAGAACAGTCCAACCTACCATATAAAATCTAGCCATTTTCTGACCTTTTAACAACACAACTATTCCAGATATCCAAAGGAAAATAAAGACAACTACAGCGAAAATAATTGTAAAATTATTTGTAATCATAACATTAGGGACAATGAATGAAGCAATTAATGAAAGTATAGTTATCCATAATAGAAGCTTTCCGAAATTGTGGAATCGGGGTACATATTTTTTAAGTTCTAGAAACTCTTTGCAAAATAGAATCATAAACAAAAGTAATATATTTCCGCTTATTGCAGATGATTTTATAAAGTACCATTTAGGCAAAAGTTGCCCTACTAGCTCAATATCTAAAGAATTCAATGAAGCTTGATAAAGGATAAAACTAAACATATACAAAACATAGTAAAAGTAAGCCTTGTCTTTTAATGAAAAAAATAAAAATAAATTGTAAATTAATAATGCTGTTAAGAACCCATAAAAAATTCCTGTTAAATATTTATAGTCAATAATCTTATTGATAAAGCTATCCGTTGTAAAAAGATAAGAAATTAAATTTAATGGTAATTCACCGTCTAACTTTATATAAATTTCTTGAACAGATGGATCTTGGATGTCAAATAAATTAGAGCGGTAATGAATGTTTTGATCGTCAATGTTTGAAATTCCTCTATGTTGAACACTATAGGAGCCATCTTCTTTCACTAAATACATTTCGATGCTATCAAGTTTGTCTGTTACCTCCAACCAGTAAGACTCCTGTTTATCCTTTAATATTTTTTCGGCATCTAATCGTAGCCAAATCGTATCCTGCGTATGCCAAAAGAATAAATAATTTTCTTTACTATCGACAAAGGAATTATCGTATGTACCACTTAATAAATCTTCTATCTTAATTTTTTTTGACGGGTCACGAAAAATATCATAATGCTGTCCCAATATAATAGGGTCCGATAGTTCCGCGGCATGACTTGGTAAGCTGAATTGCGTAAAAGTAAATATAAATACGATAAAAAAATAAAATACTAGGTTAGTTTTTATTATTTTATTTTTCAACATTTATTCTTTCTCCTATCCTAATCCCTAACCTTTAGTTCCTAGTAAGGATGCTAATTAAAGGTAAAATAAGGTGCTCTAAAAAGAGTTTTTCCCGTGGTAAGCAGTTATTTATTCTGTGGGTGGGAGATTAGCTGCTCGTAAAGGTACGATTGGTAAAGACGAATAATCAGTGGATGGATGAAGAAATCTCAACTGATTAAAATTAAACTATATGTAAATATATCACAACTATAATAGGTTTAGGATTTTTATGAATTGCAAATAATAAAAATTAAATCGTAACCAAAAGCATGAAAATTTGAATAGTAAGGGAATTAAGTAAGGATGAAATATTTATCCCTATTTACAGGTGAGGACCACTAACTTCTTTCAGCAAATGCCGATTTTCGGAGGCATCATTGATAAATTGGTTTATGACCTTCGATTTTCTAACGTTCCCTTTATTTGTAACATTACTTAGCCTAGGCATGCCTTTTGTATAAATAAGCGGTTATTGCTAAAAATAAGACCGTCAAAATGGGTGATTTAATAACAATCAGTATTTGTCATTTTACCACTTGTTATGACAAATTTTTTGCAATATCGACGCTTTTCATACATGTGAAGAAGGAACTTCAAGTGTATAACTGGCTTCGTATTGACAAACAAAGGAGGTGTAAACATGAGCGTAGTTTATAGAATCGCTTTAGTGTTAGTGATCATCGGGGCCATCAACTGGGGACTCATTGGATTCTTTAGATTTGATTTAGTTGCCTATTTGTTTGGTGGACAAACAGCGGTACTTTCTCGATGGATTTATGCATTTGTTGGGTTAGCAGGACTAATATCCATGCCAATTCTTGTTAAGCGATTTGAAGAGGATGAAGATTTAAACGTGGATCACAATGAAGATTTTGATTCTCATACACGCATAGACAGAAATCCAAGTTATGGTATGGAGTTTGGTGATGAGGTGGATTTTACCGCATTAAAAACAACAAATGAGTTAAAAGAAAAGAAAAAGGATTCACATAGCAAAAATAAAAATAAGCACAAAAATAAAAAGTAACCGCTAGGGCACTGAAAAAGTCCTATCTTCTCACTTAGCGAGGTATTCAAGATTAAACCGTTGAATACCTCGCTTTTTTCATTTGGCACAGTGACTCTACTGTTGTTTTCCGAAGCATTCCACTCGCATTCCGCGGGCGAGCGCAGAGCCTCCTCCTACGCTTCACTTCGTGCGGGGTCTCGTCTGTCTCGCTTTCTCGCAGGAGTCGAGCAATGCTTCTCCAAACAACGCAATGTATCATGTCACGCTTTCCTTTAAAAGAATTGTGCAAGTGATGCACCTGATGATTTCAAATCAAGAAAGTCTGTCTTATTAGTCGTTACTACTTGGAATGCGAAGGATCAAATCATTGTCCGTTACTGATTTGTTAACCAAGTTATTGGTGTGTCAAAATATCTTCAATCAAAAATGCGATATAGAGATTTGTTTTTGTAAATGGGTTACTTAAGTCCATATCTAAAAGCGATTCAATTTTTTTTATTTTATAAAGTACTGTGTTGCGATGAATAAATTGACGTTCACTAATCTTGCGAGTACTTCCATTTTCTTCAAGGAAAATGCGTAAAAATTGTACATAATCAGTGTTATGCAATTCATCATAGCGATGAAGCTGACCTAAGATGTCTTGGCTATAGGATTTGATTAATGATTGATTTTGTACGGCCATGATAATTTTGTAGGCACCAATTTCTTTATATTTATATAGGAAACGATTGTTATGGAGTTTTGCTAATTGGATTACTGTTAATGACTCATCATAGCTCTTGCGCACATTTTCAAGCTCTTTATGAAAATTTCCTTTACCAATGATAATATCTAAGTAACCATTTTTTTGCGTAATTTTGTCGTAAATTTCTTCAACAATTTTTGAGAAGGGAGTAGTTGGTGTATTGATTTGTGCTCTGTCGATTAAAAAGATGAGGTGATTTTTATGCTTTAGTTTTAAGAAGCGTTTATATCTATTTTG
The DNA here is from genome assembly GCF_023337835.1 of Lysinibacillus sp. Bpr_S20. Lineage (NCBI taxonomy): Bacteria > Bacillati > Bacillota > Bacilli > Caryophanales > Bacillaceae > Lysinibacillus > Lysinibacillus sp. Bpr_S20. The sequence goes on from NZ_JALNLQ010000001.1 coordinate 253,276, forward strand.
AAAGGCAAATTGGATCATGACCTCGTAACGGTCAATATTAGCTTGTGCACCATTTGTTGTACATGTAATGATGGCTAGCTCCCTACCTTGTGGAAAGCCTAGTAGTGTTAGTTGATCTTTAATATAGTTGGCGTTTTGCTTGTAGTGAAAAAGTAAGTTGAAAAGAACCTTTTCTTCAATAGAAAGCTCTTGATGGTGATTGGAAATAAATTGAAACGTGGTTTTTAATAAATCTGCTATGCGATAATTCCATGGCATGTTAAAAATAGGGAAGTCATGTTCGTTGGCAAAGGATATAACTGAATCAGGTATGCTTGGAATATATGGACCAGTATTAATGATAAAACCTGCTACCTTTTTAGAGAAAGCAAGTTTTACAAGCTGTTCTAAGGAATCTTTTTCTAAAGATAAATTAATACCTGTAGTCACGACTAATTCATTAGGTCTACAAAACATAATTAAATCGATGCTTTCTACTACGTTAATCCCTGTAACTCTTCGACACGCTCCGTTATGTCCAGCTATTAATGTTAGCATTGGGAATTGAACTCCCTCTACAATTTTGCGAATTGTCCCCATTTTTTCCCCCCTTATTATGAACATAACTTACCATATATTATGTGCAGATGCACATATTTTTTTAGTTTACTATCTATATCTCATAATTTTTATCTTTTATAGAATGTGTATAACTACTGTGAAAGAGAGGACTTGCATATGTATAAGTGTAATAGTAGACGATTGCAAGAGTTAATTGAACAATTTAGTCAATTTGGAGCGACCGAAAATGGTGGCGTAACTCGTTTGTCTCTTTCGAATGAGGATGTATTAGCAAGAAACTACTTTTGTGAGTGTTGTGAAGAATTAGGGATGGATATCAAAGTCGATGATATGGGCAATATTTATGCCACGCTACCTGGGAAAAAGGATGCTCCTCCAATTGTGATGGGGTCGCATTTAGATTCTGTTGAAAAGGGTGGGAAATTTGATGGTGTTTTAGGCGTTTTAACAGCTATAGAGGCCATTAGAACGTTAAAGGAAAATGACATCGAGCTAGATATCCCTATAATGATTGTGAATTTTACAAATGAAGAAGGGGCTCGTTTTGATCCAGCAATGATGAGCTCTGGTGTCATCTCAGCAAAATTTGAAAAAGAAAAAATGCTACAATCTGTCGACAAAAATGGTACTAGTTTTAAAGAGGCACTGCAAGCGAGTGGGTATGAGGGAGATCAGGAAAATCGTTTAAGGGAAGCACTTGCATATATCGAATTGCATATCGAACAAGGGCCTGTTCTAGAGGCGAAGCAATTGGAAATAGGAGTTGTCGAAGGTGTATTAGGTATGGTTTGCTATGAAATCGCGGTTTCAGGGCAGTCCAATCATGCTGGAACGACACCCATGACAATGCGTCAAGATCCGATGATCGTAACGTCAAAAATCATTTCGTATTTACATGAAGAGCTCGGAAAAATTGATGAACAGCTAGTGTTTACCTTTGGTCGAATGAATGTATCTCCAAATATTCATACGGTTATACCGAACAATGTGACTTTTACGATAGATTCACGTCATCAAAAACCAGAGATTATGCAAAAGGTTGAGGACATACTGAATAATCTCCCAGCAGAGGATATGGGCTGTAGCATTAAGCCAGTTAAACTATGGGGCAGAGATACAGTCCATTTTGATACTCAAATTTGTAATGAAGTGGAAAATGCTTGTCAGAGCTTTGGCTATACTGCTCATCGAATGTTTAGCGGGGCAGGGCATGACGCGCAATATATGGCAAGCATTGTGCCATCAGCGATGATTTTCGTACCAAGTATTAATGGGAAAAGTCATTGCGAGGAAGAGGAAACAACATTTGAGGATTGCGCGAAAGGAGCAGATGTGTTGCTTGAAACAGTATTGACATTACAAACAAAGTTCAGTATGGGAGAGACTTACACGTTGCATTAAGGTAAGATTGACAAAAATTATCACGATTGAGCATTCTCCATTATTTTAAGAAGGGTGAGGGGCAGAATGAAAAAAATTATTAAAGGTGGACGAGTAGCGACAGCTGCAGATGTTTTTGAGGCAGATATTTTAATTGAAAACGGAAAAATTGTTCAAATTGGCAAAGATTTATCTGAGGTGGGCGCAGAAATTATTGATGCTACTGGTAAGATTGTCATGCCAGGTGGGATTGATCCGCACACACATTTAGATATGCCATTTAACAATACGGTAACCGATGATGATTGGAAATCTGGTACTATTGCAGCGGCTTTCGGTGGAACAACTACTATTTTGGACTTCTGCTTAACGGCTGGCGAAGAAAAACTTTCAGCTGCCGTTGAAAAGTGGCATGACAAGGCGAAGGGGAAATCAGCGATCGATTATGGATTCCACTTAATGATTGGGGATTTAACGCATGAAACAGAAGCTGAATTGCCACAAATCTTAGAACAAGAGGGCATTACTTCTGTAAAGGTATTTATGGCTTATGCGAAAGAATTTCAAGCAACTGACCGCACCCTTTTTAAAGCTTTTAAAATAGCGAAAGACCTCGGTGCTGTTGTTATGGTGCACTGTGAAAATGGTTCTGTTATTGATGAGCTTGTGGAAGAAGCGCGACGTGCAGGTCATAAAGAGCCGATTTATCATGCGCTTACTCGACCGGCTGAATTAGAAGGAGAAGCGACAAAACGGGCGATCGAGTTAGCCCATATTGCTGGAGCTACTCTTTATGTTGTGCATGTCACTTGTAAAGAGGCGGTAGATGAGATCATTGCCGCACGTGAAAAAGGCTATGACGTCTATGGTGAAACATGTCCACCATATTTAACTTTGGATCAATCTGCTTTAGCACAACCGGGTTTTGAGGGTGCAAAATATGTTTGGTCCCCACCACTTCGCCCTAAATACCATCAGGATCATTTATGGAATGCTTTAAAAGCAAAACAACTACAAACAATCGGATCTGATCAGTGCTCATTTAGTTTTAAGGGGAAAAAGCAGTTAGGATTAAATGATTTCTCTAAAATTCCTAATGGTGGGCCTTTTATCGAAGATCGCTTCAGTATTTTATATTCAGAAGGCGTAGCAAAAGGAAAAATTTCTATCAATGAGTTTGTCGATATGATCTCCACAAGTGCAGCCAAAATATTTGGCTTATTCCCACAAAAAGGAACGATTGCAATTGGTTCTGATGCCGATATCGTTATCTTTGATCCAGAGGTAAAACGAGAAATTTCTGCTAAAACACATCATATGAACGTAGATTATAATCCGTATGAGGGATGGGAAGTAACTGGGGAGCCAGTAAGTGTACTTGTACGTGGAGAATATGTCATTAAAAATAAAGAATTTGTTGGGGTATTGGGTAGTGGGCAATATATCAAACGTACATTAAAAACTACGGCTGCAGAAGCACTAAACATTTAGCACAGGCTGTAATACTCCCATGAAAGTACGACTTGTTCAATTAATAATCAGTGAGGGATGAAGAAAAAACCACTGATTAAAGTTTCACTTTTAACCGATTGCTTTGAATGGAGAACAGAGCAATCGGTTTCATAATATCTTAATTCAGCTACAGAAGATAATCTACCGTGAAATGAACGTTTAATGTAGCTCTTTTTCATAATTAATAAGGCTCATCACTATGTATATAGGTTGATTGGCGTGAAGGCCTGCGACTCCTTTGTGACCAACCTCGAGTTGGCCCGACATGCGCCCAGCAGGAGCGGAAATCAACCACAAGTGATGGTGACGAGTCATGAAAAAATGAACATGAGGGGGATGTGGAAATGGCTCCGAATCAAGAAAATACAATGTCCGAACAGTTAACACGTAATTTTTTAGAGTTGACTAGTCGGATGACGAAGAATGAAGCAATTGAGGAATCCAATCGTTGTCTTTATTGTTACGATGCACCGTGTATTAAAGCTTGTCCAACGAGTATTCAAATCCCAAATTTCATAAAAAAAATTGCTTCTGGTAATATGAAGGGCTCTGCTACGACTATATTAGAAGCAAATCCAATTGGTGCAAGCTGTGCAAGGGTTTGTCCAACGGAGGAACTATGTGAAGGGGCGTGTGTGTTAAATTCCTCAACAAAGCCAATTAAAATCGGAGAGTTACAGCGCTATGTAACAGATTGGGCAATGGCAACGAACGCTCAGCTATTTAAGCAAGGGCAAAGCAATGGACAGAAGGTAGCGATAATTGGCGCAGGTCCTGCTGGTTTATCCGCTGCACGTGAATTAAGTCGATTTGGTTATCAGGTCACGATTTATGAAGCTGAATCGAAAGCGGGTGGCTTAGGGAGCTATGGTATTGTGTCATTCCGTTTACCGAATGAAGTCGTTGATTGGGAAATTGAACAGATCGAAAAGCTTGGTGTGGAAATCAAAACAAACACAACTGTGGGTGTTGATATTTCTGCTGAAGAAATTTTGGAGCAATATGACAGTGTTATTTTAGCAGTCGGCATGGGATCTGTGCCAAATTTAGGCATTGAAGGTGAAGATTTAGTCGGTGTGCATGATGCAATAGAGTTTGTCAGAAAGACAAAAATGGGACCGCTTACAAAAGATATTGTTGGGAAGCGAGTGGCTGTCATTGGTGCAGGAAATACCGCGATTGATGGTGCTACATGTGCAATCCGTTTAGGTGCTGATAATGTTCAAATTCTTTATAGAAGAACGCAAAAAGAAATGACTGCGTACAAATTTGAATATGAATTTGCCAAGCAGGATGGTGTGGAATTTAAGTGGCTAACAGCACCGAAAAAAATTATCGGTAATGAGTCAGGTGAGGTCGTAGGTATAGAATGTGTGAAAATGAAGCTCGGTGAAGTAGGTGCTGATGGCCGACAAAGACCTGAGGAAATGAAGGGATCTAATTTTATTATTGAAGTGGATGCTGTTATTAAGGCAATCGGGCAAACACGTTTTGTGTCATTAATTGAAGCTTTTGGCTTACAGCATACAAATGGCGTGGTCGATATTGATGAAACGACAATGCAAACTTCAAATGACAAAGTATTTGCATGTGGAGATGTCGTCTTCGGAAATGGCCAGGGCGAGGCGATGGTTGTCACAGCTGTACAGCAAGGAAAAGACGCAGCATACAAGATCCACCAACGTTTAAGAAAACCTAGTGAGATTGCATAAGGGAGGAACTACTATGGCAGACTTACGCATTGACTTAGCGGGCATCAAATCGCCGAATCCATTTTGGCTTGCATCAGCACCACCGACGAATTCAGGTTATCAAGTACAACGCGCATTTGAAGCAGGGTGGGGTGGTGCTGTGTGGAAAACATTGGGGGATCCGATTTTAAATGTTTCTTCACGCTTTGCAGCTGTTAGCTTTAACGGCCAAAGAGTAGCTGGCTTCAATAATATTGAATTAATTACGGATCGTCCATTAGAGGTAAATTTACAAGAAATTTATGAAACGAAAAAAAGGTTTCCAGATCACGCAATCATCGCTTCCTTAATGGTGGAGCCAAAGCAAGAAAAGTGGCATGAGATTGTTAAACGAGTAGAAGATGTGGGGGTTGATGGTCTTGAGCTGAACTTTGGTTGTCCACATGGGATGGCAGAACGAGGAATGGGCTCTGCCTCTGGTCAAGTACCTGAATTGGTGGAAAAGCAAACGTACTGGGTGAAAGAGGCAGCGAAAACACCTGTAATCGTGAAGTTAACACCAAACATTACCGACATTACGGTAACAGCAGAAGCAGCCACAAGAGGTGGAGCAGATGCCATTAGTATGATTAATACAATAAACAGCTTAGCCGGTGTCGACTTAGATACATGGAATACAGTACCTCATGTAGCAGGAAAGGGTGCACATGGTGGCTATTGTGGTCCAGCCGTGAAACCAATTGCACTCAATATGGTTGCAGAATGTGCTCGTAATCCATTAATCAATGTTCCAATCTCGGGTATTGGTGGTATTTCCAACTGGCAAGATGCGGCAGAGTTTATATTAATGGGCGCTACTGGCGTGCAAGTTTGTACAGCGGCGATGCATCATGGCTTTAGTATTGTTGAGGATATGATCGATGGACTCAATAACTATTTAGATGAAAAAGGTATTGCCTCTGTCATGGATTTAGTAGGTCGTTCTGTTTCCAGATATTCTAATTGGGGCGACTTGGATTTAAATTATAAGATCGTGGCTGAAATTAATAACGATGTTTGCATTAACTGTAACAAATGCCATATTGCATGTGAGGATACATCCCATCAATGTATTGATTTATATACAGAAGATGGTCGCCCAATGTTGAAAGTTCGAGAAGAGGACTGTGTAGGCTGTAATTTATGTTCAATTGTTTGTCCAGTAGATGGTGCTATTACAATGGTTGAACGTCAATCTACAGTGCCACCAATGACTTGGAATGAACGTCAATCTCTGATTAGTAGTCTATCTAAGTAAACAAAACTTTTAAATAAACTGAAATTCCACCTTCCTTCAGCATTTTCGTTGAAGGGAGGAATGACCCCATGTAAGTTGTCACGAAAATTGGAAAAAAAGGAGAGATTATATGGAACGTGAAGGGAATTATTTAAAATCCCCAGATTTACTTCCAGTGACACATCAACAAAGAAATATTGGAACATTTGGTTTTGCAGTAATTTGGATAGGTATGGCAATTGTATTAGCGGCTTTTGCAATCGGTGGCTCAGCCATCATAAGCTTACCATTGCCAATGGTAATTTTAGCAACGTTGATTGGCTCGTGTTTAATTGGTGTGTTGATGACGTTAATTGGTGATATAGGCATTGAACATGGGTTATCATTCCCCGTCTACATGCGTGCTCCGTTCGGTACATTTGGCACACATATTCCGTCACTTGTTCGTGGTGTAACGGCTGCCTGTTGGTTTGGTTTAAACACGTATTTTGGAGCATTAGCTATAAACGGTATTTTAAATTTACTTTTTAGTTTTGATAATTGGTTTATCTGTTTCATTGTCTTTGCAGCACTTCAGTTATTTAATACATCACTCGGGATTAAATCTATTGAACGCTTTGCAGATTTGGCAGCGCCAGTTATTATTTTAATTTCATGCTGGATGTATCATACATTGGCAGATACTGCGGTAGCTCAAGGGAAGAATATTTGGACGTGGGTGGAAGCACCAACAACAGGATTTACAGCCTTCACTGCATTTATGGTAGTGATTATGGCGAATATGGGATTTTGGGCGACGCTAGCAGCCGATATGCCCTCACTTTCTCGCTTCTTTAAAGCACCAAAAAATGAACGAAATTGGTTCAAACGCAACAAAACACAACTTGTTGGCTCATTAATCGTCATGCCGATTACAAATACGTTCATTGTAACAATTGGTGCTGTGTGCTATATGGCCGTTGCCTCTGCAGATCCTATCAATGCATTACAGCAAAGTGCAAGTGGCTTTATTTTAGGGATTTTACTATTAATGATTGTATTAGCTCAATGGTCAACTAACACCTCTGCAAATGTGATCCCAGCGGCAACAATTTTCTCAAATCTCGGTGGTCCGAAAGTGCCGTTTTGGGTTGGGGTTGTTATTGCAGGAATCATTGGTATTCTAGCACAGCCTTGGAGCTTATTTGATGTGTTAGTCAATGCACTTTTGATTATCGGGGGTATTTTAACAGCAATTGTTGGGATATTATTTGCTGATTATTATTTAATTCGTAAACGTCGTGTGCACGTAAAAGCACTTTATGAATTAAAGGGTCAGTATAAGTATTTGAATGGCTTTAACTTAGCCGGCTTAATCGCTTGGATTATCGGTGGAGTAATGGCAAATATATTTTCCACGTATTCTTCATTAGTAGGATTCTTGGTGGGGGCATTTGTATATTATGTACTAGCGAAGTATTGGTGGTTCAAAAAATACCCTCAAGCTGAGCTAGAAGATCCAAGTGATGCAAAATATTTGGGAATTACAGCTGGACACAATTTGGATGAACTATTTGGACAGCAACAAGCGCCTGCTCCAATTGTTGTCCCCGATGAAGATGAAATCGCTGAACAACCAGATCCGCTGTTAAAAGGTGCAGAATAAAAATTAAACACCAAGGTGAGGTGATTGCATGTCAGAACATCAAAAAAGCACAGAGGAAATCAAAAAAGTGGATCATTATTTAGATAGCGGCTATAAAATCCAATATGTTTATGAAAATTTAAGTGGAATGTTTGTAGAATTTGCCCGTCAAGAAGAAGTGATCCTGCTACAAATTCTAACAGCAGATGCACGCAAATATTTCTCCGCAAAGCTTCAAGAACAGACGTTATTGCAATAACAAAGGTAACTCTATTTCATTTAATGAAATAGAGTTTTTTTATGGAATATGTTGCTGATAACGGCTATCCAACTGTAATGACAGCCAAAGATGTGGATAGAGTCGTCAAAGTGACGTATAGAACGGTCAAAATCGTGGATAGAACAGTCGAAGTGATGGATAGACTCCAAAGTGACGGAAAGAACCCTCAAAGTGACGGATAGAATCGACTAAGCGACGGATGGAACCACCGAAGTGACGGATAGAATCGTCAAAGCGACGGATAGAATCCAAGTGACGGATAGAATCGTCAAAGCGACGGATAGAGCCGCCGAAGTGACGGATAGAATCCGAAGTGACGGATAGAATCGTCAAAGCGACGGATGGAACCACCGAAGTGACGGATAGAAATCAAAGTGACGGATAGAATCGTCAAAGCGACGGATAGAATCCGAAGTGACGGATATAATCGTCAAAGTGACGGATAGAGCCGCCGAAGTGACGGATAGAAATCAAAGTGACGGATAGAATCGTCAAAGCGACGGATGGAACCACCGAAGTGACGGATATAATCGTCAAAGTGACGGATAGAACCGCCAAAAACGTGGATAGAGCCGTCAAAAACGTGGATAGACTTGCCGAAGCGGTGATGGATTTTTGCCGTGATCATTTTTGTTTTTCCTAAAAATACAATTGTGTTTTTTGATAGAATTGATTATTATTATAAAATAATTCATCGTAGAAGAACTTCAGAGAAAGAGGCGTAGTTTGAGTGGCAAATAAAGAATTAAAAAGGGGATTAGATGCACGTCATATCCAAATGATTGCTCTTGGAGGCACTATTGGCGTGGGCTTGTTTATGGGGTCTGCAAGTGCTATTCAGTGGACAGGACCTTCCGTGCTCCTTGCATATGCTATAGCAGGTCTATTTATTTTTTTCATTATGCGAGCAATGGGAGAAATGCTTTATATGGAGCCGAGTACGGGTTCCTTTGCAACATTTGGCTATAAATATATACACCCATTAGCAGGTTATTTAACAGCGTGGAGTAACTGGTTTCAGTGGGTTATTGTTGGGATGTCAGAGATTATAGCAGTAGGCACGTATATGCAGTATTGGTATCCTGATTTACCAGCATGGATTCCAGGATTGATCGCCATGGTGATTTTAGGTGTGGCCAACTTTATTTCTGTTAAAACTTTTGGAGAATTTGAGTTTTGGTTTGCTATGATTAAAATAGTAACGATTGTTTTAATGATTATTGCAGGCTTTGGTCTTATTTTCTTCGGGATTGGTAATGGGGGCGTGGCAATCGGATTATCGAATCTTTGGAATCATGGAGGTTTCTTTACTGGCGGCTGGACAGGTTTCTTCTTTGCGTTATCATTAGTAGTTGCAGCCTATCAAGGTGTTGAGCTCATTGGAATTACAGCAGGAGAAGCGAAAAATCCTCAAAAAACTATAACGAATGCGATTCAAAGTATTATTTGGCGTATTTTAATATTTTATATCGGTGCAATCTTTATCATTGTAACGGTTTATCCGTGGGATGAGTTAGGCACGATTGGTAGCCCGTTTGTTGCAACTTTTGCAAAGGTTGGAATTACCGCTGCGGCAGGTATTATTAATTTTGTGGTCATTACAGCAGCAATGTCAGGCTGTAATAGTGGAATTTATAGTGCTGGACGTATGCTATATACACTTGCCATGAATGGACAAGCACCACAATTTTTTGCGAAGCTTTCTAAAAATGGTGTTCCGATATTTGGCACTGCAGGCGTGCTAATCGGATTGTTTATCGGCGTTATTTTAAGTTATATTGCACCAGGAAATTTATTTGTCTATGTATACAGTGCTAGTGTTTTACCGGGGATGGTTCCGTGGTTTATTATTTTAATCAGTCAACTACGATTTAGAAAAATTAAAGGTGAACAACTTTCCAAGCACCCATTCAAAATGCCCTTTACACCATTTACAAACTATATAACGATTGCCTTTTTAATAATGGTGCTAATCGGTATGTGGATTAATGATGATACTAGAGTTTCACTTATTGTGGGCATTATTTTCTTAGTTCTTGTGATCATGAGCTATTATGTTTTTAGAATTGGAAAAAATCGTCCCGTTAATAAATAATGAAATGTAAAAAGGATGTATTTCTCTACTATGAGATACATCCTTTTTGCTTATTATCAATAGTGGATTGTCCCTTTTAACTACTGTTCTTTGCGCATAATAAAGCTTAAATGTCTACCAGTCTGTTTATCTTGGCGGTAGGAAAAACCATCTGGGCTAAGAAATGTGCACGTTGAATCAATCGAAATTTGCTTAGAAGGAATACCTGCAAGCTCACATTGTTTTTTGACCGTTTGTTGATTATCGATATGATATTTATTTGTTTCTGCATTGTAATATATAAAATCCTCCGCATAGCCTAGACTATGGAATTTATCGTAAACATCTGCATCTACCTCGAATTTCTGCTGACTGAGTGCCATACCGATTTGTACATGAAAATCTTGCGGATTACAATGCTCATGCTCTATCAAATGCTGGAAAAGCTTTGATGTTACTTCCTTGACAGTGCCTTGCCAGCCTGAATGAACCACGCCAACAAGGCCCTTGACCTCATTATAAAAAATGACAGGGACGCAATCGGCTGTAAAACTACATAAAAGTAAATTAGGCTCTACTGTATAAAGTGCATCGGTATTCCTAATGGCATTGTCCATCTTTTCAGCGCCACGTCCTTTATCCGAAATCGTGACCTTTTGGAAATTAGCACTATGCGTTTGTTGCGTGCATACAAAATGATTTAAGTCGCAATCTAAAGAAGTTGCTAATTTTTTTCGATTTTCTAGGACATCAGCTTCATTTAAACAAGTATGCAGTGCCATATTGTTATGTTCTAGCTCGATGTCATCCTTTAAGGTAGTGCCTGCGATAAATTGGTCATTATCAAAATAAATTTTAGTTTTCATATCATCACCTCGTCTTACTATATATGATTGGTCCATGAATGTATAGGCGCTTACGCTTAGGATTTTAAGAGCTTTCAGTAATTACATATCCTTCTACAATTTTTTTAGACATAAAGAATAGATTTCTTCACATATAGTATCGAAGAATCATAAATGAAGGAAGGTGTAAAAATGACTCAAGAAAAACTTCTATTAATCTGCCATTTTTGTATGTGGTTCTTTTGGATTATTACATATATATTAATCATTAAACAAGGCATAAAGGATAAGAGATATGGAATGCCTATGGCCGCAATTTGTGCCAATATTTCATGGGAATTTATTTTTTCATTTATTCACCCAATAAATGACTTGCAAAGGATTCTTACTTTCTTGTGGTTTCTTTTGGATATCTTCATTCTGATGCAATTTTTACTTTATGGTTATAAGGAATTTAAAAAAATTATTCCGAGAAAGGTATTTTATGCATCTTTTTTTATAACACTCGTAGTAAGCTTTTTTACGATTTTAGCGATGATGTATGAATTCGATGATATGGCAGGCATATACGCCGCATTTTTCCAAAATCTGATGATGTCAGGGCTTTTTATCGCCTTATTCATACAAAGAGGAAATTTAAGTGGTCAATCAATGGGCATCGCCGTTTGTAAAATGATTGGAACTGTGTTTGCTGCAGTTGGCTTCTATTTGTATTTTAGAACACCATTAATTACTATTATTTCGCTGGCAATCTTTATTTATGATTGGATTTATATCGTTTTAATCTATAGGTTTTCTGTGAAGTTTGCTAAATGAAAAAACGGATAAAGATGTACCGTGACCTTCTTTTTTTAAACAAATAAAAATGATGAAATGAAACACACTATCAGCAATACACGAATAAGATGTCTCTGTAGTATGAAGATAGGTAGGTGTTTTATTTGAAAAAGAAGTGGATGACCACATTATGTATTCTTTGTACAATTGGGCTAGTTGGCTGCCAGGGGAAAACTGCGGATGACAAAAAGCAAGAACAACAAATGCAAGAGTCAGAGCAAAAAGCTGAGGATTTAAAAAAGCCAGTTACTGCAGAACAACAACCAATAGAGCCTGTCGTTGTTGAAATTATAGATCCTTCAACGAAAGTCATCATACAAACAATTTCACCGAAAGACATGGGCTATGAGCGTGATCAACAATCGTATACGAAACAAATTGAGCAATTAGCGAAAAAGTTGGCGAGAGGGAATGAAAAAACGGTTGGCTATGATAAACGTATGATCCTCGATAAGCTGGACGATCATGGGAAAATAATGAAAGGTAGTCCGTTAATTGTTTTAAAAGAAAGTGAATTAGTAGAAAGAATATTAGAAGCATCGGCTACCGGGGGTAAAGTGGAGATGCCCCTTATTATTACAGAAAGTGGCTATTATTTAGAAGATATTCCTTTGTTAGAAAATGTAGTAGTGGCATCCTATACAACATACTTCAATACCCATGATGTTGGTAGAAATAAAAATATCGAGCTTTCTGCGAAGGCCATCAATAATGTTATCGTTGGAAGTGGAGATTATTTCTCGTTTAATACAGTCGTTGGACCTAGAGATGAAGCGAATGGATATCAGCCCGCACCAGAAATTATTAACAAAAAGGTTGTGATGGGCATTGGGGGAGGTATTTGTCAAACGTCTTCAACTTTATTTAACGCAGTTGATCAAGTACCTGTAAAATTTGTTGAACGGCATCATCATTCTTTAGATGTTGGGTATGTTCCAAAAGGGAGAGACGCTACTGTTTCTTATGGTGGTTTAGATTTTAGATTTCAAAATACAACTAACGTACCGTTTTTGATCAAAGCAAACTATAGTAAAAATTCGCTAACAGTTGAGGTAAGAACTGCAGAGAAATATGTAGAAATCTTGAAAAGGTCGTAGTAGTTTTCCAAAGACACTTTAGCTTAAGGTGTCTTTTTTAAATTGTCATGCTATAGTTAAATTGAGGGATTTTAGTATAATCGTGTTATGGGAGAAGGGGAAAAATAATGCATGCAAAACTCCAGGCAGCAATAGATTCTATCGATTTTTACCAAGTTACATATCCAGATGATGCTTGTATTATAGTGGCTGATACTGAGAAGGTCATCGGCTACAAGCCAGGTAAACAAGTAGACTTAAAGATTAAAGTTGGGGATCCTGTAGTCAAGTATCGTGGAACAACAACTGAAAAGTCTCTAAGCCAAGGAAAGTTCATTCGGGAAGAGCGAGGTTCTGAGGGCTTTGGACTGGCGTATATTGCCTCTGCACAGCCTATTTTTGATGGTGGAAAAGTAATCGGTGTGTTAAGTGCCATTATTTCGAATGAAAAAATGGATAGTATGCGTTTATTAGCAACTGAGCTTTCGAGTGCTGTTGAAGAAATGACCGCAACGAATGAAGAGTTAGCAGTGGCAAGTGTTGATGTATCCAATCGCTTGGGAGAGCTATCCGAGTTTTCGGGATCAATGACTGGCGATATTCAACAAATCAATACGATTGTTCATTTAGTAAAAGATTTAGCTATGAAATCTAAAATTCTTGGATTAAATGCATCTATCGAGGCTGCTCGCTCAGGTGAGCATGGGAGAGGCTTTGCAGTAGTCGCTTCTGAAATACAGAAAATGTCACAAAGTAGTACGGAAAGTGCCGAAAGCATTACAAACCAATTAGAAAACATTAAACATTCTATTGATCAAGTCAATGAATCAGCAAATCAAATCGCAACGTTTACCAAGCAATTTTCAGTGAGTATGTATGAATTAACCGATGCTTATAAAGGAATTAACAGCGTATCAGAAAAATTAATGCATATTAGCGAAGTAAAGGCTTAATCATTATAAAAGGATAATAGCAAAATATTCGCTATTATCCTTTTCGTCTATATGATAGTTAAAATTTCTTGCGGTTTAGCAACTTTGTAATCGGGTTCCTCATGTTGTACAACTTCAATAGCGTCATATCCCCAACCAACCCAAATGATAGGCACACCCGCTTTTTTGCAGGCTACGATATCTCTTTGCTCATCACCAATGTATAAAACTTCTGACGATGTAATGCTTGAGTCCTTTAAAAATTTCTTTATCACTTTATCCTTTCCAAAAATACGGTTTGAACAAAGAACGTCTGATACACAATGGATGCCGTTCATTTTTAGAAATTCTAAAATGTTCTCCTGTGAATTGGAGGAAATAATAAGGATCTTATAACCCCTTTTATCAATTTCCAACAGGACTTCCTTCATACCATCATAAAGATGAACATCATTTAATGACTGGCGATACAAGCGATAAAACTGAGGTAAAATCATGGGCAATTTATACATAGGGAAGTCGAATAATTTACTTCGTTCCGCTATAGATAATTTTTTCAATGCTTCAATTTCCTTTAACTCGATTCCTTTAAATTTATATTTTTGCGCGATTGTATTCCAAGCCGACGCAAACACTGCCGTAGAATCTGCCAATGTTCCATCAAAATCAAAGATAATATATTTCATTACAAATTTTCTCCTTTATCATCTAATTGTAAAGACGTTTCTTTCTTGAAAATGTTACTGCCTATACTAAAAAAAGTGACATGATTATACAGGATATGAAACAAAGTATTACAAAGAACTCTAAATGAGCAATATTTTTTTCTAAATAAATTTTTCTAATGTAAAGCCTTCTGATTGCTGAATTTTCAGATAATTTTATTATGTAAAATTCCTGTCATTCGTTCGCATAGCAAACGAGTGACAGGTACAGTCTATTGTGAAGCATTTTCTGTTTTTTCTCGTTTTTTTGTTAAATAATAGGCATTTACCGAAGATGTAATAGGAATGATCAGTGCGATACCAATCCCTGCACAAAAAATCATAATAATTTCAGTGGCAAATACTTTAGAATTTAAAATTTCACCAATTGAATAAGATAAATCTTTAAACCAAATGAGTAGGCTTAGATATCCACCAAAGAAAGCATAGAATAAAGTATTTGTATCTGTACCTAAAATGTCCTTTCCGATGCTTAAACCTGATGTAAATAGTTTTTTTCTACTTATTGCAGGATTATGGTGAAGAATCTCATGCATGGAAGTGGCAATGGAAATGGCAACATCCAAAATTGCACCAATGGTACTCATAATAATGACGGAGGCTCCAATTTGCGCAAAGTTAACCCCTATATAAAGTGAAAATATGCTAATTTCTTCTGTTGATTCTTCCCCAAATCCTCGAATCATTGATTTTTCCGTAACAAAAACAATGAAAAGTAATAAAACTACAATCGTAATCATTGTAGAAATGAAAGCAGTCATCGTTTTACTACTCATTTCATTTATAAAAAATAAGCTAATCCAACTTATGACGGTACAGGCAATAAGCGTTAATATAACCGGACTATTCTTAGGATTGGTCATTAAAAAGATTGTAATAAAGAGTACCCCAAAGTTCAAAAATAAAGATAGAAAAGACCGTACTCCTTTTTTTCCACCAATAACGATCATCAATATGAATAAAATGGCACTTAACCAAACTAATACATTCATTATTTTGCCCTCTTTCGATTAATGAAAAAAATAGAAGTATATAGACTGATCGGAATCGTTAAAACAACACCAATTCCACCTGCTAGTGCACGAGCTAATTCTAACGAAAGGTTTAAGGAAAGTGTTTGTCCTAATGGATAAGAATTTTTTAAATATAAAATTAACATAGGAATTGAACCACATATATAAACAAAGAACAAAATACTTGTAATTGTTCCCATAATATCTTTCCCGATATCCATTCCTGAGCTTTTCAGTGCTTGGTCAGAGATATTTTCATTTTGTTCAAATAAAGCGAACATTGAGGAAGTCATTGTAATGGAGACATCCATTACAGCTCCTAGTGCCCCAATAAATAGCCCTGCTATAAAAATCACTCGATAAGGTCGCGTTAAAAATTGCATTTCTTCATATCGTAGCCCATTCTCGTTAGTCATCCACAGAACTAAAGCGCTAATCAATAACGAAATAAATGTCCCTATAAGTGTTGCAACAACCGCTGCATATGTTTTTTCATTCAAGCCGTTAATAAGTAGTAAGGATATGACGGTAAATAAAAGAACACATACCCCGCTTATAAATATCAAATTTAAATTTGATTGTACATATAAATCCAATGCGAAGGATAATACAAGAGAGTTTACTATTAAACTGATGATTGAAAATAAACCTTGTCTTTTACCAACAATCAACAACGCAAAAATAAAAATCCACGCTACTATTAAGATAAACTGATCACGTTTTACATCTAAAATAGTCCCCGTTAAATCTCCATTTTTGTCTGTATTTGCTTTAATGGAAACAAATAATTTATTCCCAACATGGTACTCTTGATCGTAGGCACCAGAAGCTGAATACTCATTTGTAAAATGAATAAGCTTCCCTTTTTCTTCCCCATTTTTTAAAACAGCTGTTATAAACTGAGTAGATAAACGATCTTCATTTTCATACATATCTGTTACAGGGTTTGATTCTTTTAATTCCGTTTTTATAACTTCTGCAATTGATCGATCATAAAATACTTCGTTGTGATAAACGAAATAAACTGAAGCGATAAAGCAAATTACAACAAAAGTATAAAATATAATGTTGTAATAAGATTTTTTTTTCAAGATGTTTTGCAATATAAAACCTCCGATGAGAAAAGGGAACCTAATCATGTTGCGTTATAGTCATAGTTAGTGCTGACACGAACAATGACTCACAATTTTTACTCTGATTTTTTGGTCAAGCAGATAAAAAAGTGCCATTATAAAGTAACGTGCTAATTGAATAGAGGTTCCAAAATAATTTTAGTCATGGCTAATGGCATACTAAGTTAGTTATAGCATAATTAAAATGTGATTTCCAAAAACCTTTAATTTGGATATAAAACAATGTGTAAAATAAGCTCAGGGCAAATTTGGGTACTAGACAGCGCGAGCTTACGAATGCGAAATAAAATATTGAAAAAAATTTGTGAAGAATTATCTGGATAATAAAATAAAATAGTGTTATTGTAAGAAATAGCTAAATAAAAATATCCTTCAGGGTAGGGTGAAATTCCCAATCGGCGGTGATGAAGTTAATTCAAAGTCCGTGAGCGTAAGCTGATTTGGTGCAAATCCAAAACCGACAGTTATAGTCTGGATGGGAGAAGGATAAAAGTATGTGCTTTTTAAATTCGCTTGAGTTTATAAGGTTTATTTGAGTACGCTTTGTTAACTACTTCCCATCGTCTAGTTGGGAAGTAGTTTTTGTTTTATTTGGCTAAAAAATTGAATAGAGTAGTTCTTCGGGGTAGGGTGAAATTCCCAATCGGCGGTGATGAAGCAATTCAAAGTCCGTGAGCGCAAGCTGATTTGGTGCAAATCCAAAACCGACAGTGACAGTCTGGATGGGAGAAGAACGACGAGATGATAGCCTATGGAAAAATTTTATATCCATGAGGTTTATTTGTTGACGTCTTATGTATATGCACTCCCAAACCCCTTAAATCTAAGGGGTTTTTTGTTTGAACAAAAATGATTAAATGAATGAAAGTAGGTGAAAAAATGTTTACAGGAATTGTTGAGGATATTGGCACCGTAAAAACCTTGCAAAGCGATCGACAAAGTATGAAAATTACTGTTATTTCAAAGAAAATGGTAGAGGATGTAAAGCTTGGGGACAGTATAGCGGTCAATGGTGTTTGTTTAACAGTGATCCATTTTACTGAACAAGAGCTAACGATGGATGTCATGCCTGAGACAGTGAGCGCAACAAATTTACAGCAGCTCGCAATTGGAGATCCGGTAAATTTGGAGCGTGCAATGTCAGCTAATGGTCGTTTCGGTGGTCATTTCGTATCCGGGCATGTAGACGGGGTAGGGAAAGTAGTGCGAAAGCGGCCGTTAGCAAATGCAGTCTATATTGATATCGAGCTATCAAAGGAGTTAACGAGCTTCTGTATTCCAAAGGGCTCCATCACAATTGATGGAACGAGCTTAACACTCTTCCACGTTGAGAATAATAGTGTCACAGTATCTTTAATACCCCACACATACAAAGAAACCATTTTAGGTAAGAAGAAGATTGGTGAGCTCGTCAATGTAGAAACCGATTTAGTTGGAAAATACATTTTGCATCAACTTAAGAGTGGACAGGAACCACCGACCATTACAAGGGATTTCTTAGCGCAAAACGGGTTTTAACTTCGCTCAGCAGAAAGAAGTTAAAGCCTTCAGCGGATGTCACGGAATCGGAAAGAAATATGCCGAGGCATTAATTGATTCAACATTTTCTAACAGGAGGTGGCAATAATGCTACATTCAATTGAAGAAGCAATCGAGGATTTAAAACAAGGTAAGATCATTATTGTCGTAGATGATGAGGACCGAGAAAACGAAGGGGATTTACTAGCACTTGCGGAATTTATGACTCCCGAAACCATTAACTTTATGGCGACTTATGGAAGAGGTCTTATTTGTACACCGATTTCTCAGCAACTTGCACAAAAATTAGCATTAAATCCTATGGTAAGTATGAATACAGACCATCATCAAACGGCATTTACCGTTAGTATAGATCATGTAAACACATCAACTGGAATCAGCGCCTTTGAACGGGCAATGACTATACAAAAAATGATAGAACCCCAAGCAAAAGCTGCAGATTTTCATAGACCAGGCCATGTATTTCCGTTAATAGCAAAGGACAATGGTGTATTAGAGCGTAGAGGACATACAGAAGCTACAATTGATTTGGCCAAGCTCTGTAATAGTATTCCTGCGGGCATTATATGCGAAATAATGGGCGACAATGGCAAAATGCTACGTTTTAACGACCTTGTTAAATATGCAGCACAACATCAATTAAAAATGATTTCAATTGAAGCATTAGTAACATATCGTCGTCAACAAATAATGGATGAAAACACAATAACAATATAAAAAAAGGCTGATCACCAAAAGGTATTAATACCTATACCATGTATATAGTTGATTTCCGTTCCGGCTGGGCGACTCGTAGGGATCAGTGTCACGGTGGAGCGAGCATCATAAGTAAAGCGCTCATCGGACACCTCCAGCGCCCAATCGGAAATCAATCAGCATATGGTGATGAGCCATAAAAAGGAGATAAGAAAAATGGGAAACACTTTTGAAGCACAATTAATTGGTACAGATTTAAAAATAGCGGTCGTAGTAGGTCGTTTCAATGAATTTATTACAAGCAAATTATTAGACGGTGCATTAGATGGTTTAAAACGTCATGGTGTGGATGAGAATGCTATCGATGTGGCATGGGTTCCAGGTGCATTTGAAGTTCCATTCATCGCGAAACAGTTAGCTGAAACAAAAAAATATGATGCAATTATTGGATTAGGTACAGTAATCCGTGGTTCAACAACACATTATGATTACGTATGTAATGAATCCGCAAAAGGTATTGCAAATGTGTCACTAACTACAAATGTACCTGTTATTTTTGGCATTGTTACTACAGAAAATATTGAACAAGCGATTGAGCGCGCGGGGACTAAATCAGGAAATAAAGGCTATGACGCGGCAATGTCTGCTATTGAAATGGCAAATTTAAAAAAGATGATTGGATAAATCGTAGATCATAGAAAATAATTCTGAGGAAGTATTTTGAATATTTTTTTAAACCATGGAGAAAATATCCTTAAGTGTATTTATGTTATTACTCATAAATGTACTAATTTGGAGCTGGCTCAGTAGGAGATGAGGGATATTTCTTCAATGGAACAGGAGTTAAATTTGAAATCTTTGAAGTCGCTATTTCAACGCTCTGCTGATGTGATATTTCAAGAGTATTTCTTTCAACAACATAAAGTACATTTGATAAAATGTGAAGCGATGATCGATGAGCGGTTACTGCAGACCGTGATAGTACAACGGGTACAATCATTATTTACGGAAGCATCGGATGAATTGTTAGAGGAACATATACAAACAAATTTACACATTCCTCATCTGCAGAGAATAACAAGTAAAAATGATGCCATGACAAGAGTCTATAAAGGACATGTTTTACTATATTTTGAACATCTGAATTTGTTGTATACAAGTTATATCGCTAAAAAACCAAATCGGGAGCCTAAAGAAACAACTCTTGAATTAGTTGTCAGAGGCCCTAGAGATGATTTTATTGAGGATGTTTTTATCAATATTGCTTTAATACGAAAACGAGTACCTACAAATTCATTAAGTGTTGAAACATACGAACTTGGTAAACGCTCCAAAACAACCGTAGCTGTACTTTATTTTGAAGATGTCGTCAATCAAAAGATGCTTGAGAAAATAAAATCACAGCTGCAACGAATTGATGCGGATATTGTATTTAGTGGGGATTTATTGATGGAAAGAATTGAACAGAGTGCTAAAATCCTTCCTAGACATGATTATACTGGACGCCCTGATTATGCTGTACAAGCTTTAAGTAGAGGGCGAGTGATTATCATAGTTGATGGTGTATCATACGCTGTTATTACACCTGCCAATACAATGTTACTCTTTAAATCCGGTGAGGATAACGAATATCCAATTATTGTAAGTTCAATGGAGCGTATACTCCGAATAATAGCGATCTTAATAAGTATACTTTTACCAGGTTTTTGGCTTGCACTTTCAACTTACCACCAAAATCAATTGCCATTCATTCTATTGGCAACAGTTGTTGAGTCTAGAACAGGCCTCCCATTTCCAACAATTCTTGAAACACTAATGATGCTTTTTATGTTTGAAATATTTCGAGAGGCAAATATACATTTACCCAATGTTATTAGTGGTTCCATAAGTGTTGTTGGGGGGTTGATAATAGGTGACGCTGCTATTAAAGCGGGTGTTACGAGCCCGTCCATGATTGTAGTTATAGCTACTTCAAGTATTGCTGCCTTTACACTTGGCAATCAATCTATTGTATCCGCAATGAGCATTCTCAGGGTAATTATTATTTTAGCATCGGCCTTTTTTGGGTTATTTGGATTCTTCGTTTCGGTGTTTTTCATCTTGCTTTATACTGCCAATATACGGGTTCTAGGTGTTCCATACTTAAATATGGGCGCAGATTTAAATTGGCAGGATATTAAAAAATCTTTAGTTCGCTTATCTCCTTCAGGGTATCGTATGCGACCAAAATTTTTAAATGTACAGGATGAAACAAAGACATCGAGTAAGAAAAAAATAAATACTTAGCATGAAGAGATCAGGTCTTTATAGGCCTGGTCTTTATATGTTCTATTTTCACTTGGAAGCTTTATGATGAATATAGAAAACTGACCACATTAGATCAAAAGAGAAACGAATATTGTTCTTCTTTTTAGTTTACCTTCTAGAGAAGGATCATTAAACTAATGGTTGCGACCTGTACATACGTCCCTCGAAGTAAAAAAATTGTTTTAAAATTTAATCAGTCCCTAACAGCCTATTCAACCTGGGAAATAAGAAGGAAATAGTCAAATAGTAAGTGCGAAAAATGTCGGTTTTTGATAGCCAAAACGCTCATGTAGTGATAAAATGAGAACCAATATTCTTATTTAGAGAGGCGAAGAATTCTGAATTCGTAGGTATTTTACTAATAAATCGGGGAGGTGCTTTTAAGTAGGGCGAGTAGATAGCCAATGCTGTTGAATAATCTTGCGACTTTAAAAGGCAGAGTAAATTACTACGCTAATGATGAAATTTAAATAATAGAATTGTTGGATATAAATGTTTCCCTAGTAGAAAGTATACTTTGAATAAGACAACTGTTATTTTTTTTATGCGAAAATTAAGCCCAAACTAAATTAAGGCGATATTTATTTTATAGATGAGGAAGTACCAGTTTGTATGAAAACACGAAAAATAAGACTAATTTTAATACTATCAACTCTCTTATTAGTATTGTTTACAAGTTTAAACATCTTTTCATCCTTTATAAAGATGAAAAAGACAGTAGAAGAGTCAATAGCCAACCAAAGTCTAGAAGCGGCTATTTCTATCGCATCGACTATTGATGTAGAGGCGTACAAACAATTTTTAGATAACCCTGTGGAAAACGATTATTATTGGCAATTAAGAAATTACTTAAATGATGCAAGATTAAAAATAGGTGCCTTATTTGTTTATACATTAGAGATTGATAATCCAAAGGTATCCAAAGCAATGATTATGGGTTTACCACCTGAATCTAAAGGCTTTTATATTGGAATGGACTGTACAGTACCCGAGATGCAAGTGCAAAGAGCTTATAATGGAGAAACATTTATAACAGATGTAATACAAGATTCTATATATGGCTCCTACTTAACTGTTGGTGCACCTATTAAGGATGAAACAGGGAAAGCTATTGCATACCTAGGTATTGATATTAGTGCAGACACATTAAATGGCATCAAGGGAAAAGTGATCGAAGACAATCTTTATGTCTTTATTTTTAATGGTGTACTTATTTTAATCGTTATCGGCTCTGTTTTCTTCTTACAGAGATGGTATCAAAAAGAAGTAGCGAAGGAAGTTGGAGCAACAGAAGATACATATCAAGCAGAAATTAAAACTTTAATCACATCCGTGTCCTCTTTAAGACATGATTTTACAAATCACATACAAGTATTGCATGGATTTCTGCAATTAGATAGACCTGATCAGGCCAAGCAATATTTATCTTCACTATCCAAAGAGGTTCAGACAATTAAGTCTCTCAAATTAAATATTGATCATCCTGGCTTGGCGATATTATTACAAACGAAAAAACTAACTGCACAAAATCATAATATTGATATGGATTTCACTGTCTCGCAGGATACATTTAATAAAATTAAAACAACGGATTTAATCAAAATCTTGTCGAATTTAATAGATAATGCGATTGATGCGACAAATGAATTACCGGAAGAGCAACGAAAAATTACAATTGGCTGTAAAGCCGATGATAAGCAATATGAATTTAAGGTTACAAATACCGGACCAAATATTAAAGAAGCAGGGCAAATATTCAAGCAAGGATTTTCTACAAAGAAACCAGGAAATGGTAAAATAAGAGGGCAGGGCTTGTTTATTGTGAATGAAATTGTTAATAAGTACGACGGTCAAATTTCTATTGATTCATCAAAACATTTAGAGACAACTGCAACAGTAATCATTCCAATAAAGTAAATTTCTAAACTTCCTACAGAAAATTGTAGGAAGTTTTATTTTTGATTGAAAAACAATGCTACTTACGTTGTTGCTTCGCTATAGCACAAAAACGCCTGTGGCTAAAGTTTTTTTCACTATAAATAAAGTTTTTTATGCGAAAAGCTGCTTTGACTTTCACTTTCACATTTTTTGAGCTATTCATTTCATATATTACTAATAATCGAAATGGTATTCTATAGGGAGGGGGTTGAAATATTTGGATAAATCAATCCTTGATTTATTGAAAAAGGGTGGATTCATCTTGTATGCTAGGCATGGTCAAGCAACGGTTGGGGTAGACCAGCCAAATTTAAATTTCCAAGATTGTGTTACTCAAAGAAATTTGTCTGAATTCGGGCGGAGAGAGGCAATTTACTTTGGACAGCTGCTTCGCTATTTTCAAGTTCCGATCCATTCACCGATTGTCGCAAGTCCTTTTTGTCGTACAATCGAAACAGCACAGCTAGCATTTCCGTATGCCTATATCCGAATTGATCCAATAGGGTATGAGATTTATAAATTGGGTGGGCATATCTCTAGCATTGAAAAAACAAATATATTATCAAACCTTCAATCGGTGTTAGAAAGAAAGCCGCCGCAGGGGCTGAATCAAGTGATCATTGCCCATAGCTTTCCCGAAGATGTTGGATTAGGGAATATTGCGAATATGGGAATGGTTATTGTCGAGCCCAAAGGTCCTGGAAATGGTTATGAAATAATAAAAAAATTAACTTTAGAAGATCTATCTTTTTTAGGGAATAGCACAAATTAAACTTCTTTCAGTATGGATGTCGCGGAATGGGTGTTCTTCATTGTAGGCCTAAATACACACAAAGCTGATTCCGCGTACAATTATTTCGAGGCATAATTGA
Organism: Lysinibacillus sp. Bpr_S20; assembly: GCF_023337835.1. Lineage (NCBI taxonomy): Bacteria > Bacillati > Bacillota > Bacilli > Caryophanales > Bacillaceae > Lysinibacillus > Lysinibacillus sp. Bpr_S20. The sequence goes on from NZ_JALNLQ010000001.1 coordinate 277,587, forward strand.
TGATAAAGGGATGGGAGAAAAACATGGAAATAAAAACAGTATCACAGTGCACTTTAGAAGAAACTTTAAAAACTTGGAATAAAGGCTTTGAGGGGTATTTTGTACAAATAGAAATGAATGAAGAGATGTTTTTAAATCGACTCGTTGGAGAAGGACTATCGCCAGAGCTTTCAATCGTCGCATTTGAACATAATAATCCCGTAGGTATTGTATTAAACGGCATTAGACAAATTGATGGTAAGAAAACTTCTTGGAATGGAGGAACAGGTATCTCTCCAGACTATCGTGGTAAAGGTATTTCTCGTGCTTTAATGGAAGAAACTATCGCTATTTATGAAAGAGAGAATGTGGAGATTGCAACGCTTGAAGCTATTAAAGAGAATAAAGTTGCTATTGCGTTGTATGAGAAATACGGATATACAATCACAAATCAATTGCTATTTTTAAGTGGCGAATTTGCACCAAAAATAGAGGAGCAAAACGCCATTCATGTGGAAACCATTCGGCCAGAGCAGCTTCCGTATTTAACCTTTTATCAGGAAGATGTTCCTTGGCAATGTAGCTGGCAAAGTAATAAACAAGGAGAAGCTAAAGTATTTTTCAACATGAATAATGAGGCGATTGGCTATATGTTATATAGAATTGTATTCGATACGGATGGCGCGATCGACCACATAGTGCTGTATCAATTAGAGTTATTGGAGAAAGGCACTGTAGACTATATTCCACACTTTATCGCAAGCATTACAAATCACAAAGTAAAACTAGCAACGGTTAACTTTCCATTAAGTAATCCAGCCACGAGTTATTTGATGGAACATGGGCTTGTAGTAAAGACAGAGCAAGTGCAAATGAAGAAGACGATGGCTTAAAAGTTGCGAGGTGTTATGGAAAAGTTGAAATAGTAAGCGCCTGTTGTTTCAAATCGTTTTAAAAAGAAGGTGTTTTAATTATGAGGAAGACAGTACTCATATGTAATTTACTAATATTCATTTTGGTAGGTTGTACACCAGCTATAAATACGAATCCGACAGCGAAATCAATTCTTAAAGAACATTCTCAGGCAGATATTCTTCAATATAATAATTTGATTTATATAAATGCTACAAGCTTGGAATCGATGAAAGAAATAGAATATATTAAGTGTAAGAAAATCGGAGAAATTATTAAAACTACAAACTCCTCTAAAAATTTTCAAGATTTTTATGCTACTCAACTGGAAAGCGGAACAGAAATTTACTCTACAAATGATAATAATATTTATACAATCATTGCGGACACAAATGGGCAACAAATACTGTATATGGCTTTGCTTGAAGGCTAGTTAGGTAAAAAAGGGCCTTGTTGTGTCTCGTTTTTTATCAATACTGAAGAAAAAGCAAGTCTCCGTTTAAAAGAGACTTGCTTTTTTGATTCCATTTACCGGAAAGTGATAAACAAAACTAATATTATATTAATAAAATTGAATCATAAGTGCTTTTTTTAACCAAACTAATGAAAAAGATAAGAAAGGTGATGACATGCAGCAAAACCAATATAATGCAGGGGATATCGTCTACATTTTTTATCGTAACCCACATTTTCAAGATATAGCAAATATACAAGAAGCGGCAATAGTCAACAATCCTGATCATCCACATGAGCTGGCACTATTTTTTGGGGAGAAGTATTATCCGTTAACGAACGATATACTAATATATACAAGCGAAATGGGTGCAGAGCAAGCGTATCATCAGTATTTCCATTGATGAAGGATGAAAAAATAAACATCCTTATGAGAGAAAACAAATAACAAGTTTTCTCTCTAAATTTTATTTCATAACTAACTGTTTTATATTCCCATTAGATAATATCCTCGACCAAAAAAATATTTAATAACTTAAGGTCATCTATCATCAAACCTGTTTCCTCTAACACTTCTCTTTTTACGGTATCTTCTAATCTTTCTCCTAATTCCATCAAGCCCCTAAAAGTCTTTTCTAATCGAATCAATGTAACTGTCCTTGTTTTAACTATACAAAGACAGGATATAAGCTGATAGCCATTTAAACATTGTCTGTATAATCGCAATCTTGATGGTAACGCTAAGCAAAGATAGTATTTTAAAAGGGGGAGAAACGATATGTACTCATTTCAACCGGATTGTTGGTCGGAGCATGAAGAGCTTAAGGTTGTTATGCTCTGTGCACCTACAAATTTGGATGTAACAGATCTAACAATAGCTGAAAATGTAGGATGGAGTGCTACTGTCAATCATGAAAAAGCAATGGAGAATTTCATGGAATTTAAGACAGCGTTAGAAAATGCAGGTGTTAAGGTGATTGACTATTCGAAAGAGCTACCAAATGATATGAAAACAGTAAGTGAGCAACTAATTAATAGGTTCTTCGTTCGTGATCTAGCCTGTGTTATAGGAAATAGTTTGTTTCTTGGAGAGGCGGGAAGCTCACTAAGGCGTCCAGAGTATCCACATGCTCACGCACTATTAGAAAAGTGGTTTCCAGAAAAATTAAATAAGCAACCTTCTACTGCTTTAGAATGTGGAGACGTGATGATTCTAAATAAGGATGCTGTGCTGATTAATATTGGCATGAGAACTACTTTAGAGGCTGTGAAAAGTATGAAGGATCGTATTTTCCAAAAGGGATTTTCGGAAATTGGGATTATTGATTTGCCTAGACGCGCCGATACACTTCATTTAGATATGAATTGTAATGTTGCGAACGCAAATCTAGTAATAGCCAAAAACTTTATGCGTTATTTTCCTGTACAAGTGTTCACAGCTCAAACCAGTCGTTTTGAAATGACCGAGCAATTTTTAAATCATCATGGCTTTGACGTTTACTGGCTTGAAAAATATAATACAATCCCTGATATCAATTTTATCAATCTCAATCCCGAAACACTGTTGATTAGTAAGCAATCAACGAAGCAGCAATGGACGAAGCATCCACTATTGAAAAAGAAGAAGTTAATAAAAGTTGACGTATCAGAGCTTGAAAAAGGCGGCGGTGGCATTCGTTGCATGACATTGCCGTTGTTAAGAAAGTAAATAAAAAGGCAGGAGGGTTGATCAAAATGACAGCTAAAACAAGTAAAGGAAGGTTGTCTTGGTGGCAGCTTTCGCTTCTCGGTATAGGTTGTACACTTGGAACAGGATTTTTTCTTGGGACAAGTATGGCGATTCACAAAAGTGGTCCTGCTGTAGTGATTCCTTTTTTGTTAGCGGCAATTGCTACGTATATTGTTTATGATGCTCTTGTTAAGATGTCAGTTGACAATCCTGATAAGGGATCATTCCGTACTTATGCAAAGCAAGCTTTTGGAAATTGGGCAGGATTTAGTAATGGCTGGATTTACTTGATTTCTGAGATGCTCATTATGGGCAGCCAATTGACAGCACTTGGTATTTTTACGAGGCTTTGGTTTCCTGCACTGCCATTATGGGTTGCTGCATCTATTTATGCTGCGCTTGGATTAGCTGTTATTCTTATGGGGATGAAGGGCTTTGAAAACTTTCAAAATATTTTTGGGGCGTTAAAGGCAGCAGCAGTTGTGATGTTTATTGTCGTAGCGGTTGTATTAATAATAAAAGGATTTAAAACGGAAACAACTACACTAGATGCACTATACGCAAACTATGAAGAATTTTTCTCACAAGGTGTGAAAGGAATATGGCTTGGACTATTATATGCCTTTTATGCATTTGGCGGAATTGAAGTTATGGGTTTAATGGTCATTGATTTAAAAGACCCTAAAGAAGCACCGAAAGCTGGAAAGGTGATGCTTATTGCTATAACTGTCATTTTTATCATCGCTATTATGCTAGCTTTGGCGCTTGTTTCTTGGAAGGATTTTAATATTAAGGAAAGCCCATTTATTACAGCTCTAAATGATTATCACATACCTTTTTTTGCGGACATTTTTAATGGCGTGTTAATTATTGCAGGTTTTTCAACAATGGTAGCCTCTTTGTACGCGGTCGTAACGATTCTCATTACACTCGCAGAGGATCATGATGCCCCAGCCTCTCTAGCGAAAAAAGGGAAAATGAAGATTCCATTTCCTGCATTTCTCTTTTTAGCGAGTGGTTTAACTATAACGATTGTTATAGGCTTCCTTATGCCAGAAAAAATTTTTGAATATTTGGTTACAGCTGCTGGTTTAATGCTAATTTATAATTGGCTCTTTATATTAGTAACGTATATGAAGCTAATGAAACTGTCGAAGTGGGAGCATGTGAAGAATGCAATGGGGATGTTGCTCATTATGGTGACGGTGTCTGGGACGTTAGGAGAAAAAACAAGCAGACTCGGTTTTTTCGTGAGCCTGCTTTTTATTATCATCATCGGAATTGCTACTTGGATTGTCATGAAAAGGCAAAAACACAGTAAACATGTTTAATGTTGTTTATTGTTCTGTGGGAAGTGCAGAGAATATTGCATACGTAAAAAAGGACATTTCGATGGGCTACTTTGATCATCACTTAAAAAATACTGCTTCCATTCATAACTACCTTCTTGCCCGTACCATTTTAAATCAGTATGAGCTGGAATAGCATCGAATTCGTTAATGCGTTGACGAATAAGCTTCTTTAATTTTCGACCAAAGACAGTAGAATCGTTCATTTCTTCAAATATCCAGCGTGGCTGAAATGCCATTAATAACGTAGAAAAATTACGACTCTTACGTAATTTATGTGCGGGCGTTGCACAAGAAACAAAATAAGGCTGACCGTTAAAGCAAAATTCCCATTCATTATGCGATGGGTCGGTTGGGATATCCTTTGGCCAATCAATTTCATCAAATATAGTTAAGTTGTTTAAAACTGTCCAAAATAAATTTCTATAATCCTCAACATTAAAGTTTTTATGCATATCCTTAGGGGTTTTGAAGAAAATGGTATGTGTTGTATATTTACCAAACGTTTTAGCACACTTATCGTATTCCTTTAAGCATCGTGCTAACGTCTTGATCGATTGCTCCTCTCGTGGATCTCCGATAAAACTATAGCGAAGCTCGTTCGATAAAAAACCCATTCTAGCTGGAATGCAGGGAAACGTATTTGCTTCATCCGCAACCATGGCAGCGAAGTCGGTATATGCTGACTGTTGCCATAATGGAAGTGTTTCAAAATGTTCTTCTATCCACTTCTTGTCTAACACTGCTACTTCCACTTATGTCTCCTCCTTCTATACATCTTTATAGTATTAAAAAAAGTACAGATGAGTGACGAATGTATGGCATTTACATTTTCTAAATAGCGAGTATAAGGGTTACTTTAAATAGGATCATTACCATAACGTGTGGTTGATTTCCGTTCCTCTATATCGCCAATCCCCAAGGAGTCGCCCAGCCTCCACTCCAATCAACTTATATGCATGACGTACGTTTTAGCAACATGTCATCCCTAAATTCCGATGTTGGATCAATTTATTAGAAATCATTTATATGGCTTGTACCCATGGCGTGTGGTTGATTTGCGTTCCGGCTGGGCGCTTTGCCGCTGACGCTTCGCTTTCGCGCAGATAAAACATTTGTAGCTGACGCTTCGCTTTCGCTACAGAAAACATTTGTTGCTGTCGCTACGCTTTCGCACAGAGCAGAGCTTCCTGGGGGCGTCGGGGCAACATGTGTTTTTTGCGCGAAAGCGTAGTGTTAACGCAGCGGCAGCAGCAGGATGTTGGTCACGAAGGCGTTATCACAGGACGTGATGCTCTTAGCCTTCGTTCCCCTAACGCTGATCCCCGAGGAGTCGCCCAGCCTCCACTCCAATCAACTTATATGCATGATATACGTTTTATTCAAAGCTAGCTTCTTAGGAGAGAAATACCCAGGTGTGGAACGTTTTCTTTGTCAATTTAATAGATAGTGAAAGACCTGCAATACTTGTCTTGTAGAAAAGCATGGTGGTGCTTTTTATAATTTCAGATTAAAGACCTTTTCATCAAGAATGTTTAATGCATGATGAATGTCCTCTAAATCATTATTAGATGCATGTTGGATAAGCTGTAGAAAGCGATCTTCTATGCTGTCGAATGCTTCCTCCATTATTTTTTCTCCATCCTCCGTAAGGCAAACATAATGCTTTCTTCGATCCTCAGTATCGCTAATTTTTTTAATAAACTTTCTATCCTGTAATTTCCGTAATTCACGGCTTGTATTAGGTAATGACATATGCAGACAATCACTAATTTCAGTAGGTGTAACTGACTGGCTTACTTTTATATATTCTAAAATTTTATATTGTACAGGTGTAATATTATCGATTTTAACGTTTTGAGTTAGTTCGTGCGTTACTTGGTGTACCGCTGCTGTAAATGCTACGAACTGATTAAATAATTCTTTTTTGTCCAAATAAGTTCACCTCTTTACTGACAAGATAACAAAAAACTTATCTTAAAACAATTATCATTTGACAACCAAAAATAGATAGATTACCATTTTGTTATCAAATGATAAGTAATGGAGGATTTATGATGAATACATTAATTATTTATACATATCCCAATCATAAAAGTTTGAATTATGCTTTTTTACAGGAGGCTATTAAGGGCTGTCATGACAATCCTTCCGTAAAGGAGGTTCAAGTTTTAGATTTATACGAGGAACAATTTAACCCAATTTTAGTATTTCATGAGCATAAACGCCGTCGTGATATGTTTCGTGATCCAAAGCTTGAGAAATATCGAGAACAAATTAAGTGGGCTGATAAAATCGTTTTTGTTTATCCGATATGGTGGGGAAGACCACCAGCGATGCTTCTAGGGTATATTGATCAATTGTTTGCGGCTAATTTTGCTTATAAAGATAAAAAGGGGCTATTTCCTGAGGGACTTTTAAAAGGAAAATCAGTGGTGTGCATTTCGACAATGAAGGGGCCAACAAAATATCCACTGTTATGGCTGAATAATGCGCATAAAATATTAATGAAAAGAGCGTTATTCAATTTTGTTGGCATTAAACAAGTGAAGTTTTTTGAATTTGGCAATATGGAAAGCAAGAAGGGGAAACAAGGCAAAAAACTTGAAAAAGTTTATCAATATTTTAGAAAAGTAGCTTACTAGTTCATCTGCCTAATCAGACTCGTGCAGACGAAGATTGAATCTCCTAAGCGTTTGCATGAGTCTCATTGATTTCTAACGGCAGTGTTACAAAAAATGTTGTAAATTCAGCAAGCTTGCTTTCAACAGTAATGGTTCCGTTATGCATATCGATGATTTTCTTGACAATTGATAGTCCTAAGCCACTTCCGCCATTCTCAGCAGTCCTCGATTGGTCAGCCTTATAAAATCGTTCGAATACATGCTTTTGTTGTTCGGTTGTTAAACCGATACCATTATCACAAATGGTAATAGTGATTGAATCTATTTGTTTTGTCATTGATATTGTAATGGTGCCAGCAACTGGCGTGAATTTTATACTGTTGCTTAGTAAATTCATCCATACTTGATTCATTAAATCTTCATCAGCCATTAGCGAAATGTTTTCTAATTGTAGATCCATGTCGATGTTTTTAGCTAGCCAATTTGCTTCAAGTGTAAGTACGACATTACGTAATTGCTTATCGAGTCGGTAATGCCTTGGCTCGAATGGGTGATGTTGTGATTCTAATGACGTTAGCTTTAGTAAATTGTCACTAATTTTTGATAGTCGATTACTTTCCATCTCAATGATTGCTAAATAATGCTGTCGCTTATCCTCAGGGAGGTCAATGTTTTTCAATGCTTTAGCAAAGCCATTAATAGATGTTAGAGGCGACTGAATTTCATGAGATACATTTGAGATAAATTCTTGACGCATTCTTTCTATTTCGCCTAATTCGACCGCCATATGGTTGATGCCATGTATTAATTGACCAAATTGATCTTCGTCATCAGTTTTAAGATCTAACTTGACAGTAAAATCACCTTTAGCAATTCGGCTTAATGCATCTACAATTGTATTCCAATAGTTCCGTTGTCTTTTTGATCCTATTAAAAATGTGATGATGACTGAGCAAGCAAAGAGAACAAAAACACCGACTACGGTCCATAATTGAAGCCAGAATCCTTGTGGGTATTTACCTAACCAATCATAAAGCCAAGACGTTATGTGGTAGGAGATTAAAGCAAAGACGATGCTAATGATAAGAAGAAGTATTAAAGTTAAAAAAAGCTTTAAAAAATTTTTTAGTCTTCTCATGAAACAAGTTCCAATCGATAGCCTAGGCCGCGAATTGTGCGAATAGAAAATCCGCTCGTTTCTTGAGGGAAACGTTGACGAAGTCTTTTAATGTGAACATCGACTGTACGTTCATCACCTTCATAGTCGTATCCCCAAATCTCTTCGATTAGCTGTTCTCGTGAAAAAGTTTTTCCGGCATAGCTTGCTAACGTAAATAACAGTTCAAATTCCTTTAAACGAAGTGTTAAAGATACGCCGTTATACAAGACTTCATGGGTATTACGATTTAACTTAATATTGCCAGCTTCTACAAGTTGAGATAGGGAAATATGATATCTTTTAAGGATTGATTTCACACGGACGATCAGCTCTGCAGGCTCAAATGGTTTAACAAGATAATCATCTGTTCCAAGATGAAAACCCTTTACCTTTTGCGAGGTCTCTCCTTTTGCGGTTAACATTAAAATTGGTAGATTATCATTAAATGAACGTATTTCTTCGCATAATTCCCAGCCATCCATATTGGGCATCATGATATCCATTATTACCATATCCACCTTATCAGAATCCAATTTGGACAGTGCATCCACACCATCCATAGCTTCAATTACCTCTAAACCTTCATTTTGTAAAAATACCTTAACTAATTCTCGAATATGCGCATCATCATCTACGACTAATAGTTTTGTCATCCTAACAAACCCCTTCATTATTCCTCTTTAATACGTAATTGTTGCTTGGCAAACTCTCGATACATGTCATGAGTCTCAAATAGAGTCTCATGTGTGCCACTACCGGTAATATGTCCTTTCTCTACAAAAAGTATTTGATCCGCATCTACTACTGTTGAAAGGCGGTGTGCAATTACTAGAGTGGTTCTACCTTGCATTAAATTATCTAATGCTTTTTGAACATAGATTTCCGATTTACTATCTAGACTTGATGTTGCTTCATCTAGCATTAATATTTGAGGGTCACGTAAAAGTGCTCTGGCGATAGAGATTCGTTGTCGTTGACCGCCGGAAAGCTTAATGCCTCGTTCTCCTACCTCTGTGTCAAATTGCTCGGGTAATTCATTGATAAAGTGATCGGCATAGGCCATTTTGGCAACTCTCTCAAGCTCTTCATGCTGCACATCTCTATTAATACCATAGCAAATATTTTCTCGAATCGTACCTGACAGCAGTGCACTCTCCTGCGCAACATAGCCGATTTGACTCCTCCATGAATGCAAGGAGTAGGTGTTGATAGGGGTTTCTCCAAGTGTAATACTGCCATTAGTAGGCTGATAATATCTTTCTAACAGAGAAAACGTTGTTGTTTTTCCTCCGCCACTAGGTCCAACGATGGCCGTCACTTGACCTGGTTCAATGGTAAAATTGATATTCGATAAAATCGGCTCTTCTTCATAAGCGAAATCAACATTTTTTACATAAATCGGCTGATTCACTTTTTCTAATGTGTTTCCTTCAAAAATATTTTCCTCTTCATGTTCAAGTAATGCACTAATTCGCTCTGTAGCACCCATTGCTTTTTGAAGCTGTGTAAAGAACATTGTTAATTGGGTCATCGGCATGATGATTTGGATTAAATATAAAATAAATGCCACCATGTCGCCAGCTGTAAGCTCTCCAGAAGAAACTCGTACACCACCATAACCAATAATGGCCACAAGGACTGACATTAAGACAAACGAAATGAGTGGTGAAATCAGAGCATGGATTTTAGCTTCTTTTAAGCCAAACGTAAAGAGATTTGTAATTCCTTTCATGCCACGTTTATATTCTATATTTTCGGCATTTGAAGCTTTTACTAATCGTGTCTCAGGTAAAACTTGATTTAGCACGGACGTAAATTTTGCTGTCTCATCTTGCATTCCTTTTGAAATAACAAACATGCGTCTTCCTAACAACATTAAAATAATCATAGCAAGCGGAACAGCAATCAGCATGACTAAGGTCATTTTCCAGTCTAAAATTAATAGAATAATGATTGACCCAATAATAGAAATAACACCAGATAAACAGTTTGCAAGGTGTTCCGTAATAAGCTCCTTGACAACGGCTGTGTCATTCGTAACACGACTTAATGTTTCACCTGTATCGTTTTCATCATAATAAGGTATTGGTAAATGAAGTAGCTTTCTCCATAGCTGATCTCGTAATCTCGCGACAACATGATGTCCGACACGATTTAAATAATAAATAGAAAGGCCACTTGCAATTGCCTGCGCGATAAAAGCAATACCTAATAAAATAATTTGCCAATAATCAAGTGATTCTAATGAAAAGCCATCGACTAATTTTTTTGTAAATAACGGTACGATAAAGCCTACGCCCGTAGTTGCTAAACTCATAATTAAGGCAATAATTAAAAGCCACATCGGCGGTTCAGCCTGTTTAACTAAGCGAACAAAGCGTCGCCAATCTTTCAATTTAGTAGTATCTTTTTGTGTTTCCTGCAACGTAAAAATCTCCCTTCATTTTCGTCAACAATATAATATGAATCTTAATGTACCATTACTATAGCATGTCATTATGAACTGAATATGAAATGGGCAAGTGATGATGATTATGATAGAGATGTAATCCTAATAGTATGATCTATTCAAATTTTTCAATATAAGTTCCTTTTTTTTGGAGAATTATCATATAATGTTATAAACCGACAGTCGGTCTATTGGGAGGGGTAGTTCATACTAATTATGGTGACTAAATGGAGAGGTGCTACACATGGATTTAAATCATTTATTGAAGGAATTGCAATTTATGCAGCAAAGACAATGTTTTCAGTTGTCAATAAAGTTCAAATAAAAGGAGATGAATACCGTAATGACCTACTTTTTACGATACAAAAAATAATTTAATGTCTTAGTCATTACAAATCTACATATTAAATAGGGTTTAAAAAGGAAGGGGTTTAATGAAATGGAAACACAGATTAAAAGAAAAGGTTTTTCAAAAGATTTTAACCTTATGGTGATTGGGCAAATTATTTCTATTTTAGGGTCTGCACTTTTAAGGTTCGCCTTATCACTTTATGTACTAGATATTACAGGGCGTGCAGATCTTTTTGCAGTACTATTTGCGATATCGAGTGTCCCTATTTTGCTTGCGCCGCTTGGGGGAGCGATTGCTGACAGGTTTAATCGACGCAACTTAATGGTGATTTTCGATTTTACGAGTAGCATCATTGTTTTTATTTTCTTTGCAATGCTAGCATTTGGTAATAGTTCTGTATTTCTTATTGGTGTTGTGATGGTGCTACTTTCTTTTGTTAGTGCTATGTATGCACCGACAGTGATGGCCAGTATTCCAGTTCTTGTGGAAGAAGAGAAGCTTGAGCAAGCCAATGGTATTGTAAATGGTATTCAATCATTGTCTAGTGTAGCTGCTCCCGTATTAGGAGGAATTCTGTACGGGTTGATTGGCTTAAAAGTCCTTGTTGTATTGAGTGGTGTGTTCTTTTTTCTTTCAGCCATATTAGAGATGTTTATTCATATACCCTTTATGCAACGAGAGCAGAGCGAGCATATTATTCCGACACTTGTCAATGATTTAAAAGAGGGGTTTAGTTATGTAGTCAAGCAATCTTTTATATTCAAATGTATGGTTTTAGCGGCATTACTAAATTTATTATTAACACCTTTATTTGTCGTGGGTGTCCCGATTATTCTCCGTGTTACTATGCAAAGTAGCGATACACTATATGGGGTAGGGATGGGGTTAATCGATTTTGCCACAATCTTAGGTGCTTTATCAATGGGGTATATGGCGAAAAAAGTGGGGATTAATAATTTATATTTTTGGGTTTTTATCACTGCCTTATTGATTGTTCCAATGGCTCTAGCGGTTACGCCTTTCATGCTTAATATAGGTTACTATCCTTCATATACTTTATTTGTTGGTAGCGCACTCATTATTGCTATGATTCTTACCGTTATTTCAATATATGTTATTACACTAGTACAAAAAGAAACCCCTAATGAAAACTTAGGAAAGGTTATGGCTATTATCATTGCCGTTTCACAATGTATGGCACCAATTGGGCAAATACTGTATGGCGTATTATTTGAAGCATTTAGTGTTAAAGTCTACGTTCCTATTTTAATAATTAGTATTGCTATGGTAGTGATGGCCATAGCAACAAAGAGAATTTTACGATTTGAAAAGAGCGAGGAAACAAATTGATTCACTTAGAAATACAATACAAATAAATAAGAATCTCAATTTATTAGTCCCTTAATGCTCCTTACAAGGGGCTTTTTTTGTGACTAAATCATTCAGTTTACTACATAAAATGGAAAAAATACTTGACCTTCAAGTTAGTTGAAGGTTTACATTGGGTTAAGAGAGGTGTGATGATTTGAAAAAATATATGACCATTCAAGAATTCTCTGAAAGAACAGGTATAGCCAAAAGCACATTACGCTTTTATGAAACCAAAAATTTACTGTTACCGGAGGGAAGAAGTTCAAATGGCTATCGAGTGTATGCGGATAGTCAAATTGCAACAGTAAAGTTAATATCCACTTTGCGATTAGCAGATATATCTATTCATGAAATTCAAAATTATTTACTCGAGCAGGATGAAACGACTCGTCAGGAAATGATGAAAACGTGGATTCAAAATATGAAGCAAAAGCGAGATTTGTTGGATATTAGCTTACGCTATTTAGAAAGTAACTCTATACGTGATGATATTTATTTGATTGATAAAAATAATGAAAAAATTATTTGGTATACAGCTGAATCTATAACGGGTAAATTTGGAGCACACTTTGAAAAAAGAGCAAACGAATTAAAACAATTAAATATTAGCATTAAAAGTTATTATTTAAACTATTTATCAGGTCAAGATGTTATCAAAGCTCAAATTGGCTTTGGAGTTCCAGCAAATACAAAATTAAATGATATCGCTGGCAGTGATTTTATTGAACATATGCCTTCTTGTATATGTCTGGCATTACCGTTTAAAGAACAAATGTCAACGATCAAGGAAGGGTACATAAAATTACTTCAATATGCGCTTCAACATAAATGGGTACCGATACGCTCCATTCTTGAGTGGTATCGAGGTGATGACTTTACTCAATTAGATTTATTATTGCCTGTTATACAAATTGAGTAGTGGTGGAAAGAAAGATTAGGGACGGTGCAATATGAAACGATTCATTCAATTTAGTATAAAAAATGCTTTAACCATGTTATTAGTGGTACCTCTTATTATTGTGGGGGGAATTTATTCATTACAAACTTTACATATTGAAAAATATCCGAATATCGATATTCCATATTTAACAGTAGTTATTCCATATCAAGGGGCCTCACCCGAACAAGCGATGAATGATATTGGGGAGCAAATGGAAAGAGAGTTTATGAAACTCGAAGGGAGTAAAAATGTTTATACAAACGGTGTTGCTAATGCCGTCTATTCAACGATTGAATTTGACATGACAACGGATATGAAGGAAGCAGAGCAGCTCGCGAGGAGAAGTGTAGATAAATTACAGTTGCCTAAATTTGCAGGGGAACCGAGGTATGAATTAACTAAACCTGGTGGAAATCCGATTGTTTTCTCACTAGGTATATATGCTACAGATAAAATTGACGAAGTTCAAACCTTTGTAAAGAATACTATAATTCCACAACTTACTGTAATAGAAGGTATAAGTGATATAGAAATCGATGGAACAACGGAAAAGTATATCTATATTCGCCTTCTGCCTCAAAAATTGATGGCAAAAGGAATTACATTAGATGATGTTCGAGAAACTATTTTGGCTAATAATCTATCAATGCCGACTGGGGACATCTCCATTTCAGATGAAGTATTGCCAGTGCGAATAAATAGTGAGCTAAAATCAATTGAGGAAATAAAAGAAATAAAGGTTTTTTCTAAAGAAATAAGTTCGCAAAACATTACAAGCACGAATCTAGGCAATATAGCTGAAGTTTCATATGAAAGTGACTACACAAACAATTTGACACGCATAAACGGTAAACAGGGGATAAGTTTCAGCATTATTCCTGAAGGTGGTGCTAATGCAGTAGCAATCGTTGATCAAGTGAAAAAAGTAATAAATAATTTAGCTATCCCGGAAGATTATAAAGTCGAAGTCTTACGTGATCAATCCATAGAAATTAATCAATCGGTCCATTCTATGTTACGTGAAGTATTTTTAGGGGCAGTAATGACTATCATCATTACCTTATTATTTTTAAAAAATATTCGTTCGACAATTATTGCCGTCATCTCCATACCGGTCTCGATATTTGCATCATTTCTTTTGTTGAAGGCACTGGGATATACATTAAATATTATGACCCTTGCTGGTATCGCTGTAGCAGTTGGACGAGTTGTTGATGATTCAATAGTCGTCATTGAGAATATATTTAGAAGAGTAAGAGCTTCAAAAGAACGAAATGTAGAATTAATAGAGCAAGCTACAAGCGAAGTAGCATCTGCCATTACTTCCTCAACGATAACAACTGTTGCTGTTTTTTTACCACTTGCTTTTGTGCCAGGAATTGTAGGTAGTTTTTTTAAGCCACTTGCATGGACAATTGTTATTTCTTTGTTGATTTCATTAATTGTTGCTGTAACCATTGTGCCGATATTATCAAAGGTCTTTTTATTAAAAATTACTCCTAAAGAATCACATGAAAATAGACTTCAAATTTGGTATCGAAACAGTTTGACTTGGGTTTTACATCATCGTTTCATTACTTTAACTGTGGCATTACTAACTTTGATAGGTTCTATTTGCATTATTGTACCGAGACTTGGGACAACCTTCCTGCCACAAGAAAAAGTGAACGATTTCAAAATCGAAATGACAATGGCGAAAGGTACTTCTTTAAAGAAAACCGCTGATGTCGTAAGTAAAGTAGAAAATATTTTATTAGATCGAAAAGACATTAATCTTATCAATACAAATATTGACGATCAATCTGAAAGAGCGACCATTGCTTTCGTAGTCGATGATTCTGTAGGGAATTTGACCGACTATGTAAATGACATGCGAGTTCAATTAACAACGATAACTGAACCAGAGGAAATGACAGTTTCAAGTATTGGTGGAATTATAGAAGGGGCAGAAAGCAGATACACTCTCGTTGTCAATGGGGCAGATTTTGAAGATATTAAAAAAGCAAGTAAACAGATGACAACTGCTTTAAAAGAAGTACAAGGAATGGACGATGTGACAACATCTTTAGAAGGAGAAGTACCTGAAATCGTTTTTGATTTGGATGACCAAAAACTTGCTGAAAAAGGAATCACTCCAGCTATAGTTACACAAAGCCTTCGGACACTTATCAGTGGGGATGTAATAACGACCATGAGAGTTGAAGAGGAAACGAGAGAAGTAAACCTAGGATTGAAAATAGATGAGGTTACATCTCTTGAAGATTTAGGGCAGCTCCAAATCAGTAATGCAATGGGAATGCCAGTCTTTCTTCATGAATTAGGAGAGTTGAAGAAGGTTAATCATACGACTTCAATTACTCATTTAAATGGCAATGAATATGTCATGGTGTATGGAACTATTACTGATGAAAAAGTAGGAGATGTGACTGCTCAAGCAGATAAAATCATTCATCATTTACAGCTTCCAGAAAGTATTAGCTACTATAAGGAAGGTGTATCCGCATCGATGGATGATGGTTTTAAAGAGTTGTCGATTGCCATAGCAATTAGTGTTTTTTTAGTTTATTTGGTTATGGTTTTTACCTTCAAGGAAGGAAAAGCACCGTTTGTTATCTTGTTTGCTATTCCATTTTCTATTATTGGTGCATTGATTGGACTTTATATGATGAAGGAACCAATCGGTATGCCAGCGATGATCGGTTTACTCATGTTAAATGGAATTGTTGTAACGAATGCTATTGTTTTAGTTGATAAGGTGAAGCAATTTGAAAGATGTGGTATGACCAAGCAAAAAGCTTTAATTGAAGCAGGGGTTATACGTATTCGTCCAATTTTGATGACGGCTATTGCAACAATGGGTGCATTAATCCCAATGGCTATTTCGAATGAAACTGGGATGATATCAAAGTCTCTTTCTGTTGTAGTGATAGGTGGACTATCTACATCTACTTTTTTAACATTATTTATCGTACCTATTCTTTATAGTCTTTTTAAAAAGAATGAAAAAAGCATATAAGAGGCTGGCACAAAACTGAATAAACTTTAAAAAGCGCGAGAAAATTATCATTTCTAAAAAATTGTTTTCTCGCGCTTTTTTAATATGAAATTTTTAGATTCCAAAATCCTTATAATTGTGGTATTAGTACCATCTTCTCCGACGCCTAGGTGATATTCTTTGGCGAGGTTGAAACTCAGTAGTCGGGAAGATTGGCTGAGGAATACGTTCAATATCAGTCATTGGATGTTCCACGAGTTCTGCTCTTGAATAAGGAATAGTTGGGGTATTGTTCAAGAGTGGTGTTGATACCTGATTATATTCCACATTGTCTTCTAAATAGTCTGTTTCTGTTGAACGAGTAATGTTTTGGGTACTAGTTAGAAGAGGAATAGTTTGTGGGTTATAGTCTATTTCATCTGTTGGCAAAGAAGCTTGAGCGTATTCTACTATTTCTTCTGTTGGAGTGATGTATTGCGTATTATGAAGGAGAGGTACAGTGTTCTCATTATTTCCGGTAACAATAGTAGTAGAGTCGTCATGATGCTGTTCTGGAGAATGCTTTGTTTCATGGTGCTGGATGTCAGCATGTTGCTGTTGCACAGGGTGAACGTCCTCCATGACGAGTATTGGTCGCATCATATCATGATCTTCATGCTCTAATAAATGGCAATGCCACATATAATGACCGACATGATCTTTCCAATGCATAATAATTTTCGTAACTTTGCCTGCCTCCGCTTTTACAGTATCCTTCCAACCTTGTTCGTAGTCGTGCGGTTCTTCAGGGGGACCTGTAAATTCTAGTCTACCTTCATTTTGATATAGCTCCATATCGAAAGGACGTCGTTCAAGTAGTTTAAATTGAATTAAATGCAGATGAATAGGGTGATCAAATTGAGTGGCGTTCATAAAGTTCCATATTTCTATACTATCAAGTGCAGGCTTTTCAGTAGTAGGATCATGATACATACGATTATTTAATAATAACATTGGTCGACCAAAATCATCTCTTGTAGCAGTTAATGGTAAATGTCTCTCGATATGTGCATCGTGTGGATGTAAATCCATTGATACTGCAAGTCGCTCTGGTATTTCACTAGTATCCTCACATTTTAAAGGAAGACACACTTTAAACTGCATGATGACACTTGTATGTTCATCAATAAAATCTTCATTTGAATTGACTAACGTTATTTCTTGACCTTCGCATTTTGAAAAATCCACAATGACATCAGTTCGTTCAGCAGGCAATAACTCAACAGATTGAATTTCTCGGGGAGCTGTTAAAAAGCCGCCATCTGTTCCGATTTGTATCATCGGCTCACCGTTTGAAAGGCTAATGACATAACCTCTACTATTGGAGCCGTTAAGAAAACGAAATCTATATTTACGAGGCTCGACATTTAAATAAGGCCAAACCTTACCATTTACAACGATTGTATTACCAACAAAGCCAGGTGTAATAGATGGATGTACCGAAACGGGGAATGGTGGTTCATCTGGATAGAAAAGAGAGCCGTCTTCATTAAACGATTTATCTTGAATTAAAATAGGGTACTCATAGTCACCACAAGGTAAGTTAGAACGCTCTTCTAGTGTATCCCTAAGTAAATAAAAACCTGCTAATCCTGCATAGACATTTAAACGGGTTAGCGCCATTGCATGATCATGATACCACAGAGTTGCACCGGGTTGATGATTAGAATATTCATGTATCTCTTTCCTAAACTTTGGGCCAGTTTGGGCATAATCTCTTGTATACCATGCCTCTGGGTGACCGTCACTCTCCCAATCGACATTTGCGCCGTGTAAATGTGTAACAGTTCTTACTTCTTGGGAATCATTTGCCGTATGAAGTGAAAAATCAACTGGTAAAAAATGCTTTAAGGGCAATTGATTTTTATATCGAACATAAATACTTTTGTCTTTTCTAGCTTCAATAGTCGGTCCGGGATAAAGCCCGTTATAGCCCCAGATTATTGATTTTGGGAAATCTTTGTGGAAACAATGCTCGGCTTGCATCATTTTTAGTTCATAATAATCTTTTCTCTGTTGGCCCTTATAATATTTAGGTTTAGCGGTAACCGGTTTTGGCAGTTCATCTACAAATTTTGGTATTGTTACTGGATCTGTAGGATTAACTTCTTTAGTCAAAACATCACGTCCCTTTTCCAATTCTTAAAACTGCTCATTACCTCATCATATGGGTAAAAACAATGAGGAACAAGGACAATAATGGAGAAAATCGGGCTAATAAAAAATATCGACATTTAATCATCAGTAGGAGTTTAGAGCAGGCAGGTCAAGTAGATGCTTATATCACGCTAAAAATGATGAAGATGCGAACTGTATTTTATGTTTTTATCATTGAGTTTTTAGCGGCAAATTTTACTTCTTATTTGCAATTGTGAATAGAAATATTAACATAGAAAGAGTTACCCTTTTTAAGGGCTAAACTAAAAAGAAAAAGATAACTACCCGTATCATTTGAAAACGTTATCCTATCAACGTACAATATATGAAATTAAGAAACACGACAGCACAAAATTGTTGTATAATGTTCTGGTATGAGGAAAGAAAGCAGGTTGACAAAAATGGAAAGCAAAATGAATGTACACGCAGTTATAAACATGCAAAAACATCGGGCATTCGTGTTAAAGAATAAGCTAGATGTGAAACTTAAGGTGAAAATATGAAAAACTGGTTGATTTTCATTTCTGTCTTTATGGTTTCATTGTCACTTGTCATTAGTATTTTAGTACTCTGGAAAGCCGAAGCTCCATTCCAGTCAATTGAAGAGCAAGCTGAACAGTTGGCCCTCGATGCCAAAGCCCTCGCAATTGTCTCGGAGTCCTACACTTATAATGGCAAACATTCGTATGTCACTGTGTTCGGGGTAGATGAAAATGGTGATAAAAAAGCTGTCTTTGTTCCGACGAATCTAGAAGCTGATTCAATGAAGGACGTATTTTTAAAAGATGGTATTACGGAAAAGGAAGCATTATCGGTTTTAAAAAAGGAAGGAAATGTACAAAACATCCTTAATGTAAAATTAGGCTATGAGGAACCAGGTGCTGTTTGGGAAATTACTTACCTAAACGATCGCGATAAGCTCAATTATGTCTATATTATGTTTAAGGATGGCGACTGGTGGAAGCGCATTACGAATTTATAAGAGGAGTAGATCCCGTATGAAAAACTTATTAGCAAACCGTGTAAAAACTTTAACACCTTCTTCAACTTTAGCAATTACTGCGAAAGCAAAGGCGTTAAAAGAGCAAGGTATTGATGTTATTGGCCTAGGCGCAGGTGAGCCAGACTTCAACACGCCACAAAATATTTTAAATGCTGCCATTGATTCGATGGAAAAAGGTTTAACAAAATATACCCCTGCAGGCGGTCTTCCAGTACTTAAGAAAGCTATTATCGATAAACTTCAACGCGACAACAATCTTACATACAAGCCGAATGAAGTAATTGTAGGTGTTGGTGCAAAACATATTCTTTACACTTTATTCCAAGTTATTTTAAACGAGGGCGATGAAGTTATTATTCCAATTCCTTATTGGGTATCTTATCCTGAGCAAGTTAAATTAGCGGGCGGTGTACCTGTTTATGTTGAAGGCACACGTGAGCAAGGCTATAAAATTACGGCGGATCAATTAAGAGCTGCTGTGACAGATAGAACAAAAGCAGTTATTATTAACTCTCCTAGCAACCCATCAGGTATGATTTATTCTCGTGAAGAGATAGCTGAAATTACTGCTGTTGCAGAAGAAAAAGATATTTTAATCGTGTCAGATGAAATTTATGAGAAGCTTGTATACAATGGTATTGAGCATTTTTCAATTGCTGAAGTATCTGAAGCAGTGAAAGCACGTACAATCGTTGTAAATGGTGTTGCAAAATCACACTCTATGACAGGCTGGCGTATCGGGTATGCTGCAGGGGATGCAGACATTATTAAATCAATGACTGACCTTGCATCACACTCTACATCAAACGCAACAACAACTGCACAATATGCAACAGTGGAAGCGTATAATGGACCACAAGATGCAGTAGAAGAAATGCGTCAAGCATTCGAATCTCGTCTCGAAAAAATTTATCCGCAGTTAAGCGCAATTCCTGGCTTCAACGTTTTAAAACCTCAGGGTGCATTCTACTTATTACCAGATGTTGCAGAAGCTATGGCTCATACTGGCTATGATTCAGTAGATGCATTCGCTGCAGATATTTTAACAGAAGCAAACGTAGCAGTGATTCCAGGTTCTGGCTTTGGTGCACCAACTACAATGCGATTATCTTACGCTACATCTTTAGACTTATTAGAAGAGGCAGTCCGTCGAATTGATACATTTGTAAAATCAAAATGGCAAGACTAATCCTTTTAACATCTTTCAGCAGAAGTCGCCCACCTCTATAGGTGGTGAGATGAATGCGAATGTAAGCTATTTTTCAGAGGGAGTCCAAACGCCCGCTGAAAGAAGTTAAAGCCTCCGGCGGATGTCATGGAATCGGAAAGGAGTTCTTTGTGCAAGCACAAAGCCGATTCCAGACGCAATTATGCCAAGGCACAATTGATTGAACTTTGGAGGATTTCTATGAAAAAAATTATGATTCAAGATATGCCAAAGCATATCGGTGAAACCGTCAAGCTAGGAGCTTGGTTAGCAAACAAACGATCAAGTGGGAAAATTGCCTTCTTGCAATTACGTGATGGTTCTGGCTTTGTTCAGGGCGTTGTTGTAAAAGAAGAAGTAGGCGAAGAAATTTTCGCCATTGCAAAAGGTATGTCCCAAGAAACGTCAATGTACATTATTGGAGAAGTTAAAGCAGATGAGCGTTCAAGCTTTGGCTGTGAAATTGCTGTAACTGGTATTGAAGTACTACATGCTGCAACTGATTTCCCTATTACACCGAAAGAACACGGTCCTGAGTTTTTGATGGATAACCGTCACTTATGGCTTCGTTCTCGTAAGCAACATGCGATCATGAAAGTTCGTAACGAAATTATTCGTGCAACTTACGAGTTTTTCAACAACAATGGCTTTACAAAAATGGACCCACCGATTTTAACGGGGTCAGCTCCAGAAGGTACGTCTGAGCTATTCCACACAAAATATTTCGATGAGGATGCCTATCTTTCTCAATCTGGTCAACTTTATATGGAAGCGGCGGCAATGGCATTAGGTAAAGTATTTTCATTCGGTCCGACGTTCCGTGCAGAAAAATCTAAAACACGCCGTCACTTAATCGAGTTTTGGATGATTGAACCTGAAATGGCCTTTGTGGAATTTGAAGAAAACTTAGAAGTGCAAGAACAGTATGTAGAGCATATTGTGCAATCAGTTCTGGCAAACTGCAAATTAGAATTAGAGCGACTTGGTCGTGATACATCAAAACTTGAAAATATCAAAGCACCATTCCCTCGTATTTCTTACGACGATGCCATTAAATTATTACATGAACAAGGATTTGATGATATCGAATGGGGCGATGATTTCGGTGCACCACATGAAACGGCAATTGCTAATTCATTTGACAAACCGGTATTTATCACTTGTTACCCAGTAGGCATTAAGCCATTCTACATGCAACCACATCCTGACCGTGATGATGTAGTATTATGTGCAGATTTAATTGCACCAGAAGGCTATGGTGAAATAATTGGTGGTTCTGAGCGTATTCATGACTATGATTTATTAAAATCACGTCTTGAAGAGCATCAATTATCTTTAGAGGCTTATGCATGGTATTTAGAGTTGCGTAAACAAGGCTCTGTACCACATTCAGGCTTCGGCCTTGGATTAGAACGTACAGTGGCATGGATTTCTGGCACGGAGCATATTCGTGAAACGATTCCATTCCCACGTTTACTAAACCGCTTATATCCATAAGTAACAATTAGTTTGGTTTAGGTTTTGAAAGTGTAAAATGAAAAAAGTCGCGTAGTGATGTATCTACGCGGCTTTTCTACTTACGATGGAAAAAGGAGTCAAGTATAATATGAGCACAAATAACAATCGACTCCGTACATGGACTGAGCAAAGAATGATTCAAATTCCTCAGCTTTTTTTTCAGTTTTATAAGGAGTTAAAAATTGAGGATGATGAGGCACTTATTGTTATGCATTTACTTGCGTTCCATATGGAGGGGAATGATTTCCCAACGCCCAATGACCTGATGAATCGTCTGACAATGCCTGACAATGATATTTCTTCACGTCTACAGCGATTAATGCAAAAAGGTTTCCTTGAAATAACAAGCGACGTCGATGCAAATGGCAAGCTATATGAAAAATATTCGGTATACCCACTATGGGAGCGCATTATGCAGATGATTGAAATGAAGGAACATCAAAAATCAGCGGCTTCACTTCGACAAGAAGAGGGGGAGATATTCCGGTTATTTGAAGAGGAAATGGGACGACTTTTATCTCCTTTAGAGCTAGAAAAAATCGGATCTTGGTTAGATGAGGATAAGCACAGTCCAGCGCTTATTAAGGAGGCACTTAAGGAGGCTGTTTTTGCAGGCAAGCTAAGTATTCGTTATATAGATCGGATATTACTGGAGTGGAAAAAGAAAAAAATTACAACACCACAGGCTGCACAGAAGCAAAGCGAGCAGTTCCGGGAAAAACAAACCTTTAATCGACCACCAGTCCGAACGATGCAGCAAGAAACGCAATCGACAAATAAAGTACCATTTTATAATTGGTTAGAAGAAAGAGAATAGGGGGCTTCTGTATGTTAACAAAAAAACAATGGGAGCATTGTCTAGCGGAAATGGATCGTATGTTTCCTGACGCACATTGTGAGCTAGTACATGACAATCCGTTTGAACTGACTATTGCGACGTTATTATCGGCACAGTGTACGGATGTACTGGTTAACAAAGTAACGAAAACATTGTTTCAAAAATACAAAAAGCCGGAAGATTATTTAGCGGTATCCTTAGAGGAGCTGCAACAGGATATTCGATCCATTGGCCTGTATCGCAATAAGGCAAAGAATATTCAAGCATTATGCCAAAGGCTATTAGAGGAATACGAGGCCGAAATACCTGCAAGTCGAGAAGCACTAGTGACATTGCCCGGTGTTGGTCGTAAGACGGCTAATGTCGTGTTGTCTGTAGCTTTTGACATTCCTGCTCTTGCAGTGGATACGCATGTAGAGCGAGTATCTAAACGATTAGGACTTTGTCGCTGGAAGGATTCAGTACTTGAAGTCGAAGAAACAATTATGAAAAAAACACCGATGGACAAGTGGTCGAAAACACATCATCAGCTAATTTTCTTCGGTCGTTATCACTGTAAGGCTCAAAACCCTAACTGTCATACTTGCCCTTTGCTTGATGATTGTAGAGAAGGACAAAAGCGATTAAAAAAAGGGCTGGTGAAGGAAGCGTGAATGTAGGGGCAATCGAAAAGGAAAAAATAGATGCTTGGTTTGCAGAGTGGATAGAATTAGAAGGCAAAATTCATGCAGCTCATGATGCAAGAAATGGTGAAGCAAAAGGATTGATGGAAAAGGCTATTTCATTGTTTGAGCACTTAGTACAAGAAGCAGGCGATGAAGTGTTGCCCATTAATGGTGTAGAACGACTAACCTTTATTAAAGCAAAGCCTGGTCAATATGCTTGTTATCGTCAGCTCGATGAGTTATTTAAGGAAACAAAAAAACGAGCAGCACGGTTACGCTTACAGGCTGCTAAAAAGTAATGCAGACGTATCATCTCAGCAAACTGAGCGAGGGCACTGAAAAATTCCATATCATCTCACTTCGCGAGGTATTCAACGATTTAATCGTTGAATACCTCGCTTTTTTCATTTGGCACTGTGACTCTGCTGTTGTTTTCCGAAGCATTTCGCTCGCTTTCCGCGGCGAGCGCCGAGCCTCCTCCTACGCTTCGCTACGTGCGGGGTCTCGTCTGTCTCGCTTTCCCGCAGGAGTCGAGCGATGCTTCTCCAAACAACGCAATGTATCATACTTATTTTAGTCACGCTTTCCTTTAAAAGAATTGTGCAGGTGATGCACCTGATGATTTCAAATCAAGAAACCCTTAATTTAAGTCCATACATGGCGAATTACGGAGAATATTGTTTAGACAATGGACGTAATTCCATTCCTCCAATTCGCATGATTTTGTTTGAATAAAATTGCAATTTACATCTTTTGTTGTTTTCCGAAGCATTCCGCTCGCTTTCCGCGGGCGAGCGCCGAGCCTCCTCCTACGCTTCGCTACGTGCGGGGTCTCGTCTGTCTCGCTTTCCCGCAGGAGTCGAGCGATGCTTCTCCAAACAACGCAATGTATCATACTATTATTTTAGTCACGCTTTCCTTTAAAAGAGTTGTGCAGGTGGTGCCCCCTGATGATTTCAAATCAAGAAACCCTTAATTTTAGTCCATACATGGCGAATTACGATATTATTGAGCCAAAAGATAATATACTTCGCCAGATCAATGAACTTGTTGATTTTTTTCATTCAATTTAGAAGAGTTAAGAACAGAATATTGTTTAGACAATGGACGTAATGCCATTCCTCCAATTCGTATGCTTTTGTTTGAATAAAATTGCAATTTACATCTTTCGTTGTTTTCCGAAGCATTCCGCTCGCTTTCCGCGGGCGAGCGCCGAGCCTCCTCCTACATTTCGCTACGTGCGGGGTCCGTCTGCCTCGCTTTCCCGCAGGAGTCGAGCGGTGCTTCTCCAAACAATGCAATGTATCATACTATTATTTTAGTCACGCTTTCCTTTAAAAGAGTTGTGCAGGTGGTGCCCCCTGATGATTTCAAATCAAGAAACCCTTAATTTTAGTCCATACATGGCGATTTATGTATATTAAAGCTACTAAACAAAATAAATAAGAAATAGAGACAGGAATAAGGCACTTCCTGTTCAAAATTGAACAAAAAGTGCCTTATTTTTATTTTAAAAAGGTTCACTATTGTAAAGGCTAAACTGAAAGCACTGTATTTTGTTGGAATAACTCCGACACCCCTGACTCAACAGCAGCACCACTTACAGCTTGTGAAACAATTTCAACAACTCGTTCATCTAATGATTTAGGGACAATATATTCTTCCGTTAATTCTTCGTCACTAACAAGGGCGGCTATTGCTTCCACCGCAGCAATTTTCATTGCTTCATTAATATCTGTTGCTCGAACATCCAATGCACCACGGAAAATACCAGGGAAAGCAAGCACATTATTAATTTGGTTTGGATAATCGGAGCGTCCCGTCCCCATAACACGTACACCCCATGCTTTGGCGTTTTCATACGTAATTTCAGGATTTGGATTTGCTAGTGCAAACACGACCGGATCTTCATTCATTGAAGAGATATGTGCTTCTGTTAATAAATTGGCTACCGATACGCCGATAAAGACATCAGCGCCTTTAAGGGCATCTTCCAACGTGCCATGTAATTTTTCAGGATTTGTTAAATGGGCTACCGTTTCTTTAACCGGATTCATACCATCAGCGCGACCTTCATAAATGAGACCTTTTGTATCACACATATAAATATTTTTATAGCCCATTTGTACAAGAATACGCAAAATAGCAATTCCCGCCGCTCCTGCACCATTAATGACAACCTTCATCGTAGCCACATTTTTCTTCACAATACGATTGGCATTAATCATCCCTGCACCTACTACAATTGCCGTTCCATGCTGATCATCATGGAATACAGGAATATCACATTCTCGACGCAGACGATCTTCAATTTCAAAGCATCTCGGTGCTGAAATATCTTCTAAATTTACAGCACCAAAAGTGGGAGCAAGCGCCTTCACAATACTGACGATTTCATCCGTATTCTTCGTATCTAAACAAATTGGAAAAGCATCCACATTGGCAAAGCGCTTTAATAAAATGGCCTTTCCCTCCATTACAGGTAACGCCGCTTTCGGACCAATATCACCCAACCCTAATACCGCAGTACCATCTGAAACAACCGCTACCATATTCCCTTTCATTGTATAGTCATAAACAAGCGAGGGATTGCTTTCAATCTCTACACAAGGTGCAGCTACCCCTGGTGAATATGCAAGACTTAAATCATATGAATCTTGCACAGGCACTTTAGAAATCACCTCTAATTTACCGCTATAATACTCGTGCATTTCTAAAGCCTTTTTCATAATATCCATTTAACCCCATCCTTTTCCATTAGAATTATTATATATTTCAGAATCATAATACTTTGTGAAAGTAAAGTCAACGAATTTTCTGTCAATTTTAATTTTTCTTCGAAATATCGGGTTTTATTATCCTATATACTAATTTTATGTCTTGTTATCAACTTCACAATCAATTATATTAGAATAATTTTTACATCGATTATCCTTTACGTAAATGTACCAATACCACCATTAAGCCTGTTCAACTTTTCACATAGTATTTTTCTTGTGTAAATGAGAATTTTTTCACAAACTAATGTAAGCGTATCCATTTTTTTATATAGTCCCGTCACATTTCCTTCACATTTTTTCACAAAGTTTTATATGATGCCCTCTCTTGTCCTCCTCGATTTCTAAGCAAAAAAAAGCCCTTATGTTAAGGACTCTTTTGTAAATTGATTGATGAAAGCGGTGATAATATGCTTGGAAGACCACTGTTCCCCTGATACTTTTATAATCGGATAATCTCGAGGAAAGATTGCTTTTGTTATTTCTTCTACCGAATAACCTTTATAAAATAATTGCTTTATATTACTTTCCAATTCTTCTAAATAAGCAATTTTTTCTTGTATTTTCATTCGACCATCCGCAAGAAAGCCTGCATGACAGCAATACACTACTTCGAAATCATAGCTTAATATTTTTTTCAAGGACGCCAAGGTATGTACGATATTTTCTTCATCAAGAACAACCTTAGTTTTCGTCTGTATATACAAATCACCTGTAAACATTGCACCTGTTTCTCGATTGTAAAATGCTAAATGATCTGTCGTATGCCCCGGAGTTTGAATAACATCCCATATAGCTGACTTCGTTTGCAATGTTTCACCTAATGGTTGAGCAATAAACGCTGGTCGCTCACCCCATAACGCCTGTCGATAGAAAGGATACTCCCCATCCTTTGCACAAACGCTCACCGAATCACCATGAATATAGATAGGTACATCCTTATGTTGCTGAATCCATGCTGCATTTCCTGAATGATCCTCATGAGAATGAGTGAGCGCCAATTGCTCAATCGGTATTTCATTAAAAAAGGATTGGAACTCCTGCGAAAGTGAGTATGAGCCCGTATCAATAAGTAAACCATCTACAAAAAAGCTATAAGCACTCATGCCAATCCCCTGAACTGCCACTTTACCGTGAGCACATTGCACACCACGATTTTGTTGAATCTCTATACTTTTTTCTCGTTTAAACATCCTTTTTCACCCCTTTGTACAAAGAGTGTAGCATAAAATGAATAACCAGTCATTTTACGAATTCATCACAACCCTCATCTTAGATTTAATATTCTTTTTCAAGCTACGCAAATGGAAAAGTAAACGTACATTAACGATGAATATCAAAACAGCTCCTACTATTAATAGAGAGACTATTACATCATATTCACTATTCATAAGAAAAGTCCAGCTAGCTGTGACGCAAAGTACAATCCACATATATTGTTTCATAATTCTTGCAGTAGATCCTAGCAAATTATTTTGTCTCTCAATTTCTACTAAAATTTTGCCGAATTCTAAGATAATGAGTAAATCAACACTTACTGTTAAAACTAAGTGCCATGTAATTGATAGCAAATTTGATGCTACAATATTTGCAATTAAAAGTATGATTCCAATGAAAATATATTTTTTGACCAATGATTGACCTTTAAAATAAGACAAACTCTTCATAAATGCTAGGTAAATCAATAATTGCTGCACATAAAAGGCATATGGATAGACATTTAAAAATACTAGTTTTAAGGATAGAGCGATCGTTAGCCACTTTAACAAGTTCAATTGCCGTTGCTTTTCCGCAAAATTAATCATGCCTCTCAATCTCCTCTCGTATTTTTGGAATATTGAATGAAGCTTCTCTATTTATCCATTTTGGTAACATTCCATCTCTACCACTAACACCAACCTTCGCACGTACATCCATTCCTGCCTCACTAGTTTGAAATGTAATTATTACTCTCTGTCCCTTTTTCACAGCAATAGGAAAATCCTTTTCCGTATAGGCAATTTCATTGACTTTAATGTCCGTAAAACTGACACTATGCTTTAATATTTCAGGTATATTTACTGCATCCAGCACTACATCCTGCATCATAACAAAAATCGCCATTTCATCATTACCACCAGATGTCCCTAGAAAGTCCACTTGCACTTTTTCTGGATGGTCAAAATCCATTTGCAAAAGTGTCGGCAACTTTTCACCATCATCAAGCACTAGAAACACTTCTTTACTGTTAATAAGGGTCTGTATCTCTTCTCTATTCCCAACAAAATAAGCTGCGCGCATAAACTGATGCGAACTGTCATTTGTGACATCTACGGGATAATATGAAATTCCTTTATTTTCGCTATTGCCATAATACTTTGCTTGCAAAGTAAGATTATCAGCCTGTAAATATTTCACAAAACGCCGATCACTTTTATTTGTAATATAATGGATTGTAAAGTCAAAGTTCTCATTGCTATAAAAAAAGTCTTGCACAAGTGGGACCGTAATTGGTTTTGGTAATTGATTTTGCAAATAGACTGTACTATTACCGAGCAATAGCGTCATAATGAAGCCCATAGCTATACTCAACTTTTTATCGATCCCTTTTCGAATTGCTATTATCACAACTAAAATAGTCATAATCATTAGGAAGATTGCTATGCACCAATGCACAATAGGTGAAGATAGACTTTCATCTAATAAACTGCTCGACTGCTGTTGTCGTGTATCCTGCTTTCCTACTCCTAAAGCTATAAAGCCTCCAGCTGCGATTGTCACAGTAACTGTCAATATTTTAGGTATCCAGCGCTTATGCTTTTGTTGCTCATTTTTCGCTCGTTTAATTCCTTTTAGGCTACGCTTATGCAACGATTTCGGGATATCAATTCGATCCAACTGCTTTTTAAAGTCGTTCATTCTTGCACCTCCTGTTCAAGCGCTTGCTTTAATTTTTTTAATGCACGATACAAAATGGTTTTCGTAGTTCCTAATTTTAGCTGCAAAACCTGAGCCACTTGAGACAAAGTATAATCATGATAAAATCGAAGTAAAATTACGTCTTTTTCCTCTTTTGTGAGCTTTGCCATGACATCTTCCAACGCCCATTTTTCTGGGAGCTCCTCTAGTGACTCTTCACCTATTTCTAACTCCGCCTCAAAAGGCCTGTTCTGCCCTCGCTTTTTTAGCAAATCTGATGCACAATTAATGACAATCCTCATTAACCATGTTTTTACATAAGTGACGCTCTGTAATGAATGTATGTATTTAAAGCTGCGGTAAGCGACCTCCTGCACAACATCAAGTGCATCAGCCTCATTGCCTACGTATACATACGCCATTTTATATAAGTCTATTTCATACTGTGAAAATAACTGTGCGAACGCCTCTGCATCCCCCTCTTTTGCTCGTTGGACGAGTATTTCCTGCACTAGCTCACCCCCTATACTTATTAGACCTTAAAATTCCAAATTTGGCTTTAATATTAGCAAATAATTTAAAGGAGTCGAAGTCCTTATGTTATTTGGATCGTACTGTTTTCCAGTACAAAACTTTAAAAAACACTATAATATGGCTATTTACTTTTTTTCATACGAATTGGTTTATCAAATCACATACATAAAGTTTCATTATAAAAATATAACGAAGCGAATACATAATTATTATAAATGACAAGGAACTATATTCTACTAAGGCCAAGGTTAGTGAAAGAAGGAATTAATTCCTATTACAGAAAATGGTATGATTTAGACAAGAGGTGAGGTAAATGAGTCTTATTCTTTTTGCTTTCATTCACATACTCATAGGATTGGCATTACTATACTTTTATCGTAAATTACCAAAAGCAATAGCTACATTTGCGTTTGTTTTTCTTACTATGAGTTTTCTTTATTGGGGAGTCGTTTTATTAAAGTAACGAACAATGCAGGTACTTTCTGTGGGGTGTCGTATTAGTTTCTAGAAAAAGAGGAGGGGCTGCAATAAAAATTAGTATAAAAAATTATTGATTGATTTATTTTCAATCGTGATCATAAATTTTTCAATATTCGACTTTCTTTTCAACTCGGGATGAAGAAATGTTGTTGAAACAGATATTTCTAATGCTTATTATTTGTTATTAAGAACAAATGGTTCAGATGTTATTAATACGACATCAAACGCGATAATCCAACATAACCTATTTGGTTGGAAAGTCACTGCAAGATATGAAAGTACAAATGGAGATTTAGATAAACATCTAATTGATAGAGAAACTAAATAATTCGTAAATTTCGTTTCACGAACTATCAAACCATGTTGTACAAAAAAGGTACTGCGAATGGCAGTACCTTTTAGTTTTGTACTTCAAAACAGAACTAGTTAACTTAAGTGAGTGTTCTTATTGAATGGATTTATTCATTTGTCCCTTTTTCTACATCATATTGCGTAATCCAGTCACTAAAGCTGCCTACATACAGTTGAATATTTTCGTAACCTTCATCTGCTAACACTGCATACAATGGTGATGCTGTAACACCGCTGCCACAATATACAACAACACGTTCATCACGAGCAACCTTACTGCGCAACTCATCATTGGCTTGCAAATGGCCATCTGACTTTAATTGCTCCCAGTCAAAGTTTTTCGCTGTTGGAATATGACCAGCTACCTTATCTAAAGGCTCCACGTCACCACGGTAGCGAGCTGCGGCACGTGCATCTAGCAACGTTGCATCTACTACCCCATCAACAATGGCTTTAACTGCTTCACGGGGCGCATAAAGTTCATCACGCCAAACAAATTCAATCGTAGTCGGTGGGTATTTTATGATGTCTTTTGTGAAAGTTATTTTTTCCTCAAGAGCAGGTGCACCACCATTTACAATCACTACATTTGGAAAGCCGGCATATGTCAGCATCCACCAAGCACGAGGTGCGAATGGTGCAGCCCCTTGATCGTAAACGACAATTTGATCCTCATAAGTTAATCCTAATCCTTGAAACGTTGCCGATAGCTTTTCCTTATTCGGCATAGGATGGCGGCCATCGCTGGACCCCATATCTGATAGGTCTTGCTCTAGATCGATATAAATCGCTCCTGGTGCATGTCCCTCTTCAAATAACTTATAACCAGCCTCTTTTTTTTGTAAATCAAAACGAGCATCTACGAAACGGACTCCATCTAACTGAATTTCCTCAACTGATTTGAATACTTTTCCCAAATGAATCACCTCATACGTATTGTAATTGATCATAAATAGCTTTCCAAGAAGCTAAACGGCTTTCTTCCTGAAGTGCAAGTCTTTCTGTAGCAATCTGTTCAAGAGCCTGATGATAAATATGCAAACGTAATTTCTCCGCTTCCTCAGCAATATAGGTAATCGCCCATGTCATGAGTGATACTTTCTGAGAATCTAAATAATTTTGCGCATCTGGTTTTGTTAATACCTCTAACGCCTCACTTAGCTTCGTTTTTTCATTCTTCTCAAAGAATGCCTTTTGATTGCGGAAGTATGATTTCACACTTGAATATTTTGCGATATCTGTAAATGGCCCTTCAAAATCAAGTAAATCTGGCTCAGAAGATTCAAACGCTAAGAATGAGAAGCTACGGTTTAATTCTTTTAGCTCACGTACTTCATCTTTAAAACGCAGTTGCATCTTTTTACTAATAAACTGTGATAAACGGAAGTTTGTTACACGCATTTCTTGTGTAAAGTCAAAGCGTAAACTTTGCATTACTTCCTTTAAAGCATGCTCTAATGCTTGCTGAGCTGGCATTGCTGCAAATGTCGAAGGATTATAGCCTTCCTTAAAGAACTCTGGGTAACGATAATACACACGCTGAAGAACATAATACAGTAATTCATCAAGCTCTTGCTTCGTTTCACTTTCCAGCATACTTGTATTCAGCGCATTGAATTTCGATTTTATATGCTGTTCTAAAGTTGTCAATTCCTCTAAACGCTCATCCTTACGCTTTAAGTTCTCTTCTGTCTGCGCAATTAAGTCACCTAAACGTTGCTCCGTTTTATCGACTTCCTCTGCAAGTGCCTGGACAGCCAATGCACTTAATTCATCATTTAAGAATGTGTGGAAGGCATCTTCGAACGGTGGCATACCTGATGTTAAATCAGTACCCTCTACTTTTTCTTTTAAGGCCATTAAGCTTGACACACCGTAAAGTCGAGGGAAGCGAATGCCAAAGCGTTGTAGCTCTGAACGTACATAGCCTTTTACATCTTCCTGCTCTTCTTCTGTTGTCGCTAAATCAATAGCGTTAACGATAAAGAACATCTTATCAAGTTCGAAGGCGTCCTTCACACGCCCTAGCTGGATTAAAAACTCACGGTCAGCTTTAGCAAAAGCGTGATTATAATAAGTTATAAACAAGATTGCATCGGCATTACGAATATATTCAAACGCAACACCTGTATGACGTGCATTAATAGAATCTGCTCCTGGTGTGTCAACAAGTGTTACACCCATGCGTGTTAACGGACTATCGTAATAAAAATCAATATTATCGACAAAGCAGGATTTATTTTCTTGTGCAACAAATTTTTCAAACTCTTCACGGTTAACACGTAATACTTTTCCAAGCTCAGACTTAAATGTTGGGAATCCTTCTTTATATGCACGAATAAATGATTTATGCACATTTAAACGTTCGTCAGAAAGCTGTACCGCAAGTCCCTCATCTGCACGATTTAATGCCTCTTCTAAAGAAGAAACCGATAAACCAATTGCAGCGTACGAAGCTTGAATATCCTCTAGCATTTGATCAGCTGTTTTTAACTGTACATCTGCTGTTTCATGAGGATGCTCTGGTGACACAGGTCGAATTTTATTAATAGCCGCTGTTGTAGGGTTTGGTGATACAGGTAAAACTTTGGCACCCATTAACGCATTTGAGAACGAGGATTTCCCTGCACTAAATGCACCAAACAGGGCAATTGTGAAATCCTTTTTCTGTAATCGTTGTACTTTATTTTCTAAATAAGTTGCTACTTCCGCAAAGCCTTGTACATCTTTTACAGCATTTGCCGTATGAAGGGCACGCTTAACTACACCTTCAATAGGAAGACTCGTTGCACTAACAGCTTGCTGGGCCTCTTCCTGTTGTAACGCTTCCTCTTTTGGCTTTAACATCGTTTCATCAAATAATCGAATATCTGCTAAATCTCGCTTAAAGGCATGATCCCAATTTGTCAGCTGTTGATTTGCTAGTTGACGGATTTCATTGCTTGCCTGGTGCATAATACTTGCACTATATTGCTGATAGCCTTCGATTTCAAGCACTGCTTGAATGGCATCAACTTTCTCTTGCATACCGGCCATTTTTAATTTAGATGGAGCAGCTGTTTCAGTAGCTACTGCTTCTAAAGTTGTTGCTTGTGCATCCTTCCAATTATCTGTTTCTTGAATATAGTAGCGTTTTGTCGCCTCTGCCACACGGTTGGCAAAATTCAATACTGCATCTCCCGTTAACAGTGCGCCAACCTGTACTTGCTGCTCAATCAGTGAGAATGGTAATTCAAAGGCGTAGTCATCAATAGCCTTAGCACGTTCTTCATTTAATGCACCAACATCCTTTAAGACCTTTTTCATTAGCCCTTTTAAATGTCCAGTAATCTGTGCATGCGCCACATTTTGATAGGCACTATAAGCATCCTCTTGACGACGATTACGCTCTTCCTCGGTTTTTTTCTTAGCAGTAAATAAGCCCCCTACCTTGAAACCTTCCTGCTGACTCTCTAAATACAGACGTAATTTATCGCGTAAATCAGCTGGCATAATGGCAGCATTCGCAAGAAGTTCTTTACGTTGCTCTTCGAACGTTTCATTCCATGCCTCAATTGAGAACAATTCAACTTGACGATTTAACTTATTGTACTGCTCTAAAATATCTTTATGGTTTGCCCAGTCATCGGCACTTAATACATCTTCATCGATGTCTAAACGATCTTGTCTTTCTTCTGTTAAATAAGTGTCATGCTCGCTTTGTAATAAACGCAGCGTATTTGATGCAGTCTGTACAAGTTGATCCTGCCAATCATTCATACTATCCATAACAATTTTCTTGACAGCTTTAAAATCGTTATTAGGATGCTCAGGCTCTCTTAATGAAGTGAAAAATACTCCCTTTGGTACTACACCCCAAGCCGCGAAAGAATTGTGAACTGTTGCTTTAAATTCCTCAAAGCTTAACTCATTTTCATTGTGCTTATCAATCATGTTTACGATTAAATAAACGTTTGGATTGTACTTCATTAATTGCTTTGTAAATTGAAAATTCAATTCCGATTGAACGTGATTGTAGTCCATTGTATAAAATACAATATCAGCAATATGGAGGGCTGACTCTGTTGACATACGGTGAGCATCATCTGTCGAGTCGACACCTGGCGTATCCATAACTGTGACACCTAGTGGTAATGTCGATGTACTATGACCAATTTCAATTTGTGACACTAAATCCCCATTTTTACTTAGTTCTTTCACTGTTTTAAAATCATAACCTGCTTCAAACTTTACAGGCTTTTCATTGTGCATATAGACAATCGCAAAGTCTTCATCTGATTTATGGACTTTGACGATATTGGCACTCGTTGGAATAGGACTTGACGCAAGTAAATCTTCACCTGATAGCGCGTTAATCATACTTGACTTACCAGCAGAGAAATGGCCAGCAAAGCCTATGACATATTCTTTTTGCTGTATTTTACGCGCAAAAAGTGATGTCTTATCCATACGCTCTGTATCACCATTATGCTGATAAATTATGTATTGTAACGAGGCTTGCTTTAATAGCGCCTCCAACTGTTGTTCAAAATCTTTCATAAAACCAGTAACCCCTTTTTTCATATTAATCAATTTCGCCTTGGTGTAATTGAGTCCGGATTTTGAATTGTGCGACCACAATTCACTCCTTTAAAAATCCGTGACATCCGCCGGTGGCCATCATTTGTAATGTTTGGAAAAGAACTATATCCGCATTCATTTTACCACTACAGAGGTGGTAGTTTTTCTGAATGAAGATAGTCATAAATAATATTCTACCTTATTCGACAAGCAAAGTATAACACTAATTTACTTTGAAAAGCACAGATATCAGGGTTTCAGACGCCATATTCATCCATATTGTCCTGTTTAATCAAAAACAAAGCATTTTTACGCTCATCATCAATTTGTTGTGAAGTTCTAATATTTTTCTAAAAAACTACTATTTTCTCTTTCAAAATGGATGTGCAACTATGCAAATAATAATTTTCTTCATAGTTTAAGGTAAGGAAAACTAAGTTTTTAAAATTTAGACATGAGGTTACCATACTACACGGGAGGGAAACAATAATTAAAGGGAGTGATAAAAAATGGTGAACTTTAGGAATCACCGAAAAATCGAGCAAGAATGTGAATGTGCATGTGATGACCGGTTTATTTGGCCTCGTATAAAAGCTAGTACCATTCCTTCGGTAGACCCTCCTCCAGTCGTTGAACCTAGTGGAAATATCATCCCAACAGTAAATAGATATTTCTATATTGCAACATCAGATATTAATTTGACTAATGGGGCGACTCTACCCGCTAGCCAATTTTGGGATGATCATGGGAACCAAATAACTGAATTTATCATTTTTAATCCGAATGGCTACGTTAATCTTTATATCAATGCCGTCATGCAAGAAGGTGGAATTTATACTTTAACGCCATCCTCATTAGCCTTAAGTTCAGATAATTCAACAATTTATGAAGGTACTCCAATCATCATAGAATCCTTAGGTTTTTCTATAAAGTAAGAAACAAACCTGAAAGGGGGTGAACATAAGGTGGCACTTTCTATTATTAATATTCATGTAAATGTTACAGGTACTTCAACGAGATTTTTTAATGTTTTAGCTACACCATTAACGATCACTGATCGTACAACAGTTGCCGCTACTACCTTTTTAAATGATAGCGGTATTGAAGCAACTACTTTTCCAATCGTCACAAACGGCTACTACAATTTATATATAAATGGTGTGTTACAGGAAGGTGGTTCTTATACCGTTTCTGCAACAGAATTAACGTTTCATACAGTTACTGGAACTTTACCTGCCGGAACACCAATTATTATTGAGGCTGTAGAATTAGTAACTACACTTTAAAGAGATCAATAATTTGGAGTATGTTGTGATCTAATTAAACCTACTTTCCTATTAATTGTTTCATAAATAGATGAATCGACATTAAATAACTAAAAATGGATGCCTAAAAATGATGATTTACGTTTCATGGCATCCATTCTACTTTTTTATTTATTCCATTTGACACTTTCACTCATAATTTTTGTGGCATAATCCAGTACATGTGGGCCTTGGCTAATCCACATCGCAGGAGGAAACACGAATAGCCTCCTCGATACAGAGCCTAATACCAGTTATTAAATCTTGGATATTCCATCCCGGAATTTTTCCATGCTGAATCGCCAAATCAAATGACGCAGGAATATGAATAAATCCAGCACGGACCTCTTTATGTTGCTTCGCGTAAAGTAGTCCTTCGTACATAATATTATTACATAAATAGGTACCTGCCGTATTGGAAATTTCCGCTGGAAACCCTTCTTTGCATAATCGATTTACCATATTTCTAATAGGTAAATTCGTCATATAGGCATCTACACCATCATCATAAATGCTCTCATCTACAGGTGTATAACCAATATTATCTGCTTCCCCATCCTTAATATTAATCGCAATTCGCTCTGGTGTTATTTTGAAGCGACCTCCAGCTAGTCCTAATGAAATAATAATTTGAGGCTTTATCTCAGCTATATATTGTTTCAGCTGCTGAGCAGATTGTTGAAAATCTACTGATAAAATACGTCCTGTAATTTCATAGCCATCCATTATTTCTCCATTTAACTTTTCTACAATTTTCATCGTTGGATTAATTTTATAGTCAAGAAATGGGACAAACCCTGTTAATAATATTTTTGTCATTTTATCCACCTACATTTCTAGAGGACGTAGCTTGATTGCCCATCCGTTTTTTATTCATTAGCTCTAGCCTTAGTATTCTTTTATATTTCAATACTTCATTAACCATACTACAAAAAACAATTCTCTTTCACATTATTTTTCTGAAAAAACAAACAACTCCTCCATCTAAAAAAAGCATGATCTCAAAATTACTCGGACCATGCTTTACTAGTATGAAAATGTCGTTTTTGATATCTTCTTATTTTAAATGTGCAGTCGCCTGTTTCATGACGTGTTTTCCTACTCCAATATAGATAACCACTGCCGCTCCAATAAATACGAATGTCATTGCTAACCGCTCCTTTTTTATAAAAATATTATTTAAAAATAGACATAAGTGTCTATCTCACTGATTTTGAAAATCATTCTCATTAATATAATATAAATTTCCCATTAATTCGTCAAGACATACTTTCATCTTACCCTTTTAACATGGTAAGATGTAGAAAAGTCGGAAAAAGGATGCGGTAAAGATGAGTAATTCGAAGTACTTTCAAACTATTTTAAACGGGACAATTCACGCTTTAAAATCGATCCTGCCTATGGATATTGAGGTGAAAACGCCTAGTATTATTTCTGAACCTTTTCAACAACAGCAAATGGGTGTATTAATTGGTTTAATAGGAGATTTAAAGGGTCGTGTAATCATTGATTCCTCTCCTGAAATATTTAGTGGCATCGGCAATACAATGTTCGGTATGCCTCTTGAGGGAGAAATGTTGGAATCCTTTACGGGGGAATTCGGCAATATGATTGCAGGAAATTTATGTACTACCGTTGGACAAGAAAGCTTAGAAATCGATATCACACCGCCAACAGTAATGGTTGGTAACACAAAGTTATATGGCTTTGACAAGGCATTTGTACTCCCTGTTTCAATTCCAAACATTGGTCCACTAACAGTTCTTTTAACAATCGAAGAAGAATAGAGTTCTAGCATATTGGACTGTTCCAATTGATATATCCTATGCCAATACATCATGCTTTTATGATTATCCTTTGTCATTCTCTTTAATGAACAGACTATGCCCCATAAGGCTTAGGTCTAAAATCCAAATAGTAAAATTTCTTGAAAAATAATAGATTTTAATAAAATTTACTCCGATTTTAACCCAAAAATAACCATCTCAATGACTATTGAGATGGTTATTTTTTATTCACTCCTCAATTTTTCACACTTTTTTCACATTTTTCGCCAAGATGTGTGATTTTTTTCACATCAAAAAGAAATTTATTTATATATCATGGCAATAAGAAAGACACAATAAAAGCGTAGGAGGAGCAAAAATGGCAAATAAAAAAAAGTCAGATGAAAACTTAAAAGGTTCACTCTATGCGGTATTCGGGGTAGGAATCATTATTATCTTACTTTGGGCATACTGCTTCGATTTGTTCATCAATCGTTTTTAACTTCTTACGCAATTATGCCGAGGCATAATTGATTCTACTAAGAAAGGACAGAGACATATGCACTTACATAAGTATGAGAAATATTGGCTTGTGTTTGGAGTTGCTACTTTAGTAGCATTCCTTATCATTTTAGGCATCGGTGCATTCCATCAAGGCTCACATCCGAACAATGGTAAAAAAACACTAGATTATGAGAAAGTAACAGAATTTGCCCCGTTCGATAATCCTGGTGTCCATAAAGTAAAAGGTAAGGACTGGGATTATGAAGTGGTTGTTTTAGCATCAGCGTTTAATTACAATCCTCCAGAAATTGAAGTTCCACTTGGAGCTAAGGTAAAATTTATCGCAACAAGCGCAGATGTAATGCACGGTTTTGAAGTTGCTGGTACAAATATTAATATGATGCTTGAACCAGGTTACATTTCTGAATATGTAACAGAAGTAAATAAAGTAGGAGAGTATTTAATCGTATGTAATGAATACTGTGGTACAGGACATACGATGATGCACTCTATGCTAAAGGTGGTGGATCCAAATGCGTCTAAATAATAATTTGGCAAAAGTGGATCGTCGTGATGCGAAGCTAGCAATGGCGCATATTTACGTGGCATTCTTCGCATTGTTATTAGGGGGTCTTGCAGGTTTATTACAAGTTTTCGTTCGTTCTGGTCAATTTACATTACCAGCAGGCATTGGTTACTATCAAGTTTTAACTGTACACGGTATTTTACTCGGTCTTATTTTAACAACATTCTTTATTTTTGGTTTCCAAATTGCCAGTGTTAGTCGTACGTCAGGGACTTTTTCAAATGGTCAACGTCGCCTTGGCTGGATTGGCTTCTGGCTAATGACTATCGGTACAGTAGCAGCTGCAACAATGGTTCTACTTAATGAGGCATCTGTTTTATATACGTTCTATGCTCCACTGAAAGCTCATTGGATATTTTATCTAGGCCTTACATTAGTCGTGGTTGGTTCTTGGGTTGGCGGCGCTGGCCAAATTTTGCGATATGCACAGTGGCGTAAAGAAAACAAAGGAAGTGGACAACGAAGCCCTTTACTTTCATTTATGGTTGTTGTCAATAATTTAATGTGGTTCGTAGCAACGCTAGGTGTAGCTGCTTCTGTTCTATTCCAGCTACTTCCATGGTCCTTAGGCTTTATAGAACGTGTTGATGTCGCACTATCCCGTACTTTGTTCTGGTATTTTGGGCATGCTCTTGTGTATTTCTGGTTATTACCAGCTTACATGGTATGGTATGTCATTATTCCAAAGGTTATTGGCGGAAAAATTTTCTCTGATTCGTTAGCAAGACTTTCATTTATGCTATTTTTAATTTTCTCTGTACCAGTTGGGATCCATCACCAATTGACAGAGCCAGGTATTGATGGTACATGGAAATTCATACAAGTTGTATTAACATTTGCCGTAATCGTACCATCCTTAATGACTGCCTTCTCAATGTTTGCCATGTTTGAATTACGTGGTCGTGAATTAGGTGGGAAAGGACTTTTCGGCTGGTTTAAAAAATTACCATGGAAAGATGCTCGTTTCTTTGTGCCATTTATCGGTATGTTAGCATTTATTCCTGGTGGCGCAGGCGGTATCATCAATGCTTCTTACCAAATGAACCAATTAATCCATAATACCATTTGGGTTACAGGACATTTCCATTTAACGATTGCAACAACAGCAGTATTAACTTATTTTGGTGCGGCATTTTGGTTAATTCCATATTTAACAGGTCGTACACTGACAAAATCCTTAAACAATCTTGGTAATTTTGCCGCTATATTATGGGCTACTGGTATGACAATTATGTCTTCCGCTATGCACATCGCCGGTCTGATCGGTGCACCTCGTCGATCTGATTACTCTGAGTATGGTGGTGCTCAACAAGCTTATGATTGGATTCCTTATCAAATTGCTCAAGCTGTCGGTGGTACAATCCTATTCATCGCTATCATTATCATACTTTATATTGTGGTGAAATTAGCATGGTTTGCACCAAAAGGCGAAGAGGAGTTCCCAGTTGGTGAAGTACATGAAAACGGTGGTACGACACCAGCTATCTTAGAGAACTTTAAAGTATGGCTTGTTATTTTAGTAGCCTTAATTTTATTTGCTTATACTATCCCAATTATCGATATTATTTCAAATTCACCTCCAGGCTCAAAAGGCTTTAAGCTTTGGTAACAATGTTTTGCATCTTAATAAAAAGAGGCTAGAACAAAACTAGCTTCTAATATCAAAAAAGTGAAATTGAGTGTGCTTAATTTCACTTTTTTGATTTTCCTCGGACAGAAAATCAAGTGAAATGATTCCACATCAATTTTGCGGCGTTCGTTTTTTCTAAAAGTTTTGTTTCCACTTGCGTATAGACCCATAAAATCAGTTTAAGCACCATACGTGGATGAAAGGCAGGACAACTCGTACTTCGTATAAACGGTTCAAGTGTTTATTACGAAAAATAGAAAGCCGGTGAAATTTTACAAGTTGTAAAATTTCACCGGCTTTTTGGTATCAGAGGAGGAGTTTGTCCCTGTCTCTTAGTAAAGGCATCTGCAAAAATAGCATGATGGCTCACTTTTTACCCTCTGAACATTTTTTGAAATATTTTATAGCGAGCTCCCTTTTTCTATTTTTGTATGCTTAAATTCCGCAATCTCAATTGCTTTTTCATACGACTACCATCAATCTTTATTGCTATTTCGAATATGAAATATTTTAAAAACACGTTTCGTAAGGCCACATTTTAATAATTTGTGAAACAAAGGCTCATATATTAATGTGATGCATCGTGATTGTACGTTTCCATTTCAGAAGCAGGGTCGAATTGCTCTCTACCCATAGCAAACGCCATAATTAGCGCAATAGCAGCTGGGATTATCGCCCAGGCAAAAGTATGAGCAACTGAAATCGTAAGTGCTTCTTGCATTTTATCGAGAACCTCTACAGGAATCGCGTTTCGAGTTTCAGATGTTAGGATTACACTCGGATCACTTAAATCCATACCAGTAAGTGCTTGACCACTAAATGCGGACGTTAATTTATTTGAGAAAATATGGTTTTGGATAATCCCAAACACCGTAATTCCTGTAGTAGAGAAATCGCTTTATCCTTTAGAGCTGATACAACTTCGTATATTTTTCTTGTAAATAGTTTGCTAAATATTTCGCGTTTAAACCTTCCCCTGTCGCCTCCTGTAGCAATTCGAACGGCTTCTTCAGTGCACCATATTGATGGACTTTGTCTGTTAACCACTCACGAATTGGAAGAAGCTCTCCCTTTTCTAATAGCTCATCAAAGTTTGGAATATCTTTATCCATCGCATGTTTCCATTGTGCAGCATACATCATTCCTAAAGCATAGGATGGGAAATAGCCAAACATGCCCCCTGACCAGTGCATATCTTGAAGTACCCCTTGTGCATCCGTCTCAGGACGAATACCTAAATATTCCTCGTATTTATCATTCCATACTTGCGGAAGATCCTTTGCTTGAAGATCGCCATTGAATAGATCACGTTCAATTTCATAGCGTATCATAATATGTAGTGGATATGTTAACTCATCTGCTTCAATGCGAATAAACGATGGCTCCACCATATTAATTGCTCGAAGGAAATCCGTTAAAGCTATATCACCAAATTGTTCAGGAGAATACTTTTGTAGTTGCTCGTAGTTATACGCCCAGAACTTTTCGTTCCTACCTACAAAATTTTCATAAAACAATGATTGAGATTCATGTATCCCCATAGATGTCCCAGTTGCTAACGGTAAACCATCAAGCTTTTCATCGATATTTTGTTCGTACATGGCATGCCCACACTCATGGATTGTTCCAAAAATTGCTGAGCGGAAATCATTTTCATCATATTTCGTTGTAATACGATTATCTCCATGATTCAAGCCAATCATAAATGGATGTACACTTTCGTCTAAGCGACCTGCATCAAAATCATAGCCAAGTTGTGCTAACATTTCTAATGCTAATGAACGCTGAGATTCCCGAGGGAAATGTTTAAATAAAATGCTTGTATCTGGTTTATTTGGTGAAGCTGCAATTTTTTGCACAAGAGAAACGATCGTTTCACGCAATTCACCAAAAACTTGATCTAATACATCAGTCGTCATATCCGGTTCATATAAATCTAGTAATGTATTATATGGAGAACCATTTTTAATGCCCCAATATTGAATGAATTTCTTCTGACAGCTTATAATCTTCTCTAAATAAGGTAGGAATAACGCAAAATTATTGGTTGCCTTTGCTTCTTCCCATGCTGTTTCTGCTTTAGATTGTAGAATGACGAATTCCTTATATTCATCAGCAGGGATTTTTTTATTTTGATCATACTCTTTACGTACTTTTTCTACTAAACGCAACGTAACATAATCGAGATCTGCCTTTTGTCCCTCTAGATCCGTTAGTAATTCCCCTAACTCTTCACTAGTTTGCATATCAAATAAGGAGGCAGATAATGTGCCAACTACTTCTGAACGTTGAGCTAACCCCTTCTTTGGCGCACCCGTTCGCATGTCCCAATAAATCACGCTTAGCGCTTCTTCATAATGCTGCATTTTTTTCACATAGTCAGTAAATTGTTGTACAGTCATGTGCAATCCTCCTCCTTTTCACGCTATTAGTTTATCATATTTTCGAAAATTTTGTATATTATGGCTTTATCGTATTTTTATAGAAAGGAATGCTACATATCTTCAGGAATTTATATTCCGCATTCTAAACTTCAAAAGTAAATGTCCTAGGACAAAAAATAAGAATCCTATTATTATATTAGACCATAATATTGCAAACACTTCCCCATCTATTTGAGTAAGTGGACTAAATGTTAAAACAAAAGGTCGGCCACCTGAAAAGAAAGAAATGGATAGGAAAACTACGATAGCTAGTATTGGAACCATAATATTTTTAAATAACATCATTAATACAAACGCGAGACCAGCATATACAAATCCCTGTGAAGCAAACCTGAACAATAGAAAAGGGATATTCAATGGTATTTCAGAGATTATATTTAGTACATAAAGTTGGATAGCAAGCAATAGTAAAAAAAATAAAAAAAATACTGCTGAACGGAAAATACCAAAGTATTTGGTTGAAATAGGAAGTGAAATTAAAAGCTCTTCATTATTATCCTCGAATGTATCATAATACAAATAACTAACCCACCACGCTGCAAACGGACAGACTAAATATTCAAAAGCTAATGCAGCGTTATATTCCCATCCCTCTTCATAAATAGTGGTGCCAACATAGATAGAAGTAATAAGAGTAGTAAAGATAGGAATAAAAAAGGACAGGCCCATATTGTGTATTTCGAAGCGAATGTTAAGTTTGTTCAAATCGCTCATTGAATATCACCATGGTTCATGTTGTATACATAAAAGTCTTCTAAAGTAGGACTCACAGATGTACCCTGAAACAAATTAGAATTATTTGAGGGTACATACCGTACTTTATACTCGCTTCCAAGTTCTTTAATTGAAATGATTTCATTTGAAAGTGTATTCAATTGTTCAGAGGATAAAAAGACCTCTTTAACTTTTCCATCAATAGAAGCTAACAAATCATTTAATTCCCCTGTCACAACAACCTTCCCCTCTTTTAAAATACATATGTGATCACAGGTATTTTCAATATCTTCTACTATATGGGAGGAAATAAGAACAATTCGGTCTTTACCTAGTTTTCTTAAAAGCTGTCTAAATCGGACACGTTCTTCAATATCGAGTCCTACAGTAGGCTCATCAACAATTAATAAGTTAGGATTGCCTAATAAAGCTTGAGCAATCCCTAGTCTTCTTAACATACCTCCAGATAATTGCTTTACTTTTT
Organism: Lysinibacillus sp. Bpr_S20; assembly: GCF_023337835.1. NCBI lineage: Bacteria > Bacillati > Bacillota > Bacilli > Caryophanales > Bacillaceae > Lysinibacillus > Lysinibacillus sp. Bpr_S20. The sequence continues at coordinate 322,358 of NZ_JALNLQ010000001.1, forward strand.
TATCTTTTTGAAGCATTAGATTGGTTCCTTCTAAAACCTGTGTAATTTCGTTCGTGAGCTCACTTTTACTAATCCCTTTTAATTTCGCAATATATTCTAAAACACGATAAACAGAGGCATTCTTAAAAAAACTAAATGTTTGCGGAAGATATCCAACATTAGATTTCACAGCATTACTATCTTTCCAATTCAACTGATTATCAGCGTAAATTTCGCCATTTGTTGGTTGTATAATCGAGCAAAGTATTCGAATCAATGTCGTTTTGCCTGCACCATTTGGCCCAAGAAGACCGAATGAGCCTTTTATATCGAAATTAATATCGTTCAAGACCAACTCTTTGTTAAAACGTTTCTGTATATTCTTTACATGAATTATCTTCAATTTAAATCCTCTACCTTTTCTAATAAGTTTTTTAAGCTTTCCCAAGGGTTATTCAAGTGTAGTAGTTTAGCCCATTCTTTATAAAATGAACTGCTTAAATCCTTTGATACTGTACTATTTTTAAAACCATTTAATTGGCTAACCAGGTCATCTATTGGATGTTTATCAGATTGTAATTGACCAGATTCCAACAATTGCTGAAATTCAGATGAAGGGATATTAATTTGTTCCAGTAGGATATCTGTTAAAAATGCTCGATATAAAATGGCAAACTGATAATCTGTAATTTCTCCAAGAGAAGCGTTATTAATGAAAAAGCTGTTGATTATATTAACGAGAAAATTATTTTTATAAGTTGTAAAATATTCTTCAGGATACTCTACTGTTACGTGCGTGCCTAAAATTAAATGATCTTGACTATACCAAGTGCCTTGAAATTCATTTCTATCAACTGTGTTTAGATTAGGCAGAAAGAATATTTTTTTAGGAAAAGAAACTTCTGTTGGTAATAATCGAGAACTGTTAATAATACTTGTTAATTTTTGTACATCAGCTTCTAAGGTAGGGAAATCATCCACTATATCCTTCCATGTAAAAGGAATTACCCATTGCGTATCATTTTTTGTATAAACGTCTAAAAGTCCAGATGCTAAAGTTATACCACTAAAACTTTTTCCAGCCCATTCGTCTTTTTCTGTTTTTGGTAAATTACTATATACTTCTTTCCCTCGATGCTTAAAGACTAAGTTATATGCTACATTTTGCGTAAGCTGGTGATTGACACGTTGTAATAAATTAGATTCGTTTAAGACTATAAAAGAAGGTTTATCATAGATACTCGGTAACCAATTAAAATAACTTGGTAAATACACAGCCTGCTCATTGGCAAAGTAAAAATTAGTTTTTAAACCTTCATATTTTAATGAAATATTTAGCACTTCATTTCGTTCAATAGCTCCATTTAAAATGATTTTTAATCGATCTCCGTTTTGATTGAAATTCACCTGCTTTTTATCTATGAGTACGTCTTTAACTTTTAATTCATGAAATAGACTGAAAATGAGTTCATTAGTAGCTGTTTGTCCTTCATAAATAAGTGAATACCAAACTTCAGCAGATAAATTCTTTTTAGTATCTAGCGATATATTCATTTCATTGATTTTATAGGGCTGCTGTTCCCAACTGTGCGTAATATCGTAATTTTTATAATAATTATGTAGCTCAGCATCATTATCTAAAAGAATTTGCCCTCCATTTAAATTAGAAACAAGGCAGGAGATAGTGAATATCAATACTAAACAAAAAGTTATAATGATATATTTATTTTTCTGTAAGAAACCATGCATTACGTTATATATAAATAATAATAGTATAGGAATGCATATAAATAGTAATTGTTTTGCCAGTTGGTCATGCGAAATGGATAAGCCATATAGTGGATGAAAAGCCATTGTTGGATTTGGCTCACCAACATTCAAAAACTTATCCCATGCAAAAAAAGAATTGTTGCTTCTTCTTAAGAACATAAAATTAAGTGGTGTCATCAATACATAAATAAGTAATATGAGCGGAAATACAAATTTTCCTCTTATCCAGGTTGCTACCATAAAACCACTTAAATAACAGACTAAAAAGGCTAGTCCATAGTATAAGGAAATATACAGAAATACATCAACGATGAATGATGGATTAATATATATATATTTCCACATAACCAATAAATAAAAGCTAAATGTGCAAATCACAATAATAAAGATGGAAATAATCCCTACAAGTAGTGACCCCATCTGGTGGGTAATATATCCACTTTTAATTGAACTAAATAAATGTTTAAGATCGTATTTATCGCTTAAGCGTACGTTATAAACGCCTAATAGTAGATAGGCAATTGCTCCTATTTGGACTACAGTACTAGATGATGTTAAGGCATTGCCTGGGCTTCCTTCTAACGAATAAATATAGAAACCTAGAGACGCATAGATGAGAAGTCCAATATATGCAATTGGAATGAAATAACTTAGATATAATTGCCTTAACAGAAATTTAAAGGAATATAAAATATTCATAATTTATCCACCTTCACTATTTATATTATTAAAATATAATTTATGTAACATTTATTGTCAAATTTATAAAATAGCACCCTAAAAAGGAAATATTTGCATAATAATAAACTATATGGTAATTTATTACACAGGAGGTGAGTTATTATGTTAAAAAAAGTAGGAAAAGTTGTATGTTCCTTAGCTATTATTGGTTTCATAGGAACAAATATTGCACAAGCAGCTGGTAGTTCTATAGCCCAAATCTCTTCAAAAAATATTAATCCTGTTGGTTCTACGGTTTCAGTTAATGGGAAACTAGTGACAGCAGCTCAAAATTATAGTGGTTCTGCAAGTTTTAAAGCTATGTCTAAAAAAGAATCGTGGGGATTTGATTCTGTTATTGCATCTTCTTCAATGAGTCCAGGAGATGAATTTTATACTACTAATAATAATCAAAAAGGTGATTATTACGCTGCAGCACAATATACGAGCGGTGGTGCTGCATATTTAAGCGGATATGTATCTGCCGGGCAAAGTAAATAGTAAAATACTTATGGAAAGAGGCTAGGACAAAACTAGCTGATATCCAAAAAGAGAAATCGATGTCACTCGATTTCTCTTTTTTCTAAGATTTATTGGGTTATTTCATTTTCTCTCTTCTCTCTGTTAATGACCTTGTATAAACATAAAAAGAGTAGATTATAAAAACTCTTCGCATTTGATTATTAAAGGAATTTTTTATTTTCATCCCATAAGCTGTTTGTATCTCAAGAAGATAATATAGCGACGAGAACAAATACTACCAAGTGGTATAAACATAAGAGCATTTGTTAATGAAATCAATGCATGCTCTCTACTCCAATGACCTACCAGTACCCTTACAAGAAGAATCCCGAAAAATAAAATAATACCGGCAATTGAGCTTTGTGTAGTTACGATTCCTCTAGTATGATTCATACGAATTTTTTCTAATTTTCCTTTCCATACTCCTATACCCAATCCAACCATTAAACAACTGATATACATCATAATACTTAAGGGCGTTAATTTAATACTTGAAATAGTAGAAACCATTACACCCATTAACAAAACTGGTATAACCCACATTCGAGCTGGTCTAACTTGTTTCTCTCTTAACATTATAAGTACAATGACAATTAAGACGCCCAAGTAGCTAACCATTTCTTTCCCTCACTTTATTTTAAAAATATATTTAACCTCAAACTGAAGATGTAGTGAGAACGACCTTCTGGAAGGAGCCATTTAATACGTTTCTTCTTAAAGAAAACTTCATCAAAAAAATGCAATAGACTATTTATTATAGCCTATTGTCTTAACTGATGGGATCAAAATTTTATTTTGGGCAACAAGGTTCGTATGATTGGTAAAAGTATTTAACATTACTTTTGATTCATCAACAAAGTTTGGGGTTTCAAACATAAATTGATTAGGAGCGAAATGTTGGGGATAGTTACTGATGCAACTTGAAGAGCGTACATCAACTGAGTTGGTAAGGAAATTAATATTTTATTCCTCTATTTAAAATTATTAATTATTTATTACCGCTGAGATGATATACTCTTTTATTAACGGCCATCTATCTCGTGGATTCATTATAAATTCTGAACTAATCGCCACAACCATATTCATTTTCGGTATACAACAAATCATATTGCCTCCATCCCCTATTGCTGAATATGTAAAAAGTCCATCTTCTTGTCGTAGCCACCATAAATAACCGTAATTGTGATGGTTCATCTCCGTTGATTCTCGAATCCATGCGTCTGAGAGAACCCTAGTTTGATCCCAAACGCCATTGTTTACATAGAGGTAGCCAAATCGCGCCATATCACGAGTAGTTAATGTTAGTCCCCAGCCACCTGTCGAATGACCGTTTGGATCATGAACCCACCCCTTGACATTTTTCCCGAATAAATCATCAAATCCATAGTCGTTCATTTGATAGTCGGGAATTTCTTTCATACCAAGCGGTGTAAACAAATGTTCATTGGCGAACGCACGTGCACTCTTGCCTGTACTTCGGGTAAGAATAGCTGACAATACATGTGCTCCAGCTGTAGAATATTTAAAAGCACCTAAATCCCCATTCTCCCCCATTAAATCTAATGTGTATTTTATCCAATCCTGCTGTTGACATAGCTTTTCTAGTGGCTCCTGCCAATCCTCAAATGGATAGGGTACTGTCATCGTAAGAAGATGTCGTATAGTAATCTGTTGTTTCTGCTGATCGGCAGATGTATACTCTGGGAAAAAATCTAATACCCTCTGTTCAACACTTTTAATATATCCTTTATCAATAGCTATGCCTATAAGTGCAGAAAGTACACTTTTTGTGACAGATGCCACATGGTGACAATGATTAGGACCTTTGCCATTAAAATATTTTTCATATGCTAAATGACCATCTTTAATGATAATCATGCCATTTATATTGTTATAATCATTTTTGATTGTCTGCTCTAGCTTCGAAAGCTTTTCATTATTTATATATATGTTTTCAGGCTTTACCGATTGCCAATTGATTGTTGTTTCCATAAAGAACCTCCTAATTTTCGTTTTATCATTTTTTCTTTACAGGAAAATATACCTCAGTAATATAATCCTCGGGAGCGGTGGCGTGATGTGGATCTGTTATGTATATTTCATATGGTGGCGATATCAGTTCATAACCCTCGTTTTCAATCCACTTCATCAAATTAGCATAGACTGAAGTCAATTCCGGATAAGATCCTTTTAAAACGGATTTAGCACAGAGGCTACCTGGCAAATCTCTCGTTCCTTTGACAGGCTCAGCTACCTGAATAGCAAATTCCGTATCATTGCCCGCAGGATTAAATTCAGGGCTATGGTAAATCGTCATTGGCTGACCAAGTAAAGTGAGCTTCTCCTTCGCAATCTTTTCATATAACCCGCTAAAATAACGACCATATCCCGATGCATAATCATCACTGCTCATTATCAATCGCTTATAAAGGATATTCATTGGCTTTGTTTCTACTAGTTGCACTTCGAAACCGTCTAGATACGACATGATTGGTACCCCCCTTTCTAGGTTTGAAATATCATGACTTAGTTGTTTTACAAGATATTCAAAAGCCTTTAGTTGCTCTTGAATTTCATTTTTCTTCTGGTTTAACGCTGAACAAAGCATTTCTTCGGATTGATCCTCTTCTAATGCCAGCATCATTTTAATTTCTTCAAGAGAAAAATGATAGAATTTTAGACGGTTAATATAGAGCATCTTTTTTAGTTGCTCGATAGAATAATACCGATAACCGCTTTCAGCATTAATCTCATCTGGGTTAATTAATCCAATTTCATCATAATATCGAAGTGTTTTTGTCGAGACACCACATATTTTTGAGAATTCTCCTATTGATAGCACAAAACCACCTCACTCATTTATTTGTTACTTGCTACAATTCATTTATACACCTTCCCCTTAGGACAAAGTCAATCAAGATCCATGCTGTTTTCTTAAATACTTTATTGACCGCTTAGTACAAAAAAGATATTCTAGTAATGTAAATGAGAGGAGGATCAATGTGAATAAACGAGGCAGACCCCGAGAGTTTGATTATTCCTCGATTGTAGATGTCGCCATGAAAACTTTTTGGATAAGAGGGTATGAGGGATGTTCTACACAGGATTTATGCAATGATACTGGACTTGGGAAAGGCAGCTTATACAATACTTTTGGTAGTAAACATGAACTGTATCAACAAGTATTAGAACGCTATCATGAATTTGGAATTAAGGCACAGCAGGAATTGTTATATGCTCCAATTGCATTGAAAGAACGATTAAGTAATTTTTTAGAATGGGCATTGAATGAAGACTTTGGGAATATTGATCAAAAAGGTTGTTTATTAATCAACGCAAGTGTGGAAAGAGCTAGGAATGACGAAATGGTTCAAGAAATTTTTTCAAGGCATGTCGAGCTTCTTAAACAAGCTATTGAAAAAGTCATGGAGGAAGGATTGCAATCTGGAGAAATTTCAAAAAAGCAAACAGCTGAGGAATTAGCAAGTCTATTTTTAAGCAGTTATTATGGGTTTCGTGTTCTTAATGTTTCGATGCAAAATCGAATGCTATCCGAACAGATTATGAAAGGAACATTAGCATCTATTTTCGGCGCTTAGTGCGCTCTTTTTTAGCATCATTTTTGTACCGAACGTTACAATAATTAATTTAGGAGTGTTTTTATGCCATCAATTATTTATTTACTAGCTTTAGCGATATTTTGTATGACTACATCAGAATTTATGGTTGCAGGTATGATGAACGAACTTGCTCTTGCATTTCAGGTTTCTGTATCTTCAATTGGGTATCTAATTACAGCTTATGCAGGTGCAATGGTAATAGGAGGACCTATTTTAACTGCAACTCTTCTACGAATACGCAGCAAACAAGCTTTATTATTTTTAATGTTTGTATTTTTAATTGGCCAATCGCTCGGAGCTATTGCTTGGAACTATGATAGCATGATGGTTTCCCGTATTATTACTGGTATTGCTTCATCTTCGGCATTTGGTGTTGCTATTTCCTTTTCTGCAACATTGGTTCCTCCTAATTCAAGGGGAAAAGCTGCATCTATTGTACTTGCAGGTTTAATGATTGCAACTGTCATCGGCTTACCTATAACAACGATTATCTCGCAAAACTTTGGTTGGCGTATTAGTTTTTGGTTTGTTTCTATTCTCGTACTAGTTTCCGGGATTATGATTCAATTTTTACTACCCTCGTCGCCAAACAAAAAGCTATTAAACTGGAAAGACGAACTTATGCACTTTAAAAACATTCATCTTTGGGCAGCGTACATAACAAGTATGTTTATTATAGGTGGTACGTTTGCAGCATTTAGTTATTTCACGCCCATCTTTACAACTATCACAGGCTTTTCAAGCGCAAGTATTCCCTATTTACTTGCTCTCTATGGTAGTGCAACAGTCATTGGGAATATAGTGATTGGCAAGTTTGCTGATAAATATACAATGGAAACACTGTTGAGTGGATTGATTATATTAATCGTAGCATTATCTTTATTTGCTGTAGGCGCTGAACATAAATACATTGCAGTTATTACTACTATTTTTATTGGCTTGACTGGTGTAGCAATGAATCCAGCTATGGTGGCGAGAGTGATGAAAACAGCTAATAATGGCACGATGATTAATACCATTCATAGTTCTTTTATTACGCTTGGTATTGTGATTGGTTCTTCACTAGGCGGTCTAGGTATTAGTAAGGGATATGGCTATTTGTCGCCACTGTGGATTGGCGTTTGTTTAGCTGCTTTAGGGTTACTTTCATTATTCCCTTATTTACATAAAAGGAAGGGAAATTAATATTTAAATATATACTTAATAAGTTGGGGTGAGGTATATATTAGGGAGCTTCTCCCTCAAACATTTCGACTGCTGCAACTCCCTTTATAATGCTCTATTCGTCTCTTCTTTTTCTATGGATAAAATGCGTAGCTTCTTGTCTGAATACCCCACTCCATCTTAAATAGGGTCCATTGCATTTTGAATTTGAAATTAAAGAAGCAGTCGTGTGATTAGGAAAATATAGGTATTATCATTGACTGATAAAAGGATTTTTTCTTGATATTTTGCTAATATAATACCCATTTTAACTGATTGTAACGTAGGACTGCTCGACTCCCGCAGGAAAGCGAGTAGCCTGTAGCATAAATCAAAGCCTACAAATAAATTGGAATGGATAAAAACTGTTAATCAACACACCTGCTAAAGAAGCCCTCCTAATCGTTTTCACGATCAAAGAGAGCTTCTATTCTATATTAATACGGGGAGTTTTAACTAGCTTTCAATAATAATGTTCGGTTTCCAATCAAACATTTTTAAGAGAGAAAAGTTATAACAACAAATATATAGTTGGGGATCCTATATATCTTACTTTTGTAAAGCATCTTTAAACATTTTGACAAATTGTTAATACTTGTTTGACGGCTTCTGCCGATTGACGGAGCGCCGTTTTTTCTTCATTTGTCAGGTGTAATTCAATGACTGATTCAATGCCATTGCCGCCTAAGATTGTCGGTACACCTAAAAATAAATCATGGTAACCGTACTCTCCTTCTAATAGGGCGATAGAAGGGATTATTTTACGTTGATCTTTCATGATAATTTCGACCATCTGTGCACATGCAGCAGCTGGTGCATAATAAGCACTACCGTTGCCTAACAACCCAACAATTTCTCCGCCACCTTTACGTGTACGTTCTACGATTTGCTGTAGTCTGTCTGAGGGAATTAGTTTTTCTAATGGGATACCTCCAGCATAGGAATATCGAATTAAAGGGACCATTTCGTCGCCATGTCCACCTAAGACGAATCCTGAAACATCCTCTGGTGCAATTTGCAGCTCTTGTGCTACAAATGTATTAAAACGCGCTGTATCTAGCACACCTGATTGGCCAATGATACGATTTTTTGGAAAACCTGTTTCCTTATGGCAAACATAGGTCATGGCATCCACAGGATTACTTAACACAAGAACAATACTGTTTGGTGCATAGTGTTTTATTTGTCTAGACACTTGTTGAATAATTTTGGCATTCGTCATCACTAAATCATCCCGACTCATGCCTGGTTTACGAGGAATACCAGCTGTAATAATTACAATACTTGCTCCTGCTATATCCTCATAATTACTCGTTCCTTTAATAGCAACATTAAACTTTTCGATTGGTCCTGTTTGTAATAAATCCAGTGCCTTTCCTTTTGTCGGATTCTCCGCTTCTGGAATATCTAACAGCACAACATCTCCTAGCTCTTTTTGTGCCAAGAATAAGCTTAATGTGGCACCTGTATGACCAGCTCCGATCACAGCAATTTTACTTTTTCGAAATGTCATTTTGTCTCACCCCGATTTTCAGTAGTTGCTGTTTCCGTCGTTGTTTTTTTAGCACGTGTTGCTGCTGGTGCCGGCTTTTTCTTCGGTGCTTCCGGTCCTTTAATCATCTGAAAAACATCTTCATCAGGTCTCGGAATTACGTGAGCCCCTAATAGTTCTCCAACGCGCATTGCAGCGGCTTTTCCAGCTTCTACTGCTGCCTGGACAGAACCAACATCACCTTTTACGACGACAGTCACAATCCCACCATCAACGAACTCTTGCTTGACGATCGTTACATCTGATGACTTAATCATCGCATCAGCCGCTTCGTAAGAGCCTACCAATCCTTTTGTTTCAATCATTCCAATTGCGCTACCCATTTTCCTCACCTCGCATCACTTCAGTAGAATCTATAATACCTATAACGACAGCATCGATAGGCAACGGATTTTCTTTCATAATATATCGGGATGATCCACCACTTGTAATGAGCACATCATCGCCGATCCCTGCCCCGATACGATCTGCTGCTACAATTTCTGTACGAATCGGCTGTTGATTGGAATCGATTGGTTGAATAATTAATAATTTCAAGCCATTCAACCCTTCTTCTTTACGTGTTGCCCATACACTACCAATAACTCTTCCCATCTGCATGAACTTCACCTTCTCTATCCTGAATGGACTTTTCTAATTACTCAGAGCGGATTGTTAACGTCTTATTCAACTCTCGTATTTTGTCATAAGCCAATGCTGTCACAATTGTTTTTTTAGGAACAACAATTTCCTGTGCCTCTATTTCAAGCACTTCTACTTGCGAAAGTAATTTCTTATCAAATTGATGGCTTACTGGTTTTTCAGTCTGACTTACGACTGTCGGAAGTTCTTTAACATTCATTTGTTCCTTAGCTTGGGCATTGACAATTTCCCCAAATGCACCTTGTTGGATTAAACCGGCATTTGCTTCATCTGTATCGATATGCATTTCCAATCGATAACGCTCAGAAACACGAATCATTACATTCGATAAAATAATCGGTCTCATACCTTCTACTTTAATTTGTACCGCTTGTCCATCCACTACTTGAAATCGCGCACTATCCGCCGGTGACATATGAATATGTGCTTGAGCAATAATGAGTCCCTCTAGTAGCACAACACTGCCCTTTGGACCAATAAGTGTGACCGGGCTAGAGCCCTTTATATCTCCAGAAATTCTTAAAGGTGGCTTAAGACCTAATTTCATTGCGTCTGTCCAGCTTACTTCTACTTGAGATAATGAACGAGCAGGGCCTAAAATGCGTACCCGCTCAATAGAACCCCTTGGACCAGCAATAACAACGGTTTCCTCAGCAGCAAACTGACCTGGCTGTGAAAGTTCAAATTTAGGTGTTAATTGATAGTTCTCACCAAAAAGCTGTTCTACTTCCGATTGAGCAAGATGAACATGTCGTGCTGATACGCCAATAGGGATTTTTCCATCATGTTGAGGGGAAGGCTGATTTTTTAAAACTTGCTGTAATACTTCTTCGACAATTTTTTGGATTACATTTTCCTGCATCCAACCTCCTCCTTATATTAATGGTCTGATAATTCTTCCTTTGGCTTGCTGTTCAATAAAGCCCGCATTCGCTTCATCTGTATCAATATGCATTTCTAAACTAAAATCGTTCGACACGCGAACTACAACCCCACGAAATGTAACAGGGCGCTCACTATCAACCTCAACAGATACTAAATCATTATTTTGAACGTCCAATGCAATTGCATCTTCTTCCGTCATATGAATATGTGCTTGTGCAATAATGACTCCCTGCTTGATGTTTATTTCTTTTTCTTGATTGATTAATTTGATGCCGGCTGAACTTTCGATATCACCCGATTGCCTCAAAGGAGGGGTTAATCCTAATTTCATTGCATCTGTTCGACTAATTTCCACCTGTGTTGCCGCTCTTACAGGACCTAATACACGTACATTGTGAAGAACACCTTTTGGCCCCTCAATGGAGACACGCTCTTTGGCTGCAAACTGTCCTGGCTGTGATAGATCGAAATCCTTCGTTAGCGTTGCATTTGGACCAAAAAGTGCTTGTAAATCCTCTTCACTGACATGTATATGACGAGCTGAAATTGCTACAGGAAATGTTTTTATCGCTGTCTTCAAGTTTAGCCACCTCTATTTCTTTTAGTTGTTATAGGAAATGAAAGCAGGATGAAGCGCAATGTGTAGCATCCTGCCCTTTATTTTATGATGTTCTATCCGTCGCTTCGTACTCTATCCGTCATTTGGCGATTCTTTCCGTCGTTTCGATGGTTCTATCCGTCGCTTGGGCGATTCTTTCCATCGCTTCAATGGTTCTTTCCGTCGCTTCAGGGGTTCTTCCGTCGCCTTTATTGCTTAAATTAAAATTAAGCCTCTGCTTTCGGTAAGATTAATTCTAATTCATGGTGTGGGCGTGGGATTACATGAACAGATAGAAGCTCTCCAACACGTTGGGCCGCTGCTGCACCTGCATCAGTAGCTGCTTTAACCGCTCCTACATCACCACGCACTAATACAGTGACAATACCGCCCCCAACATGTACTTTTCCTACTAAATTAACGCTAGCAGCCTTCACCATTGCATCTGCTGCTTCAATTGCTCCTACTAATCCTTTTGTTTCTACCATTCCTAATGCTGTACTCATTTGTCATTCCTCCAAATTATTTATTTTGTAATGTTATTTGTTTTAATACTTGGTCAACAATTTGTTGAACCACTGCTGTATCTAAAGATGGATCTTGGGTCTTAATCGTCTCTACTACTGGTTTTGCTAAGAAATCTGGTTTTGGCACTTCTACATCTTTAATGCCATGAGCCATACGTTTAATATTCAATAAATGTCTTGCTGTAATGTTATCGGACGTAATATTGCCACCAAACGTACCACATCCTAATGTGAAGGATGGTGCTAATCCAGTAGTGCCTCCAACAGCGCCAATTGATGATAATGTATTAACTACAATTCTAGACACTGGTAATTCCACTGAAAATTGCTCTGCTAAAGCTGTGTTTTCTGTATGAATCGAGCATGTATGTCCTCTTCCACCGATGTTTAGCAAATCAATCATTACCTGTTTTGCCTCCGTACTGTCCTCGACTGTGTATAAGGCAAAGAGCGGTGACAGTTTTTCAAGTGAAAATGGAATGTTCTTGCCAATCATCGTTTCTAGTCCAACAAGTACTTTTGTATCTTCTGGCACGGTAATACCGATAGAATCTGCTAGACAAGCTGCTGATTTACCTACAATTTGAGGATTTACTTTCCCTGGGACAGGAGAAATTAACTTCTCCATCTTCACCTTCTCTTCATCACTCAAAATATAGGCATTGTTTTTCTTAAGCTCTGTTAAAACTTGCTCGGCAATGACTTTATCTACAATAATTGATTGCTCTGTTGCACAAATTGTCCCATTATCAAAAGATTTACTTTGTACAAGCTGGCGAACTGATTTAGAGATGTTCGCTGATCTTTCAATGTAAGCTGGAACATTTCCTGGTCCTACACCATAAGCAGGCTTACCTGAACTATAGGCTGCTTTGACTAGCGCACCACCACCAGTCGCTAAAATTAAGTGAATAGCTGGATGCTTCATTAATTGCTGCGTAGCTTCCATAGAAGACATTGTTAAACAATGTAGTAATCCTTCTGGTGCACCTGCCTTTTCTGCAGCTACTCTACAAATCTCTAAAGCTTCCTTTGTACATTCAACCGCATATGGGTGTGGGCTTAGAACGAGACCATTTCTAGTTTTCAATGAGATAAGTGTTTTAAAGATTGCTGTTGATGTTGGATTTGTCGTTGGTACAATGCCCGCGATGACTCCAAACGGACTAGCAATCTCAGTCACTTTCTTCACCCGATCGAAACCAACGACACCAACCGTCTTCAAATCTTTAATATCTTCATAGACATCTCTAGAGGCGACCTCATTTTTTATTTTTTTATGATTTGGGATGCCCATCCCCGTTTCTTGAACGGCCATATTTGCCAAGCGGTCAGCCTCTTTAAATGCTGCATCCGCAACAGCTTTGACGATCGTATCTACTTGCTGCTGTGAATACTGCATGTAAGTAGCCTGTGCAGTATTGGCACGTGTCACGGCGTCTCTCATTTCTTGAATTGCTAATAAATCTTTATCTAGTGTGGTCATACAGCCCCTCCTTTCTAAACAACTGGATTTCTCGCTAAATTCTCAATAGCATCTCTAAAAGCATTGGCGGCAGCTTGGCAGGATGATTGGCTCCCACTTACTAAACCGCCACCGAAATTGGTTTCAGATGGTGGACCAAAGAAAACCTTTAGCTCTACATCTGCCGCCTTCAATGCAGCATCTAAACCAACGACAGCCTCAAGCGGCGGTGCTATTAAATAAGCAAGAGCTGTTCCAACCTTAACGTTTGCTAGCGCCGCCAGATACGTACCACAGCTTGCTACAGTATGTGCAAAAAGAGCGTGGTTTTCATTTTGAAGAATGGCTTCAAAATACGTATCAAACTGGATTTTCTGTTGAATCGCATCGAAACCACTACGAATTTCATCAGGCGAGCTACCAGCTATGATGCCAATGACCTCGCCAGATAATGGCCCAGATGCGTGTGCTGCTCCAGCATAAAAGCTTTTTGCATAGACAACATCAACATCTGCTTTTTTCGTAGCTTCATCTAGCGCTACATAGCCAACATCATCGATTGTTAGCGTTACGAGTCCGATGCTATTGTGATTTGGCTTTAAATCCAATTGCTCCGCTAATTCACTATTCACTCTTGGAATGATTTGCATAGCTAAAATTTCCGCCATAATTTTTTGAGGATTCATTGTTTGGCCCCCTAACCTTCTTTTGCCACAAGACCTACTCCACTTGCCTTGTAATGCAATATTTTTTCAACGACTGTTCCTAAGTAAGCACCTGCCTCTAATGGCGGAATACCACCCTTATGAATGTTCGAAACGACCATTCGATCAGCTTCTACTGTGCCAATTCTAGGTTGATAGCATATATAAGCACTCATCGACTCAGCAGATACAAGTCCAGGACGCTCACCAATTAAATAAACAATGACTTCTGCTTGTAAAAGCTCTCCTATTTCATCCATAAGCGCAACTCGCCCTTTATCAATATAGAAAGTAGTTCCTATTTCAATATTTAAATTACTAAGGCTTTGCTGTAACGACAAATAAACATCTTGCACATTTTCTTCAATCGCACTTGCACTTAATCCGTTAGAAATAATGATCTGTACCTTTGGATTTTTTTTGCACTTCGATTGAATCAATGCCTTTGATTCATCTGACAAACGACGACCTAAATCTGGTCTAGTAATGTATTCTTCTTTATCTATCACTCTTGTTGTTACTTGAAAGACATCAAGTTTTTGTAGTAGCCCTTCTGTCACTTCTCCATATACTGCATCTACTGCTGCTGCATGATCGAGGCGGAACTTTAGCCAAGTTTTTGTTTTAGGCCTTGTCCCAGCTCTCCCAACACCTATTCTTGCTGGTGTATGCTTTTTTGCGGCTTGAACACTTTCAGACACTGTATCCGCCTCAAATTTAAAGGCTGTGATTGGTGCTAAAGTGTCATCATTATTTGCGCTGTTCAATGATTGTTCATGATTACCGGATCCCGTTTGATAAAGTTTAATTAATGGTTCATTTGATCGTTCTGTTGTACCCGGACTTGCTACTTCATCAGCATTATTAGCATTAGCTAGCGTATTTTGAAGCTTTAAAAGTGGTTTCTTTTGGTCTTCTGTTGGCACAGCCGTATCAGGAGAAGGTTCCTCCAGTGCATTATTCCCCATCTTTTCCATTACGAGTTGTGTAATCATCGATACTAGTTGTTCATTCAATAGACTCACCTACCTTTCAAATATTGATAAATCGCCAGCTCTTGCAGATAGATAACCATTTTCATAAATGCCCATTTTTTCTAACCATGCTAGAAATGCAGGTGCTGGTTTTTTACCAAACGTTTGAAGTAATGTAGCGACATCATGGAAGCTCATGGATTGATAGTTCAGCATAATATCATCGCCCATCGGTGCAGCTATAATAAAGTTGACACCAGCAGCTGTTAATAAAACACTTAAATCTTCAATATCATTTTGGTCTGCCTTAATATGGTTCGTGTAACAAATATCAACACCCATTGGGATGCCGTGCATTTTGCCCATAAAGTGATCTTCTAGTCCTGCCCGTATAACCTGTTTGTTATTGTATAAATACTCCGGTCCAATAAAGCCAACAACCGTGTTCACAATATACGGATTAAAATGTCTAGCAAAGCCGTAATTTCGCGATTCAAGTGTTACTTGGTCAATCCCCATATGTGCCTCAGCAGATAGCTCTGAACCTTGCCCAGTTTCAAAGTAAAATAAATTCGGGCCAGTTCCTGTTCCTTGCTTTTTCACAAGCTCCTCTGCTTCCCTTATTAGGTCAGCAGAAATACCAAACGAGCGATTCGCACTTTCCGTTCCGGCAATACTTTGGAAAATCATATCGGCTGGAGCACCTTGTTTAATAGCCTTCATCTGTGTTGTAATATGTGCTAACACACAGTTTTGCGTAGGTATCGACCAATCATTGATAAACTTCTTTGTGGCTTGCAATACTTTCTTCACACTTTCAACTGAGTCATCGACTGGATTAATCCCAATAACCGCATCGCCAATACCATAGGACAATCCTTCTTTTAATGAAGCGATAATACCGTCAATATTGTCTGTTGGATGATTCGGCTGTAATCTTGAGGAAAGTGTGCCCTTTTGTCCGATCGTACTATTACAAGTTGACAGTATTTCCACTTTATTGGCAGCATGGACGAGATCTAAGTTGGACATCAGCTTTGTAACCGCAGCAATAATTTCTGAATTCATGCCTTTGCTTAATCGTTTTAATTCCCGATCGCCTGTTTCATTGGATAAAATGTATTCTCTTAGTTGCTCGATACTCCAGTTTTTAATTTCTCCATAAATTTGCTCATTGATATCTCCTTCAATAATGCGTGTTACTTCATCATTTTCAGGAGGAACTAATGGATGTTCTCTTATATCCTTTACTAATAACTCACTTAGAACAGCTTTTGCCGCAATTCGTTGCTGAACAGATTCAGCCGCAATTCCAGCTAGCTGATCCCCTGATTTTTCTTCATTGGCCTTGGCCATTACATCCTTTAATGAATTAAAATTATATTTCTCTCCACCAAATATCACCGATAGATTCACATTCATCCTCCTTACTTTGAGTGGAAAGCAAGTGTTTTTACAACGACCGGGACAACACCAGAAGGTAGTACTTCCCCAATGTCAATATAATCACCTGTTTCTACTTTGATTTGATCGATGCAAATGACGGGAACTGTTTGATTGAGTGCTTGTATCGTTTGCCCAATAACCTTTGCATAATCTGACTGAATGACTATGATAATTGGTATTTCCTTGGAGCTTCTCGTCGCTAAATGCTTCAAAATAGCCTCACATAATACACGGACGTCCTGAAAACTTAAATATGGTAACTGACTAAAATAGAGTGCAAACGGCGAGCGACTCTCCTGTATAGAAAATAGAGCATCGGCTCGTTCAATAGCTGTTTTCACCGCATAGTCGAATTCTTTGTTGTTCGTATCCATATGGCAATCAAAGACAGGCACATTTTTTAAAGGTAATACTTCTGCATCTACCTGAATCGTTGCACCACTAATCTCAGTTGTTTGCGTACCCGCACCAGTCACTGTTGCCCTAGCTGTTTCCTCTGGTTTTAGCCATAAAAAGGATTGTAGCTGTTCATGCTGCAAAAGACTTTTTGCTAATTTTTCTCCGATATCATCATACTGACGACTTGAACATTCATTTTCATAAATACAGGCAGCTACTCCACCAGAAAAAACAATTGCTTCAACAGGTTTATTCCAAGTTGGTAAATGTCCTAGCAATAATGGATGTTGTTCGTCTGTTAATTGTCCGCTTAGCGTCTTCGCTAAAATATCCGCCATCTCTTGGATTAGTCTTGCGACACGAACATCTTCTGCTGAATCGCCAACCTTCAATGGCTTTGACCATTTCTCCATCAGTTTCATAATGGGTGGTGAAATCGATTGGACATTGCCATTCTGAAATTCTATAAGTCTTCCACCGACATGCAATGTACACGTCCCCATTACTTCTCCGAACTGCATTACTGCTATATTTGCCGTACCACCACCAATATCAATGTTCGCGATAATTTTGGCTGTATTTTTAGATTGTTGTAAGGTACCTGCGCCTTTTGCTGCAATAATACCTTCCAAATCCGGGCCAGCAGAAGCGACTAAAAAGTGTCCGGCTGCATCTGAAATCGCATGAACAACTTCGCTAGCATTTTCCTTTGTTGCAGATTCGCCCGTAATGATAATGGCACCTGTCGAAATGTCTGCTGGTGCAATTTGGGCCAATTGATATTGTTGAAAAATAAATTGCTCGATTTTTTCCATATCGATCATTTCTTTATTGATAAATGGTGTTTTAATAATCGGACTTTGATGTAGAACCGTTTTGTCAATAATTTCAATTCGCGGCACATGCGTTACACCTGCAACGTTTTTCAACAGAAAACTACTGACAACCATCTTTGTTGTACTTGTCCCAATATCAATGCCTGCACTATAAATTTTTTCTGTCTTCAACTTACTCCCCCTCTAGCCATTACTGGCAATACATGAGATAAGGACTATCACGATCCTTCACAAATTGACGAATTTCTTCGTCAGAATTGATCTGAATAAGTGGCGCAATAAATTCAATACCAAGCTTTTGCCACGAAGAAGTTTTCACAATTGGACCATGCGTCATGACATTTTGTATTAACGCTGTTGCTCTCTCTACATCTGCATGGGGTGCATCAATTTTTGTTATGACACCAATTTGTATTTTGGGAATTCCTAAGCTAAATTGCGGAGGAAAAACACTCTTTGATGACGTGGCATCCTGCAAATAAATCACATGTGTCACTTCAAGCGATGTTGCCATGATGTTTTTGTAATACATCGGATTTTCTATATATTCTCCAGGTGTATCAACAATCCAGTCATCATAAACGAGCGCCTGTGTTTTATTAGCTTGTCCATCTTTCCCCAATAACGCATTCATCAGTGTCGACTTACCTGCTTGCACACCGCCTATTATCATTACTCGATTTTTCATACGGCACATCCTATGATTTCGTTATTTTTGATGGTGTATAGCCTAGCATCTCTGATAGAAAACGATTGATCTCTAACATCGCCATTTCAACCTCAGAAACACTACCAACAATAACAAGACTGCCAGTAAAGCGATCTAAAAACCCTAGTTTTACATTGGCTGACTTTGTTGCTAAATCTCCTGCAATAATTACTGTCTCACTCGGTGTACATGTCATAATGCCCAGTGCACCCGCTTCTTGAATGCCCAACTTTTGAAACATGTCTGGATCAGGATTTGCTATTAGATGGCTCAATGTTAGTTGCTTACCTGGCACAAATTCCTGAATAAACCGTTTCTTTTCTTCACTCACACCCCATCACCTCTTTCAAGATTTTTATCTGTTAGGTATTCACCTTCTTTAATAATCCCTGCCTTACGATCCTCTTGTTCAAGCCTTAAAGCAGTTGGAACAGATAGCTTATAGGCTAAGATAATTGCGATAACACCCGCCAAAAACTTACCAGTAATTACTGGTAAAATGATGGTCGGTTGGAAGTTAGCCGTAAACGATAAATGATCCCCTAAAAGGAATGCTGAACAAACTCCAAAGGAAATGTTAATGACCTTATCTTTCGGTGGCATGTGTCGAATAAGTGTAAACATGGCTAAAATGTTAGCAATTGTCGCTAAAATACCTGCGCTTCCTACTGATGAAAGGCCTAACTTTCCACCTGCTGCTTCTAAAGGTTTCGATGCATATTTTCTTATTAAGTACACCATTGGAAATGCACCCGCTAGCATAATACCGATGTACCCAGCAGTTTCAAGTGCCCGGAATTGATCGACTTTATCCGCCATGATCGGATCAAAGCCCCATGCACCAAAAACCTTTGTAAAAATACCTGTGAAAATTTCTACAATTGAGAACACTAGAACAAGCTTGATAGCCGCATCCATCACGCGTCCAAAAATCATGAAACCTTTGATCATGCCATTTGGAATTAGTTTTAGACCTAACGCAATTAACACGACGAAAATAAATAAAGGCAATAAATTAATTAATATTTGTAAAACAGAAATGGCAAAAACATATGTTGGTGCCGCTGTTGTACTAATTACTTCACGAACATCTGTATTGAATATCACAATCAAAATAGAAGATATAAATGCGCCAATCGGAATAGTTAAAACACCCGCCATAATACCTAAAGCCATATATTTATGATCTCGCTTATCTAACATGGCAAGACCCATTGGAATAGAGAACACAATTGTTGCGCCTGACATAAACCCTACCACCAGAGCCATAACCCATCCTTCATAAGACTCCTTTAACGCATTTGCTAATTGGTATCCTCCCATGTCCGAAGCTAAAATTGTTGTGGCTGCAATTGCTGGATCAGCACCAATCCATTCAAAAATCGGACTAATAAAATGACTTATAAACCATGTTAAGTAAGGTATAGCAGCCATGATCCCTGCAGCAGGTACAAAAATATGTCCAACCGTATGAATACCATTCATAAACTCTTTTCCGATTCCATATTCAGCATCTCGAATTGCTCCGATTGCCCCTAAAACTGCACAAATCATAATAATATAAACGATTATCGTTCCTATCATTGCCATCCTTCTCATCCCCCCTTTGATTTTTCTATTTATAAAAAAAAGACGCATTGAAAGAGGAAACCTCTTCAAAGCGTCTTTGCTTTAACTATTTACTTGTAAGGTATTGATAATGCGCCTTGCAATTAGCGCCATTTCCTGTTGAGCCCGCATACTCTCAGTGCGAATTTTTTTATAAGCTTCGTCCTCACTAAGGTTTTCTGCCTTCATAAGCAACCCTTTTGCTCGTTCGATTATCTTTCGCTTTTCTAATTCTGTTTGTTTATGCAGCAATTCTCCGTTTAGGCGGTTGAACTTATCAATCTGGTGAAACGCCACTTCCAACGCTGGCAGGACATTCCTCTCAGAAAATGGTTTCATGACATAGCCTAAAATATTATCCTGCTTCATGTACAGTAACAATTCTTTTTCACTATAAGCTGAAATAAATAGCACCGGTATACCGAGCTGCTGTTCAATAATTTTGCTTGCTTTTAAACCATCCAACTTTGGCATTTTAATGTCCATTAAGATTAACTGTGGCTTATGTGTAAAAGCCAACTCAATTGCTGATTCTCCATTATTCGCTTGTGCTACCACTTCGTAGCCGTTATCCTCGAGCATAAACTTCAAATCAATTGCAATAAGTGACTCATCTTCGACAATCATAACTTTCCTAGTCATTTAGGATAAATACCTCCTCACTTACAGGGAACTGAATTTGAGTATGTGTACCTTGTTCACTAGGGATAATTGAAAATGCGCCAGCTAAATCATATTCAACAAGCCTTATAATAATCTCCATTCCAAATGATGCCTTCACCTCTTGCATTCCAACGCCGTTGTCAGAAATATCTAGTGAAATAGTGGAAGCATCCTGTTGAAATTGAATGTCGATTTTACCCTCCTCACGACCAATAAAAGCATATTTCAGTGCATTTTGCAGTAGCTCACAAATGATTAACGCGAGCGAAACAGCTTTCTTAGAATGACAAAATAACTGTACATTATCATCATGAAAAGTTAACTGAATAGATGGTGTGTTGGATGTCCCAACCATTTTATTGCCAATCTTTTTAGACAACGCGATAACGTCCACTTTCTCTTCAGCATTATCCTCATTTTCTAAAATAAGTTCATAAACAGATGAAATACTATATATTCGATTTAACGCCTCTAGAAAAGCACTTGCACTGGAAGCTGACAAATCATTTCGCATTTGCAAGCGCAATAGACTTGTAACTGTCTGTAAATTATTTTTCACCCTATGATGAATTTCTCGTATAGCAAATGTTTTCATCATTAATTCATTTTCCTTCAACTTTAGCTCTGTAAGATCATGAATAATGAGGAGTGTCACTTTATCGTTTTGATGTCGAATAGGAATTTTTTTCACTATAAAGGATTTACGATCAATCGTAATTTCTAAGAAAAAGACATCGTCACCTTTATCATAGACCTCCTGTAAAAAAGGTAAAATCTTATTCAATGCAACGTTGTCAAAACGTTCTAGCCCTGATAGTTCGGATATTAATCGGTAGCCGGCAGGGTTGCTATAGATGACTTTGTTCTCATGATTTGTGAGAATAATAGATTCTACTAGCAAATCAGAAACTACTGGAATCGGTTGAGAATTTTGCTCTACAATATGCTCAATTAATGCAAAAGGCATTTGTCGAAAATCGCTTTTAGGTGTGGTTTGTATAGCCACCTGTTTTTCCTGGATCAACACTGCAATAACCTGCTGGTTGTCATTAAAGAGAGGGACAACGTTTTGTTCAACCGTTATACCTTCCTGTGTGATGGCTCTAGTAATGGACGATTTTTCTTTATTTTTAAAAGCAGTAAATACTGCTGGCTCGAAGCTTTCGAAGACAAACTTACCAATTACAGATTTTTCGTATAAGCCCCATTCTGTTTTTGGGAAAGCCTCTGCTACAACAATGGCATGTGGTAAGTTTTCCAGCATGCAATCTATGAACATATAACAATCTGTCAACTCAGCATAATACGATAATGTAGCTTCTATTTCTATTAACTTTTCTACATCTGTTGCAGATAAGCTCGTATATTTTTGGCACAACGTTTGAATGTTCGACAGGCTCAAACCCCCTATCACAAAATAACCAACTATTAATTTGATTATTCTTAAAATTCCTTTTCATCATTATAAACCTTTTGCAAAATTATTTTCAATATAAAAAATAATTTCTTTCAACAATTTTCGTTGCATTACAAAGAACTATATAACTTAAAAGAGAAATATTCAACACTTTTTTCAAGTTCTACATTATCTCACGATAAAAATATTATTTTACTTTACAAAAAAAGCGAGATTGCAGCAGGTGCAATCTCGCTTTTTTCTACTTTATTTCTGGTGTAACAGCTAATATATTTTCAAATGTTTCACGTTGCTTTGCTTCTTCTTCATTCAGCAAAATATGGATATCTCCATGGTCATTTGAAGTACGAATTAAACGGCCCATTCCTTGTTGTAAACGAAGTTGCATGAACGGTAATTCCACTTCTTCATATGGATTTTCTGCAAATGTACGTTTCGCATCAAATAAAGGATCATGTGGAGGGAAAGGTAAATCAAAAATAATCACTCGTGTTAATGCCTCTTCCGGCAAATCTAGACCCTCCCATAAATGATAGGAGCATAATGTTTTGATGGTGCCTTCTTGGAAATCACGAACAATCCCTGATAGTTCACGGTCCCCCTCAAACGCTACATACATCCGTTCCATAAGAGGTAATTCCGCTTTAAAATCTAACATCGCTTGCTTTGATTTAAATAAGATTAATGTTTTTTCGCCATCACGTAACAGCTGTTGAACACGCGTTGTTTTCCCTTTTTGCGATAGCTCATGTAAATAGATTCGCATAACTTCTTCATAATCGAATGGCGAAGGAACAGAGAACGACTGATAATCACGAATTCCTAAGCTATAGGCAATATATGAAAAATCTTTATTGACTGATAAAGTCGCTGAAGAGAATATTATTGGCAGTTTTTTAGAAAATAATTTTTCTGCTAAAACTTCTGTGATGAGACGCGGCATAATTACGAGCGTTTCCTCCCCATCAGTTTCCTCTAACCAATCAACAGCATCTCCCTGTGCTACGAAAATACGTAAAGATGCCTCGTATTGTTCTAAATACTCTTCTGCCATATTTAATTCATACTCTGGAATCATATACATTTCAGATTCAAAAACAAATTCCTCAAGTAATGTTTCAACATCAGCAATAAGTTGTTTACCGTATTTCAACAGATTTGACGATTTATTAATTCGTTTACGTTCTTCTTCAGAAGCTACTAGATCATCTCGTAGCTGGTCAAAAAATAGCTCGTGATCATCTTGTAATTTTTCCATCGCATATAATGTACGTTCTCGCACACCATCTACCATTAAACGCTCTAACAATTGAACAATTGTTGTCGCCTGTACTTTATACGTCATTGCTTTCTGTGCAGCATACTCCAATAAATGACCTTCATCTAGCACAATCATTGACACTTCAGGCAATAAAGCTAATTGACCTTCACGTTCACGGGAATCCTTTGTTGCTAAATGCTCCATTAAGAAATCTTGTGAACAAATAATGAGATCTGCCGATTTACGATAATGTGCGCGATGTAATGTTTGACCACATCTATTACGCAGGTCACATACTGAACACTGCATAATTGAATTGTAGTTTACTTTTTGCCAATCTTCATCACTAACAGTTGGATAATCGCTACGTTCACCATAAGGTTGTATAGCAATCATCGAACCCTGTGCGTATACTCCGTCAGGTATAGAAAACGCAATATCATCGATCCATTCATCAGTTTCTACTTTTTCTGCTTCCTCAAAACGTTTTAAGCATAAGTATTGGTCTCGTGATTTTGCTAGGCGAACATCAATTTCAAGACCTAACGTTTTCTGTAGTTTATAAATATCTCCGCCCTCTTTTACTAACTGGTCGATTAAGGTTTCATCAGCACATGCGATCAGCGCTGGTTTACCAGTATAGCGTGCATAGGATACAGCCGGTAGTAAGTAGGCAATTGTTTTCCCAGTCCCTACACCTGCCTCTGCAAAAAGCACATTTTTCTCTTTTAAAGCCTGCTCAATTTGATAGGCCATAAAAATTTGTTCATCACGGCATTCAAAGCCCTTTTCAGGTAATTCATCATAAAGGACGTCACCCATCCAGTCACCTAATGACTCAAAAAATGAGCGATCCTTTGTTAATACAAATGGTAAAGATTTACGCAATTGACGTTCCCCCTCTAACTATCTGGTCCTATTATACGCGACGAAACGGAAGATAAGAAAAAATCTTATCTTCCGTTATCGTTTTTTAATCTCTTTTAGACTTTTGTCCCCAGAATTGGTAATAATTCGTTTCAATAAAGCCATTGAATAATTTACGCTTCTTGGTCGATTGACGACCGTACAATTCCTCAAAGTTTTTCATTGAAGACAGCATGTACACAGACCAAGTCGGATAGTTTTTCATGACTTTTCCTAAATCACGAATTACTTGCTCTACGACTTCGATATCACCAAT
Source organism: Lysinibacillus sp. Bpr_S20 (assembly GCF_023337835.1). Classification (NCBI taxonomy): domain Bacteria; kingdom Bacillati; phylum Bacillota; class Bacilli; order Caryophanales; family Bacillaceae; genus Lysinibacillus; species Lysinibacillus sp. Bpr_S20. Next base: position 347,041 of record NZ_JALNLQ010000001.1, read on the forward strand.
ACGCTCACCGTATGGAGGATTACCAATCATAACACCATCTGTTAACTGTGTTGTAAAATCACGTGCTTGCATTTGCTTGAACGTAATTATATCACCAAAGCCCGCTTCTAATGCATTTTCTTGGGCTATACTCACCATGCGATGGTCTATATCAGACCCAAAAATTTCTAATGGTTGATCATAGTTCGCTAAGCTATCCGCTTCATCTCGCACTGCATCCCAAATTTTCGCCTTCATCCATGGCCAATCTTCTGAAATAAATTCACGATTATAGCCCGGTGCAATATTTTGCCCAAACATTGCAGCTTCTAATGCGATTGTACCTGAACCACAGAATGGATCAACGAACGGTCGATTAGGATTCCATTTTGAAATTTGAACGAGTGCCGCTGCTAATGTTTCTTTTAATGGTGCTTCACCTTGTGCTTGACGATAACCGCGTTTATGCAAGCCTGTACCCGATGTATCAATAGTAAGTGTAGCCACATCTTTTAAGATTGAAACTTCAATTTTATAGGTTGCACCGGATTCATCTAAAAACCCTAGTCGCTTATAATGCTGTTTCATGCGCTCTACAATTGCTTTTTTAGTAATTGCCTGACAATCTGGTACACTAAATAATTTCGATTTAACAGACTTCCCTGATACTGGGAAAGCTGCATCAACTGGTAGGTATTTTTCCCAAGGTAGCGCTTTTACACTTTCAAACAACTGTTCAAAAGTTTTTGCCGGAAACTGACCTACAACAATTTTTACGCGGTCTGCTACACGTAGCCATAAATTTGTTCTTGCAATGGCCGTTTCGTCACCTTCAAAATACACTTTGCCGTTATCAACTGTTGTTTCATAGCCTAGTGCCTTTACCTCTTGTGCCACAATTGACTCTAATCCCATTGCGGCAGTTGCTACTAATTTATAGTTTGCCATACACTAATTCCTTCCTTGATGTTCAATTTCCCAATACTCCATAAACTTCATAAGTTCATGAAGTGGCAACGGTTTACTGTAATAATAGCCTTGAATTATATCACAGTTCATTTTACGTAGTATATCCACTTGTTGTGCTTGTTCTACACCTTCGGCAACAACTTTCATTTTTAGGCGATGCGACATTTGAATAATGGCATCCACTACGGCCTGTTTTTCTTCGAGTGCGCCAATATGTTGAATAAAGCTTCGGTCGATTTTTAAATAATCAAGAGGGAAGCGAACTAAATAACTAAGTGACGAATAGCCTGTCCCAAAATCGTCAATAGAAATTTTAAAGCCCATTTTTTTAAGTCGCCCAAGCTTGCTAACCGTTTCATTTGCACTGTTCATTACAGTACGCTCTGTCACTTCGATTTCAAAATTATTAGCAGATGTGTTATATCGCTCTAATATCGTTTGTACAGAGTCTAAAAAGTTTTGTTGCTTAAAGTGAATGCTAGAAACATTAATGGCAACCGGGGCCTTATAGCCATATTGTCGCATCTCAATAACAGCCTCACAAGCTTTTTCTATAATCACTTCGCTTAAAGGAATGATTAATCCTGTTTCCTCTGCATAAGGAATAAATTCTGCAGGAGAGACAAACCCTAGCTTTTCACTATTCCAACGAACAAGTGCCTCTAAACCTTGAATCTCTTCCTTTTCCATAGATATTTTAGGTTGGAAATGCAGCTCAAATTCCCGGTTTTCGATTGCTCTCCGTAGTTCTGAATCTAATAATAAAACACGCTGAGCATCCGTCTTCAATTCATCGAAATAAAACGCATAATCGTTAAGGCCATTCTTTTTTGAATAAGTCATGGCCTTGTCAGCACAATGAATCAACTGCTCCGTTGTTTCACCGTCTAATGGGTACATGCTAATACCAATACTAGTAGAAATAAAGATATCTTGACCATTAACATCCAAAGGCTGTTCAATAATCCCAATAATTTGTTCAGCAAAATTTGCAGCTTCTTTGGCATTCTTCACATTTGTTAACGTAATAATAAACTCATCACCGCCATATCTAGCAATGATATCTTTATTTTTCAACAATGATTTTAAGCGCTTTGCCACCTCTACTAGAATAGTATCTCCGACTGCATGACCTAGCGTATCATTAATTTGCTTAAATCTATCTAAATCTAAAAAATAAACTGCATGCTGTACTGAATGAGAAATAGTAGAAGTTGATTCCAATAAATTATCCATTCTTTCAATATATGCAAATCGATTTGATACTTCTGTTAATGAGTCCGTTAACAAACGCTTTTCGAGTTCATTTTCTACTATTTTTCTTTCAGACAAATCTGTGAAAATACCACAGTAATTTGTAATCTCTCCTTCATCGTTGGCTACACCAACAATTGTTAACCATTCTGGATACACGTCTCCAGTTTTCCGACGATTCCATATTTCCCCCTGCCAAATACCTTCTTGTCGTATCTTTTGCCACATATCTAAATAAAATTGCAATTCATGAATACCTGACTGTAGAACGGCTGGCGTTTTTCCAACCACTTCATCACGCTTATAGCCAGTTACAAATTCAAATGCAGGATTGACCAATTCTATTCTTTTTTCTTTATCTGTGATCATAATGCCTTCAGATACATTTTCGAAGATTTTTGTCATCAAGGCAGTAGGATATTGGGTAATCGAATTTAGGTTCTCCAGACTATCGTTCACTCTGTTCATGTTTTCGCTCCATCCTATCTCTCTTTACTACCCTCATTATTTAGAAAAGCGCTTTTGCGCCAGTCTACTTTTTATGTAGACAATATGTACATCGTTGCGATAACGTTTAACTTTTTTATCAATGTTTTATGTAATGTAAGCGAAATGGTAGTTACAAGCGTTTTATGTAGCGAAAGCAAAGCATCAGACTAAATTCATCACATCCATGCGATAACGGCTAACTGACTTGTATCAGTAAAAACACCAAGCCATGAGGCACCATCGAAATGACCAACAGTGTACAGTCTTCTAATTCTCAAACGTATATCGCGCATGCCTAGGCATGATTTAAAAGTAACTTTTTCTTACTGTATTCAAAAGAAAAGCTCTCCACCAAATTGGAGAGCGCTTGTCATTTCATAAATAAGCATCAAAAAATTCCATAAGCCATGTTTTGTTCCCGAGTACTCAAACAGCTAATTGCCTCGTACGGCCGGGTAGTAATCATCTATCTACAGAGTTAACTCTGTCCCTCTATCCGTTCAATTCCTTCTAGAGAGTGCCCCTACCATAATTTGGGTTTCTCACTCGTGGGGTTTACCTCGTTCCACCTTGCATGTTTCCAAGCAAGCTACGTCACTGTGGCACTTTCAGGAAGTTTCAACCATATCAATAAGACTTAGGTTTTCCTTCCGCCGTCAGCCTTTCAGCTGCCTTACCTTATTTTTTCAGTAAGCACGAACACTACGGTCATCTCAGAACCGTGCGAGCATGGACTTTCCTCTACGACGTCTAGCGCCGCAGCGATTACCCGAATTTCATGATGATAAAAAGATTATACTAGAGTTTTATGATAAATACAATATATTTGATAAAAAATTATTCGTACAACTTACTACCAAATACGTGTTTCTCTAAATTCGAAAGACGTTTTAAAATATCAAAGTTTGTCGTACCTGTTGCCGATGCGACAGGTTGTCTCTTAGGAGTATTATCAATTTCTTCTTTTAACTGTTTATTTTCTTCACGAAGTTGGGCCACCACTTTTTCAAACGTTTCATAGTCTTGTATTATTTCATCAAGAAATGAATCGACTTCTTCAACATTGTAGCCTTTAAAATTTTTCTTAAATTCCTTTTCAAGGATCATTTTTGACGTTAATTTAATATCCATTCACATCGCCCTTCCTCACACTACATACGTTACATTATAGCACACTTCATCATATTATATCGTCTGAAAACATCAAATGTAAGGCTAAACTTGTCGTTTCTTGCGCTTACCTGGGAAATTATTTCTTATTTCCTAATCTGAGTAACCTCTTTTCCCAAGAAATTCCCCATTTCTGCTTTTGCTCTACTCTCCATTGCTCATTCTGTTTAATTAAGTTTATGCCCTCTTGAGTATAGTAAAGAGCCTGGTCATAATCTTTCATTTGATGCTCATATATCATAGCGAGCTGTTCTAATACATGCAACTTTTTTCTTTGATCAACGAAATGGAGAGCGGACACAAATGCATCGATCGCTTCACTAAACTTTTTATTTCGTTTATGTTGGATGGCTAAATAATAATGTGCATTTCCTGCTTCAAGTGCATTAAATTGCGTCGTTACCTTTTCTAAAACCTTTACACTCTGTGGACTTTCTTTTAAATCAGCATACCATTTACCGATATTTGTAATTGTCTTTGCCGATTCTTCACTCGTCTCTTCAAATAGCAAATTTGTAGAGTGGACATAAAGTGTAATCAGTGAAAGTAAATCCCATTCATTATGAAGAAGGACTTTCATAAGCGCATCTGGAGCACCGCTTTTGATGGCATCTAAATAAATAATAGGTGCAAGATATCCAGGTATATCTCCTGTGCGGGAAAAGCCAAGCTTTTCTTCCTCCACAGATTTTAATTTCATTCGTTCCATATCATTTTTCCATAAACGCTTTGAACTATGCAACAAATCGATTTGCCGTTGTGTACGCAGTTTCGGTAATTCTTTTTGGTGGAGTGTCCACCGTGTTTCAAGCTGCGGCCAGTCAAAGCTTTTTCCATTGTAGGTAATAACCGTAGCTGTTTTTTGCCAAAGCTTTGATTCAAAAAGTAAAGCAGCCTCATGTGCAGGATCGGCTAGAATATATTGCGTTAACATAAAACTTTCATCTTCTTCAGATACTTCTAAAAAGCCTAAAAGAAAAATTTGTGTGCCTACACCTTTTAAGCCTGTCGTTTCCGTATCAAAAAATAATACTGGTTCATTCATTGCTAACGCATATGGATGTTCGAACTTTGCCTCTTGCCATTTTACTAACGCATCAAAAAATGACTGCAACTTATAATGACCATGCTGATAATTAAACGGATACTGCACCTGTCGTTTAAAAACAATACCGTACTCATTTTCTACAACTGTTAGTCCCGCCTTTTCCCACCGCTCAGTATAGCTTGGAGCAACTGGTTTTTGATAAGCAGGTTTTTCCTCTTTTTTTATAGTTGTTGTCGTTTTTTTACCGAGCATTTTTTTCATTTGTAAAATTTTATTTTCGTAAGACATTTCCTTCACTCATTTTCTGCATGTAAAATTGCTAAAACTTTTTCTTCGCTTACTGTAATCATAACGAATTATTAACTTCTGCACAAAGAGAAAATATTGTAGTGAGAATAGTAGAATGTCCTTATCACAATGCTTCATCGCAGAGCAAAATTCCCCATAAGCAACTTTAAGTGGATAAAGAATCAACACATCGGAGAAAATAATTACGCAAATCTTTATCGAATATTTCTTAGAGTCAATAAAATTGCCCAAATGTAAAAGTAGTACAACCGTTAAATGCTATTTTCTCTCATAAGAAGAGGGCTTGAGGCTTAACTTTAGCATTCCCCCTCAATCCCTCTTTGTCATTCAATTTAAAATTTCTAATAACTCCATCACTTTTTTCTTCGATTGCTGTAAGCTATCTTGAGCTCCTATACAAGATGGACAGCCTGATTCACAAGCACATCTCGCTACATGTTCCTGTGTCTTCGATAATAAATCTTCCCATAAATCATATACCTTTTCACTTAATCCAATACCGCCTGGATACTTATCATAAACAAAAAATGTCGGTTGCTCATTATGAGTTGCCTTTACCTGCGGAACAACTGCTACATCACTACTATCACATTGAATGAACAGAGGGATGAAGGCATTCATCGCATATGCTGCTCCTGTCATAGCATCCGTTAACTCGGCCTCCGACCATTTTTCTAGCGTAGAGAATGATAGCCAAGATGAGTTTGTATGCATTTCGTCAGGTGGTAGATGAATTGGGCCAGAACCAATATTATCGTGTGTACCGAAGCGTATTTTTTTAAAGATCGTTGCCTGCGCGATTAAGCCGACATCACCGAAGCCAATAACACCACTCTTATAATCTCTGCTCCGATCTTCCTCTAGTACTTTCATCTCAACTGCAAGATTAGCGTCAGTATAGTAATCGACATCTACTTCTCGTACAAACGCTTTCTTTTCTTCCCAATCAAGCTTTTCTACTTGAAATTGAATGCCCTGATGCAAATAAATAGCCTCTTCATGTAGCAATGTCATCGCACTATGACGATCCATTTCACCAATAACCTTTGTTTGCGCAGGGACAGTCATGTCAATTATTACGACATTTTCTTGTGAAGCTGAACGAAGACTAATATCATGAGCAGGAAAACGATCACTCATCCAATGCCACTTTTCACTCGTTTTAAAAACAACTCCTTCCTCTGATAAGTATTCAAGTAACTCCTGAATCTCATATTCACCATACGTATCATGTGAGGAAAAGGGTAGCTCAAACGCTGCACATTTCAAATGATCCATTAAAATTAGCATATTTTCAGGATAAATGCGTGCTTCCTCTGGTGCACTGCCAAGTAAAAAAAGTGGATGGTTCACTACGTACTGGTCAAGCGCTGCCGATTGTGCTACATAAATGATTAGCGCCTCGTCCTGACGACGGCCAGCACGACCTGCTTGCTGCCAAGCACTTGCGATATTTCCTGGGTATCCTGTCATGATACATGCTTGTAATTGGCCTATATCGACACCTAATTCCAGCGCATTTGTACTAACCACCGTCTGAATAGTACCGTCACGAAGACCTCGTTCAATAACACGTCGCTCAGATGGTAAATAACCACCTCGATAACCTCGCACCGATTCATCTAAAAGTTTATTGCGTGTAAGTTCCTTTAAGTATGTTACAATCATTTCTACTCGTACACGACTTTTAGCAAAAATAATGGTTTGAATACCTGCTGTATATAATCTTTTTGCGAGATCGCTCACCTCTAAAACAGCACTTCTACGAACACCAAATGTTTTATGAACAATAGGTGGGTTATAAAAAAGAAATGTTTTTTTCCCAACTGGCGCTCCGGAATCACTGATTAAAGAATGGCTTTCATTCGTTAAAGCTTGTGCTAACTCTTTTGGATTTTTAATAGTTGCTGATGTACAAATGAAAATCGGCTTACTGCCATAAAACTCACAAATACGCTTTAACCTTCGAATTACATGCGCAACATGTGAGCCAAACACACCTTTATATGTATGCAACTCATCAATGACGATATACTGCAAATTTTCAAATAGTGAAACCCATTTCGTATGATGTGGCAAAATCCCCGAATGAAGCATATCAGGATTTGTCATCACAATATGCCCTGCCTTACGAACCTTTTGACGAATACCAGGCGCAGTATCCCCATCATACGTATAGCTTAAAATTTCTTCACCGCTTTGTTCTATTAATTCATTTAAATCATTTTTCTGATCTTGCGCCAAAGCTTTCGTTGGAAATAAATAAATCGCGCGTGAATTTTTATCCTCTAATATTTTTTGAAGAACCGGTAAATGGTAGCAATATGATTTTCCAGATGCTGTTGGTGTAACGGCAGTAAAGGAAACACCCTCCACCGCGTAATCAAAAGCTTGACGTTGATGGGTATACAGTTGTTCTATTCCTCTTGTACGAAGAGCTTTTACAAGTGAAGGATGTAGATTCTCTGGAAAAGGTGCATATTTAGCATCTCGCCCTTCTAGCGTTTGCCAATGTAATATACGTTCCTTCAACTCCTCATCATATCTCCACTCGTTTAACAGTTCACTAATGGTTCTTTTTTTCGATAACATCTGTTTCTATCTCCTTCACTAGCCGTTCAACTTTTTTAAACGTATAAGAGGCTGAATGAATTGCATCTAAAAAACGCTTTTTACTTGTTTCTTTATAAAAAGATTGCACAACAAATTGCTCCATCGACTCCACCGCTGAAGCAATTTGTTGTGTATGCATATATTTTGGCTTATTTTTTTCAATCCACCCATTCGCCTCCTGCTGCCATTCCTTTAAAAGCTGGTGAATGACATCAGCGTGTGGCTTAACCTCAGCAAAAAAGTCGGGCGTTCGATTCTCCTCACGCATTTGCCAGAAGCGTGAAACACATTTTTCACATTCATCTATTAATTTGGAAGTTTGCTGTATTAACAACAATTCGCACCTCATCTCATCACTAAGGCTCATTACCAAAATATAGGGTTCCAACTAGGCACTTTCCTAGCGGACGTCCGATGAGCGACTTGGACTAAAAGAATGTTGGTCGTACAAAAGCTGCGTGAACTTAGAACACGATGTTCTTTGACTTCGTTCCTCTTATAGCTCTCATCTTTGACACTACCCTTAAAGAGCCGCTCAGTCTCACGCCAACAAATATTCCCTTAACTTTTGGTAATAGTCTTAAAATATTATCGTAGCTTCTTTTATCTCTAATTGAGAAGTTCGTATTTTAACTGTTGCTCATGATTCATTCGTATGAACCTAAACGCATAGTATCATTTTAGGTTAATGTTCTGAAACAGTTAAACAATAATGACATAAAACATCACTTGTAGCTGTCGCTACATAAAACTAAAGCTCGCTCAACAAAAAATCTCTTATTAATCTATATACGCTCACGAGCAAATTAACACTACATGATTTGTAAATGCCATTATTGTACGCCCACTATCGTGGTAATTAATGTATAAAAAACACTCATAATGAGTTATTTAAATTGCATATGAGATAAGTGTACCAAAGTCTATCATTTTTCACTACTAATAGGCGAACAAGCATTCTTTACTTGCCAGTTCTTTTCTGCTAAGCTTACTTTCTGGCTAACAGATTTGAGCTGCATAAAAAAATTCATGCTTTGAGCGTTGTTTTCCAAAGACACTCTCGTTAACAGTAATTGATTGACTAGATCCAACTGGGCAACTAATTGTTTAAACTTGTTCAAAATAACGCCTCCTTTGCTTTAATTTAAGTATTCCTCGCATGTATAAAATAACCTTCATGCGTGACAAAATAAGCGTAAGTTAGCTGAAAGAAGAAGTATTTCGATAAAATTTAATTGAAGTAGTCTATTAAATTTCTTCGTCTTCAAAATTGTAATCTAGGTAAAAAGCTAACGCGGAGTACAGTTTTTTCTATTATTTCACTTAGAAATTTCATCAGTTATTTTGACGATTCACGTGAAAGAACTAGTTATATTACATGATATTTTTCGACTTTAAGAGGCGAAAATTGCCCAAAGATCCATCATTAGTCGGTAATTCTAAACGTTTCTTATCTAACATCAATTATACTATTAATGGAAGTGGAGAACTGCTACTTAATCATGGTAAACTATTGTATAATAGCAGTATTATAGAGGGTGAACTAAATGACAATTCGTTATCCGAATGGGAAATTGTATTCTCCTAATCCTACTGTTCAAAAAACAGTAAAAAAGGGGAAGGACAAAGATTTTTCTTTTAGTAATCGAGGAAAAACACTAGAAGATGAAATTAATGAAGCAAACGATTATTATGTAAAAAGACGACTTGCTATCATTCATAAGAAACCTGTTCCCGTGCAAATCGTCAAAGTAGAGTACCCATCACGAAGCGCTGCAGTTATTCGTGAGGCTTATTTTCGAACGCCATCAACAACAGATTACAACGGTGTTTGGAATGGGCATTATATTGATTTTGATGCTAAGGAAACAGCTTCAAAGACCAGTTTTCCCCTAAAGAATATTCACTTACATCAAATGACACATATGCAGCAAGTGACGGAACAAAATGGTGTGGCTTTTATTATCGTTCGTTTTTCAGCTTTTGAACGATATTTTATCGTGCCATACGATGTTTTACAAAAGGCCTGGCTAGCGATGGAAAAAGGAGAACGTAAATCGATCCCCTTTTCAACTATTGAAAAGGAAGCTTTTGAAATTCCAACAAGCTATTACCCACGTATCGATTATTTACCGATTATCCAACAGCTCATTAAAGCGCAAAGCCATGGTTCTGAAAGTGAGGAGATTGTAGAATGACTGAACGTCGTCCAACACGCGGTGAGCATCAAAAGGCTCTCGCTCAAAAAAATAAAAAAAGCGCTCCTAAACCTTCAAAGAAAAAATGGTTCAAGCGCATTACGTTAACTCTTGTAGCTATAGTTGCTGCATGTTTTATTGGAGGTGCTGGGTTATTCGCCTATTATGCAAGTTCCGCACCTAAACTAGATGAAAACTTACTGAAGGATCCAGTTTCCTCAGAGTTCTATGATAAAAACGGTGATTTATTTGCAACGATAGGAGCAGAAAACCGTAAATATGTAAAATATGAAGATATACCAAAGGATATGATTAACGCTATCCTTGCAACGGAAGATGTACGCTTTTTCGAGCACGGTGGTATGGATTTTTATCGCCTTGGTGGCGCAATACTCGCTAACTTCCGTGATGGCTTCGGAGCACAAGGGGCCTCTACATTAACACAGCAAGTTGTTAAAAACTCATTTTTACAAAATGAGAAAAAATTAAAACGTAAAGCACAGGAAGCTTGGCTTGCTTACCAATTAGAACGTAAATATTCAAAAGAAGAAATTTTTGAAATGTACTTTAACAAAATGCTGATGTCAGGTCGTGTTTATGGCTTCGGTACAGCAGCCCAATATTTCTATGGGAAAGAACTAAAAGATTTAACTTTAGATGAAGAAGCATTACTTGCAGGTTTAGTACAACGCCCAAATGCTTATAATCCATTAAAAAATCCTGAACTTGCAGAAAAACGCCGTAATACGGTTCTAGGATTAATGTATCAACATGGAAAAATATCAAAAGCTCAGATGGAAGAAGCAAAGAAAGTAAACGTTCAAGCTGGTCTAGCTGACGATGCGACACGTCAAAAATTTACTGGCTCTAAATACGATGCCTTCCTTGATGTTGTTATTAATGAACTAGAGAAAAACGGTGATGGTAGTGCAATGGCAGAAGGAATTAAAGTCTATACAACACTTGATCCGAAAGCCCAACAAACTGTTGAAAACATTATGAAAGATGACAGTAACTTCCCAACAGAAAAGATTGAATCAGGTGTGGCTGTCATTGATACGAAATCTGGTCAAATTCAAGCAATCGGTGGCGGACGCAAATTTGGGCCTGAACGTGGTTTCAACTATGCATATGACTTAAAACATCAACCTGGCTCAACGATGAAGCCATTACTAGATTATGGACCAGCAATTGAAAATTTAAAATGGTCAACTGGTCAAACACTTGTAGATAAACCTATGAACTACACAAACTCGAATCAAACCATTACAAACTGGGATAACAAATATATGGGTGCAATAACAGCACGTAAAGCTTTATATGCTTCACGTAACGTTCCAGCTGTTAAAACATTACAAGAAGTTGGTATAGATAAAGCAACAGAATTTGTTGGTCGTTTAGGTATTCATTCTGAAAATGTTTATGAATCTGACGCGATCGGTGGTGGAGATATTACGATGTCTCCTACACAAATGGCGGCTGCCTATGCAGCATTCGGGAATAATGGTGTATATACTGATCCTTATTCGATTACAAAAATCGTATACCGCGATGGTAAAACAACAAAAGACTACACACCAGAGCCTACTGTAGCAATGAGCGATTATACAGCTTATATGGTGACAGATATGTTACGTGACGTTGTCGGCAATAAGCCTGATGCATCAGGTACTGCTGCCAATGTATCTGGATTAGATATTGCAGGTAAAACAGGTACAACAAACTATTCAAATGCTGATTTTAATAAGCATAATTTACCGGGCACAAGTGTGCCGGATTCATGGTTTGCTGGTTACACAACAAACTATTCAATCGCTGTTTGGAGTGGTTATGAAGATCACTTTGATCCTATTACTACTTGGGATGAACGTCGTTTACCACAATATCTATTCAAACAAATTATGAAAGATATTTCGGCGAACGTAGAAACACCACGTTTCAAAAAACCAAAGTCAGTTGTGGAAGCTACAATTGAAGTAGGCTCAAAGCCACTAAAATTAGCTAGTAATTTTACGCCAAATGAGAAACGTCAAACAGAGCTATTCGTACGTGGTACAGAGCCTAATGAAGTTTCAGATGAATACGCAATGCCAGAACTTTCAACACCTTACAATGTAAGTGCAAGCCTTGATTTAGAAGGTCAATCTATCAATATTTCTTGGGAGCATGATGCAATGCTTAATCCGGAAACAAATGAACCGCTACCAACTACATTCGAGGTATCCGCTACTAAAAAAGGTGGAGAAACTATTTCCCTTGGTAAAACGGAAAGTAAAGGCTTAGCAGTTAGCAATACACTGGAAGATGGCAATTACACGATTTCTGTCGTAGCTGTTGTAGATGGTACACGCAGTAAACCAGGGACAACTTCCTTCGAAGTAACTGGGACAACTGATGAAAATGAAGAGCCAGATACTCCGGATGAACCTGATGTTGAGGAACCGACAAACCCTGATCAAAATGGTAATACCGAGGAAAACGGTAACCAAAATGAGAACGGAAATGGTAACACTGACAATAACAACAATCATGGAAATGGAAATGGTAACACTAACGGCAATGGTAACAACGGCAATGCCGGAAATGGCGGTACCCCACCAGGAAACAATGGCAACAATAATGGTAACAAGCCACCAACAACGCCAACTGAACCAACCCCTCCAGATGAGGGCGCCGGTAGTACTGAATAAAAAAAGCAGAGTAGCTTAACACGAGGCACTGAAAAACTTACATTTTTTTATAATAGTGAACCTTTTCCAGATAATAATAAGGCACTTCTTGTTCTATTTTGAACAGGAAGTGCCTTATTTCTGTCTCTATTCCTTATTTATTTTCGTTTAGTAGCTTTAATATCCATTTCAAATCGTTGTGACACCTTGAATTTCGATGCCAAATAGACCACGTATCGTACCCGTGTCCGTTTTTTAATTCACTATTCTTGGCTTCTACTTTGTAGCGATTTGCAGCTAACTGCTTAAATGCTTCCGTATTTTGAAATGCTTCTTGTTCGACATATGTATCTGACTTGATTGTGACAGAATACGTTTTACGCTTTGCGCCCTTTTTGAAAACAGTCCTCTCTCATTAGACATACTTTGCATTGTAATTTTCATACCTGCTTGTGTGCTTTTTTCAATTATTTTAAGAAGATATTTCCCATTGTTTTCTTCATGGTTGTAATGACAGCCGCTGTAATAATTCGTTCATCACTCTCGCAATATGTCTTGTACCCGAAGAAAGAGGATTCCGCCGTTTTATGCCCTTTTCGCGCATCCGCATCAGAAGAGTAATTTAAATGTTCTTGGAAATCTTCCACGACTTCTTTAAGACATTCAGCTTTGGTAATTGTGGTTCCTTTGAAAATCAATAAGTTCATTGATCTAGGCGAAGTATATTATCTTTTGGCACAACAATATCATAGATCGCCATGTATGTACTTTAATTAAGGGTTTCTTGATATGAAATCATCGGGGACACCACCTGCACATTAGTTCTTTTATTAGCGTGACTAAAATAATAGTATGATACATTGCGTTGTTTGGAGAAGCATCGCTCGACTCCTGCGGGAAAGCGAGACAGACGAGACCCCGCACGTAGCGAAGCGTAGGAGGAGGCTAGACGCTCGCCCGCGGAAAGCGAGCGAAATGCTTCGGAAAACAACAAAAGATGTAAATTGCAATTTTATTCAAACAAAATCATGCGAATTGGAGGAATGGAATTACGTCCATTGTCTAAACAATATTCTCCGTAATTCGCCATGTATGGACTTAAATTAAGGGTTTCTTGATTTGAAATCATCAGGTGCACCACCTGCACAACTCTTTTAAAGGAAAGCGTGACTAAAATAATAGTATGATACATTGCGTTGTTTGGAGAAGCATCGCTCGACTCCTGCGGGAAAGCGAGACAGACGAGACCCCGCACGTAGCGAAGCGTAGGAGGAGGCTCGGCGCTCGCCCGCGGAAAGCGAGCGGAATGCTTCGGAAAACAACAGTAGAGTCACAGTGCCAAAAGAAAAAAGCAAGGTATTCGATGATTTAATCTTGAATACCTCGCGAAGTGAGAAGATATGGACTTTTTCAGTGCCCTCCTCATATAGAGGGGAGATTTTTTTACATCATTCCGATAAAAATGCCGAAAATTAAAAACAGCACAATAATAAGAATAATTAGTAGAATACCTAAAATAATGCTTGGAATTAAGAGTGTTAAGAAGGCCATCCAATTCGGTATTTGATGTGCTTCTGCAATAATGCCTACTGTAATAACGACGGACCAAACTACAACCACAAGGGTTAATAAAATGGCTATCCAGAAAAACCAAGGGTAAGGTCCAGTGAAGTCAGGGTTCATTAAAGACTCAGGTGATGTAAATAACCAAATTAAATAAAAAGGAATAAGTACTATAAATGGAATACCCGTTAAACTTAGCCCTTTGAATAAGTCTGAGTACGTACCTGTTCCTTTAAAAAGCTTACCGAACAGCCAAGCGATTAGTGCAGAAAAAGCTGTAGCAATTATCGCTGTAATCGGTGCTGCAATAACACAAAAAATGAGGATAAACCAAGGAGACCAGTCTATCATAAATTTGCTATCAATAAGGTCTGAAAGTGTAACACCAAGATAACCAATTGACATGAGAAGAATCGCAAAACCTATTGATTTTTCTTCTATCATGTAACGGGTTGTTTGCTTTGGATGCAACCAAATAGATAAAAATGGATTAACCTTTGGCCTTTTTTGTGATGGTTCATTGAAGTTATCCATCGAATTACCTCCAAAATAATAGTTTAAATGCCTTACGCGTATAATTAGTATACGAATGATCAAATGAAAAGTTTCGAAAGAAATATCATCTTATTAAAAAAAGAGCCGCAAAGGTAGCGACTCTTTTTGATTACTCGTATCTAGTCAGACGTGGCATTTTAATAGAATGGATTTTTTATTCAGCTAACATAATTTTTTCAAGTTCTAATGGTTCTATGTATTGTTCGCCCTTGTAAGCACGCATATTACCACCTGAAATTTCATCAATTAATAAAATTTCATTTGTGTTAGCATCGCGACCAAACTCTAATTTAATATCATATAGTGTTAACCCTTTTTTGGCAAGCTTTGCAGCAACAAATTTAGCGATTTCAATTGTACGTTGTTTTAAAATTGCATATTCTTCGTGTGTTAATAGGTCTAACATGGCTAAAGCATCTTCAGAAATAGGAGGATCTAGTCGATCATCATCTTTGATGGTAACTTCTACGAAAGAATCTAAGTCTTGTCCCTCTTTCACGTAAGCACCATAGCGTCGTAAGAAAGATCCTACTGCCTTGAAGCGGCAAATGACCTCTAAACCTTTACCGAAAACAGTTGCAGGTTTTACCGTCATTGTTGCGTCGTTGAAATTTGCATCAACGTAGTGAGTAGGAACACCTTGTTCGTTTAGTTTTGAGTAGAAATAAGAAGTTAAGCGAAGACCAGCTAAACCAGCACCGTCGATAGTTAATCCTACCGTATTAGCACCTGGGTCGAATACGCCGTTTTCACCAGTTACATCATCTTTAAATTTTAATAAGTAATGACCATCTTCTAACTTGAACACATTTTTCGTTTTACCTGTATACAATAATTCCACAAAAAACCCTCCAATATTTCGTAGTACTCTATTATTATAACACGAATGATTTTAATATTTAATAGTAAAATCGTTCGTTTTAATTTAATCTAAATGTCTGTTTAAACTTGTTTTTTATTAAAAAAGAAGATGATAACGAATATTCGCTATCATCTAATGGTGAGTTAAAGTTATTAATATACGCCTTCAGCTAGCATACCATCAGCAACTTTAATGAAGCCTGCAATGTTTGCGCCAACTACAAGGTTCCCAGGGAAACCATATTTTTCTGCAGCCGCTTTACTATCTGCATAAATGTTTTTCATAATTTCATGTAATTTAGCATCTACTTTTTCAAATGACCAGAAAACGCGACTTGAATCTTGCGCCATTTCAAGTGCGGATACAGCTACACCACCAGCATTGGCAGCTTTAGCAGGACCAAACAATACGCCTGCATTTAAGAATTCGTTAATGGCTTCAAGATCTGATGGCATGTTTGCACCTTCACCAATAGCTTTCACACCGTTAGAGATTAAAGTACGAGCTGAATCGCCATTAATTTCATTTTGAGTTGCACATGGAAGTGCGATGTCACAAGGAATAGTCCAGATACCAGTGCAGCCTTCTGTAAATGTAGCATTTGGACGATAGTTAACGTAAGTAGAGATACGATCGCCTTTTACTTCTTTAATTTCTTTAATTGCATCAAGATCTAAACCGTCTGGATCGTAAACATAGCCTGAAGAGTCAGAGCAAGCAACAACTTTTGCACCATAAGCTTGTGCTTTTTCAATAGCATATGTTGAAACGTTACCAGAACCAGAAACTACAACTGTTTTACCTTCGAATGAATCATTGGCGTCTTTAAGCATTTCTTTTACAAAATAGACAGTACCATAACCAGTTGCCTCTTTACGGGCTAAAGAACCACCGTAGCCAGGAGTTTTACCAGTTAATACACCAGATTCGTTTGCTTTTGTTAAACGCTTGTATTGGCCCCATAAATAGCCTACTTCGCGAGCGCCAACACCGATATCACCTGCTGGAACATCGACATCTGGCCCGATATGGCTGTATAATTCAGTCATGAATGCTTGACAGAAACGCATGATTTCCGAATCTGATTTACCTTTAGGATCGAAGTTTGATCCACCTTTACCACCACCGATTGGTTGGCCTGTTAAAGCATTTTTAAAGATTTGTTCAAAGCCTAAGAATTTGATAATTGATTCATTCACAGAAGGATGGAAGCGAAGACCGCCTTTGTATGGCCCCATTACGTTACTGTATTGCACACGATAACCACGGTTAACTTGAACTTGATTGTTATCATCTTGCCAAGCTACACGGAAGGAGATGATACGATCTGGTTCAACGATACGAGATAAGATATTGGCTTTAATATATTCAGGGTGTTGTGCAAATACAGGCACTAATGAAATGAAAATTTCTTCAGCTGCTTGTAAGAACTCCGCTTGATAACTATTTTGTTGTTTTAGTTGCTCAAATACGCCATCAACGTATTCTTTTGCTAATTGTTCGTTGCTTACAGTTGTAGTTGTCATAGTAAAAAACCTCCAGTTATTTTATATTTGTATCGTATATGTATTTTTCGCACTATTCAATAAAATACTTTTTAAAACAGTCTTAAGTTTGTGAAGAATTGAACAAATGGGGGCGGAGAATTATTATTTTAAAATAATAATGGAATAAGTGATTTATCTAATTATGAGAAAGGAATGATGCTTTATTGTGAAGGTTTTAATTGATGCTGATGCCTGTCCAGTCGTGGATTTGGCGCTTTCTATATCATCTGAGTTTGAGATTGAAACAATCTTGTTTTGCGATACATCCCACCGTATTGAACGTGATAATGTAATAACAATTATTGTGCCAAAGGGTCCAGATTCAGTTGATTTTACGCTAGTGAATGCGCTTTCAAAGCATGATATTGTCATTACGCAGGATTACGGTTTAGCTGCTATGGTTTTGGCGAGGGGAGGTTATCCAATCGATCAAAATGGGCGAGAAATGTCCAATGAAAATATCGAACGTTTGCTCGAAATGCGCCATGTAGGACAAAAAATCAGACGTGCTGGGGGGCGTACGAGAGGACCTAAAAAACGAACTCAAGAAAACAATATTTCGTTTGAAATGAAATTTCGACAAATTTGTGAACGAGCAATTTTAGCACAAAAAATGGAGGGATCCCAAGATGGAAAATGAACCTAAACACGAACTATTTAACCAATATCCAAGACTAGAAGAGCTAGCAAATCATGAAACCGTACTCTGGGAAAATACAAAGCGAGAAAAAAAGGTGCAAACAAATCATTTTTCAATGGGGGAAGTGAAAGAGGCAGAAGAAACACTTAAACGCTTTTCTGCTTATTTAAAAATAGCATTTCCAGAGCTGTTGGAAAGCAAAGGACTTATTGAATCATCGATACAAGATATACCTTTCATGAAGAAGGCTCTTGAAAAGGAATTTGATGTGTTATTACCAGGTCAATTTATCTTAAAATGCGATCATGCCTTGCCAATTTCCGGCTCTATTAAAGCCCGGGGTGGTATTTTTGAAGTATTAAGGAATGCAGAGCGGCTTGCAATCGCTAAAGGCAAACTAACAAAAGAGGATAACTATGCGGTGTTGGCAACAGAGGAGTTTCAATCGTTCTTCCAGCAATACACAATTGCCGTTGGTTCTACAGGTAATTTAGGATTGAGTATCGGCATTATGGGCAAAAAACTCGGCTTTAATGTCGTTGTACATATGTCGAGTGATGCAAAAGAGTGGAAAAAAACCTTGCTGCGTGAAAAAGGTGCGACAGTTATTGAATATGATGCTGATTATAGTGTTGCCGTAGAACAAGGTCGTCGAGAGGCTGAACAAGATCCTATGTGTCATTTTATTGATGATGAAAATTCGAAGGACTTATTTGTTGGCTATGCAGTGGCGGCGAAGCGTTTAAAAGCACAGTTTGAAAAGACGAATATTACTGTGGATGAAGCCCATCCATTGTTCGTGTATTTACCATGTGGTGTAGGTGGAGGACCGGGGGGAGTTGCGTACGGGATACGTGAAATTTTTGGAGAGCATGCCCATATCTTCTTCGCTGAGCCCGTAGCATCCCCTTGTATGACAATGGGCTTAATGACAGGTTTACATGATGAAATTAGTGTAGAAGATATCGGTCTTAATAATAAAACCGAAGCAGATGGCCTTGCTGTTGGTCGTGCGTCAAAATTTGTTGGTAAAGTGATGGAAACTTATGTGAGCGGATGTTACACAGTAAAAGATGAGGAATTATTTAAATCACTAGCATTAGCTATGGAGGTAGAAGGATTATTTTTAGAGCCATCTGCCCATGCAGGGATGTTCGGACCCATTCAGTTAATGAAAAATGGACAAAGTTATTTAGAAAAACATGATTTAGTTGATAAGATGGAGCAAGCTACTCATCTTATATGGGCAACAGGCGGAAGTATGGTGCCGGTCGAAATGCGTGAGGAATACATGGCAAAGGCAATGCAAGTAGCAAAAATTAATCAATGAGGTAGTCAATGAGAAAACGCAAGAATGCTATCAAAATCCACATTCTTGCGTTCATTACTGTTAAAATTGGATCACGAGTTTATTCAAAACTTCACATCGTGTTTTATTTCAATTATTCAATGTGTTTTTGCACATTTAGAGTTATTTATATAAATAGTCCAACGCTTGATAATCTTGCTGATAGCGTCCACCGTCCGCTACTTCAGCGTGATATAGAGCTTTTAAAGCATAATTTTTTTGCAAATCCATTTCGGCCATTAACTCTTTTAGGCGATCATGTAATTCACGGTTTTCTTTTACAAGTTGCTGCATTTGCGGTTTAAAATATTTCATCTTGTCTAACTCCTCGATTTATAACGTGCTTATTAGTATAACACTTTTGAGCTTTTAAAATCATAATTTTACTATAAAAGATTATTCAGTCGTTAGGCTGTAAAAATTTTTGTGATTAGTTACCACATTGTATGGATCTTTTGCGGAACAAAAATCAATCAGGACTCATTGACTATGCTTCGGGGTGAGGAAGAGGAGGGAGAAAGAGATGGCCCACTTGATGTCCAATGTTTGGGATGATTGAAGAGGGGTAAAATCAAAAATAGAAAGTGAACAAGAAGTTCACTTTCTATTTTTGATTTATTTTGTTGTTGGGTGTTTAAAATCATATGCTTTCCAATTAGATTTTGAATTTTCTTTTATTAAATACAGGTCGTCGTAAAATCCATTGTGGGAAGATAACATACTTTTGAAAGGTTTGCGGTATTGAGAGATAAGTAGATATTCTTTACCATCCTTTGTGCTATAAGTTACAGTAGGTTTTTTTACGTACTGATTTTCCGCCCAGGAATCCATAAAGATTGTGTTTGGATTTAATCTTATATCATCAGTGCCTTTAAATATATATTTGTTATCTTGCGTAAGCATCATATCTTCTTTAATGTATTTATCAATATATTTAGGTGTGAATCCTGGAGATAAAATTTCATATATTTCTGCCTTTGTATAGTAGAAGGCTTCTCCAAGTCTTATCTTATCTTGCATTTTCATTAGACCATCAACTATTTTCTTAGCTTCAGACAGTTTAAAAATGTTTTTTTCTAATTTCTTAATATGGGAATCGCGGTTTAGAGGAAAATGCTTTATTAGCTCCTTGTTATTAAACATATCATTAACGCTAAACATTTTATTTAAGAACGTATCTAAGCGTTGGTCGCTCCCTGAAGTTGTTTCTTCTTTAGTTAGATTTTCGGGGTCAAGGTTTAGTATAGTTGCTGCTTTTGTTTCTTGTGGTTTGACACCGCTAAAAATGACTGATAAAACTATGGTAATCATAAAAAAATACAAAAAATTTCTTTTCAAAAAAATCCCCCTCCATTTCAGGCAATTATATCATTGCAATCCCAACAAAATCAATTTTTTACAGATTAATACTCCTGTTTTACAGATTAAGATATTTCTTTTGTACGTCTAAGGGTATTGGATATCTATAGAGTTTCTTAATGTGGGAAAATATAAGTGAGTTTATATATACGCTGGATGATAAATCGAGGACTTAAGTGCAGCCACACACTCAATTTGAGATTAAATAGGGGCAATAAATAAACAAACCTCCAAATCCATATATAGATTTGGAGGTTTGAAGTTCTATCCCGCATAATCTAGCGGCAAGTGCCGGTGAAGAGGGAATGAAGAATCCCGCTAATTAAAGTTTCACTTGATCTTTGCATTGTTTTCGCTGAGTGGTTAAAAATACATCCTGTGCTGCCCGTACACCTGCACCTGGCTCAAAGTCATATTCAAAGTCTTGAAGTGCAGCTTCCATTAAAGAAATGGCCTGTAAAACATCACTTGGGAAACAATAGCCCATATGACCGAATCTAAAAATTTCACCCTGCAAATGACCAAGTCCTCCAGCGAAATCTAAATGATATTGTTGCTTTAAATGTGTCAAGAAGTCACCGAGTGCAATCCCTTTCGGTGCCATAATTGCTGTAATGGTCGGAGAAGCATGCTCATCATTAGTGAGAAGTTCAATATTAAGGGCGTTCATGGCATGACGAACCATATTTTTCATTAGTTCATGGCGGGCAACAGTTTTTTCGAAGCCTCCTTCTTCCTCAATAAGTTTACATACTTCGTGAAGTCCATATATAAGTGTGACAGTAGGCGTGTTTGGCGTCATCCCTTTTTCTGCCCAGTTACGATAGCTTAATAAGTTTAAATAATAAGACGGTGTACTATTTTCTTCCATAACGTTCCAAGCTCTATCACTAACGCTGACAAGAGAAAGACCTGGAGGTAACATCATAGCTTTCTGGGAACCAGTAACAAGAATATCGATTCCCCAAGCATCCATTTCAGCAGGAGCTCCACCAATGCAACTTACACCATCGACAATACATAATGCATCCGTTTCCTCACGTACAACTTGTGCTAATTCAGCGATTGGGTTTAAGATACCAGTCGAAGTTTCATTGTATGTAACAAAAACAGCTTTAATATCTTTCAAAGGTTGCAAGAATTCTCGCAGTTCTTTAGCAGTGCAAGCTTGTCCCCATTCTTTTTCAAGCTTATGTACATGAAAGCCGTATTTCTCACAAATTGAAACGAAATAGTCTCCAAACGCCCCAACAGTGACTACAACAACGTTTTCACCAGCAGAAACGGTGTTAACCGCCGCAGCCTCTAAAGCTGCTGTACCACCTGATGGAAGGAGTAGAATATCCTGTTTTGTCCCAAAAACAGGTTTCACTAACTCAATTGTTTTACGGTAAAGCTCTACAAATTCATTGCTACGATGACTAATAATATCGTGACTCATCGCAAGCTGAACCTTTTTCGGAATGGGTGTAGGTCCAGGATGTCTTAAAATATTTTCATACACAATCATCAAACCCCTTTGTTATTGAAAAATATAAATTTGAAATATTCTAACTATAATATAGCATACTTTTTCTATTGCTAACTTCTTTTTTTAAATTTGATAGATCAAGTTCGTTAGAGGGTAGAAACAACGAATAGCTCCTATTTTTCTTTACTATGGTAAAATTTATATAGAAAGAAGGGGTGAGTGATGGAATTGAGAGTGAAATATCCATATATTTACTTATTATTGGAGTCAAATTTGGTTTTTGTCTATCATATGAAAACATCTAATTATATAAACGCTTCAGATTTAATAGATAGTAGTGAATGGGAGGTATATACATTACCTCAACAATCTATATTTGAAAGATTCAACCATGAAGAAAGTGAAGCAATTGAAGGTAGGGGATTCTATTTAGAGCAAGATCGATTATACGACATTGTAGAAATCATGAATGACTGTATACAAAAATATCGTTTTATGGACCAACAATTAATAACTCAGGCAGTTCATATCGTGAGTTCTGAATCTGCTGCTGGTTCAGTGAGAGTAGCGCTTGCACCACCTAAACATGTGATTGGTTTCCCTGATTGCTTGTCAATGGGACCATTGTGGAAGCTAGAGGAGAAAAGAGGTCAAGCCTTCCGAAATGATTGGTTAATCGAAAATATCAACGACGAACAGGAAGATGTTATTCAAAATAAGTTTATGAATACATTGCGTGAAATAGAGGATATTTCAAATCATGTTCCTATCTATATTTGGTATGGTAATAATGCCGATGAACAATGTGGGCTTCGTTTTTTTCTTTATTTATTACGAGATAAATCAAATGAGATTTTTCTTATAAATACAACAGACCATTGTGTGAATACAAGTCATCTTTGTTCACAGCAATTGGCGAAGCTATTTAGGGATTTAGAAGGGAAAAAGCCACTAACGATCCAGGAACGTCTTACTTTCCAAAATGAATGGGAAATATTATCGCAAACAAAAGATGTTCTGCGCCTATGGATTAATAATGAAATAAAAGGTGTACCAGAAAATTATTTTGATCTGCTTATTATAGAAACAATAGACAGGTTACATAATGAACAAACAGCAAAAGATTTTATAAAGACAGGAACAGTGATTGCGGAACTCTTAGCTTTAGTGAACGAGCTTCCAAGTGTCTTCTTTTTAGAATATAGAATAAGATTTTTAGTCTATAGTGGAGTGCTTGCACTAAAAGGTATTCCTAAGTCAATGAGACACTATAGTGTAAAATTACAGAATAAGTGAAAACCTCTTTATCCTATAAAAGGCGTAAAGAGGTTTTGTCTTTGCATATGTAATTATGCAACGAAAGGTTTGTTCATTTTGATCAAGCCGTAGATAAAATAGAAAAGTCCGAATGTAATGAACGTTAAAATAATATAAAGTACGGCTCTCCCAGGCTCACCAGACCAACGATAGAACAGGCGATATGTGAAATACAAAACATAAACACCAAGACCTAACGAGGCGAGTAAACCGATAAATGGAATGAATGAGACCAGTAAAAATCCAGCATAAATTAGAACATTTTTTTTCGCTTCAGCCCGAACTGTTACGTCATCATCACCTTTTGCTGTTAATAAGAAAAGGCTATAAACGTTAATAATAGGAATCCAAGCGACATAGGCAAGATCATCAAAGCCATTTGCTTTTGATGCCTGATAATAAATAAGTGAACTAATAATATAGCCTACAATAGCCATTACAAGGAAAATTAACATAATAATAAGGAAGAAACCAGCAAAAAAGGCATCTGTATCATTATAATAATAAGAATTGTACATTGAAAAACCTCCTTTCAAAAAAAATACTTCATAATAATAACAATACTAAAATGCTAAATCTATAGCGGATGGTATCAGGTATTTTATGGAAAAGATATATATTTACTATTTAGGGGGATATTTATATTATTTTAGTGATAAATTTTGATAAATTATTGATCGAAATATTAGAAAGGGTTTTGGAATTATCGGGAATCTAGTGGTGAAGAATCATTTTATAAAATTTTTTTGTTGTAGATACTACGAACACTGTAAAGGAAGTACGGCAGAGTACATTAT
This sequence comes from Lysinibacillus sp. Bpr_S20, assembly GCF_023337835.1. Classification (NCBI taxonomy): domain Bacteria; kingdom Bacillati; phylum Bacillota; class Bacilli; order Caryophanales; family Bacillaceae; genus Lysinibacillus; species Lysinibacillus sp. Bpr_S20. Next base: position 371,198 of record NZ_JALNLQ010000001.1, read on the forward strand.
ATGCTGTAATCTTTCTTTTAAAGATATGAAGAAAAGATAATAATTAGGCAGATAAAGAATCGAGAAATCCTTTATTACAATTGAATTGTATGTGCAAAACATGGTAACAATTCAGAATTCAACACGAAAAAATAATGTTGGAAAGTGAAATTGGCAGTTTAGAAAGGTTAATCATTTATTTAAATAATGATAAGCATCACTTGCGAGTATGTGATTAGATGATTTCACACTTTCTTTAAACTTGATAATTGAATCATCTTGTGGGGTTCTAAGTATTGGAAAGTATCCAACATTAGCGAATCAGAGTCGAAACAAAAATGTTGGTATTAAAGGGTTTGTATCGCAGATGTGGAAATGTATGATAGCATTAGGTTGGGTGTTAGAACCTCTATGCCAAGAAAAAGAGGGATGTTACCAAAGATATGATTGGGAAATGGATAGCTTAGCTGAATGGCATACTGTTCCAATTGGTGGCATTGTAATAATCGAAGGGGTGTATACCATTCGAAAAGAACTGGCTGACAAATATGATTATAAAATATGGCTAGATTGCCCAAGAGAAATTCGTCTTTCAAGAGGCTTAGTATAGAAGAAGAAAGCATATAAAAAGAACTTCCATAAAAATGGAGGTTCTTTTTTACTGTAGTATCAATTTTTTAAATTAGGCTTTTTATAGTTGCAGAATATTAACCATTTAACCTTTTGTCTAAAAATAAGTAAAAATAATTACCTTTTTGTAAAAATATAAGACCATCTATTTTTGGTAAAATAGATGACTAACATATTCGTTTTTTAGAATATTCAAATTTATAACAAGGGGGATTTAGATGCAAGCGAACATTGCTTTTTTTAATGGTGAAGTAATTACTGTAGATGGACAAGATTCTATCCATGAGGCTATAGCGATTTCTGATAACAAGATATTAGCAGTGGGTTCGAATGAGGAGATTAAAGAATTAATTGGTGATTCTACACAAGTAATTGACTTGGAAGGAAAGTCAATTCTACCAGGAATTATAGATGCTCACTTACATCTGGTCATGTATGGAACTTCTCAACTCAGTATCAGCTGTAAAGAGCCTGGGTTAGACTCCGTAGATGCAATTTTGACTGCTTTAAAAAACAAAGCTGCTACTACACCAAAGGGTCAGTGGATTCGTGCTTGGGGTTTCAATGAACAATTTGTTAAGGAAAAAAGATATCCTAATCTGGAAGAATTGGACAACATTTCGGTAGATCACCCGATTGCAATTACCCGTACTTGCGCCCACATAGGAATTGTCAATTCAGTTGCTTTACGTCTATCAGATATTGACGAAACAACACCTGATCCTCCAGGAGGTTTAATTGAAAGTGATGCAAAAGGTCAACTTACTGGTCGATTGATCGAAAATGCTTATATGCAGTTCAATAGGTATGCGGCTTTTTCAAATGAAGAAATTTATCAAGCTATTCAAATCGCGCAGCAACATTTCTTAAAAGTGGGCATTACTAGCGTTCATGAAGCTGGAACGTTTACAAAAGAAAATTACCGAATGTTACAAGTAGCTTCCCAAAAAGGAGACTTGAAGATTCGTGTCTATGCGATGATTGCTAGTATAAATGACTGTAAACAGTTCACCTTGAATATGATGGAATCTGGGGTGGTAACTGGAACTGGAAATGAATTCTTTAAAGTGGGTCCTGCTAAATTGTTTACGGATGGTAGTAGTACAGGTCCAACTATTGCTACACGTGAAGGTTATACTAGCGATCCAGATGATCATGGAATCTTATATTACACTGAGGATGAAATTTATGAGGTGCTGGGTAAAGCGCATGAATTAGGCTATCAAATTACTGTACATGCACAAGGCGATCAAGCAATCGAAATGTATTTGAATGTTGTAGGACGTGCTTTAAAAGAAAATCCACGTGAAAATCATAGACATCGCATTGAACACGCTGGTATCTCAAGCCCTGATTTACAGCGACGGATGAAAGAGTTAAAGCTGATTCCAATACCTAATCCACCATTTCCGTATGAATTTGGTGAAAGTTATTTAATGAACTACGGTGAACGTACGGATTTTATGTATCCTGCAAGAGACTTTATTGATCAAGGAATTATTGCTGCTGCGGGGTCAGACTCACCAGTTACAACTTACAATCCTTTTATTGGAATTTACGAAGCGGTCAATCGACGCACTTCCAATGGAACTTCCTTTGGTGAAAAACAAAAAATAGATGTTCTTGAAGCCATTCGTCTATATACCTATAACGGGGCATATGCAAGTTTTGACGAGGATATAAAGGGGAGTTTAGAGCCCGGTAAATTAGCAGATATGATTGTACTTGATCGAAGTATTTTGAAAACCTCTCCACAAGAATTAAAAGATATTCAAGTCGAATTAACAATACTAGATGGTGATATTCTTTTCGAACGCTCTAAAACGAAAATAAAGTGATGAGGCTGGGGGACTTTTATGACAATAAAAATTTCAAGCTGTCAATTTGAATTGCAAAAGTTTGATAATTTTTCTTCTTTTAAAGACCAAATTTTATATGCATTCAATGAAGTGCCACTTTCAAGTGATTATGTTCTCTTACCAGAGTTATTAACTATGTCTTTATTAACAACTTATAACAATTACAATCAATTTACAGAAAAAGATAAAGAGAAACTAGGTTTCTTTTTAGATGATTATCTTGAATTTTTTAATAATCTTTCACAGAAAAGAAAACAGATTATTATTGCAGGTTCTACAATTGAACCCACCTCTAGAGGAAACTACAATACGTCCTATATCTTTGATGGAGAAGGTAATGTATTAAAACATCGGAAGACACATATTTTCCCTGCTGAATCTGCTTGGAACACTATAGAGGGAGATGAATTGGAAATTTTCAAAATTGGGCCAGTAATATTTGGTATTGCCATATGTTATGAAATAGAGATCCCAGAAATTGCACATATTTATAGTCGAAAAGGTGCCGATATTATCTTTTGTCCTTCCTATACGTCCTCTGAACACGGTTTCTGGAGGGTTCGCCATTGTGCTCATGCTCGAAGTATTGAAAATCAACTCTATGTCGTTCATTGCCCTACGATTGGCGAAATCCAAGGCCCCATTCAAAACGGATTTGGGACCAGTGCTATTATTGGGCCTGCTGACTTACCTTGGACAAAAAATGGCGTGATTGCAGAAACTACAAGTAAATCAAGTACAGTTGTCACAGCTGAACTTTCTCTTGAAGAACTTTACGTAAATCGTAAAACTGGGACTGCAACAACTTATAAAGATCGTATCCGTAGAAAAGACATTTATAAAATATGAAACCGTGTTTTGCTTTGATAAAGAGGGAATTCAAAGGAGGCTTATATGAAAAACGTTAAACTGTTATTGGTGATACCGTTTATCGGAATGTGCTTATGTTTGCCTTTTGCAAATAAAATAGAGCCTTATATTGTTGGTTTACCGTTTCTCCTGTTCTGGATTATCTTATGGATGATTTTATCGTCATTAGTGTTAGCGATTGTGTATAAATTGGATCCTGAAAACCAAGGAGGCGATGAATAATGAATATAGCTTTACTGATTATTTTTGCATTTGCATTGATTGCTCTTTTCCTTGGTATCCGAGCAACACATGGGAAAAAAATGAATGTAGATGAATTTGCTGTTGGTAATAAGGGCTTTGGTACATTATTCGTTTTCCTTCTAATTGCTGGGGAAGTTTATACTACCTTTACATTCCTTGGTGGTAGCGGTTGGGCTTATTCGAATGGAGCCGCTGCTTTTTATGTGCCTGCATATATTTGTTTAGCTTATGTTTTATCTTATTGGATTGCACCAAAGATTTGGAATTATGCTAAAGATCATCATATTATTTCTCAACCAGAATATTTTGCTTCCTTCTATAAAAGTCCATTATTGGGTTTAATTGTATCGTTTTTAGGTGCTATCGCATTAATTCCATATATAGTTATACAATTAAAAGGGTTAGGCATTATTGTTTCGGAGGCTTCCTACGGAGGGATTAGCCCAATTATGGCTAGTACAATTGGTGCTATAATTATTACAATTTATGTTACTATTTCAGGTATCCACGGATCTGCTTGGACTGCTGTATTAAAGGATATCATGATATTGGGAGTCATTGTATTTTTAGGTATATATATTCCATACCATTATTTTGGAGGCGTACAACCTCTATTTGAAGCTGTAGAAAAAATAAAACCGGAAAGCTTAACTCTCGCTAGTTCAGGATTAAGTATTTCTTGGTTTGTCTCAACCATTATATTAAATGCATTCGGATTCTATTTATTACCAAACTCTTTTTCTGTATTATTGTCATCTAAGAGTGCAAAAGCATTGAAGAAAAATGCCATTACCTTACCTTTATATACGCTATTACTCTTATTCGCATTTTTTATTGGTTTTGCAGCCATTATAGAGATTCCAGGATTGCAAGGGGCTGAAGGAGATTTATCGTTACTCCGATTAACGATTCAAACATTTGATCCTTGGATAGTAGGCGTTGTCGGTGCTGCTGGATTATTAACTGCTTTAGTACCAGCATCTGTTATGTTAATGTCTGCTTCAATTGGATTAATGACAGGATTTTACAAGCTTGTAAACCCCAAGGCAACAGATAGCCAACAGTTATTTGCTTCAAAAATATTTGTGTTTGCTATAATTTTGATTGCATTCATTTTCACAATAACTGGAGGAGATGCACTAGCAATCTTAAATATAATGTCATATAGCTTAATAACCCAACTTGTCCCAGCACTTCTTTTTAGTTTCAGTAAAAATAGGATTCTTAACAAAATCGGTGCAATGGCTGGAATTTTAACCGGTGTAGGAATCGTATTTTATGGTGCTATAACATCACATAAACTAATTGACTTTTTCCCGAACATCCCACACGTCATTAATGACATTAGCACAGGAATGATTGCTGTTATTCTTAACTTGGCAGTAGCTATTGTAGTTAGCCTTGCAACCAATCATTTAGTTGCGAAAGAGAAGGACGAGATTGATACACTTTTAGTATAAAAATGACTTGAACATATCATATATTATTTTTCTAAATTAGATTGTCTAATTTGGGAGCGCTTAAATGAGGTATGGGAGAGGGGCAAGCTGAGCCTTTTGAGCATCAGTTCTGAAAGTCTACCCCTTTACATGGTGATAATGAAATTGATTTTTATTGTGTGTGATAATATTATATAAAATTCAAAACCTCTTTTCCCTTTAAAGGGTATAAAGAGGTTTTTGTACTTGCATATGTAAATTATGCAACAAAAGAGTCAATTGTTAGAGAAAATCAACTTATTTCTATACATATGAAAATAAAAAACTTGTGGATTTATATGATTACTCAATAATGAACGGATATACGGCTTTATGGGAGCCAAGGAAGAAGATACACAAGTGAAAAAATTAATTTGACGGAAGAACTAGAATAACCCTGACGCATTTTATGTTTCTTAGGAAGAGTAATTATTTTTAGCGTTGTCACGTTTGATAATCCTATTATTTCAAGATATAGTTCTTATTACAGATACAATAAGGAGGAATGAATATGGCAGAAATTAAATACGAAATTGTTGAAACAATTGCGGTATTATCGGAAGGCAATAAAGGCTGGAAAAAAGAATTGAATTTAATTAGCTGGAATGGTCGTGAACCGAAATACGACATTAGAGATTGGTCAGAGGATCATACAAAAATGGGCAAGGGTGTTACGTTGTCACTGTCTGAATTACAAGTTTTGAAAGAGTCGTTAGCTAAATTGTCGGGCTTAGAATAATGTACAGAGCTACTTTAAAGTGTTGTTTTAATTACGTAATCGAGTGGTAATTTTGAATTTTCTGAGGACTTTTCATAGAATATATTTCGTAAAATTGTTAGACTAACAATAGCAACAATTCATAATGCAGGTGGCGGCTGAACTCCCTTTTGAAAGGGGGTGAGGCGGATGACAGTATTTGAGGCATTCAGTTTGATTGTGCAGTGTAGCCTTTTGCTAATTGCAGTACTGACACTGATGCTTAGCATTATTGTCTCTCAAAATAAAAAGAAATAGCCACCCTGCCGGCTAAGTAAGGTGGCAATTGCTACAACTTTAACTTGGTCAGCCGCTATGGTTGCGGCATGATTGTTGCTTTGACTGGATGTTGACGCATCCAGTCTTTTTTATTCTATATTTAGTGTATCATATTTATTCGAAAAAAACATTTTTCTTTATTCAGTGGCATTTCAGACCAGGCGTAGTTGCTACAATCTTTTCTCTGGATTAAATGAATTTTGCAATGTCATTTAGCACTAAACGGGATGAGCCGTAAGCTGGTGCTGCTGCTTTTCCGACAGCGATTAAGACGATTGGCACTAGATTATCTGTTAATTCAAAGCGTTTCGCAAAAGCCTCTTTATTAAAGCCACCCATTGTAACTGTATCATAGCCCATATCTTTTGCTAACAGCATGATTTGCATAGAAATTAAGCCCGCATCAAATGTAGCTATATTTTTTAGAATTTCTTTAGGAAGGTTTGGATAGAGCTTTAATGAATTTTCAATCATCATATTTTTTGTTGCTTCATCCATAAAGCCAAGCTCAAAGTTTTTCGTATAGATCTTTTCTACATTGTTGTACATTGCAGTATCGCCTAGTACGGCAATAATGGCAGACGCAGTTTCTATTTGCTCTTGATTATTAGCAATCAAACGTAGTTCTTTTTTTACTGCCTCATCTTGGATCACTAAAAAGCGCCAAGGTTGTAAATTACTTGATGATGGAGCGGTTGTTGCCTCTATAAGTAATTCCTCCAAATCAGATTGAGGAATTTTAAAATTTGCTTCATATTTACGAACAGATTTACGATCGTGCATTACTTTATTTAAATAACTTTTAGTTGTAGGCATCGTTTAAAAAATCTCCTTTATTTTTAATGATAATTTACTATACGATATACTTTTTAATATTCCAAGTAAATTGCTCGAATTTGAGATTCTTGAATTACCTATTTTTATTAATTATTTAAATTTAAATGCTTCGAAGTCGACGCTTATATCTTTATTGCAGGATTTCAATTGCTTTTTAAAATGTTTTAGCATTTTTTCAGGGCCACACATAAAAATACTTGTTTGCGGGGGAACTGAAAAATTTTCAAATGAAAGCCTGTCCGATTGACTAGTATCAATAAAGTTCACGCTAAACTGTTCGTTAGTTTGTGCATAATCTTGTAAAAACTCTTTATAGATAGCGTTGCCTTGACCATGATACGTGTAAAATAACTCAATATCTCGATCAACGGGCTGTGATTGCAAATACGATAAAAATGGGGTAATGCCTATACCACCAGCTATCCATACTTGTTGTTGCGTACCATTTTCAAAGTTTAAATGACCGTAAGGACCATCAAGTACGACTGGTGTATTCAGTTGAACGGCATCATATACTTTTTTTGTGTAATCACCAAGTGCCTTAATAGAAATAAATACTTTTTTTCCATCGCCACCTGAAATAGAAAACGGATGAGGCGCCTTCTCTATGCCATCTTGTAAAATCTTTATAAAAATAAATTGTCCATGTCGATAAGAGATTTTTTTATCAAGTGTTAACTCTAGTTCGATAACATCGGAGCCCAATTTTTTAATCCCGGTAATCTTACCATTATATTTAAAAAACATATCCTGATACATTGTCAACATATATAATGCTGACATAAACCCAATAGTCATCGTTATTGCGGTAAAAATTCCTAAAGGTGTAGGTTGTAATAAATCGTATCTGCTTGAAAAATAAGCATGATAAATTCCGAATGCATAAGGGATCAGCAATAATCGATGGAAGATCCGCCAGTGTTCATATTTTAGAAATTTAGCAAGAAGTGCAATCAAAATAAGTGCTATGAAACCATATTGGCCTAGTGACCCCAGTTCTTTCGCTAATTCGCTGAATGAAGTTCTTTCTACTTTATCTGAGCGGGGTACTATACCTTGTAATTGCCCATGAATAATCACCAACACTAGTGAAAATATGGCTATATATTTGTGATAAAAATAAACATTCTCTAGTCCATGAAACCAGCGTTCAAAAATCTTCATTCTTGTTGCTAACAAAAAGACAAGAAAGAAGCCCGTAATGGCCATGCCTCCAATCACGTGACTAAGCCTATTAACCGTCTGGATCGGCTCTATAGGTGTAGCAAAATACCACAGTAAAGCACTACTACTCATGATTAGTATAATAAACAAAATTCCTTTGATAGATTTCATAAATAACCTCCACTATTCATTTTTATCTCTATTCATCCTATATATACAAGTGGAACCTGAAATGTTTCTGATATTTTTAACTTCGGGAGTAAAAAGGGATTGTACGTTCGGAATATATGTTCCCTTTTACGGTAGAGTGTGTTAAATTAAGAAGGGTAAAAATATAGAGACATAAGGAGTAGACATAAATAATGCAAGGGAATACACATATTGTTGGAGGCATCACTGCAAGCCTAGCCTTTGCACAAATTTCGAATGATAATCCGTTTATTTTAGTAGGAGCAGGCGTTATTGGTGCATTACTTCCAGATATTTGCCATGGTGGAAGCAAAATCGGGAGGAAGTTTCCGATCATTTCAAAAAGCGTCAATATGCTATTTGGGCATCGTTCCTTTACACATAGTTTGCTTTTTTTGTTTTTAGTCGCATTGCTACTACATACATTTGTACCTTACGAACCCGTAACAGCTGGTATTTTAATAGGGATGGCAAGTCATATTTTTCTTGATATGGGGACGAAGAAGGGTGTTAAGCTTTTCTTCCCAGTAACCATTTCAATACGTCTACCTATTACTACAAAAACGGGTAGTAAAGCGGAAAAGGTAGTGTTTATGATGTTAACAATGCTTTCAGTCTTTTTTAGCTATGAAATTATGATGAATCTAATTCAGAACTTTTAATGTAAAAAGCCCCAGTATGGAATTTTTCTCATACTGGGGCTTTTTAAAAAGGTGAAAGCACTAGTCAGCCTGAACCTCTTCGACTGTTTTCTCAACCTCTGCTCTTGACATTTTCTCACGACCCTCTTGCATTGCCTTCAAAGTTTTATGTGCTAATGCTAGCGGTAAACGACAGAATAATAGTACCGTACGTTTATTAATATCCTTCATATAAAGATCTGCCTTCGCAAGGTTTTCTTCTGCATATGCAAATAAATCATCACGTGTCCAGCCATCAGGAACGAAACTTACGCCGCGCTCATCCATGTCCTCGTGCTGATTACGCAAAATATTAACTGCTTGGAGACCTCGACCGTAGCCAATAGCTAAATCGCGATCTGTTTGAATGTCTGCACCCCACGCCCAAAGCTCTGACAGCATTGTCCCAACAAGCCCTGCTACGTAGTATGTATAATCATCTAAATCCTCTCGCGTATGCACCTGCCAGTTTGCTTTAGCCCATTTAGCCATTCCAAAAGCCATTTCACTTGTTGAATCTTGAACAATTTTACGTGAACCCTCAGGGCAGAAATTTAGCCAATCTGTTAAACGAAGAGATACTTCAGGAAGCTGATCTGCGAAAGGAGCTAATAATGCTTCGTATGCTTTCGCATCAAACGTTTCCTTTAATAATTCGCTTGTCGCAGTTAATAAATCAAACTTTACATCATTTGAAAGCTTTTCGTGGTCCTCAATTTCATCAATAGCACGCATTGCTAAATAAGCAGCTGCCACTGACATTTTTAAATCATTTTTTAAAAAAGTAATCGGTATATAAAAAGTGCGACTAGTTTCCTTTAAAACTTGCATCGCTTCTTTATAAAGTTTCTTTTGATCTTTCAATTGTATTCCTCCGTTCAAATGGTCACACATCTATAGTATATCGTATCGTAAAAATGATGAAAGATAAAACAGATTGTTCAATTTATAATCAACTAATTTCAAAAAGGTATAGAGTAAGACGAAAGGCAAAATAATTTTCGGTAAGCGGACTAGTAGTTCATAAAATGAAATGACACTCCACTTCTTTTGTTTTTTTAGTAGAATAATGATAAAGTTATAAAAATGCGACGAAAATCGTGTGTTTAATAGAAAAAATTTGATGTTTTTCGTATTTTTTTCATGAAAGTTTGCTAAGTTATTGCACAATTATTTCAACAGGGTTAAAGTTTAGGAAGGACAAAGAAACAACTTCACTTTTCGAGTAATGGAAGCTGTTGATTTGCCTTCGGTACTAAAATACAATACATCGGATTTTGGCACAATAACTCCTTGCGAAATCCGTACATTTGTGGAGGCATGAACGTTATTCAACAGGCTATAAAATCCTCTTGAATACAAGCAAAATCTAGTATATATCTCACCTTCTGAAATAGAGATTGTACGTAAAGTCAAAGGAGAATGGTATGCCAAAGGCTATAGGTATTGATGCAGGCGGAACATTGACAAAAGTTGCTTATTTAGATGAGCATAATGAGCTTGTTTTAACAACTTTCCCGTCAAATGATTTGCAAGCTGTGAAAAATTGGATTATTAATCATCCAGATATTGAGGATATTGGTGTTACGGGAGGGCGTACAGATCAATTACTGGATGTCATTAAAACAATGAAATCGATTCATTATATAGTAGAATTTGAAGCCACATTGAAGGGCGTTCGATTTTTGTTGCATAAAGAGGGTTACTTCTTTGAGCGAAGTATGATTACGAATATTGGTACAGGTACTTCAATTCATTATATGGAAGATAATACGCATGTTCGTGTTGGTGGGACAGGCGTTGGTGGCGGAACATTGATTGGATTGTCAGCGCTTACAACGGGTATCACAGATTATAATGAAATAAGAAAACTAGCTTCTAACGGTAATCGAGAAGAAATTGATTTACTTGTAAAGGATATTTACCAAGGGATGGACACACCTATTGATGGGCAATTGACAGCCAGTAATTTTGGGAAAGTTGGTATTACAGAGTCTGTTAAACATCCAACAGAAGATATTATTGCAACTGTACAAGGGCTTGTCGGTGAGGTTATTACTACACTTAGTATTCAGTATGCGGAAGAGAAAAATGCCCAGCATATTGTTTATATTGGCTCTACTTTAAGTAACAATGATCATCTTACACGTGTTATTGCCAATTACACACGGACGAAAAAGCATACACCAATCTTTATCAATGACCACGGTTTTTCAGGTGCAGTCGGTGCATTATTAAATATAACTGAATATACGATTGTCTAAATACAATGTACATTACTATTTTAAATTAGTGATGTACATTTTTTTTATACTGGTAATGTCTGTAGCAATCCCCAAAGCATAAATCCTTTTATCCTGAGCAAATTACAATTAGGAGGTGATATCCGTGGGCAATAGAAACACCAATAGGAACAATAAAAATAACAATAAAACAATGAATGTCAGAACGCATAATCCTTTTGATACCTACAAAAAAATAGACCTCGATCAATCAAATAGTAATAACAATAATCCGAATGATAATCTAAATGAAGAATTCGGTGCAGAATTTGATGCAAAAGCCAAAAATAAAGATAATAAAACGAACCATAAGAAACATCAACAGTCCAATAAAAACAAATAATCAACAGGGGGCTTAAATAATGGCAAAGAAGAATAAAACAAGCTTCAAAAAGAAAAAGAAAGAAGATACACATAAAAGAAATGATCGCGAAGAGTATTCAGCAGAATTTAATCAAGTAATTCATAACAATCCTCAACAACCAAAACAATCCAGTAAAAGATAATAAAAAACAGCTCCTTAAGAAGATTGAAAAATACTTAAGGAGCACTTATTTTTTGCTGTTTTGGCGATATTATGCTTGAGAGGTGGATTTACTTGCGAAAACTTTGTGTAAAACTTGGAATTTTTCTTGTATTGTTTGCTGTCATTAATTCAACAATCGCTTATGCTCAACAAGAAATACCTGCCCATGCAAAATGGGGAAAAGTAGCGATAAAAGAAACACAGGCAAAATACCCTCAAGCTAAAATCATCGATTATTTGCATGAGGGAAGAGAAGTTACTAAAGACGCCACTATTGAAAAATTTAAGCTTTGGCTAAAACAAAGTGACAAGGAATTCGGTGTACACGTTCGAATCAAATTTGCTACAAATTCTAATAAAGTGGAAAAGATAGAAATCCAAGAAACCACATCGTAAATTAAGAGGATGCCTAAATTTTCAGGCATCCTCATTCCGTCCGTTAACTTTCTAACTTCTTAATAAATTCTCGCATTAATCCAGGTAAATCTGGCCATGCGTGACCACTTATTAAATTACCGTCTGTATGAAGATTAGCATTTACATACGTTGCTCCTGCTACTTGAACTTCGGGCTTGCAAGCAATATATGCTGTTAGCTCACGGCCTTTCAGAACCTCTGGAATGGTCGCAAATATTTGAGCTGCATGGCAGACAGCAGCGATTGGTTTATTTGTTTCAAAGAAATGGCTCACTAATGCTGGAACATGCTCATTTAAACGAATGTATTCTGGCGCACGTCCACCAGGAATGATCAGTCCGTCGAATTGTGCTGGGTCAACTTCAGCAAAGGATGCGTGTGCTTCTAAGCCATATGCTGTACGCTCGATGTATGTATCGACTCCATCGACAAAGTCGTGCAAGACAGTCTGTAATTTCTTTGCGGAAGGTGCCGCAATCGTTACCTCATAGCCAGCCTCAAGACAACGATAATAAGGATAAAAAATTTCTAAAGCTTCAACAGCGTCTCCTGCAAGTATCAATACCTTTTTCCCCATGCTTCCATCTCCTTTAATTGTAATCTAGTAGCTTAATTCGACACTTTCAAAAAATTTCCTTCTGATATTTTAGAAAAGATAAAAGTAAGGAAATCGCTGATAACCGGGGAGAATCGCTGATAAAAGTAAAAAACGCTGATAACCGGAGTAAAATCGCTGATAAAAGTAAAAAATCGCTGATAACCGGGGAGAATCGCTGATAAAAGTAAAAATCGCTGATAACCGGAGTAAAAACGCTGATAAAAGTAAGGAAATCGCTAATAACCGGGGTAGAAACGCTGATAAAAGTAAAAAATCGCTGATAACCGGAGTAGAATCGCTGATAAAAGTAAGAAAATCGCTGATAACCGCAGAAGAATCGCTGATAAAAATAAAAAAATTGCTGATAACCCCATAAAAGTCGCTGATAATCAAACCTTCAAACAGCATACTTTACAACAAAAAAAATGAAGCGTATAGTATTTGTTTAGCTAGGTAAATAAATTAGACTTAGGAGGTTGCTAACATGAATCCTATATTTCATGCTTTATTCCAAAAAAGTCGTTATTTAACGAATTGTTTAAATGAAGTACTGAAACAGCACAATTTGTATAGTTCACAATGGACTATTTTATATTGCTTACATAATCATGGGCCAATGACATTAACACAAATCTGGAAGTATTTAAACGTTGAGGCACCGAGTATAACTAGAGCAATTACGCGACTCGAAAATTTAGGTTGGGTGCTAAGAGTTGATGGTGAAGATAAACGTGAAAAAATCGTTACCTTATCACCATATGCTGAGGAAAATTTTCCTGCTATTAAGAAAACGATTTTAGCTTTTGAAAAAGAAATGGTGGGAGCATTAACTGACGAGGAACAGCAGCAATTTATGATTTTACTGGAAAAAATGAAAGGTTGATTGAGTTGATTGACATGCAGCAAGAGGGAAATACAAAAATATGGACGAAACGTTTTATTAGTCTCTTTTTAACAAATATCTCGGTATTTTTCGTTTTCTATGGCTTGGTAACGACGTTGCCGCTTTATGCGATTGGTGAACTGCACCAAACAGATAAAGAAGCGGGATTGTTATTATCGGGGTTTTTATTATCAGCCATTATTGTTCGTCCTTTTTCAGGTAAACTATTAGATGTTTTTGGAAAGAAAAAGCTTTTAATTATTTCAATAATCGGCTATTTTTTATGTACCGTTTTATATTTATTTATTCATCCATTTGGACTTTTACTAGGACTCCGTTTTATTCAAGGGATATTCTTTAGTATTATTACAACGGCAGCTGGCTCTTTAGCAGCAGATATTGTTCCTGCCAATCGTAAAGGTGCAGGTCTAGGCTATTTTACAATGTCTACTAACTTAGCAGTAGTAATTGGCCCATTTATCGGTTTACTGCTTATTCAATATAGTAGCTTCAATGTACTATTTATTGTGATGAGTATATGTATATTAGTAGGGGGGATTCTAGCTGTAACGATAAATACTGATGATTTGCCTAAGCCTGAACATCAGGGGAAATTGACGTTTAAATTTGATGATTTATTTGAACGTCATGCACTTCCAGTAGCCGCTATTGCTAGTTTAGTAGCTTTTTCATACGCGAGTGTTTTATCGTTTTTATCAGTGTACGCACAAGAAAAGGATTTAATGGCTGTTGCGAGTCTGTTTTATGCAGTTTTTGCAGCGGCAATGCTTATAACAAGACCATATACAGGTAAGCTTTATGATACAAAAGGGCCGCAGTTTGTTATTCTTCCTGGTATCATATCCTTTGCAATAGGCCTTGTTATGCTCGCATTTGTCTCAGGACCGGCATTATTTTTATTTGCAGCCATCTTTATAGGATTTGGTTACGGAGCAGTGAATACAAGCTTACAAGCATTAGCTGTACAGTCTACGTCACACACTCGCAGTGGTTATGCAACCGCAACGTACTTTACGATGTTTGACCTTGGTATTGCGCTTGGCTCTTATATTTTAGGAATGGTGGCTGTGCAAGCAGGCTACAGTTCTGTTTATTTAATTGGGGCAGGCTTATTAGTTATTGTCTTTATCATTTATTTAATGCGTTTAACTTCTTTCAGCGGGCAAACATCCTCTGAAATATAGGAACTCAGTCTAAGAACACCACGTCATGTGGCAACGACTAAGTGACCAACATCGTGCTATTGCCGCTGCCGCTATGCTTTCGCGCAGATAAAACCGGTTGCGGCCGCTGCGTTAGCACTACGCTTTCGCAAAAAAACATCTGTCAGCATAAAGCCTATTCGGGACGATATTATACTGAGGTATAATTGATCGAAAAAATAAGTAGTATATGTTTAAGGTTAAGAAAAAATAGTTAAATTAGAATACTAAAAAGCAGACTAATTTGCAAAGAATTTGGTCTGCTTTTTATTGAATATAATGTCAGCGAATAACCGAAAGTGAGGTTGTTTGATGATTTTTCTACAAGAAAAAACGCTCCGATTAAATTCAGAGCGTTTTTTGCTTGTTATTTATGCACTATAAACGACCATATCCTGTAAAGTGGTTTTTCCAATAAGTGCTGTTGAGGTTCGCAACAGAAACACCATTGTCACTTGCGCTAATCATTTGCTTATTTCCAAGATAAATACCTACATGTGAAATACCAGCTTTATATGTATTCGAGAAAAATACTAAATCGCCTACTTGAGGTGAACTAATTTTTTTAGCTGAATTGTAAAAACCTGCTGCAGACTTACGAGCTGTCGAAATACCAGCGTTATTTAAAACGTAAGTAACATAGCCTGAGCAATCAAAACCTGTACTTGGTTTACTTCCACCAAATGTGTATTTTACGCCTAATTGTTGTTTAGCAACTTGTACTACACTTGTTGTTGGTTTAGATGTTGGTTTAGATGTAGACGTGGATGCTGATGTTGTTGGAGCATTAATAGTTAACTTTTGACCAACGCGAATTGTTGAAGAAGATAAGTTATTCCATTTCATGACTGTCTGATAAGAAACACCATATTGATTGCCAATTTTCCATAAAGAATCACCAGATTTTACTGTGTAAGTTGCCGCTGATGCTGTTTCGATTGTTGAAAAAAGTACAGATGAACTTAAAGCCAATGTAGCCAATCTCAATCCCCATCTATACTTTTTATTCTTTTTCATAATATATTTCCTCCTAAAAGCTTTAACGCTTAATACATAAATGATATTAACATTGTAATATTACAATAGTATGTCAATAAAATAACATTAAGGAAACAATTTCTCTGATAAAGGTTGGGAAATCGCTAACTTTATGGCTCATCATCAAAAGTCAGGAATTTATTAAACGTATGCAGTAATATAAGTGGATTGGAGTAATAGAGCGGATGCTTCGTTTTCGCAACCAAAAATATTTGCTGAATAAAGATAGATTATTGGGGAATAATAAGTATCTGAATAAAGTGGAGAGACCGACTCTTGGTTTAAGGCAAGAGACTGTCCCTGTAGTTTATTTTTTTTCTTTTTGAATAGCTTTACGTGCAAGTGCATCTGCCGCTTTATTTTGCGTATCTGGAACCCACTTGATAAAAAATAAATCGAAGCTACTTGCAAGTGTAAGTGCCTGTTCAAGAAAAGGTTTAAATTCCTCGTTCTTCACATATTCTTTTTCCATAGAGGCTACAACAATTTTTGAATCTGAGCGCACTGAGATTATGGTTGAACCAAGTTTTCGTGCTTCTTCAAGGCCGCGTACTAAGGCAGTAAATTCGGCAATATGGTTATTAGTTTGCCCTATATACTCACTGATCTGTATATGATGGCTTTCTCCTTTGATAAATATCCCAATACCACTGGGGCCAGGATTTCCGGCACTAGCAGCATCAATATATACTTCTAACATTAAATCCCTACTTTTTGATTTAGATTTTACACTTATTGTACATCAATAGTGCTTTGTTGATGTTAAATATGGAAAAACAAAATAGTTGCTTGTTCAAAATGTTCACTTCATAATAGTAAGAAGCGAAATTTGGGCGTGAAAGGAGCGAAAGTTCAAATTGGATAAAGTGACGGTTATGAAAGATATCGATGAACTACATGATACGTATTGTGCTGACTGTTTAGTGATAAAGCAATTACGAAAAGAGCGTGGTAAACCTGGAGCTCATCGTTTCTGTATTGAAGCCTGCTCAGTAGGGGAGCGCCTGCAATTTCTCGGAGAAGAGCTCTTAAAGGTGTATAGTAAATAAATGTTTTTACTATTAGAATTGTGTAGCAAAGTAATCATAGGGACTATGTTTAAATAAAGTAAAACTAAATTTATTTTTACGCAATAAATTATCATATTTACTAAATTCGATGCATAAATAACATTATGATCGGAAATAATAGTATTGGTTGGTTACCATAGAAAAAGCTACTTTTTATTGGCACATTGCCGATAAAAATGTAGCTTTTTTCTATGGGTAATTAAAATGTGCCATACACGCTAAGATTGTTTAGAGGGTATGGCACTATTTTAAGCATTATTTAGTTTCTGCATAGTTACTTAAATCTTGATAGTATTTTGTGAGAGAAGAAGCTGAAATATCGAACGTCGCGGCAATTTCTTTTACTGTCATTGATAACGGCTCGAACAGCTCTTTTTCTTGACCATATCGAATTGCACCAGCGGCAATGGCAGCCTCTTTGCGCGCAGATGGTTGTCCTTCAATTAAATAGTCTTCTAAAAGCTCTAACATAGGGGCTGTTTCGCGTTCGTTTTGCTCTAGGAAATCTTTAACTTGTGTGATGACATTGCTCTCAAAGTTCGTAAATTCCTCGCCTTTATAACCGTTTGACACAAGTAACGCCCAGAAGGATAGATGCTCTTCTTTTAAGAATGTTCCAACCTTCTTCTCAGAAGCCTCAAAATTTTTCTTGAATTGCTCAAACACCTTTGCGTGATCTTCCGGGAAAAAGATAAGCGTTGAAACAGCTAAATAATGCTCTGATTTTTTTGTACCGTCTGGTAAGATGAATGCAAAGACATGCATACCTTCAGGAATTGGTTTGTCATTTTCACGACGAATATAAATTTCTTCATTTGATAACACATGTGTAGCCTTAAAATACTTTTCTTCTACAACTGATACGGAACCAATAAATAGACGAGGTTGAGTCCAGCCTTCTAATACTTTTACCGTAGAAGGTCTAACCGTTTTTTTCTTGGTTTTCTTTAAGTAACCTTTCCAAATAGATGGCTCTTGATGGAAGAAGAAGTCGTCTAACGCGATCGCTTCAATCAGCTCTCTTTGTAGAACGCTCTCTAATTTAGGTTGCCATGTACCTACATGCTCTATATAGGCACGAACATCTTTGCGTTCAGGATATTCTAAGTAAAATGTTTGTAGTACACGCTCTAATTCTTCGATTGCTACTGCTTCTACGGTAACCTGTTGTTTACCTTCACAACATTTTTTATATTTTTTGCCGCTACCGCATGGGCATGGATCATTACGTTTTACCATAATTAGAAACACTTCCTTTGAAAATTGTTAGTCGAATTTTGCTAAATAAATTGCATACAATTAATAATAACGGTACATTTGTATGAAGAAAAATGATTGTCTATTTTGAAATGTCGGAAAAATATAGAGGGACGCCCTGATTCTAGTATATGCACGTATTTTCATACATAGAACTAAAAAAGAAAACCATCTAAATAATATAGATGGTTCTCGTTTTGTTTAGCCTTTGATAGCTTCCATTTCTGTCGTTAAGCGTTCAAGCTCATCAATAAGGTGACCAATGTAAGCTATCGTATCTCGAAGAGGCTGATCGGTTGTAACGTCGACACCAGCCATTTGAGCTAGCTCTACAGGTGATTTCGTACCTCCAGCTTGAAGGACTGCTAACCATTCATCTACAGCCGTCTTGCCTTCTTTTAAGATACGCTTGGATACTTGAGTAGAAATTGTTAAGCCAGCGCTATATGTGTATGGATATAGGCCCATATAATAGTGTGGTTGACGCATCCAAGTAAGCTCTGCTCCCTCAATAATATCGATAGTGTCTCCCCAGAAGTCTTCTAATACAGAGCGTTTTAACTGATTTAAAACAGTTGCATTCACAGCTTCTCCAGCGTCGATTAATTCATATACTTTTCGTTGATAAGCTGCCTCTAGCAAGTGTGTGACGAAGTTATGATAATACGTTTTGGACACAATATTAGAAATTACCCAACGTTTGAAGCGAAGGTCATTGTTATGGGTTAATAAATAATTGGCTAGCAGCATTTCATTCATAGTTGATGGTGCCTCGATAAAATATAGTGAAGGACGACTATTAAAATAGGATTGATGGGCCTGTGCATTCACAAAATGCCCTGCATGACCAAGCTCATGAATTAAAGTGAATACCTCATTCATACGTTCGTTCCAAGACATTAAAATATACGGATGACTACCATATGGACTTGAACAAAATGCACCAGTCGATTTTCCTTTGTTTGGTGCATAATCAATCCAGCGTTCATTAAACGCCTTTTCAATTATCTCTTTGTAATCTTCACCCATAACGTCTAATGCTTTTTCAACATATTCTTTTGCTTCCGTCATTGTTAATTTCGGATCATAGTCTGGATCAAGGGCAATCTTTAAATCAGCAAATGTCATTTTTTTAATACCATTTGCTTGTTGAATAAGCTTTGCGTAGCGACGCATATGTGGAGCAAGTTCTTTCGTAATTAGATCTATTTGACGATTATAAAGAGAACGATCAACATCTTGACTAAATAATAAATAGTCAATGACAGAATCAAAACCTCGTAAATCAGCCATTGTTTTTTCCTGTTGAATGTGTGTATTATAAATTTTCGCAGTTGTGTGCTGATAATCGCGTAACTTATTTGAGAATGCTTGGAATGCTGCACGGCGTACTTTTGTATCAGCGTTAAACTCCCAGTCATTTTCGTATAATACAAAGCTAAGCGGAAGTTTTTCTCCATTAGCCTCAAATTCGCCAAACTGCATATCGATAAGCTTTGTCGTATTATACGTTTCATATGGTGCATCAAAAGTAGAGCTGAATGCAGCTAATGCTTTTTCTACCTCCGGATGCATCTGATGAGGCTTTTGTTTTAATAATTCCTCTAAATAGACTTTATAGTTTGGGTTTAATGTTGAAGCTTCCACTAAAATAGACTCATCTAGTGCTAGTAATTCACTGCGTACGAAAGAACATGTACTACTTATTTTTCCGACTGCCGTACTATATTTTGCTGCACGCATTTGGGCTGCGTTATCTGTATGATCAGCTTGATTATTAAGGCTTGCATAAGTACCAATAGGAACTATGCTTTCAAACAGTGCTTCATAAGCTGTTAAAACTTCAATTACCTTTTGGGCATTAGTAATTGTACCTTGATACGTATGTTCGAAATTTAGCGCATCTTCCACAAGCTGCGCTAAAACAGGCTCAAATTCCGCGTCATTTTCAAGTAAATCTTTTAAATTCCATGTTTGTTCCACTGGTACATCTTTTCGAAATGGTAAAACCTCCATCAATGAACACCCCTTTTTGTATAAGTGACTTCATTATAACGAAACTATTTCGGAAAGTGAAATAATTATAGAGAATAGTTTTAATTTTCTTAAAAATAATGTAGAAACTTATGTTCTGGTTAGCTATAATAGATTTAAAAGGGGGGAAACTATTTACTATGCTTCTAGTTTGGGAAAATCCGGACATGTATAAGCTTAGTCACGTGAATCAAGATAATTTATGGAAGAAGTTAATTGCGGATTTGTTTGAAGATTTTTTGTTGTTCTTTTTGCCTGAATTACACGCAGAAGTGGACTTTTCAAAGCAAGTCGAGTTTTTGCAACAGGAGCTTTTCAAAGAAATTATTGAACATCGTCAAGGACGCAAAATAGCCGACCAAATAGCGAAGGTACATCTTAAAAGTGGGAAAGAGCAATGGATTCTTGTTCATACGGAAATACAAGCTATCGATGAAGAACATTTTGCGAAGCGTATGTTTGAGTATTTCTATCGTATCAGGGATCGATATGGTAAGAAGATTGTGGCTATTGCTATTTTTACGAATAAGAGTACAAAAAGTAAGAATCAGTATCATGAAAAGTATTATGGTACAGAAATCACTTACACATTTAACAAGTTTGTTGTTTCAGATTTTGATGAAGAAGAATTGAAAAAATCACCGAACCTACTTAGTAAAGCGTTACTAGCCTCTATTTATTTAAATCGAACCAAAAACGAGATGAACCTTCGTAGTGCCTACAAAAGAGCTTTGTTAAGAGAAGTATGGTCATTACACAATATGGAACGAGAAGAAGTAAGAGCGTTGCTTTACTTTATTGATTTTTTGTTAAAACTACCAAGAGCTATATCTGAGCAACTTGTAAGGGATGTAAAAGAAGAAATTAAAGGGGAGGAAGAGGTTTTGCATCTATATAAAGAAGATTTACCACCGACACTTGCTGCAGTTTTGGAATTAGAAAGACAAGAAGGAATTGAACAAGGAATTAAACAAGGAATTGAACAAGGAATTGAACAAACCATTAAACAAATAATCAGTGGTTTGATTGAAACGGGTGCTGATGATGAGTGGATTGCTAAAGTTTCAAAGCTTCCAGTGGCAAAGATAAAAGATATTCGTGAGGAACTTAAATAATTAGTAAAAAATGTTTTAGTTTTGTTTTTTTGTATCTACAATGGCTTTTTTGAGTCAGTGTGAAAAATGTGCGTATAGCCAGTACACTATACAACGCATACTAATGGCTATAACAACTAGCACATTGGAGGAGCAATTATGACACAAAACTTAAACAAACAACTGAATAAACTTGTCGCTACATGGTCTGTACTTTATACGAAATTACACAATTATCATTGGTATGTGACGGGAAATGCTTTCTTTACACTACATGCAAAATTTGAAGAATTATATAATGAAACAACGTTAAATCTAGATGAAATAGCAGAGCGCATTCTTTCGAAAGATGGAAAACCAGTTGCTACGTTAAAAGAACATCTTGAGCTATCCTATGTAGAGGAAGCGACAGGAAATGAGACGACAGAGGAAATGGTGGCTACAATCATTGCAGATTTCCAAAAGTTAATGAAGGCTTTAAATTCAACAATGGAGCTTGCGGCAGAAGAAGGGGACGATCGAACTGAGGATATCCTAAATGCTATGTACCAGTCTCTTGAAAAGCATGCATGGATGTTGAAGGCCTTCCTAGGACATTAATAACAATAGGTGATGGGAATTTACAGTAGTTCCATTGCCTTTTTCCTTTTCTTTGTTTCAAAAGGTAAATAATAGGGAGAGTTTAAAATATTGCATATAAAACAGAGTGTGCGCATGCATCACTCTGTTTAGTTGTTTGTAAGGATTAATTAATAGCTTTTTCATGTTGATGTTTTTTAATAAAGCGTAATACATGTAGATGCTCCAGTTGAGCAACAAGGTTACCAATTAGGATAAAACTACCACCTATTAATATTTTTACTGTGATTCCTTCACCAATAAACATCATAGCAAACATTGCTGCAAAAATTGGCTCTAAGGAAAATATTAGTCCTGTATGTGTAGCAGAAGTGAACTGTTGTGCAACAGTTTGACCTATGAAGCAAAATGCACTACAAATGACACCAAGTCCTATAATGGCAATCCAAGAAGTCGTTGTATTTGGAAGTGTTGGAGTTTCGAAAATAAATGTAAATACAAGTGCATATAGCCCAGCAAAACCAAGCTGGTAAATGCCATAAGTAATTGATTCAACGCTCCGTGTAAATGTACTGTTTAACAACAAGTAAAACGAATAACATAGTGCAGCGATGGCAACTAGAATATCCCCTTTTTGAAAGGTAAATGAGCCATGTGTTGTTAAAATTGTAATACCAATCATTGTACAAATAATCGCAAAGCTAACTGCTCTTGAAGGTAATTTTTTTTCAATAAAACTGCTGAAAATAGGTACTAAGATAACTGTTAGACTTAAAATAAAACCAGCATTTGATACCGAAGTGGTTTCTAGTCCGAATAAGCTTAGGACAAACACTATGAATAATAGAAACCCTTGTATAGCTGCATATTTTAATGTTTTCGCATCGACTTTAATCATGCGTTTATAAAAAATAATACCTGCTACAAAAAATGCGATGATACAACGCAATGCCACCACATTATAAACAGCCAATGTTTCAAGCCCCATAACCATAAAGGTATAAGATAAGCCCCAAAACATTGTCACGATAACCATTAATAAATTTGCTTTTCCTTGGATACCCATTTGCTCACCTACAATCTGTGTACTAAAACAGTTTTTAACCTAAAATTTACTATATCTCTTGTGTTGTTATTAGTAAAACGAATGTTTATAATAATTAGTATTAAAAAAATTCATGTATATTGAGGACACAATGCGATGAGTTTAGTCAAATATGAGATTTTGAATAAAGTGGCTGAGGTAGCTAGCTTTACAAAAGCAGCAGATGCACTGGGATTAACCCAATCTGCTGTCAGTCATGCTGTTTCAAGCTTGGAAAAGGAGTTCGGCTTTGCACTTATTCATAGAAGTCGAGCGGGTGTCATCTTAACGAGTGAAGGCGATACAATGCTAAGGGCAATGAGACATGTCCTCGATGCAGAGGAACTGTTACAGCAAGAAGCTGCTCAAATACTGGGCGTTACTCGAGGGAAAGTTAGGATTGGAGTAATTTCAAGTATTTCTTCCAACTGGATGCCGGAAATCGTTCGTATTATGGACCATCAATTTCCTGGCATACAAGTTGAATTGCGTGAGGGAGATTATTATGAAATTGAACAATGGCTATTGAGTGGAGAAGTTGACGCAGGATTTTTGAATGGCCAACAGTCTAAGCAGTTTCAGTTTACTGAACTTCAGCAGGATCCGCTGCTTTGTATTGTCTCTGATAAAAGTCCACTTTATAATAAAGCAGAAATTGATATTGTTGAATTAGAAAATATGCCATTTATTATGACTTCCTATAAAGGGACAAATGATGTAAAAGTACTGTTAGAACAATATCACGTGAAGCCAAATATTCGCTTTGAACTTTCGGAAGAAGTAGGGATTATTTCGATGATTGCTCATCATCTTGGAATAAGTATATTACCGAAATTAGTGACGTATAATTTACCTCCTACTATCAAAGCTATACCTTTAAAACAAGGTGGCTATCGCACAATTGGAATAGCTATGAAACACCAAGCATCACCAGTGACAAAGCAATTTGCGGAAATATTAAGTTCCTGGTTAAAAGAACAAAATAGAAAATAACCTCTTATAGGAACGACTTATCCTATAAAAACAACATTGAAGCATGATATAGCATTACGTTAAAATAGTATTTGTATATTTTCTAGAAAAAAGGTGAGTGTATGGGGACATTACGAGGTAAGACCGTACTCATTACAAGTGGGGGAACACTTGAAAAATGGGATCGTGTGCGTGGGCATACGAATTTATCGAAAGGATCGATGGGCTGTTATTTAGCTGAAGCGGCACTAGAGGCTGGGGCAAATGTATTGTATATGCATGGTTATTTCGCACAGCTTCCTGCGAATAAAGATCAAATGCGTACCATTCGATTCGAAGGTATTGAAGATTTAGGCGAGAAGGTTCGACATGCTGTTCAGGAAGAACAGGTGGATATCGTTATTATGGCAGCTGCAGGTTCCGATTGGCTCATTGATAAAGTGTTTGACCAATCTGGGAATTTAATAGAGGAAACAGGTAAAATGCCATCTGATGAGCCACCTATCATTCACTTTAAAAAGGCGCCTAAAATATTAGGCCAAATAAAAGGGTGGCAGCCGAAAGTTAAATTAGTGGGCTTTAAACTTGAGGCAACAGATGATGAGGAATTTTTACTGTCCCGCGCACGTTTGCGAATGGAATCGGCCAACGCTCAATTTATGGTAGCTAATAGCTCACAATCTTTATATGGTGGGGATGAACCACACTGGATTGTACCGGCTACAGGCAAACCGACAAAGGTTATGGGCAAGCAAAAGACAGCAAAAACATTAATAGATCTTTTATAAAGTGATTAAAACTGTGTAGAGGTAAAATAGATCTACGCAGTTTTTTATTTTTGTTTTTTTCCGAAGATAAAGGTGATACATACTGACATCACTATAGATAAACGTCATTTTTCTTAATTTCTTAGTAAACAACTAAGTTTTCTGGTATTTATTATTGACAATGTGTTTTTTGAATTATAGAATTATTCCCAAGCGATGTACTACGCGGTCTTGCCTTTCTTGTACTAAAAATTTGTTAAAAGAAGGGGTGTATCGGATGACTCAACAGGCAAAGGTAGATGACAAAAAACTAGAGGCAATAGCAAAGGCTATTCAAAATTTGGAGTTTGGAGAAGTACACATTACGATTCAAGATGGTGTCATTGTGCAAATTAACAGACTTGAAAAGCAGAGATTTCCACAGAAAAAGTAAGCAGATGATAGTTGAACAAATTTATAAGGCCACAGAGAAGATTATGACGAAAAACAGGATGATAACAACGAATCATCCTGTTTTTGCAATAGCCTATTCATAAAAACTTTTTGGGATTTCACCAATATGTCTGCGATGATATAGTAATGGTTCCTTCTGTGCATCATCAATTTCTAAGACCTGCCCGATAAATATCGTATGATCTCCAGCATTAATTTGCTGATATGCTTTGCATTGTAAAATGGCTGCACTATCATGTAAAACTGGTAGACCTAAAGATGAGGTTGACCATTTAGCCTGGGCGAAACGATCTGGGATTTTACTTGAAAATATCGTACATAATTGTTCTTGATTGCTTGCTAAAATATTGACAGCGAACTTTTGAGCTATTGTAAAATATGGATGTAACTGTGATTTTTTATCAAGTGACCATAAAATAAGGAGTGGATCTATGGAAACTGACGCAAAGGAATTGACAGTTAAGCCAATAGGTTCATTTACATCATTACAAGTAGTGACAACCGTTACACCTGTTGGATAATTACCTAATGCTAGTTTAAAAGCAGCTACTTTGTCTGTCATTCTTATCACCTCTTCGTTGATTTTCGGAACAAAATTTTTTGATGAACTATCAGCATTAAAATCACTTCTCTTAGCATTTTAAAGGAGATATTATAAAATATAGTAACTTCATAATAGTTATAATATTCATAATTTTATTTTAAACCAACAAAACTAACAGGTAAAGTATATAATAGAAAAAAGGGGGTTCAGTCATGACTTTAGTTTTTGACCATCTAGTTCATCAAGTTCAATCACCAGAAAATACAAAGGTTTTCTTAAATAAACGAAATATCCATACAGTTAACGGTGGTCAACATACAATGTGGGGGACATACAATACGTTAAGCTACTTTGGATTAAACTATATTGAGCAAATAGCCATTTATGATCGTCATTTATTTGAACATGCAGTGACATTACCGTATTCCCTACATTATACGTTTAAACGTGCAAACGAGCGCTATGGTTTTTCAAGAATTGCCTTACGTACAAAAAATATTGAGGAAGAGGCACAACGTTTACGTGCACTTGGATATGAAGTATATGGACCCGATGCTTGTAGTCGTACAAGACCAGATGGCACTGTAGTAGAATGGAAGCTATTGCATTTTGGGAAGCCAGAGCTAGCAATTGATTTTCCATTTTTGATTGAGTGGACTGATACTGATGAGGAACGTGTTGCACAATTAAAAGAAAATGGAGCCATTGATACGAATCAATCAATATCGATGGAATCTGTCCAATTTTATGTGAAAGATGTGCAAGCTATAGTGAATTTATGGCGGGAAGTATTACAATTACCAGAGCCTGAACAACAAGAAAAGTTTGTTTCCTTACATTTACCAAATATTCGCCTAGATTTTTATGACGAAGTTGCTGCAACTACTATGACGCTAGGTCATTTAAATGAAGGGGCATTTGGCGTTACATTAAAGGATCCTGACAGAACGAAGGAAACGCTGGTTTTTCCCGGAGCTCTTTATTGGATCAACCGCTGAAGTTATCGCGTTTATAAGAAAAAGCAGCACTAATACAATTTAAGAACATCTAAAAAAGGAGCCGTTCATCCATCGAACAGCTCCTTTACGTTTATACTTTCATAACATTTGACGCCTGTGGGCCTCGATTGCCTTCCACCACATCAAATGAAACTTTTTGACCTTCTTCAAGTGTACGGAAGCCTTCCTCTTGGATTCCCGTAAAATGTACAAATACATCTTCTCCATCATCACATTCAATAAAGCCATAACCTTTTTCATTATTGAACCACTTTACGATTCCTTGTTGCATAAGCATTCGCCTCCCATGCGCTTGAATGTAGAATAAAATCAATACAGTCGTGACATAATTGTGAAAATGTGAAAAAAATGCATTTTCATTAAGAACATACATGAATTGAGCAAAGTTGTCAATTGATTGTCGAAATGCTTGTATAACTAACTATGATTTTTTTCACAATTAAGTCTATAATGGAAATTAACAACATAGAAAGTAGGATGCCAAATGACAACGACAAATCAACCTTTATCAGATTTAGAAATCGCGAATCAAGCGGTGATGAAACCTATTACAGAAATCGCGAAAGCTGTAGGTATTCCAGAGGATGCACTTGAGCAATACGGTCGCTACAAAGCAAAAATTGATCCCTTAAAAATAACAGCACATGGTGAGGATGCAAAGGTTGTTTTAGTTACAGCTATTAGTCCAACTCCAGCAGGTGAAGGGAAATCAACTGTTACAGTTGGTCTTGCAGATGCACTTCATCAATTGAAGAAAAATGTTGCTGTTGCTTTACGTGAGCCATCTCTTGGCCCTGTAATGGGTGTTAAAGGTGGTGCAACAGGTGGCGGATATGCACAGGTAGTACCGATGGAGGATATTAACTTACATTTCACAGGTGACCTTCACGCTATTACGACTGCGAACAATGCATTATCAGCCTTTATCGATAATCATATCCACCAAGGAAATGCTTTAAACATTGATCCTCGCCGTATTATCTGGAAGCGTGTTATGGATTTAAATGATCGCGCCCTTCGTAAAGTTGTGGTAGGTCTCGGTGGACCTGTTCAAGGGATGCCACGTGAGGACGGCTTCGATATTACGGTTGCATCAGAAGTTATGGCTGTATTCTGTTTAGCTACAAGTATTGAAGATTTACGAGAACGTTTAGCAAGTATCGTAATCGGTTATACATTTGATCGTGAGCCTGTATTCGTGCGTGATCTTCAAGTGGAAGGGGCATTAACATTATTATTAAAAGATGCCTTCAAACCAAACTTAGTGCAAACACTTGAGGGAACACCTGCCATTATTCACGGTGGCCCATTTGCGAACATCGCACACGGCTGTAACTCGATAATGGCGACACAAACGGCCCGTAAGCTTGCTGATATTGTTGTGACAGAAGCGGGCTTCGGTTCAGATTTAGGTGCTGAAAAATTCATGAACATTAAAGCACGTAAAGCAGGCTTTAAACCAAGTGCCGTTGTCGTTGTGGCTACTATTCGTGCATTAAAAATGCATGGTGGCGTAGCAAAAACAGAATTAGTTGGCGAAAATGTAGAGGCACTTTTACAAGGAATTGAAAACCTTGAGAAGCATGTCGAGACTATTCGTTCATTTGGTGTAGAGCCGATTATTGCACTTAATCGCTTTATTACAGATACAGAGGCAGAACTTGCTGCTGTATTAAATTGGTGTCAAGAAAAACATGTACGCATTGCTCGTACAAATGTCTGGGAAGAAGGCGGAAAAGGTGGTTTAGCCTTAGCTGAACAAGTGCTAGCTGTTCTTGAAGAAGAAAACAATTTCTCACCTTTATACGATGTAACAGAATCTATTGAAGAAAAAGTGCGTACGATTGTACAAAAAGTGTATGGCGGGAAAGATGTACAATTTACCGACCAAGCGAAAAAACAAATTGCTCAAATCGAAAAATTCGGCTGGGATTCTCTGCCGGTTTGTATGGCGAAAACGCAATACTCTTTATCTGACCAACCAAGTCTTTTAGGACGTCCTGAAGGCTTTACAATTACTATTCGCGAAGTCATCCCTAAGCTCGGTGCAGGTTTCCTCGTTTGCTTAACAGGCGATATTATGACAATGCCAGGTTTACCAAAAGCACCAGCTGCCTTACGCATGGATGTAGATAATGAAGGACATGCGGTAGGGTTGTTCTAAGTGCTACAAAATATTAACGTTAAAGCTGTTCCCTTTTTCTTAAAGGGGGCAGCTTTTAACTTTTTTCAGCGGGTGACAAATAACGGTTTAATAGAGGAACTCAGCTGCCGCTACGCTTTCGTACAAAAAACATCTAGAGGCCTAAGCACAAAGCCATTCCGAACGTAATAATGCCAAGGTAATATTGAAAGAAAGTTCAAAGTAGTTAGGCTCCATATTGAAGAAGCAAAAAGCTAGCCAACCATAAAAAAATGGCTACTCGAATGATTATATCCATTGTCAATTCAAAGGCAGAAAGCTTTCTCTCTCGTTTTACTTTTTTTAGAAGTCTAACGAAAAAAACAGAACATAGAAGTAGAGTGGCAATAGATAGTTCATATACGTTTTCTAAAAGGCTTGTATTTTCTACTAGATTTATCAACATAATCATCCTCTCATATAGAGGATATGAGTTGGCTAGTTTCATTATGTAGTCACTTGATTTGAGATTCTGGTGTATAACCAGGGTTTTTTCGTATTTAAAGAAGATAATATCCAATCTCAATTTCCAGACCTCATCATGACTTTTGATATGGAAAACATGATTCCAGTACCGAGTGCAAGCATTAGAGAAGGGATGCGCGTTGCTGTTATTTTAGTCGATCAACATCATCTACAATTAAGTACAACGATGAAAAATGAGGTGCTGTTACAGGAGATTTATGAGGTTATAAAAGCGGTTCTATAAATGAGTTGAAAAATGGGGAAAAACAATAAAAGCTGCCATCATCTAAAATAAATAAGATGGGCAGCTTTTATTGTTTCTTCAGCGGGTTGGTATTACATAACATAACTATCGTTCCTACTTCCTTCATAACTTATAACTTCGCTTACGGTTTAAAAAATTCGGAAAAATTGTTGCCTAAAAAGAATTCTCTAGTTTTGTTGCACGACTCTGAATTTCCTTTTCGCAAAATGTTGGCAAGAAATTGGTAGGCTATTTGTCATTAATGGGAGGAGTTACGTTCACTTATTCAAGATCATGAATAGAAGAAGGTAACATCGATTAATGATAAAACTATCACACACTTGCAACATATGCTCAAAGTTTTTTTGGTCGTGAAAACAAGTTAATGATTTATTCACCTATCTCGTCATGTACATTCACTATGCGGGTTAAAACAAAGAATTTCTAAGGGAAAGTGTTCACTTTTATTTGTTTAGATGATTGGTTTTCATTTTACGCACGTCATCTTTCAATACAATATTCAATTGTAAAGCCCGCTGAAGTTATTGTAAGCTGTCAAAACATAGTTATTGTACATCACTGAAATAGTGAGCTACAGAACAAAGTTAAATGTTCTGTACATTCACCTTACAATATTCTGAAAAATTTGTCAATTGAAATTTACTTTCTATATTGTTTTTTGTTTAGCCTATATGTTACTTAATAATTGCCAACTATTCTAAGCAATACAGTATAATAAAGCTTGAAGGGACTGAACAAGGATTATGAACAATTTAATGGACAAAGTACGTGGAATTTACGAGCAATTTGATGCTAGTCATGATTTTCAACATATCGAACGTGTTTATCAAAATGCTTTAGCTATTTTACAGGCAGAGCCAGATGCCGATGCAGAGGTCGTGAAAATTGCTGTGCTGTTACATGATGTTAGTGATAAAAAGTATACCGATAGCAAGGAGCAAGAGAATAAGCTTATTGCGGAGCTGTCTTTAAGCGAGGAGAAGAAGCAACATATTCGAGATTGTATCGCGCAAGTATCGTTTAATGGTGGCAATGAGCTAGAGGCAACTTCTCTCGAAGCAAAAATAGTACGTGATGCGGATCGCTTAGATGCGATTGGAGCAATCGGCATAGCACGCACATTTGCTTATGGTGGGGCAAAGGGTCGAAAGCTTTACGATAAGGAAGAGAATGCACGTACAGACATGACAGAGGAGGAGTATCGCAATAAAAATACTTCCTCAGTAACCCATTTTTATGAGAAGCTATTATTGTTGAAGGATTTAATGATTACAGATAAGGGCAAGCAAATGGCTGAAGAACGCCATCAATTTATGGTACAGTTTTTAGAGCAATTACAAAATGAAATAGGTAAGTAAAAAAATCCGTTGTCTTTTCCAATAGACAACGGATTTTTATGTTGAAAAATTTGGAACTTGATGAAATGTGAATTTAATTTTTTTAAAACGTGCATGTTTTGTGATTCGCGCGTTAAGTGTATTTTTTCAAAAGATTTGCACATGCTAATTTTAATGAATAAAGTATCTTTTTACCAATAAAATTGACAAAAAAGGGAAAGTTTTTGAATCTAGGTCGTTTTTTTATTAGAAATGAGCTAAATCTCTTTTCATCCATAACATAAAGCATATATAATTACTTATGTTTTTTTGACAATGGGATCTTGAGATCTGAGTATAAATAGTAGATCGTGGGAGAAATCTCTTGTGAAAAACAACGGGGTAAACGTCGAAGGAGTATTTACATCATGAAAGAAGCAAAAAGCGGAGTCAATTGGATTCCTTTCTTCATTTCTCTAGCTGTTGGTGTGGCTATTTGGTTTTGTCCAATACCTTCAGGAGTAGATGAAAAAGCGTGGCATCTATTTGCTATTTTTGTGGCGACAATTATAGGATTTATAACGAAACCGTTGCCAATGGGAGCGGTATCCTTTATAGCTATGGCTATGATTGCCATAACGAATACATTAACCATTGAAGAAACATTAAGTGGTTTTGGTAATTCAACGATTTGGTTGATCGTAATTGCATTCTTTATTTCTCGTGGATTTATTAAAACGGGACTAGGGGAACGAATTGCCTATGTATTTGTTCGTCTTTTTGGGAAAAAAACGTTGAGTTTGTCTTACTCTTTACTTGCGAGTGATCTAATATTAGCGCCCGCTATTCCTAGTAATACAGCGCGTGCTGGTGGTGTTATATTCCCAATCATCCAGTCATTATCTCATACTTTCGGATCTAAACCAGAAGATGGGACAGAGCGTAAAATGGGGTCCTTTCTTTTAAAAGTGGGCTTTCAAGGGAATTTAATAACATCTGCTATGTTTATGACAGCCATGGCAGCGAACCCTTTAATTGTTAAGCTAGCAAGTGATTCAGCTGGGGTAACTATTACTTGGTTCGGTTGGGCATTGGCAATGATTGTCCCTGGACTAACAGCTTTAATCGTTGTTCCTTATGTAATTTATAAAATTTATCCGCCTGAAATCAAAGAAACACCAGAGGCGGCAGATATCGCGAAAAAGAAATTGGAAGAATTTGGGCCGCTTAAAAGTTCTGAAAAACGAATGATCGTAGTATTTGTTGTTGTGTTGTCTTTATGGATAGGTGGGGACTACTTAGGCATTAGTGCTACTACAGCAGCTCTTATAGGTCTTTCATTGCTGTTATTGTTAAATGTATTAACATGGGCAGATATCAAAAAGGAAGAAGGAGCATGGGATACGCTAGTCTGGTTCGCAACATTATTTATGATGGCATCTTTTATGAACAAACTAGGGTTAATTCCATGGTTTAGTAATGAAGTGGGTGGACTTGTATCTGGGTATAGCTGGATCTGGGCCGTTGTCATATTAGCATTAGTCTATTTCTATTCTCATTACTTCTTTGCGAGCTCTACTGCTCATATTAGTGCGATGTATGCAGCGTTTTTATCTGTTATGTTGCAAGCAGGTGCACCTGCTATGTTGGCAGCGATATTATTAGCTGCATTTAGTAATTTATTTGGCGCCACTACTCATTATGGTTCTGGTCCAGCACCGGTCTTCTTTGGTGCAGGCTATATTGATCAAAAAAGATGGTGGACAGTTGGTTTTGTAGTTTCCGTTGTGACGATCCTGATTTTTGTTGTAGTAGGAGGATTATGGTGGAAGCTTCTTGGTTATTGGTAATATGAATAAGCTTCTGTATCCGGATAGAATATTTTCTATCCGGATATTTTTTTGAGAGTTTGTTGTCCTTTGTTTACCTGTCATTTGGTGTTATGATAAAAATGGATATCAATAATAAACTACATAGTAGTATTGACACTAAACAACACCTAAATGAAAGAGATGGACAAGTGTAATGAGTCATTTAATAGTACAAAATTTAACGAAAACTGTGGGCGATAAAACGCTCTTTCAAAATATTGAATTTACAATTTATGAGGGGGAGCGAGCTGGGCTAATTGGTATTAATGGTACTGGTAAATCCACATTGCTTTCTATTTTAGCAGGAGAAATTGAAGCGGATTCAATGAATGTTGACCGTCCAAATAAATACCGTGTTGCTTATTTACCACAGGAGCCTACTTTTAATAGTGGTGAAACTGTGTTACAGGCAGTGTTTGCAGGGGATTCCCCTATTTTAAAATTAAATCGTGAGTATGAGGAAACGGTTGCTGCACTTGCGTTAAATCCGACTTCAGAAAGTTTACAGAAAACGTTATTTAGCTTGCAACATCGTATGGATGAGGAGCAGGCGTGGGATGTCAATGCCCTCGCTAAGACAGCGCTGACGAAGCTTGGAATTGAAATGTTTGATAAAGAAGTATTAACGCTGTCAGGCGGTCAGCAAAAGCGCGTTGCTTTAGCTAAAGTATTAATAGAGCCGGCAGATCTTTATTTATTGGACGAGCCTACCAACCATTTGGATGTGCAGTCTACGGAGTGGCTGCAGGAAATGGTGTTACGATTAAAGGGAGCAGTTATATTTATTACCCATGATCGTTATTTTTTAGATGAGCTGTCGACTCATATTTACGAGTTAGCCGATCAAACATTGTACCGCCATACAGGGAATTATGGGGATTATTTAGAAGCACGTGCAATTCGTGAGGAAATGAAAGCGGCTTCTGCGCAAAAAGATCGAAACCGTTATCGCTCAGAATTGAAGTGGATTCGTCGCGGAGCGAAAGCGCGTTCTACGAAGCAGAAGGCACGTATTCAGCGCTTCGAGCAGTTAGAGGAGAACTTGGAGCGTAAATCTGAGGATGTTTCACTTGAAATGGGACTAGCAACAACACGTCTCGGTAGGAAGGTTTTAGAGGCTGAAAATATTTCAAAGGCTTTTGGCCATCAAAAAATCCTTGATCACTTTTCATTTTTACTACAGCAGGGCGATCGTATCGGCATTATCGGCGCGAATGGTGTAGGAAAATCAACATTATTGAACATGCTAGCAGGAGAGCTGACACCTGATGCTGGTGAAATTCTTGTTGGTTCGACAGTGAAGTTAGCGCATTTTAAACAAACTTTACCAAAAATGAATGAGAATGAACGCATGATTGAATATATCCGAGAAGCTTCAAATGATATAACAGATGCAGAGGGTGTCCGTTATTCAGCTGCTCAAATGCTGGAGCGTTTCTTATTCCCACTTCATGCGCACGGTACACCGATTGGTAAATTATCGGGTGGCGAGCGTAAACGTCTGCATTTATTACGATTATTAATGGAGCAACCTAACGTACTGTTACTAGACGAACCTACAAATGATTTAGATATTGAAACATTAGGTGTGCTTGAGGATTTCATTGAGCATTTCCCTGGAGTCGTTATAACGATCTCCCACGATCGATTTTTCTTAGATCGAATCGCTAAAAAACTGTGGATTTTAGATGGTCTTGGACATGTTGATGAATCGCTTGATATTTACAGTGAGTATTTACAAAAGCGTGAACAGGAAGCAGTTGTGAAGGTAGAGGGGCCAAAAGTCGAAAAACCTAAGACTGAAAAGCCTAAATCAGACAAGAAAAAATTATCTTTTAAAGAGCAAAAAGAATGGGAAACTATTGCTGACGAAATAGAAAAGACGGAAGCAGCGATTATGGAGACAGAAGAAGGTATTGCCAATGCGGGTGCGGACTTTACAAAGCTGCAGGAATTAACGGCAAAACTGGATGAGTTAAATGCACAATATGAACATCTTATTGAAAGATGGTCGTATTTAGATGAAATCGTAAACGGATAGGAGCGAAAGATATGAAGATTATTACAATTGAACCGACACCAAGCCCTAATTCTATGAAGATTGTCGTTGATACTGAGTTACCTTTTGGCAAAGCCTATAATTTTACAAAGGATAATAAAGAGGAAGCGACAGGCGAAGCAGCAGCCATTTTAGCAATTGAAGGTGTGAAGGGCGTTTATCATGTAGCAGATTTCTTCGCAGTTGAGCGTAACGCAAAGTACGCATGGGAAGGTATTTTAGCAAGCATTCGCCAAGTGTTAGGGGAAGACGTTCAGGAAGTAAATAAAGAACAAGTAGCCAATGAATTTTATGGTGAAGTGTATGTTCATGTGCAGTTTTATAAGCAAGTACCACTTCAAGTAAAAGTATTTGATAACCAACGTGAGCACCGTGTAAGCTGTGGTGAGCGCTTTGTAGAAGCTTTCAATAAAATTATTGAAACAGTGGTTGACGAAAATTATATTTTCCAACGTAAATGGATTGACTATGGCGTACGTTATGGAGAGCTCGAAGAAATTGCGGAATCCGTAAAACAAGAAATCAATGTGACATATTCTGAGGAACGTTTAGCAGAGATTGTTGCAACGATTAATGACTCCGAGAAAGCGATTCAGAAGCCAGCTAAGCTAAAAATTACGGTTGAACAGTTTAAGCAACCAGAATGGGAAAAACGTTTCCAATTGCTTGACCAAATGGCAGATCCAGAGCTCGATGATTTACCGCTTTTAGAATTGGCGTTACAAGATGAGCAAATGTCTATCCGACGACTTGCAACCGTTTATTTAGGAATGATTGAGGATGTGGCAGTTGTGCCATATTTGGAAAAGGCATTACAGGACAAAAGTGCAGCGGTCCGTCGAACTGCCGGAGATTGTATGAGCGACCTCGGCTTTGTAGAATTTGAAGACGCGATGCAGCAAGCATTACAGGACAAAAACAAACTTGTTCGCTGGCGTGCAGCTATGTACCTATATGAGGTCGGCACTGAGAAATCATTAGCGGCATTAAAGGCCGCTTCAGAAGATAAAGAGTTTGAAGTAAAACTACAAGTAAAAATGGCGATTGCCCGCATCGAACAAGGTGAGGAAGCAAAAGGTTCTGTTTGGAAGCAAATGACGGAATCTCGTCAGCAATAATGAGAAACTTTAATCAGTGACCCGATAATGTATAAAAGAAATAAACCAGCTCTCTGCTATGAATGAAGTTCAACAGAGATGCTGGTTTTCTTTTATTGTCGATTTTTCTGAAAAGTGAAGTTTCTAGCTAAATTTCACTTTTCCAGTTGGCAAATGCCGATAAGGAAATTGCT
The DNA here is from genome assembly GCF_023337835.1 of Lysinibacillus sp. Bpr_S20. Taxonomy (NCBI): domain Bacteria; kingdom Bacillati; phylum Bacillota; class Bacilli; order Caryophanales; family Bacillaceae; genus Lysinibacillus; species Lysinibacillus sp. Bpr_S20. The sequence goes on from NZ_JALNLQ010000001.1 coordinate 407,452, forward strand.
TGCTGACTACATTTCCTTCTAATTTTCTATTCATAACTACACCACCGACTAAACCTATAACTGCTGTCTTGATAGGATTAATTGAAAAAATGAATGAATTACTTAGTCGTTTTTCATTTAAAAAGTTCTACTTTTTTATGAGTTTACTAGGAAGATAGTTTTAATCTATAGTTGACAAACTGATACTAATTATCAATATTTTGTAATTTTCGAACATTAAGATATTCGGATTAGTTCCCTTGTGATAGATTGGAAATATCACATTAAACTGAAAAGTGTGACAATTAAAAAGAGAGGGGAAATGAGAATTGAAAAAGTTTAAGTTTACGAAGTTTTTAAGTAGTATTCTAGCTTTCTTTTTGGTGCTTTCTCTGTTGGTTCCGTTGTCTAGTGCTAGTGCTGAAGAATCGAAACCATTCAAGCAGAATAGTCAAAGTGAAAGTATAATTCAACAAAAAGCTGCTATCGCTGAACAGCTAAGCTTGTCTAAAGATGGTCCAACTCTTCACGATAGCTTACAAAATGTATCAGGCAATCAAGATGTTGCAGTCATCGTTCATTTATCTGAAAAGCCTGTGGCACTAGAGCAAGGAATGAGCCAAGTCAAAGGCCAAAAATTCTCCAATGCCCGAGCAAATGAAGTCCGTTCAAATGTAAAAGCACAACAAGAAAAAGTTAAAAAAGAGTTAGCTACTAAAAAGGTTCAGATGACTCAAGGATACACATTTGATACTGTTTTAAACGGTTTTGCGGCAACTGTTAAAGCAAATGATCTCCCGAAACTGCTTACAGTAGAAGGAATTACATTAATCGAACCAGATGCAATTGTTTATGCATCTGAAGATAGTACGATAAAATCATCGGAGCTTATGAAGGAAGATCGAATAGAAGCTCGAATGAATACTAGTATTTCTTTCCTTGGCATCGAACAGCTATGGAAGGAAGGAATTGAAGGACAAGGAATAAAAGTAGCAGTATTAGATACTGGTATTGATGCAGATCACCCTGAGTTCGCCGGAGTTTACAAAGGTGGGAAAAACTTCATTCCCAATTCGGCAACATACACGAAGCCTCGGACAGATGACGATGCATCGGAAACATTGCCTTCGGAGCGTCCGGTTGGGACACCTGAATTTAATGAAAAGGGAAGTGCCTTCTATACTTCTCACGGTACACATGTTGCTGGAACAATTGCAGCAATCGGAGCTAACGAATTTGGTATTAAAGGAATTGCTCCAAAAGTAGACCTGTATGCTTACCGTGTTCTTGGAGCGTACGGAAGTGGAGCCACATCCGGTATTGTTAAAGCAATTGAAACTGCTGTAAAAGAAAAAATGGATGTTATCAACCTTTCACTTGGCGGGGGAGCTAACTCCGAAACGGATGCTGGTTCATTTGCTATTAATAATGCAATGATGGCTGGAACAATCGGAGTAATTGCAACAGGGAACGAGGGTCCAAATCGCGGAACAATGGGCACGCCTGCAACCGCTCGTTTAGGAATTGCTGTTGGTAATACATCAAATCCTGAAACAATGTATAACGGGGAAGTGAATGTTACAGTTGGCGACTACAACTTAACAAAACAGCTTCCGTTAATGGGAACGACTTTTGCAAAGAATTTAGCAACACAGCTTGAAGGAGAATTTGACCTAGTTGCTGTTCCTGGAAACGGGGAAGTAAAAGACTATGAAGGAATTGATGTAAAAGGTAAAGTGGCATTGATTTCTCGTGGGAGTATCGCATTCGTTGATAAAATTGCAAACGCAAAGGCAAATGGAGCAATCGCAACCATTATTCATAACTTTGCTGGTGGAACAAATGCGCCGAACATTTCAGGCACATTCCTTGGTGATTCATTTGAATTTCTGCCAACATTTGATATGTCCCAAACGGATGGCGATGCTATTCGCGCTGCATTAGCAGGGGGAACTGGAAAAGTAAGCTTTAGTAAATTTGCTTCCACGAAGACACTGGGGGATGATGTAAACGATACAAGTTCACGTGGACCATCTACACCAAACTTTGATATTAAACCAGATGTAAGTGCACCTGGAACAAACATTATGTCAACGATTCCAATGTATAAAAAAGATTTCCCTGATGCAGATTATGGAGAAGCATATGGTCGTAAAACAGGAACTTCTATGGCAACACCCCATATTGCTGGTATTGCTGCATTAGTTAAACAAGCAAATCCTGATTGGAACGCGTTCGATGTAAAAGTAGCGCTTTCTAATACAGCAAAGGTTATAGATAAAACAAAATACGATGTGTTTTCTCAGGGAGCAGGGCGTGTAAATGCTTATGCAGCAGCTCATCCGGAAATTCTTGCCTATGCACTCGATAGCGCAATTTTAGATGGAACTGGTGCAGTTACAGAAAACTTGAAAGGTACAGTTACTTTCGGTCCACAATCACTAAAAGATCGGGATATTTCTGTTACGAAGCAAGTTTTAGTAAAAGATATGAAAGGGAACGGCGGCAATTATAACGTATCTATTGATGTGACAAAAACATTTGGTGATGCAACGGTTACAGTAGATCAGCCGACATTTAATCTAGATGGTGAGCAAGTTTTAAATATTACTTTAACTGCTTCACAAGCTAATGCACCAAAAGGCTCTGAAATACTAGGGTATATTTACATCAGCGGTGGGGATACAGAAATTTCATTGCCATTCGCTGCTGACTTTGGCGGCGCGGCAGCAACTGAAATAAAAGATTTTAAGATTACAGAAACAGACCTATCCTTTAATGGAGATGGAGTGAAAGACTCGGCTGTACTTTCATTCACACTGACTGGAGATGTAACAACAAACTATATCGAGCTTTGGGATATTATGAATCCTGAAGGTGGAGAATATGGAGACGGCTACATTGGTTATCTACATGCAGGTACTGCGCTAGGAAAAGGCTCATATACGCTGAATGTTGCTGGGCAGTATAAACCATGGGGAACAAAACCTGCCACAACGATTCCAGATGGTCTGTATACAATTGACTTCACCGCTCTTGCAGCATCAGGGGTAGTTTCCGATTATGTTGGACCAATTGTCGTGAAAACGACTAAACCAGAAATTACTGGTTCAGTAGCTGAAGGTGTCGCTACAGGGCAGGTAAAAGATAAGTATATCGACTACAATGAAGAGTTGTATTTATACGGTTTAAATTACAATTTAAATGATAAATTAAAAGCTTCCTATATTTCGACGGTAAATGGCGAAGAACAAGCGCCAGTTGCTTTTGAATTAAATCAAGACGGTAGCTTCACATTCCCGGTATCACCAGAAACTAATGCTGTATCAGTAGTAATAAATGACGCAGCTGGGAATGTTGGTAAAGCAATGATTTATGAAAAAGACGTAGTAGAACCAAAAGTAACACTTTCTGTCAATCCAACGGAGCTAAACCTAACAGCTGGAGAAACTGAACAACTTACGGTGACAGAAACGTCAAAACTTGCAGAAGGTAATGCAACAGAGGAAGACGTAACGTCAAAAGCTACTTATGTTGTTGGAGATGAGAGTGTTGCAACAATAGTAAATGGATTAGTAACGGCAGTAGGTGAGGGCAAGACTACAATTACTATTTCATACGGAAATAATGACGTTACTATAAATGTGACAGTTAAAGCACCTGTTGAAGAAAAACCAATAGTAACACTAGAAATTGATAAAGCTCAGGTCGAAACTAGAATAGGTAAAGAAGTTCCAGTTAAGATTACTGAAGTAACTACTTTTAAAGGTAAGACAACAGAAAAAGACGTTACAAAGCTTGCAACCTACGAAGTAGCGAATGATAAAATAGCTACTGTAAAAGCAGGGGCTGTAAAAGGTAAAGGTCAAGGTAATACGAAGATTACGGTAACGTATGGTGAGCACACACTAACTTTTGATGTGTTGGTTGTTAAGCCGGCTAATGGTAACGGCAACGGTAACGGCAACGGCAATGGCAATGGTAATAAAAATAATAATGAAGTGACCGAGGATGAGCTATAATTAAGTTCAGTTCAAGCAAAAAGAGAAATTGCACAGTGCAATTTCTCTTTTTGCTATTTACTATAAGCAATTCCTTTAAAAAGATGATCTCCTACAAAACTAACTGTGACATGTTCTTTCAGAAATAACATTTTGATAAAACCTAGGGCATGCGAAGTGAAGTTTGACTCTCTCAAGAAAGAGCACAATGGAATGGATTTCAACCCCTACATTATGGTAAATATCGAGTCTTTTATTATCGGAAAACAACATAAGATAGATAATTTTGTTGTTTTTTAACTTTTTACTACTAAACAAAAAGTTAATAGCATTCTATATATTATTAACAAATTGTCTAATACTTGTTTAATAGGACAATGATAGAATTATTTCACTTCTTTTAGCCGGTGTCCAATTATGCCGAGGTATGATTGATCTCTGAAATTTTTTTCAAATAAGGAGGGCTTGTGGATGACAGTAAAAAGTTTAAAGACATCAGCATCTTATATTCGTGACCGCGAAGCAGTTATTGAGCTTACACGAAAGCTAGTACGTATAGAAAGCGTTTATCGAGAAGATGATCCAAATGGCAATGAACAAGAAGTCGCGAATTATGTAGCTCAATATTTACGCGATATAGGGATTGAAACGCATGTTGAGGAGGTTGTGCCAGGTCGGCCGAATGTCATTGGAATTATTGATTCGGGCAAGCCGGGAAAAACATTACTCTTTGAAGGTCATACAGATGTCGTTACTGAAGGAAATCGTGAAGCGTGGACTTATGATCCATTCGGCGCAGAAATTATTGATGGTCGAATGTATGGTCGAGGCACAAATGATACAAAAGGAAATCTTGCTTGTATGATTACAGCTTGTCAGTCGTTGTTACTGGATCAGGAGGAATTTACAGGCAAGATTATTTTATGTATTCCGTGCGATGAAGAAGGACTGATGCTTGGTATTAAACATTTTATAAAAAATGGCTGGGCTGATGGTGTGGATGGCGCGATTATATGTGAGCCTGAGGAAAACAACGTTTGTATCGCACAGCGCGGGGCAATACGCTTGAAAGTAGATATTTTCGGTAAAATGGCACACGGTGCAATTTCTTGGAGTGGCATTAACCCGAACTGGCGCATGGCACGTTTGATCGTAGAGCTTGAAAAATTGGAAAAAGAAGAGCAAGCTCGTTTAGGGCGTGATCCTTTGCTTAATTGGCCCTCTATTACACCGACGATTTTACGAGCACCCGTAAAAGGAGATGCGCAAATTAATGTGATTCCTGATCATTGTATGACGACGCTTGATATTCGTACAGTTCCCACACAGGATCATGATGAGCTTCTCGGTAAAATTGATGCGATGATTAAACGTCTGCAAGCAGATGATCCAGATTTTAAAGTTGAGTTAACGGTGCTTGATAACCGCCCTGCAACAGCAACTGCAAAGGAGGATCCTGTTGTACAAGCTATTTATGCGGCAGTCGCTGAGGTCACGGAAAAAGAGCCGAAATATAACGGTGTCCCAGGGGCTACAGATGGAACGTTCCTTCATGCTTATGGAGTACCAATAGTGACCGTTGGAGCTGGTGATCGTGATATTCCCCATCAAATTGACGAATATGTCGATGTCGAAGAATTAGCAGAAACGACAGCCATTTACCGTTTGGCAGCATTAAAGTTTTTAGCAGGTGATGCACAATGACGCACATAAAAATCGCCGTCATTCCAGGTGATGGCATTGGAAAAGAAGTGATGGAGCAAGCACTAAAGGTACTAAATTTTCTGCAGGAACACGATTCTTCTTTACAAATAGAAACAACAATTTTTCCATGGAGTTCAGATTATTACCTTAAGCACGGGCGGATGATGCCAGACAATGCATTAAACATATTAAAAGAATTTGATGCGATATTATTCGGGGCTATTGGAGATGCTCGCGTTCCAGATGACGTGACAGTTTGGGAATTAATTATGCCGATACGAAAAAGCTTCCAGCAATATGTTAATTTCCGTCCGATTAAATCGCTAGCGGGCATAGCCTCACCGCTTGCCAATGGAAGAGATATTGATTTTGTGATCTTCCGGGAAAATGCAGAAGGGGAATATTCCGATAGTGGTGGTCGAATATATCATAATCAGCCGCAGGAAATGACGATTCAAAATACGATTATGACACGTATAGGTATTGAAAAAATTGTTCGAGCTGCCTACGATTATGCTTCTGAAAATGGCAAAACAAAAATTACGAGTGCGACAAAGTCAAATGCGATAATCCATTCAATGAAGTTCTGGGATGAGCATGTTAGGAGAATGCTAGAACAGGGCTCAGCAACTCTAGAGCTTGAATCTATCTATATCGATGCTTTAGTAGCTTATTTTGTAGAACGACCACAAGATTTTCAAGTTGTTGTGGCCTCTAATTTGTTCGGTGATATTTTATCAGACTTAGGATCTGCCCTAGTTGGTGGTCTCGGATTATCACCATCAGCTAATTTAAATCCAGAAAAGGATTTTCCCTCTATGTTTGAGCCTGTGCACGGGTCAGCACCGGATATTGCAGGAAAGGGCATAGCAAATCCAATTGCACAGATTTGGTCACTTGCTTTGTTACTTGGACATAGTGGGAGATCGGATCTAGAAGAGCTAATTGTCTATGCGATTGAGACAGTGCTGCGAGAAGGTAATGTGAGAACCGCAGATATTGGTGGACAGGCGACAACAGCACAAATGGGTGATGCGATTTGTCAGGAGATTTCCAAAATGAATGTATCTACAAGGGGTGTATAACATGGCAGTAGAACAACAGGTTATCATCGTCACAGGTGCAGGGGGTGGTATGGGGAAAGCCATTATTCAGGAGCAGCTTGCAAAGGACAATATTGCAGTAGGGCTCGATTTATCAGTAGCTCCCCTAAGCGATTTAGCGCACGATGCCTTACAATGCTTTGAAGTCGATGTCTTGCAAGAGGAGCACGTGAACGAAGTGTTCAAGCAGGTTTTTGAGAAGTATGGACGGATTGATGGGCTAGTCAATGCACTTGGTATTGCACAGTCAGCAACACCGCTTGAGCAAGTAACGATGGACGATTGGGATCGGTTAATGGATGTCAATGTAAAAAGCTTGTTTATTACAACGAAGGCAGTTGTTCCGTATATGAAGGAGCGTCGACGAGGTTCAATTGTTACCATCGCCTCCATTTCCGCAGTTCGTCCGCGTCCTGGTTTACAGGCTTATATTGCATCTAAAGGTGCGGCGGAGAGCTTTACACGAAGTTTGGCAATTGAGCTAGCGCCGTTCCAAATACGTGTGAATACGATTCACCCAGGACCAGCCGATACACAAATGCTCGCTCAATTTACAGCACAAGGAGCGGACATCGAGCAAACAAAGCAAAGTGTTTTTGTGCAATCTGTCCCCCTCGGGCGTTTAGTGAAGCCCGAGGACATTGCAGGGGCAGTAAGTTATTTACTTTCAGATGCAGCGGGCATGGTGACAGGAACGACATTACATGTAGACGGTGGCCGTGGACTATAGGAGGGATAAGGGTGAAAAAAATTCCGATGTTTATAAATGGCGAGTGGATTCATGGTGATATGGAAGCATTATTGGATGTCATGAATCCTTCTACTGGTGAAGTCATTGCTCAAATTACGAATGCGAGTAAAGCTCATGTCGATGAGGCTGTACGCGCTGGACGTGGAGCGTTTGAAAGTGAAGAGTGGCGAAACATAAAAGCCTATGAACGGGGACAGCTACTCATTGAGTTTGCACACTATATTCGCAAGCATGCAGAGGAATGGAGTTTATTAGAATGTAGAGATGTAGGAAAGCCGTTAACACAAGCAAGAGCCGATATTGAAGCAGCAGCTCGCTATTTTGAGTTCTATGGGGGAGCTGCTGATAAAGTGATGGGTGACACGATTCCTATTGAAGACGGTATTTTAAATGCGGTAGTGTTAGAGCCTGTTGGAATTACCGTACATATCGTGCCATGGAATTATCCTATTCAAATCACAGCGAGAAGTGTAGCAGCTGCCATTGCGACTGGCAATGCGGTCATTGTCAAAAGTGCTGAGGATACGCCATTAACTACACACGCAATAGCAGAATGGTTTGCGGATAAATTGCCAAGAGGTATTTTTCAGCATATTACAGGTTTAGGTCGTAAGGTTGGATCCTATTTAACAGCCCATCCAGATATCAACCAAATTACGTTTACAGGCTCTGTTGCAACAGGCATTGCGGTGATGAAGTCAGCCGCTGAAAATGTTGTACCTGTGACGTTAGAGCTTGGAGGGAAATCTCCAAATATCGTTTTTGCGGATGCCAACATGGAGCAAGCGCTCGAGGGAGTTGTACGTGCTATTATTCAGAATGCCGGACAAACATGCTCTGCGGGCGCCAGACTACTAATTGAAGAGAGCGTCAAAGAAAAATTTTTAGCACAATTAGTGCAAAAATTCCAAGCTTTAAAAGTGGGTCCGGGTGAGGCTGACGTTGATATGGGGCCACTTCTAAATGAACGACAATATACGAAGATATCAACACTATTGCAAAAGGCAAAAGAAGATGGCTATGTGGTTACAGGTGGAAAAACACTGACGATTGATGGCTATGAACAGGGGTATTATGTTGAACCAACAATACTTGTAGGGGTAGAGGCGAACGATCCACTTGCACAGGAGGAAATTTTCGGACCGGTGTTGACTGTCTTTACATTTACGACTGTTGAGGAGGCCATTGCATTAGCGAATAGTACAGACTACGGTCTAGTTGCAGGAGTATGGTCGAAGGATTTAGATACGGCACATTATGTCGCAAGCCGTGTAAAAGCTGGGCAAGTATTTGTTAATAACTATGGAGCAGCGGGGGGGATTCAAATGCCGTTTGGTGGCTATAAAAAGAGTGGTATTGGCCGAGAAAAAGGTTTAGTCGCATTGAGAAATTATACGCAAATGAAAAATATTGCAATACGCTATGCACCACCTAATCACAAGGGATAGACGGAGGGAAGCATATGGATCAGCCAAATGAGAAACAGGTGCTTCTAGAGGTAAATCATTTAAAAATAACATTCCATTTAAAAAATGGAAAGCAGGCGAAAGTTGTTGATGATGTGAGCTTTACGATTCGTAAGGGAGAAACTGTTGCGCTTGTTGGTGAGTCTGGAAGTGGTAAAAGTATTACATCATTATCAATTATGCGATTACTACCCATACCACCAGGAGAAATTACAGCTGGTACGATTAAATTGAATGGTAAAAATCTCTTAGACTATAAAAATAAAGAGATGAGCACTATAAGAGGCAATGAAATGAGCATGATTTTTCAAGAACCAATGACATCGTTAGATCCAGTTTTTACAATTGGTAATCAAATGATAGAAGGAATTCGTCGACATCAAAGGATTTCAAAAAAAGAAGCGTGGGGGAAATCTCTACAGCTTTTAAAAGAAGTCGGTATTGCCAATGCAGAAAAGGTTATTGCTGAATACCCGCACCAATTATCAGGTGGTATGCGCCAACGTGTCATGATTGCGATTGCGATGTCCAATAACCCTCAGTTGTTGATTGCTGATGAACCAACGACGGCACTTGATGTAACCGTACAGGCACAAATTTTAAAACTTATGATGAAGATGAAGGAAGAACATCATTCGGCTATCTTATTTATTACGCATGATATGAGTGTTGTAGCAGAAACGGCAGATCGCGTGTTGGTCATGTATGCAGGACAAATTGTAGAAGAAGCACCAGTACGAGAGCTTTTCATGAATCCAAAGCATCCATATACAACGGCTCTTTTAAAAACAATGCCTAATTTAGAAATGGATGTTAAAAGGTTACCGTCAATCCCGGGTACCGTTCCACCGGCTTATGCATTACCCGAGGGCTGTCGCTTTGCACAACGTTGTCCGTTTGCAATGGAACAATGCCATTCCGTTCTCCCAGAGGTAATCCATATGCTAGACGAGCATAAAGTACGCTGTCATTTATTTACGGAGGAAGGGGTGTTAAATCATGACGAAAAAAGAAATTTTGCTTGAAATTAACCATTTAAAAGCCTACTTTCCCGTAAAACGTAAGTCGATGAAGGAAGAGAAAAAAGTCATTAAAGCAGTCGATGACATTTCTCTTGAAATTTTCCGTGGTGAGACGCTTGGAATCGTAGGAGAATCTGGCTCCGGAAAATCGACGTTTGGCCGAACTATTTTAAAACTCGTTGAACCGATCGAGGGAGAAATTTTGTATAAAGGGCAGCCTATTCAACAGTTAAAGGGAAGTAAGCTACAAACCTATCGCAATCAAATGCAAATGATTTTTCAAGATCCTTTTGCATCCCTTAATCCCCGTATGCGAATAGGTACCATTATCGAAGAGCCGATGAAGTTGCAGTTAACATTAACGAAAGAGCAACGCAAGGCACGTGTAACGGAACTTTTACAAAAGGTAGGTCTACCAGAGGATGCTATGCAAAAGTTTCCGCATGAATTTTCTGGTGGTCAAAGACAACGAATCGGTATTGCGCGGGCTCTTGCTATACATCCGGAGTTCATTATTGCGGATGAGCCTGTATCTGCTCTAGATGTTTCGGTGCAGTCACAGGTCTTGAACTTAATGATGGATGTACAGGATGAATTTCGTTTGACGTATTTATTTATTTCACATGATTTAAGTGTAGTGAAACATATTAGTGATCGAGTGGCTGTGTTGTATTTAGGGAGGGTAGTGGAAATTGGTGTGAAAAATGACTTATATGCTAATCCTCTGCATCCATATACGAAGGCTTTACTGTCAGCTATTCCAGAGATCAATTTTGATAAACCGAAACAAGAAATAGCATTACAGGGTGAATTACCAAGCCCTATGAATCCTCCTGTCGGCTGTGTGTTTCATACACGTTGTCCATATGTGATGGAAAGATGTCGGCAGGAACGCCCTGTGCTTCAGGAAAAAAATAAACAGCAGCGAGTAGCATGCTTTTTATACGATAAATAGACTGAATAATCAGTTTTTTTGAAAGTGGGGTGTGTATGATGTTTGGAAATATTACAGATGTGCCTGGAGTTAAAGTTGGGCATGCAGAAAATAGTGAAGGAATTACAGGTTGTACAGCGATTTTAGTGGAGAATGGTGCAGTTTGTGGTGTCGATGTAAGAGGCTCTGCACCGGGTACTCGAGAGACTGATGCATTAGATCCTATCAACGAAATTGATCAAGTACACGGGATTTGTTTGTCCGGAGGAAGTGCATTTGGATTGGATGCTGCGACGGGCATCATGCAATTTTTGGAGGAGCAAGGTGTTGGGCTAGGTGCAGGTGTTGCTACAATTCCAATTGTACCTAGTGCGGTGTTGTTCGATTTATTTATCGGTGATCCAATGACAAGACCTACTGCTTCGATGGGCTATAAAGCGGCAAAAAGTGCGGTTGTCGGTCCATTTGCAAATGGTAATACAGGAGCTGGTTATGGTGCGACAGTAGGGAAATTGGCAGGCCCTCAATTTTGTATGAAAGGGGGACTAGGTAGCGCCTCTATAGCTGCTAAAGAGGGTATTGTAGTGGGCGCCATTGTTGCTGTCAATGCTGTTGGGGATGTCAAAGATCCTCATACAAGAGAAATGCTAGCAGGTGCAAGGAATCCGCAAACAGGAGAATGGATTGATTGCTGTGCTTATTTAGAAGAGCATGCGCAATCGGAAGGATTACCTGGTACGAACACGACAATCGGTGTCATTGCAATGAATGCGAAGCTTACAAAAGCAGAGGCCAAAAAAATAGCTCAGCTTACACAAAATGCTCTCGCACGAACAATTTATCCTGTACACACAATGCTTGATGGAGACACGATTTTCGTGCTTGGGACAGGAGGTAAAACATATCCAGTTGATTATTTGGGGCATTTGGCAACAAGCGTTATGGAGGAAGCCATAATAACTGGCATTAAAGCTGCAAATAAATTAGCGGAAGTAGAAAGCTATAAAAGCATTCAAATAATGAGCACATAGGGATAGGGGGAAATAACATGAGGCTAAAGAATAATTGGTTGATGTTATTATGGACATTGATAATAGTTTTACTAATTAGTGCCTGTTCAAATGATGACAAAAAAAATGCAAAATCTGAAGGGAAGTCAGTTGCTGAAGTACCTCAAGAAATCGTAGTACGTATTAATGATGATCCAGATTTTTTAGATCCACATAAAGCAACGGCATCCATATCGTATCAAATGATTCTCAATATTTTTGAAGGACTAATGGCACCAGAAACAGATGGGACTTTAAAAGAAGGGTTAGCCGAAAGCTACAAAATATCTGAAGATGGTTTAACATATACATTCAAAATTCGTCCGGGTGTGAAATTTCATAATGGTGAAGATTTAACTGTTGAGGATATTCAATATTCATTTGATCGTTTAATGGGGAAAAGTGGTGGCGAAAAGATGTCCAACAGCTTTGATAATGTTGTGTCAACGGAAGCCCCAGATGCCAATACATTTGTGATCAAGCTAAAAGAGCCGAACTCTAACTTCTTAAATTCATTAACAGCTCGTCAATCAGCTATTTTACCAAAAAGCAATGATGGAAAGCATAATGAAAACCCGATAGGTACTGGACCATTTGCTTTTGTAAAATACTCTCCTGGTACAAATTTAGAGTTGAAGAAAAATGAAAACTATTGGAAGAAAGGGTACCCTTTCTTGAATAAAGTGACGTTTACCTTCCAATCGGATGATCAAGCGGCGATTATGAGTTTAATGGCTAATGAAGTTGATTTAACGAGTGTACCTTGGCAACGCGTAGGGGAAGTAAAAGGTAGTTATAACTTATCTCATCAAAATAATAACTCATCATTAATTGTTACGTTTAATGAATCGAAAGCACCTTTTGATAATCTAAAGGTCCGACAAGCAATCAACTATGCTATCAGTAAATCCGATATTATTGATTCAGTTTTTGCGGGCTATGCTGTACCACTTGGTTCAAATATGAGCCCTGCGATGGGGGACTATCAAAAGAAAGGCTTAGAAGATATGTATAAGCGTGATGTGGAAAAGGCCAAAGCATTATTAGCAGAAGCGGGCTATCCTAATGGCTTTAAAACAAAAATTACGGTATCCTCGCATAATGATATTTATTCAAATATTGCGCAAATCGTAGCAGCTAATTTAAAGGAAATTGGCATTGATGTGGAGATTGAAGTTGTAGAATGGGGAATTTGGCTAGACCGAGTTTATTTCGGCCGCGACTATCAAATGACAACAATCGATTTAACAGGACGAGCTTCAGCCTATGATATTTTAAATGATTACATTTCAAATAATGATAGTGAAAACTTCTTCAAATTTAAAAATAATCAATACGATAAAATTATGGCAGACGTTTTAAAGGAAAGTGATCAGGCAAAACAAATTGAGTATTACCACCGTGCACAGGAAATTTTAGCTGAGCAGGCAGCAGCGGTATATATCGCAGATTATCAAATTGTTTGGGGCTCTAAAAAGCAAATTACAGGATTAAAGAACTATCCATTCTGGTTCCATGATATGTCTGAAGTTAAATTTTCCAACTAGAAAGGGATGAATGCTTGATGATGTATATGATACGTCGATTTATCCTGTTAATAACAACCATCCTTCTAGTGTCGATCATTACATTCGGTGTTTTTCAAATTTTACCTGGTGATCCTGTTCGGACAATGTTAGGAACTGAAGCGGATCCCACACAAATTGAAAATTTGCGATCAGAACTTGGCTTGAATCGCCCTCTTTATGAGCAATATACAGATTGGATGAAGGGATTATTGACAGGGGAATTAGGAAATTCCATTCGTTTTTCAATGCCAGTAACAGATTTACTGTCTGATAGACTGCCTGTAACGATGTCATTGGCTGGGCTCACTCTTTTCATCGTGCTCCTCATTTCCTTACCGCTAGGGATGTTTGCGGCGAGAAGACAAAATAAGTGGAGTGATATGTCTTTGTCAACAGTGACGCAAGTTGGAATGGCCATTCCTTCCTTCTGGCTTGGGATGATACTCATTTTATATATTGGCATGCAATTCAGCTTTTTTAAAATAAGTGGGTATATTCCGTGGACGCAAAGTGTAGCAGGGGCGTTAAGTACGCTCTTGCTCCCGGCGTTAACCATTGCGATTCCACAAATAGCAGTTATTTTCCGGTATGTTCGTACGGCCATTTTAGAACAAGTTCAGCTCGATTATGTGCGTACGATCCGTAGTAAAGGAATGTCTGAGCAAAATGTTATGTATAAGCACGTCTTAAAAAATTCGATGATTCCAATATTAACGGTATTTGGATTGATCATGGCTGAAGTTGTTGCTGGAACAATTATTGTAGAGCAAGTATTTTCGCTCCCGGGTGTCGGTCAGCTCCTTATTACGGCTATTAGTAATCGTGACTTTCCATTAGTACAGGGAATCGTTATGTATATTACGGTTGCGGTCGTGATGATTAATTTTATAGTCGATATTTTATATTCTGTGTTAGATCCTAGAATCCGATTACGATAGGAGTGGATACGATGAAAATTATACAAAGGTACATGAAAAATATCAACTTAATCATTGGTCTACTAGTCATTGTCGGTTTTCTTATCGTCATGATTGTCAGCTTTTTTTATACACCCCATGATGTAAATTCGATGAATATACCTGAAAAATTACGGAGCCCAAGTAGTGATTATCTTTTTGGAACGGATGAATTCGGTCGTGATATTTTTAGCCGTATTATGAAAGGAACACAAACGGCCTTTGCGGTCGGTCTACTAACGGTATTTATAGGAACAATTTTTGGTATTTTAATTGGTAGTATAGCCGGGTATGTAGGGGGCTGGATCGATGAAATTTTTATGCGCATGATGGATGCATTAATGGCCTTTCCAGGAATAATATTAGCGTTAATGCTCGTGGCGGTATTTGGACCGGGGATTGTTAATACGGCTATCGCATTAGGCATAATTGCCATACCGGCCATTGCTAGAATTACACGTAGTGGTTTCGTCCAACATCGTGACACTGAATATGTCTTAGCCGCAAAGCTAATCGGCGTAAAACCTTATAGCATTATGTTTCGCCATATATTACCTAATATTTCATCGCAGATTATCGTCGCTGCAACTGTGACCTTTGCGACTGCGATGCTCGCGGAGGCGGCACTAAGTTATTTAGGGCTTGGCGTGCAGCCACCAAACCCTAGTTGGGGACGAATGTTAAAAGATTCACAAGCCTATTTAGTGGGAGCTCCTTGGTACACTTATGCGCCAGGTGGAGCTATTACAGTACTCGTATTAGGTTTATATTTGCTTAGCAATGCGTTACGAGATTTTATGGATCCTCGTTCAAAAACGTAAAAGCTGCTTTTTTCAATAATTCATTATTTCTAAATTAAGACGATATGGGGCCTGTAAAAAAATCGGCACCTACAATATATTCTAGTATTCGATTATTAAGTGTTTGGTGGACAATAAATAGTTGTTCAGCTGTATCATTTTGAGGTGGTGCTGCAATATCATCATCAAGGGGGACTTCATTCGTAATTGAAAAGGTTTTTTCGCAAAGGAAGGCGATTCCTAATGCTTAGATGCGCAAGGAATCGCCTTTAATAATTTCGTGTATGACCTTTTTTTACATATTCCCAATCCGTTTCAATGTTTTGACGAATACGATTTAAAAAGTCATGTATACTGTCAATTTCTTCAGGAGAAAAACCATCTAATGCTCTAGCATTCGAATAATCTCCTTCTCGCTTTAAAAATGGATAAATCTTGAGACTTTTGTCTGTCGGGAAAAGCTGTTTGTTTTTCTTGTTTCCAATTTCATGACGCTTTTCTACAAAGCCTTTTGTCTCCAACTTTTGAATCGCTCGGGAGGCAGTTGTGCGATCTACTTTCAATAGTTCAGCAACCTTTTCCTGAATAATTCCAGGGTTTTCACAGATGCGAGTGACATACAAATACTGTCCCTTTGTTAAATCAAGTTCTTTAAACTCAATATTACTAATGGAATCAAGTGCCCGCGCAATCGCACCAATATCTCGTAAAATTTCCTTCATTGATTGCCTCCAAAAAATATTGTATTTGCAATAAAAAATACTCTATACTATATATTATCAAACAAGAAGGGAAATTTCACTTTATATCTTCATATGGTTTTCTTTTTCAAAGCGTAGTGGTGCAATGGGCGAATTTAGCAGCGCAATTGACAATTCTACTAATGGAACGGAAAATTCTATCAAAAGATAAAAAGAGTAACTCATCATTGAAGGTTAGGATTATATTTTATATTTTTATGCTATTTATATAAGTTGATTGGAGTGGAGACTGGGCGACTCCTTGGGGATTAGCGATAGAGGAACGAAGGCTAAAACCATCACATCCTGTGATAACGCCTTCGTGACCAACATCCTGCTGTTGCTGTCGCTGCGCTTTCGCACAAGCAAAACCCTCTGCTGCCGCTGCGTTAACACTACGCTTTAGCGCAAAAAACATCTGTTGCCCCGACGCCCCCAGGAAGCTCTGCTCTGTAGCGAAAGCGAAGCGTCAGCAACAATGTTTTATCTGTAGCGAAAGCGAAGCGTCAGCTACAAAGCGCCCAGTCGGAACGGAAATCAACCCTACATTATGTTGATGAGCCTTAAGAGTTCACCAAATTCAAGTAACAATCAGGAGGAATATAAAAATGAATACGAAACAAATTACAGAGGAACAAGATTTACAAATAGCATTTGCTATACGTCAAAAGGTTTTCATTGAGGAGCAAAAGGTGCCTGAAGAAGAAGAATTTGACGAATTCGACACACTAGATGCGGCATGTGATCATATTCTTGTGTACTATAACGATCAACCAGTTGGTACTGGTAGACTTCGAGTTGTTGATGGTTACGGCAAACTAGAGCGAATTTGTTTACTAAAAGACTTTCGTAAATTTGGCCTTGGTAAAGTCATTATCCAAAAGTTAGAGGAGATTGCACTTGAAAAAGGGTTATCAAATTATAAATTAAATGCTCAATCTTATGCAGAAGGTTTTTACGAAAAATTAGGCTATAAACGTTCAGGAGAAGAATTTATGGATTGTGGAATCCCACATATTTTAATGAAAAAGTAATTGAGAGAAATATCAGGGAAAAGCTACATCCAAATAATCATCATTATAGCTAAAATTGTAACTTTTTAGGATATGGAAAGTCTACTATTCTAAAAGGGGTGATAAAGTGAAGAAATGGGTAGCGCTAAGCTTTTTCTTAATGTTCCTTGTTGGCTGTCAATCAATACCATTTGGAAGTAGTCAAACAGAAATTGACTGGGTAGATTTTATCAAATGGGACGATAGTGAATATGACGTTGTTTACGATGGTATATTAGCAGATAAATCCTTAATAGAAAAAGAAATAGGAGAAGTTCAATTTAAAGTAGCCGATAATGTTTCAAATCCATCTTATAAGTTAAAAGACGGAGATGCGGCGTTTCATGAAAAGGGAACTAAACTTTATTCTGTTAAAGGAAAAGATGATATTATAGCCGTAAAGGATCAATCAGCTATTAATGGTTATCGAATTTATTTTAATAGAGAAAGAACCGATTATAAATGGCACTTTGATCAAGTACCTTTAGATCAAGTAAAAAAGATTGAACTATATTCGACAACAGAGGGAAACAAGCAAATAGCTGCTTTTGAGGATGAAACGGAAATAGAAGACTTTTTGGAAATCCTTTCAAATAGTAAGAAGGCTCCAGCATTTCAACCTAATACTACTACTAGTGATCCAATGATGTACGATATTATTTTATACACGGATGATCCGATTGCTTATAAGTGCAGTATTCAATATGACGGAACTACATATTTTTGGTACCCGTCAGATACAGAGATTTTGTCAGGCGACATCCAACGTTTTATTCCCAAAAAATAGCAAACTAGATCTAAAATTAGTTTGCTATTTTTGTTTTAGTGCAATAGCTCTTTTGTTTTTTCCCATAACGGCTTAATTTCTTCTTTATTCGGCACATTTTCAAATATCCAATCGGATTCATTGTGGAAGGCGTTCACTAATTTTTTTACTGCCATTTCATGTGTTTCTAGGCTCATACAATTCATGATCTCCATAATCTCATGTAATGGGGAAGTAGGTAACGAATTATATAACGTTTTAAGTCCAAGTAAAGCTCGCTCAGGGCAATATTTATGCAATAGTACTTTAGCGAAGTGTTCTAAACTATTTCGCAGTAAATGAACACACCAAATCCCATTTCCACGTTTAGCACTCCAATAATATTGATATAAATACCAGACAGTATCATCTACAGCATCTTTAAATTCGAGTGGAGTTAATGACAAAGTTGTATTTTTCTGTTTAACTGTAAGGACTCCATTTGGATCCCATAAGATTTTTATGGCATCTTGGTTACCTATTTTAGAGGGAGTTACGGTAAATAAATCGATATGAATCATATCTTCATATACGACTAATAACTGAGGGGCAATAATATAAATGTCATCAACGAATAGTGTTTTTTTATAAGTTTCAATATGTTGTTTGCGTTTGGGCAAAAATGCTTCGACATTTTCTTCATGAACAACGCAATAAATATCAATATCTGAAAATTCGTCATGTTCCTCTCTAGCTATAGATCCTCTTAAAAATACCGCTTCGATATATGGATCATCTTTTAGACTTTCGAGTAACACCTCAACAACATGGTCCAAATTCAAATGTATTCACTCCTTATGTTAAAACAGGCTACTCAAAGTATATTTTGAGCAGCCATATTTCGTTAGATTTCTTTTAAGCATGATAATTCAAGACCTGGCACCATTTATTAAGCCAAATCCCTTAGATTATCTTTGAATGGAAATTCTTGCTTGGTAAGGTAAGAGGCAATGGCACCGTGTTTTTCTGTTGAAGCTCCTGCATAGCCATTCGCAAACGTGAGAAGGGGGGCAGCATGCTGTTCACAAAAGTCTTTTAAATTGGTCGCTGTAATTTGCTTGCTTAGGAGAATCGCTAACAATGCTCCAATAAAGGCGTCACCCGCTCCAGTTGTATCAATCGCCTGGACTTTGTCAGCAGGAACTTTGACATGAAGTTTTTTAGTATAAAGACGAGCACCTTTTGCTCCACAAGTAATGATAAGTACCTGAACTTTCCCTTGAAATAAAGAATGGACAGCTGTTTCCTCATCCTCAATCGCTGTTAAAAATAAAAGCTCCTCCTCTGACAATTTCACGATATGAGCTTCCGGTAAAAATGCCAAAATGGTTTGACGACATGCCATCTCATCATGCCAAAGTGGTAAGCGAACATTTGGATCAAAAGAAACAAGACTACCCGCTTGATGAGCCTGTTCTATCAACGCCATATGTGCATGTTTCATGGGGCTTTCCACTAAATTAACTGAACAAAAATGAAGAATATCTTGATCAGTTAATAGATTTGGTGGGAGTTGCTCTTTGTTATACAGTAAATCTGCTGCGTGACGACGATAAAATAAGAAATCCCGGCTACCATCACCTGTCAGTGAAACAAATGCTAAACTTGTTTCACCCTCAACAGTTTGAGCAATATAGTTTGTATCGACAGCGACCTTATTTAAAGTTTCTATAAGAAAATCTCCAAAAGCATCCTGACCTACCTGTGTAATGATGGCCGCTTGTTGTTCAAGCTTTGCACAAGCAGCTGCAACATTAGCAGGAGCCCCTCCAGCATTTTTAGTAAATTGCTCAACGGTAGCTAGGGAGGCGTTTGGTTCAGAAGGTGTAAAATCAATTAATAATTCACCAATTGCATAAAGTTTACTCACGGAAAAACCTCCTTGATATCCATTTCGCCTAGGCTTAATTGTAGCTGACACAGGACGAGGGTATTTCGTCGCTCAGGTCACCTTGCGCTTAGAATCCGTCGTTCTACAAGAGCGTTCCGTCGTTTAGCTTGACTTTTCCGTCACAAGTACCTAGACGGAGTTTCTAGCTGACGCTTCGCTATCGTTACGAGGCACACGCTTTTTCTTTGGAACGTAAATTGTGTAAAAAATACCGCCAAAAATTAATACAATACCAACTGTTTGCATGAAGCTCGGTATAAAATCAAGCAACAGCATATCAAGCAATATAGCCACAACCGGGTCAACAAATACTAAAACAGAAACTAGAATAGTTGATAGGCTACGAATACTATCAAAAAATAAATAATAAACAAATCCTGTATGAATAAAGCCTGTTCCTAAAATATATAGCCAGTTAGTGGTTGTTAAGCCTTCAAACAGCGAAAAATTAACAAATGGCAATAGTATGATAATTCCGACTGCTGTTTGGATATATGTTAATGCGTAAGAGCTAAGATTTGTGATTGTTTTACTTGTAAGCATCGTAAACGCGTAAAACAATGCAGACAGCAATGCCCAAATAAAGCCAGATTTCATAAATTCAGAGAGTGACATAAAATTATTTAAGCCAATTATGAACATACTGCCGATAAAACAAGTTACTGTTGCTAGTAGTGCTTGAATAGTCATTTTTTCTTTTAAAAACAATGCCCCAAAAATTAAAACGAATATGGGTGCTAAATTATAGATAGAAATGGCAATGGAAATCGACATCTCTTCAAAGGCTTTAAATAAAAATACCCAGTTTAAGACAATAAAGACACCGCATAAAAGTGTACGTAATATTTCTTTTTTATCCCATTTTTCCGTCTTATGACCACCCGTGATCAGCCACATTCCTCCTAGAAAGAGAGTAGCACAAATACATCTAATAAATACTAGCTCGATAGCAGGTACGCCGGTATGAACGGTGAAAAATCCAATTGAGCCAAAAAGGGCCATTGAAACAGTTAGTTTGATAATTGCTGAAATGTTCATACAAAACCTTCTTTCTATTTAAATAAATATAATTTTTGATGCTTTTGAAAGTAGGGGAGACTTCACGTTATTTCGCCCCGTTGTAAAAGGACTTTGCTCAGATAGATAAAGAAACTGCTCGGCAAAGAGTGAAATCCGCTCAGCTTGTGAGTCTGAACCTGCTGAGTTAACAGTAGAATCTACTCAGATAGAAACCTTCCACCACTCTACAAATCTTTCAATCGCATGATACAAAAATAGACAGAGAAAGCCGACAGCGTAGGTCAACTGTCGGCTTTTCATGATTCTACAATTATTCTCGGATTTGCCCGTTGCCGTGAATGAAATACTTTGTAGATGTTAAAGCTGGTAAACCCATTGGTCCTCGAGCGTGTAATTTTTGCGTACTTATGCCGATTTCTGCACCGTAGCCAAATTCAAAGCCGTCAGTGAAGCGAGTTGAAGCATTGTGATAAACAGCCGCAGCATCCACGCTATTTAAGAAGGTATCTGCTATTAACTGATCTTCTGTCATGATGGCTTCAGAGTGGTTCGTACCGTATTTATGAATGTGCTCAATGGCTTCATAAACGTTTTCCACTATTTTTACGCTTATCTTTAAATCTAAATATTCAGTTGTATAGTCTTCTTCTGTTGCTAGTTGAGCGAAATTAAGAGCTTGACAAACAGATTCATCACCGATAACTGTCACACCTGCTTGATGCATAGCACTAAGTAGCTGTTGACCGTGCTCATTAAACCAATCAGGATGAATAAGTAGGCTTTCTGCTGCATTACAAACTGAAGGACGCTGTGTTTTAGCATTGATACAAACTTTTTCTGTTTTTTTGTAATCGGCCGTTTGGTCCACATAAATATGACAGTTGCCAGCGCCTGTTTCTAGTACTGGTACAGTGGCTTCATTTACTACTAAGTCAATAAGTGCCTTTCCGCCACGAGGAATCAAGACATCTAAGTAATCTTTTAAATGGAATAATTCTTTAACAGTTTCACGATTTGTATCCTCGATTAATTGTACAGCATCCACAGGAATAGATGTTTTTCTAAGTGCACGATGAATACTTGCCACAAGCGCTACATTTGAAAATTTGGCAGAAGAGCTGCCGCGTAAAATGACTGCATTGCCTGTTTTCAAAGATAATGTTGCTGCATCTACTGTTACATTAGGTCGTGCCTCGTAAATCATCCCGATAACGCCAAGTGGCACTAAACGCTTTTCAATGAGTAATCCATTATCTTTGTCAATTCGTTCTAAGAGACTGCCTACTGGATCATTTAATTCTACAAGTAAGTGAATAGCGCTTGACATAGCTTCTACTCGTTCTTTATTGAGCATGATGCGATCAAGTGTAGAAGCGGGCATTCCTTGTTGTTCGCCCAGTGCTAAATCCTTTGCATTTTCTGCAATGATAGTATCTTGGTCGATTAGTAATTGCTCAGCAATTTTCGTGAGAGCCTCATTTTTTTCACAAGTTGTTTTAATATTTAAAATATAGCTTGCGGCCTTTGCAAGCTTTCCTTTTTGTTGAACCTCACTTGTCATGTGAATTCCTCCTTAATTTGTTTGAATTTTTAGCCATTTATCTCGGTGAATAACCTCAATAGGATAGTTCGCTAACTCATCTGTTCGTTTTCCCATCGCATGTGCTAGCTCTAGGGAAGAATATAAAACCTCACCACGGCCAAGTAATCCCTTGTCACTAAAGACCTCGACAACGTCGCCATTTGCGAAGTCACCTTCGACACGGTAAACACCTGCAGGCAACAAGCTTTTCCCATTTGCTAATAGTGCATGTTCTGCACCGCTATCTATAAAAATTTTACCAGATACTTCCGTGAGTGCAATCCACTGTTTATTATTTGTTAAAACAGCAAGCGCGTCATGTTCTACATACGTACCATCGCCACGTCCTTCTAAAATGTCGACCAGCTTATTTGCGCCATGACCAGTTCCGATAAACACCTTGACACCTGCATTTAAAGCTGCTCGAGCTGCTAATAATTTGGATTCCATACCACCTGTTCCAATTTTCGAGCCAGAACCATCCGCAAAGCCTAGCATCTCATCAGATACCTCTGTTAAACGATCAATACGTTTGGCATATGGGTTTTTATTTGGATTGGCGTTATACAAGCCATTGATGTCTGTTAAAATAATGAGCTGATCAGCATGAACAAGACCACTGACTAGTGCTGATAACATGTCGTTATCTCCAAAGGTTAATTCGCTGACAGATACCGTATCGTTTTCGTTAACGATGGGTAGCATGGAGCGCTCTAATAATTCCTCAAACGTAGCATAGGCATTTTTATAGCGCTCTTTTTTTGAAAAATCAGTGCGTGTTAATAAAATTTGTGCAGGCACAATATCATAAATGCTAAATAAAGCATTGTAGGTTTGAATTAGTAAACTTTGCCCAACTGCCGCCGCTGCCTGTTTACCTTTTACTGTGACTGGACGAGAAGGGTACCCTAGCTGTTTAAAGCCTGCTGCAACTGCCCCTGAAGAAACAAGCAATACTTCATGACCGTATTTTTTTAATTCAGCTATCGCTTGAACATGGTCCATTAAACGTATTTTATCAATTTCACCTTTTGCATTTGTTAAGGAGCTACTCCCGATTTTGACGACAATTCTTTTTCTTTCCATAGCAATACCTCCAATTTGCCATTACACTTTGTTTTAAATCAATTATGCCCCGGCATAATTCCGTGACATCCGCAAATAGACTAATTTCTATCAGCAGGGGTTTGGTTATCCATTTTTTATCGCCTATAGGTGTGGCTGATATATGTAGCTGACGCCTACAAAGAAAATAAAAATAAAAAAAACCTTTTCATCCTAATATTTAGGACGAAAAGGTTTGCTTTCCGTGGTACCACCTACATTGAACATCATTTTGACATTCCACTTTGCTCATAACGCTTGAGACTGCGCCTAGTTTAGCTAGGACGTTTTACGAAGTAGGTTCTTTAGTCTTTCTTGTACAATGTCTTACAGCCGATGGACATCGCTCTCTGATCAAGCAGTTTCTAGGTACTAATCTTCGCTCGCTTTTATAGTATCATCCAAAATCTTTGTTGAAAGGAACCACACAATTGGTGGGTGTCCGATTTCTATAAAGAATGCACTACTTTAGCATGTCTGTCAAGCTAATTAGGAATGTTAATAGAAAGTTTTGAATAAATGAGTAGGTAAAACTGAACAATCGAGAGTAAAGTATGAGGCGGAAACTCCACTTTTTTTACTTAAACCACCAGATTGCGACGAATAGTGGGAGCATCGCTATAACAATGACGAAAAAACTCCATAACATTTGTTTTCCTGAAGACATATTTTTCGGTTTTATACTCATTTGTTCATATAGCTCGTTGATGGCATGTTGTTCTTTCGCATAAAGCATGGCTTGAAATTCATCGTAATCTTGAATATAACTCGATGGAGGGCGAGGGCTAAAGCGCAAACTTCGAATGTCGTCTGTAATCTCTTTTTCACCCATCCAATAAGTAATAACTGGCGCTAAACCTGAAGTTTGTGTAGCGTGTACCTCGATAGCATGTGTTTTCATTTTATAATAGACGTTTCCTTGCTCGTCTTCATATTGCGTTACAATATGACTTACTGCCACCGACAAACACCCCTTTCTCTAAAATATACGACTTTTACATGATGATAGTTTTCATTATAATGTATTAAAATAGAAAAGTGTTGAAGAGGGCATAATTGATTTTTTTATTTTGTGAAAATTCAGAAATGAATAAGTGGAATATAGTATAATAGAAATAAAACATATAATATTGATTATAAAGTATTTGTTCATAATGTAAAAAAGTTAATTGAAATGAAAACTGGACGCTCCTAAGAAAGCGCCCAATCGGACAGGAATCCAACTCTACTTGATGGGAGCAATTTCTAAAAATAATAGAAAGAAGGGATAGTATCTGACTTTTTCTACGTTATTAGCGTTTTTAGGTGCAGCAATTATTTTAACATTAATGCCAGGACCAGATAATTTATTTGTTCTTGCACAAAGCATTACACAGGACAAAAAAGCAGGTATAGCGACATCACTTGGTCTGTGTACAGGTTTACTCGTCCATATAGGCGCGGCTGTTCTCGGTATCTCAGCTATTATTTATCAATCAACAGTTATTTTTTCCATTGTAAAGTTTGCAGGAGCAGCGTATTTGTTGTATTTAGCATGGCAATCGTTTCGCGCGAAAGGTGATCCATTCACGCTGGGACAGCATAATGAACAAGCCTATGTGATGTTATATCGAAAAGGTATATTAATGAATATATTAAATCCAAAAGTTTCTTTATTTTTCTTAGCACTTTTGCCACAGTTTGTGAACCCTTCGAATGGCCATGTAAGTTTACAGATGTTCATTTTGGGTAGTGTATTTTTAGTACAAGCGCTTATACTATTTTCTTTATTTAGTATTTTTGCTGGTAAAGTAAGAAGAGTAATTATTGGAAAGCCTGCAATTGCTAAAAGATTAAATATGATCCAAGGCGTACTTTTCACTTTTATTGGAATACAAATTGCGCTTAGTAAACAATAACGGGGGAGGATTATTTTGGCAATTTTACATATAACATTTGGTTTATCTGCACAAGGTTCGTTAAAACATGCGATACGACAACATCACTTACAACGTGATGAGTCAGTGATTAGCGTCAATGATATTTTCTCGATTGGTCCACTAAGTAGTTTAGAACAACGAAAAAGCTGGTTAGAAGCCTATATCTATAGGGAAAGTGAAGACCTTGATTTGTACGACGATTTCCATAAAGCGTGGGAGAAAAAAATTAAAAATTTACCGTGCGATATTGATGTCTGGGTATGGTACAGCCAATGCACTCATGAAGAGATTGGGTTACGTTTTGCCATGAGCGAGTTGATCAATACATGTAATATGGTATATGGAATTGATGCAACCGATGGATTGAAACGTATACAGCCAAACATGACGATTCGTCAAACAGGTGAGCTTTCTTCAGACTTGCTCATGAGACTGCGTTCTGAGGCAAAGCGTTTTTCTGTGGATGAGTGTCAACAACTCGCAAAGGAATGGGAAGAGATAAAACAAAACCCTAGTACACTGCGCATTTGGCAAGAAGGAATAGTTCACGTAGCGGAGGACGCATTGGATCCTATTATTTTACAAAGTGCGGAAAAAGCACATGCACAACTAAATGAGGAATGGCTTATACCAATGCGTATCATCGGTGAAACAATTGGTGCAATAGATGACTATTTAAGTGAAGAGTTTGTGGAAAAACGCCTAATGACTCTTGCAAAGCAGGGACTTTTTGAAATTCATGGAGATCCAACAGATATGTATTCGTATCAAGTAAAATATGTAGGAAAAAACTAAAGAAGCTTCTTAGATAAAAGCTGTTTTCTAATAGATTATGAAGTGCCGTTTGTATTTGTTTAAATAGATTTTTACATAAATAGGGAGATTAAAGTGGAAATTCGCTCAGTTAAAGGTTCAGACTACTATATAATTTCACCTCTAGTCAATGAGTGGTGGGGTGGTAGGAATATGTCTGATATGTTACCAAAATTATTCTTTGACCATTTTACACAAACAAGTTTCATTGCAGAAAAGGATGGTGAACTTGTGGGTTTTCTTATAGGATTCCTCTCTCAAACTTATTCAAATGAAGCGTATATTCATTTCGTTGGCGTTCATCCTGCATACAGAAAGCATAATATTGGAAAAAAATTATACAATCAATTTTTTAATGTGGTAAGGCAAAATAATCGAAGTATTGTTCGTTGTGTAACGTCACCTGTCAATAAAGTTTCAATTGCCTATCATACCAAGATGGGTTTTGAAATTGAAAATGGAGATAGAATTGTTGATAGTCTATCATTAAATACAGACTATGACGGACCAAATCAAGACAGGGTTTTATTTGTAAAAAAATTAGATTAAATTTTAGTTTATTATTGAACGTCCCATAAAAACAGAGTTGATTCTACATATTTTGTAGATTAACTCTGTTTTTTTGTTACCTTCTCCAATTGAATATATACAGCAAGGCGAGTAACAGTTGTTACTCGCCCTCTTTAGCCCATTTTTTACTTTCATTATTTTTTATCATAAAAATCAAATACAAATTGCTGAAATTGTCGTGCTGACGGTGGAAGATAGCGGTTTTCAATCCAAGCCATACCGATGATCCGTTCACAAACCATATCCTCAACACGAATTTTTGCCAATTTATTTGGATTTAAGTCTTCGTCCACAGGGAGTAACGACACACCAAGCCCAGCACTTACAAAACCAGCAACTGTCGATACCTCATCACCTTCAAATGTAATTTTCGGTTTGATACCTGCAGCATTTAATAATTTATCAGCTGTACGGCGCAATGCGTAACCCTTCTTCATCAGAACAAAATTCTCATGCTCAAGTTCCTTCATTTTAATGCTTTTACGGCCGGAGAGGGGGTGATCAATCGGCACCATAATAAAAAGTTCATCACGCCACAGCTCCTTCCAGCAAACAGGTGGCTCGGTGTCAATCGCCGCAAGTAAGCAAAGATCTAATTCTCCTGCGAGTAATTGCTTCAGCTGTGAATGTGAGTAGTTTTGTGTAAAGTGAAAACGTATATGCGGATGATTCTGGCGGAAAGCGCGGATTAAATCAGGTACAATGCTAGTCCCCAGAGTATGTAAAAAGCCAAGTGACACATCACCAAGCTCTGGGTTATTAAGCTCCTGTAACTCTATGACTGCTTTTTCATACTCCTTACGCATGCGTTGGACTCTATATAAAAATAACTCGCCATATCTATTAAGCATAATTGAACGTCCTTGTCGATCAAACAAGGGCACTCCTAACTCCTCTTCGAGCTTTGAAATCGAGCGACTTAATGCTGGCTGAGAAATCGCTAATGCTTCAGCAGCACGAGTCATATGCTCAAGCTTTGCTACTGCTACAAAATATTCTAATTGCTGCCATTCCATATTTTCACCTTAATTCCAGTTGTTTTTGAGTTAACTGCATTATAACGGTTAAAGGGTAGGAAGTATAGAGATATAAAGTGAATTTTTGCATGAACCTAATGCTTCCTTTCGGTCAGTTAAGCAGATAATGAGGCATAAAAAATTTTTATGAAAATGGAATACGAAAAATGAAGATTGCAAAATGAAAGTAGCAGAAAGTGTGCTATAACAGTCATTAACCTTACATCGTTAATGCATGAAAGACATTAATATGATAAAAACTATAAATTGTACATTATGAATAAAGGGTGTTAAGATAGACACATAAATTACACAATTACAAGTTTCCGTGAAGGGGATATTATAAATGAATTTATCTAAGCCACAACCTCTAACAATTGAGGGAGGCAAAAAAGCCGTACTATTACTGCATGGATTCACAGGTAGCACAAAAGATGTGAAAAAGCTAGGTGAATTTTTATCAAAACGTGGTTATACGGTTCATGCACCGATTTATAGTGGGCATGGAGTAGAACCAGAAGCATTACTAGAAACAAAACCAGAAGACTGGTGGAATGATGTTGTGGAAGGTTATAACTTCCTAAAAAGTAAAGGCTATGAAGAAATCGCTGTAGTAGGAATTTCACTTGGTGGCGTATTTTCGTTAAAAGTAGCAGAAACGTTTCCTGTGAAAGCATGTGTTGCTATGTGTGCACCAATCACACGCGATAACTCAAAAGGCTTATTTACACGTTTATATCATTACGCTCGTTTATATAAACATTTTGAAAATAAATCAAAAGATCAAATTATTTCAGAATTACATGAACTACGTATTACACCTAAGGATTCATTAGATGGTGTGACACGTTTGACTACAGAAACACGCGAAGATTTATCTACTATTAAAGCACCTACATTAGTATTACAAGGTTCATTAGATGATGAACTTTATCAAGAAAGTGCGCCTTTCATTTTAAACACTGTGGAAACTGATGATAAAGATCTTATTTGGTATGAAAATTCCGGTCATATTATTACTTTAGATAAAGAACGTGAAAAAGTGTATGAGGACGTATACAAGTTTTTAGATCATATAGAGTGGTCTGTAGCAAACTAAGAGCTGTCAGCAGACAGCTCTTTTAGTTTTGTCTATTTAACCTACCCTCAAAAGAAGTTCCCACTTCAAAAACTGTCAAGTGGTGGGTAGTTCACAACTAGGAACTGTACAATTTATTTTCTAAAAAGAAAAAACAACCATTGTTTTTTAAATAAATGCTATGTTAATATAGTGGAATTATAGTGAGGAATTTCTTCGATTTAAATTATTTGCAATTGTTAAATACATCTAAGGAGTACATCAAAATGCAACAGAAAATACCTTTTTCAACATATGCAGTCATTGGTACAATGCTTTTCGGACTGTATTTTGGAGCAGGGAATCTTATTTTTCCAATTCAGCTTGGACAATTAGCAGGGACCAACTTTTGGTTTGGCCTAATTGGATTTTTAGTAACAGCTATCGGTTTACCGTTTCTAGGTATATTAGCTATTGGTTTATCAGGTAGTAACGGTTTGCGTGACTTAGCGAGCCGTGTTCACCCAATATTCGGGGTTATTTTTTCGTTAGCTCTATATTTAACGATCGGTCCTTTTTTTGCGATTCCACGTACAGCGACAGTTCCGTTTGTTGTAGGCTTTGAGCCATATATACAAGCTGAGCATACAACACTTTTACTTGCTTTATTTAGCTTCGTATTTTTTGCCATCGTTTTTTATTTCTCATTGAACCCAGCGAAAATTATGGATTATATTGGAAAATATTTAACACCAGCATTTTTGATCGTGTTATTTATTTTAATTATTATTAGTATTGTAAAACCGATGGGGCATTTCCAGCAGCCGATAGGAGATTATATTGATTCAGCATTTATGACAGGCTTTAAAGAAGGCTATAACACAATGGATGCGTTAGCTTCACTAGCTTTTGGTATTGTCGTCATTAATGCAATCAAAAGCGCAGGAATCACAGAAAGAAAAGAAATTGCTAAAGCAACGTGGAAATCTGGTATTTTTGCCATGGCATTAATGATGTTAATATACGGTTTAATAACGTATATGGGGGCATCGAGTATTGAAGCTGTTGGTACTTACGACAACGGTGGTTTAATATTTGCAGCAGTGGCAGATCATTATTTTGGATCATTCGGGGCTATTTTATTGGCAGTTATTATTGTCCTTGCTTGTTTAAAGACAAGTATTGGCTTAATCACTTCTTGTAGTGAATTTTTCCATGAAGTGTTTCCGAAAATTAGCTATAAATGGTTTGTATTGATATTGTGTGTTACGTCATTTACAATTGCCAACTTCGGATTAACGAATATTATTAAGTTTGCTATTCCTGTGTTGATGTTCATATATCCGATTGCAATTGTCTTAATTGTCCTTGCATTATGCTCATCACTATTTAAAAATAAGCAAACGGTATATGCTATTGCGATGATTTTTACCATTTTTATTAGTATCATTGATGGTTACAAAGCATTAGTCGTTAGCATCCCTACAGCAAAGTTAAGTATTTTTGATGTGATTGAGAAAGCATATTCGAATATATTACCTTTTTACGATATAGGCTTAGGCTGGATATTACCAGCACTAATTGGGGCATTGATAGGATGCTTATTTCCAGCGAGAAGAGGGTAACAGGCTTAAATACCACAATCTAGGTTGTGGTATTTTGTTTTCATGAAGTTTGTTATGATTTTTTTTAGTTACAAATGGTATACATAAAAAATACTCACAGAGTGTAATGCGCTGTGAGTATTTTTTCCTTTTATAGAAGTGTCTATTGAATTCACCAAATATTTATACTGGAATACTAGAAATGCAAAGGAACTTTACAATTGAATCCGTTTTATTTGTCCAATTATGAGGCGTGGTTGAATCTAGGAAAATACAATCATAAGGATGCAAATCATGCTCCTCTGTGTCAATGACGATTGTCAGGGTCCCTTCAAGAACATAAAGAAATTCTTGCCCTGAATGTGAATAAGAATCCTCGCGATTTGCACCTGGGTTCAGCAGTACTAGAATCGGATGAAAAAGTGGGTTTTCGATGTTTCCCGCTAAATCTCTATAAAAAAATTGATTATGCAATGTGTTTGTCTTACTAATAATATTTCTCATAACTGTCGATGATGTCTGCTCATCGGGTTCAGAAAAAAAGTAACTTGGATTAACACCAAGTGCCTCGGAAATTTTTTTCAATGATTCGAGCGTTATGGATGATTTTGATCGTTCAACCTGAGATAAAAAGCTAATTGAAAGATTCGTTTGATCAGCAATTTGTTTTAATGTTAACTTTCGCTCTTTTCGTAAACTTTTCATTTTTGCTCCAATTAAGTCATTCACTATTCTCCACCCCTGTTACTGATATGAAAATAAAAGTTAGTTAAAATCTTTTGCACAAAAAGATGTTAATAGTAGATTTACTCCTTAAATATGCCAAAACAGCTAATTACATTTATAGCTAGCTGTCACGATGCCTTGTAGTTTAATGCACCTGTCTAAATTTCAAATATAAGGAGTCACGTTGATAAGGATAACATAAAAGCACTAATTACAGAACGATTACAAAAATGGACTTGTAGAGCTATAGTAAATATCGTAATTCCGAAAATAAGAAGTGTCATTTATGTTGAAGTACCACTTTAATAGTTTAAGAGTACAGCAGTTAGAATATTCGGAAAATTATATTTACAACAAAAATTTAGTGTGTTATTATCTTGAATAATTGAAGTGTCACTTCAATATAAGTGTTTTAGATTTAAGTAATCTTTCAAAAGAAAAGGAGAATGAAAATGAATTTTCATGGCATTTTGGTTCCGTTAGTGACCCCGTTTAAAAGTGATAAGAGCTTAGATGTAGATACTTTAAAGCAATTGACTAACTCATTTATTGACAAAGGTGTTACTGGTTTAGTAGTTTGTGGCACGACAGGAGAATACTACGCTTTAAACGAAGTGGAACGTGAAATGGTTTTAAAAACAGTAGCAGAAGTTGCTAAAGGTCGTATAACTTTAATAGCAGGGATCAATGATTTATCAACTGAGGGAGCGGTTAACCGTGCCATACAAGCCAAAGATTTGGGCTATGAAGGTTTAATGTTATCACCAACACCATATAGCCTACCAGATCAATTGGGGATAATTGCTCATTATGAAACTGTGGCGGCGGCAACCGATTTACCTATTATCATGTACAACTTTCCAGCTCGTATCGGCATTGAAATTGAATACGAAACGGTGCTGCATTTATCGAGAAATCCGAATATTGTTGGTCTTAAAGAAAGTAGTGGTGACTTTAGCCGCGCACTACGTTTGTTACAAACACCATTTGAGAATTTTGAAGTGATTTGCGGTTGCGATGATCAACCTGTAGACTTTTTCTTTTGGGGTGCAAAAAGTTGGATTGCTGGAGCAGGTAATGTGTTCCCGGAAGAACAGGTAGCCATGTTCAATGCTGCACAGGGTGGTGACTGGGATAAGGCCCGAGAAATCATGAGTGATATTTACCCTGCTATTCATTCTATGGAGTCCGGTTACTATAATCAAAAAGCTAAATTAGGCTGCATGAAAGGTGAATTTAACGTTGGTACCGTACGCCTACCTCTATTTGATTTAACGGAAGACGAAAAAGCAGAGTTTTTGGCTTTTTTTAATAAATAATTTGGAGGAGAGAAAATGATCGTATCAAAAGAACAAGTCTTTACCCTTGCTAAAGAAGGGAAGCTATGGGCTGGTAACTTAATTGAAGGTTTTACGAGTGCAGCCTGCAAAATTGAAAATCGTACCCCCATTGACAACAGCAAAATTGGCTATATTGCCGATGGTGATGCAAGGGATGTAGATGCTGCTGTTAAGGTTGCCAGAAACACATTTGAAGTGGGTACTTGGAGTCAACTATCCCCGGGTGAACGCAAAAAAATAATGATTCGCTGGTCAAAATTGCTAGAAGAACACAGCGAAGAATTGGCTGCTTTGGATTGCGTGGATGCTGGTAAACCTATTACAGAATGTATAAATACCGACATACCAGCAACCATTGAAACATTTTATTGGTATGCTGAAGCGATTGATAAAGTCTTTGGTAAAGTCGCTCCTACGGGTAAAGATGCTTTAGGATTAATTATCACGGAACCCATTGGCGTAGTTGGTGCGGTATTACCTTGGAATTTTCCAGCGCAAATGTTTGCTTGGAAAGTGGCACCTGCTTTAGCCGCTGGTAATTCTGTGATTGTGAAGCCTGCTGAATTAACTTCACTTAGCGCTTTCCGTATGATTGAACTTGCTTATGAAGCAGGTGTGCCTAAAGGCGCATTAAGCATGGTGTGTGGTTTGGGAGAAAAAGTAGGTGAACCTTTGGGGCGGCATATGGATGTGGACGTTATTTCGTTCACAGGTTCAACAGAAGTGGGTAGATATTTCTTGAAGTATTCAGCAGAAAGTAACCTAAAGGAAATTATTTTAGAGTGCGGTGGCAAAAGTCCACAAGTGGTGTTTGAAGATGCTGATTTGGATGCGGCAGTTCCGCATATTTTATCAGCTGCCTTCTGGAACATGAGTGAAAACTGTAGCTGTGGTTCAAGATTAATCGTACATGAATCCATTAAAGAGGAATTATTAGAAAAATTAAAGTCCGGATTAACAAGCTGGAAAGTGGGTAATCCGATGGATGAGTCGGTTTCTATCGGCC
Source organism: Lysinibacillus sp. Bpr_S20 (assembly GCF_023337835.1). NCBI lineage: Bacteria > Bacillati > Bacillota > Bacilli > Caryophanales > Bacillaceae > Lysinibacillus > Lysinibacillus sp. Bpr_S20. Next base: position 441,030 of record NZ_JALNLQ010000001.1, read on the forward strand.
CTATGGTTGAAGAAGCACATTTTAATAAAGTGAAATCGTTCTTGGACATTACTTTTCAAGAAGGAGGGTGCTTAGTTACTGGAGGTCAAATTCGTTGTGATTTGGGTAGTGGCTGGTATATCGAACCAACTATTTTTGATAATGTAACCGCAAACATGACTTTATTTCAAAATGAAGTATTTGGTCCGATTTTAGCGGTTAGTACGTTCGAAACGGAAGAAGAAGCCATTGCACTTGCCAATTACACCTCTTATGGTTTGGCTGCTTCTTTTTATAGCCAAAATGTACAGCGGACAATACGCGTGGCACGTGCCATTAAAGCAGGAACTGTTTCTGTGAATGGTTTTAGCGAGGGTGATATTACAACTCCATTTGGAGGCTTTAAACAATCTGGTTTTGGTGGGAAAGACAATGGATTAGAAGCTTTTGAACAATATGTGCAGACAAAAGTAATTTGGTACGTTCATTCATAATAATTTGAATCAGATTCCTTGGGGGAGTATATATGGAGAAAACAGATAATAAACAGCTAAAAAAAGTTGTTGCTGCATCGATGATTGGATCTGTGGCTGAATGGTATGAATTTTTCTTATATGGTACAGCTTCTGCTCTCGTTTTTGGAGAATTGTTCTTTCAAAAAACAGGAAACGCTATTGATGGAATTCTAGCTGCATTTGCTCTTTATGCAGTAGGCTTTCTAGCTAGACCAATTGGGGGACTTGTTTTTGGTCATTATGGTGATAAAATTGGACGAAAAAATTTATTACAAATTAGTTTAATTATTGTTGGAATTACGACTTTCTTAATGGGATGTATTCCGACATTCAATAGTATCGGTTATTGGGCTCCTATTTTACTCGTTACTTTACGTCTAATTCAAGGATTTGCTTTTGGCGGTGAATGGGGAGGAGCAGTTATTTTAGTATCTGAGCACAGCCCGGACGATCGACGTGGTTATTGGGCAAGCTGGCCACAAGCGGGTGTGCCATTGGGGAATTTAATAGCTACAATTGTGCTTCTACTTTTATCAAAAAGCTTAAGTCCCGAGCAATTTATGGACTGGGGTTGGCGGGTAGCCTTTTGGTTCTCTGCAGTTGTCGTACTAGTTGGTCTTTGGATTCGAAAAAGTGTAGATGATGCTCCTATCTTTAAAGAAGCACAAGAAAAACAAGCACAATTAGAAAAGCAACAATTAGGTGTTGTAGAAGTGATTAAATATCATAAAAAAGCGATTATTGCTGGTATTGGAGCACGTTTTGCAGAAAATATCTTATATTATATGGTTGTCACTTTTTCCATTAGTTATTTAAAACTTGTTGTCAATAAAGATACTTCACAAATATTATTATTAATGTTTGGTGCACATGCTATTCACTTTTTCTTTATACCACTAATGGGACATTTAAGTGATGTTTGGGGTCGAAAGTCAATTTATCTTACAGGAGCCGTTTTAACTGCATTTTGGGGGTTTATTGGTTTTCCTATGATGGATACAGGGAATGACTGGATCATCATGGTTGCCATAATGATTGGTTTATTCATACAATCGATGACATATTCACCATACTCAGCGTTAATGACAGAGTTATTTCCAACCCATATTAGATATACAGCTTTGTCTTTATGTTATCAAGTAGCACCAATTTTAGCAGGCTCATTGGCTCCATTAATTTCATTAAGTCTTCTAAATAAGTATAATAGCTCCATCCCAATTTCAATTTATTTGGTCATAGCAAGTATCATTTCTATTTCATGTATGATGCTAGTAAAAGAAACTAAAGGAAAATCACTAACTTTTAAGAAAGCACAGTAAATGGCTCCATTTGTTTTAATTAAAATAGCTTGATAACTGTGAAGAATGGTCTCTTGGAATTGCGGGTCTCTAAGAGGTCATTTTTTTGGTTTTTATGGATGTACTTTTCTAATCATTGAAATGGAACAGAAGGTGAGACTAATAGCCGAGATTATTCTGAGATGGGTCCTAATGCATTAATGTGAATGAATAATAATGGCTAAATACAAAATGAGTTCGATTCAACACCGAACTCATTTTAGAAATGCTACTAATGAAATAACTTTTAACTTGTCGAAATCACAATTATTTTTTTATATGAGACTAAAGAAAATTAGTAAGCCGTCCAACCACCATCAACGGCAATTACTTGTCCGTTGACAAAGCTTGCTTCATCTGAGCCAAGGAAAATAGCAAGCTGAGCGATTTCTTCAGGTTGTCCAGCTCGTGGGTTAATGGACAAACCTAGTGATTGACGAGCTGCACCTGTTTGACTCACATTTGTCATGGTAGAAGCGATGTTCGTTATAACTGCACCTGGAGCGATACCGTTACAGCGAATATTTTGATCTGCATACATAAATGCTGTGTTTTTTGTAAGACCTACAACAGCATGCTTAGAAGCAGTGTAGGCAGCCCCGGCTCGAGCACCATATAGACCGCCAGCAGAAATATTGTTCACAAAGACACCGTGTCCTTGAGCAAGGAAGATCTCTGTTGCCATACGCATTGAGCGCATTACAGCAGTCGTATTGACTGCGAACACTTTGTCCCAACGTTCATCAGAAACTTCACCAACTGGCTCCATTCCATCCATAATACCAGCATTATTCACTAAAATATCTAATTTACCGTAAGCATTTTTTGTTTCATCAAATAAACGTTGTAAATCTTCTGTTGATGCAACATTTGTTTGAACGGCGATTGCTGAGCCACCAGTTGCTTGAATGCCTTCAACAACAGCTTGTGCACCTTCTAAATTTAAATCAGAAACTACGACCTTTGCCCCTTCTTTTGCATAGCCTTCTGCAATTGCTTTACCCATACCTGACGCTGCCCCTGTTACGATGGCTACTTTACCTTCTAGTCTCATCTTAAAGACCTCCTATTATTTATGTTGTTTCAATAGAGTTTGGCCTAGCGATTATATATTATGTTAGATATTGAACATGTGTTCATTAAAATAATATAATGACATTGTAAGCGATTTCAATAAGCAAAATACTAAGAACTGTTCAGTAATCAACACAAATAAAAAATCTGTATAGTAAGGGGATAAAAAATTTGAACGCTAACGATTTAAGGGTTGTTAAAACGAAGCAATCCTTACATAATGCTTTACTCACTTTATTGAGCAAGAAGCCTTTAGAAAACATTACAATCGCAGAAATTTGTCGGATGGCCAAAGTGAATAGAGGTACCTTCTATTTGCACTATGAGCAAAAAGAAGGGTTATTTGAGGAATACTTTCAGGAAATTATGGAGGATTTGAATAATTCATATGAGGAACCCTATCGTGCAGTAACAACATTAAATAAAAATCAAATCGATCCAAATACAATTCGTATTTTTCATCATATTGAGCGCTTTAAAATGTTCTATCGCATTGTTTTTTCAAAAAATGTGCCGCTCACTTACTATTATATGTTATTTGATGGGATTTTTGCCCTGCTGAAAAGGGATATTACAATTCATAATGAAATACATGATGACATATCCATTGAGTACTATAGTGCGTATCAAGCCAATGCAATCATTGGCCTAATCATTCAATGGTATCGCCAAGATTTTGTGGACAGCGTTAGTACATTGAATAAACAACTTGCGGCTATTTTGCGGATTGGTGAAAAGTAATAAGCAACGGAATAGAAGCGTGGAACAAAATAGTCTTTGTTCAGTCGTGCCGATTAAACAAAGTTGCATTGTTTGTCCCTTTAGATATGCTTTGTCTAAGAGGTTTCTTTACTCTTTCATTATGTTAAAGATTATCGGTCCATTTAGTTTTTAAAGGATTAAATGGCGGTTTGTCGAATAACATGAAGACACTACAAAAAAAGATGGAAATATAAGGAGGTATCTTTGTGACGAAAATTGCAATTATTTCAGATATCCACGGAAATAAAACTGCATTAGAAGCAGTTTTAAAAGACATTCGATTAAGAAAGATTGAAAGAATCTTTTGTTTGGGTGATTTAATCGGCAAAGGTCCCCGAGGATCTGAATGTCTAGAACTCATCCAAAAGAACTGCGAACAAGTAGTTCGAGGTAACTGGGACGTATTCATTCAATCACCTTCTGATGATGATTTTTTACAGTGGTTCAAAGCTAGACTTACAGAAAAAGATTATCAGTATCTAGCTTCGTTACCATTTAGTATTGATCTTGAATTAAATGGACAATTGATAAGGTTTTTCCATGCTTCTCCAAGAAGTGAATTTGAACGTATCTCAGTTAGTCATCCAATTGAAAAGCGTTTATCAATGTTTGAGAATAGTGAAGAAACCAATTCTATTAGTGACAATAGACTTCCTGATATTGTATTCTACGGCGATTTACATACGACTTTTTTACATACATATAAAAAGGGTATTCTGTGTAACGTCGGGAGTGTCGGAAACTCACTTGACTTAACTTCAGCTTCATATGCAATCTTAGATGGAACACATTCAAACAATGCCATTCAATTTATTAGAGTAGATTACGACAGGCATGCCGAGCTTATGATTGCAGAAGAGTTAGGTTTGCCGCAATTTGATAAATATTATGATGAAATTATGTTAGCAAATTATCGAAATGCTTAGAGCGGTTTTTAATCGGGAGCGATTGTAGAGTAGCTCTGGCAGAAAATGATCAAACTTTTTGTAAACTGAAACTTAAATTCTAAAGAAAAGAATCCATTTTGATTGCTCATTTCTCCAAAATGGATTCTTTTTATTTAAAGTAACAAGTGGTTTATTGCAAAAACATACCCTCACATTTTTGTCATTTTAACCTACTAGCGATGTACTAACTCATCAGTAGTACATTTTTTTACAATATTATTGAACTATAGCGGGGACTATTTCCTCGCTTTCGCTTTGTACTTTTGATTTTTTAAAAGCTACAACGATAGCAGAAATGCCCAATGTTACAACTATGATCATTGCTAATGAACCACAATTACTCATTAAACGATCAGTGTCTCCTCCAAAAATAATCGTATAATAACCATCTGCTCCGTAACTAGCTGGAAGAAGTGACCCTAGTTTATTGTAAAAATTAGATAGCATCGCTTGTGGAACAAGTGCACCTGATGTAACAAGCTGCATAGAAAGTGCACAAATATTAAAAATCATACCTAAGTTACCAAAGATGATAATAAAGGCTTGCGCTAGGCAAAGGAAAGCCCAGAATAATAGCGCCTGGAAAAGATATACTGTTAAAAAGTTTGCTGTGCTTGAAATATTAAATAGATGCATTAAGCCAATCGTTAAGAGCGGAAGGGCGAAGGCAACACCAATATTAATAAGCTGTCTTGCTAAGAACAATTGCCATTTCGAAACGGTGTCTTGCACAAGTTGTGCAGCCTGTTGATGCTGCATAATCATTACCATTGCACCAACGAACGAAGAAATTATAACCATCAAAGGCACAAAATTTGCAGCAAATTCTTCAACATTATTCGTTTTCATAATCGTAGAATTTATCGCGTGATCCTTAACACTCATAATTGTTGTAGCGACGGCTTTGTTAATTTGTTGTGCTGTATTTTGTTCCATTGGAAGCTGTGAAAACTTTTGAGAAAATGCTTCAATGATTTTACCCTGCTGTAAAGGATAAATATTATGATTAATTTCCTCAGTTAGTTGTTTGGCTACTCCGTCCATCATGTTTTTTGCGATGCTGGCATTCGCTTGATTAATAGAGTAAATAATTTCAGCCTCTTTACCTGCTTGTAGTTGACTCGTAAAGTTGCTTGGAATATGGATAATCATTTGGATATCACGTTGATTTAGCTCTTGTTCAGCTTTGTCTAGAGAGGTGTAATTTTTTATTGTAAATGGTAGTTTTCCTTTTATTTCATTTACTACTTGCTTCCCCATCTCAGTATCTTCACTAATTAATCCAATGTTTAAATTATCTGTTCTGTCATTGACACCATCATACGCAGTCATCCATACGGAAAAGAAAATTACTTGAAATGCAATTGTGATGGCGATGCCAATATATGTTTCGCGAATTTTAAATAAAGCTTGTAAACCTTTCATAAAAGACCTCCTATAAAGTAAGTACTTACTTGCATGGTGTGGAAAAATTTTTTCTAGGGAGCCAATCCCCTAGAAAAAATGGAAATGCTTGTTTTTAATAATTCTTCAGTAGACATATTTGAAACAATTGTTCCTAAGCGTGCACGTGACATGAAATGACCAAAATTAACAGCGATAAGTGATAATGCAGCTGCTTCAAAATCAACTTCTCTAATTTTTCCTCTTTCATGCATTTCCCTAAAATAATGAATTAGTTCATTTTTAATGTGAAGGGGGATATTAGCAATCTCTTCATTAATTTCAGGAAACTGCATCGCTTCCTTAAAGCCAATCATGACAAAATCTTTAATAGACATTAAAAAGTTAAAATGCTTGACTGAGAAATTTAGTAAATCCGATTCCAAATCCCATGTAACATTTTTATTGATCTCTTGCTGCAAAAGAGGAAAATAGGAAAATTGCTCAATAATGGCTTTCAAAATGCCACGCTTGTTCCCGAAATGGCGAAAAATTGTTACTTCATTGACTCCTGCTAAATCAGCAATTGCTTTAGTTGTTGCCGCAGTATAGCCCTTCTCGCTGACGAGTTGTAAAGCTGCATCAATGATTTTTTCTGCGGTGCTTTTTGTAGACAATAGAGTTCTTCCTTTCATGCAAGTAATTACTTACATGCTAGCATAGAGCAATTTCGAATGCAATAAAAATATTACCAGACAGTGGCAATCAGATAACGTTTGGGGACTAGAAGAACTGCTCGGGTAGCAATTGGAATCGCTCAGGTAAGACTCAAAACTGCTATGGTCGACATGAAAATCACTCAAGGTGAATAAAAACAACCAAATAGTGCTAACTCTTATAACTTTTTATGGAAAAAATAGCATTGACAACTATATCGTCAGCTGATATATTTTAAATGTATCAGCTGACGATATATTGATAGACGATACAAAAAGGGGGATATGTATGACGCAAGAGCATCCGCCATTAACAGAAGGCGTTTATTATATTTTATTAGCTTTATTTGATGCAAGGCATGGTTACGGCATCATGCAATTAGTAGAGGAAATGAGTAATGGTCGGGTTCGGCTAGGAGCGGGGACGATTTATGGAGCAATTAAAACATTACTCGAGCGAGGTTGGATTGAGGCGCTAGATGGAGATGGGCGAAAAAAGGAATACATTATTACTGAAAGTGGAAAGAAAGTTATTGGATACGAAATTTTGAGATTAAGGGAACTTTTTGACAATGGCATCCGTATAACAAAGGAGGATGGAACAAATGGATAAATATCGATTAGTCGTCAACCCATATGATATTGAGAAATGGGTCAATAATATGGCAAGCCAAGGTTGGCATTTAAAAAAATTCACTTGGATACGTTTTACGTTCGAACGTGGGGAGCCAGGTAGCTATATTTATCGGCATGATGAATTGGAGCGATTTGGTGGTGCCTCATATGAAGACGAATACTTAGAATTTCTAAAGTCCTCAGGAATTGAACAGGTAGATCGTTCTGGAAATTTTGTGTTTTTTAGAAAGCCGGCAAATGATGGACCTTTTGAACTTTACTCTGATAAGAAAAATAAAATTAGGAAGCTGTCTCAAAAAATTTCCCTACTACTATCACTCATCCTTCTAAATTTGATTATAGGTGTAATTGGTCTGAGTGGGATTCTTTCGGTACAGGCAATAGACTGGATTAAATTATCAATGAATATCACAAATATTCTTGTGGTCGTGTTATTTTCTATACCATTAATAAAACTTATGCGTGTGCGCAATAATTTGAAGAAGGATTTGAATCTTTTTACAGATTAGTTTTGGAGATAGATAAAAAACTGGTTGCTTATTTGCCAAGTTTGATAAAAGATTTCATAAGTATGGGATGAATATTTGCTTCGAAATTATTTCCCGGGAAATCAGAAAAATCAAATAATTCAACGGAGAAATTGCTACATTACTATGAAGGCTCATATTTAACCAGGAGTTCACATCAATTTTATAAGATGTAGATGGGAGGTGGAACTTTATGGAGAAAAGAGTATATCGTTGTTTTCTTGATTATGAGAAGGAAGAAGCATGGGTTAATGATATGGCGGAACAAGGTTGGTATCTAAAGCGTACAATGGTTGGATACTTTATTTTTGAAAAAGGGGAACCTGGTCAATATATTTATCGCAATGAACTAGTCAAAGGTAAAAAGCAGGACTACTATGATTTTTTAGAGACGATGAATATTGAGTTTGTTTCAAAATTTGGCGTATGGGCTTATTACCGCAAAAAGAAATCAGAAGGCCCATTTGAATTATTTTCAGATAATCCTTCGAAAATAAAATATTTAACATCAATAAGCCGCCTTTTTATAGCCGCAATATTGTTAAATCTTTTATTTGGGTTTATCAATCTTTATATGGGGCTTGGAGAATCAACAGAAAGATTCTTAAACATAGGAGTATCAATCTTAAATTTTGTAGTCGTAATAATTGTGTGTATGCAAATTTTGAAGGTTGCAAGGCGTAAAAAAGGACTACAACGGGAATTACATATATTTGAAGCGTAGGAGGGCAAAAGATGACATTACAATTAGAGAGTGTTACGAAGAAATACAAAGATTTCACAGCGGTCGACAACTTAAATTTCACCATTGAAAAAGGGGAGATTTTTGGGCTGATTGGGCAAAACGGAGCTGGTAAAACAACAACGTTCCGTATGATTTTAGATTTACAAGAGACAACGGCTGGCACGATTACATGGGATGGCAAACCCGTTAATGCCATCAACCGTGATGTTCTTGGCTATTTACCAGAAGAACGAGGCATTTTTCCGACGATGAAGGTAGAGGATCAGCTTTACTTCTTTGGCGAGTTACGTGGCATGAAGAAGTCGCAGTTAAAGAAGGAGATTGACTATTGGATTAGCCGATTTGAGCTTGAAGATAGACGGAAAGATAAGGCTGAAACGTTGTCAAAAGGGAATCAGCAAAAAGTTCAACTGATTGCTAGCTTTATTCATAAACCGCAGTTTTTAATACTAGACGAACCATTCAGTGGACTTGATCCTGTAAATAAGGATTTACTGAAAGATGCAATATTACATTTAAAAGAACAGGGCACAACGATTTTGTTCTCAAGTCACCAAATGGATAATGTAGAGGAGTTATGCGATCATCTTTGTCTATTAAAACGAGGAGTTTCACTATTTTCAGGTAGTCTACTAGATTTAAAGAAACAATACGGAAAAACAAGATTGGCAGTACGTTCTGAGTGGTCGACAACTCAATTGTTGGCACTTGAAGGAGTTAAAGATGTTCGGGTGGAGAAAGAGCAAACCGTGCTCACTCTGGAGGATGAAAGCTATGCACAAAGCATTTTCGAGAAGCTGTCCAATGGTAAATATATAGAAAAATTCAGCTTAGATTATTTATCGTTAGATGAAATCTTTAAAGATAAGGTAGGTGGCAACGTTGTCGAAGTTTAATTTATTAATGAAGCAGCTTTATAAATCAAAAATCAAATCAAAATCCTTTGTTGTAATGACAGTCATTTATATACTTGGGATGTCCGTTGCAGTTTTCTGGTCAGATATTAAAGAGCTTTTTACAGGTGATGATCATGCGCAACAAATTGCAATTGTCAACGAAACAACAGCTGATTTAAGCGGTCTCTTTGTATCGAATGGTGATATGGAATTTATACAAAATGAATCGAATATATCAGAGCTAGAGAAAAAGGTCAAAGACGAAAAATTAGATGCGATTGTTAAAATAACAGATGAAAAGGGTCAGCTACATGCTGAAATTGCCACTTTCACTCCGTTGAAATTAAATGATCAAGGTGCGATCAATTCGATCCTGCAACTTGCAGGCCAAAACTATGCTGTACAACAGTTATCATTAACGCCTGACCAAGCAGCTCAAATTATGGATGCGAAAACGATTATCACGGATAAAAACTTAAATACAGAATCTTCTGGTGGTAAAAGCGCAGAGGAAAAACAATCAGGACTATTTGTCTCTTATGCAGTGGGTATTTTAATTTATTTCTTTATTTCTACATTCCTATCTATGATTACAACAGAAATTGCTACTGAAAAAGGTTCTCGTGCAATGGAAATGCTACTAGTAAGTGTTAAACCAGCTACCCATTTTAAAGCAAAAATTGCTGGTGTACTATTACTGGCATTAACACAGATGGGTATTATTACAGTAGTCTTCCTAATCTATGCGAAATTTGTGAAGAATGGTTTCATTTGGGATATAGCAGCAAGCGTTGTTAAAGAATTATCAATAGGTTACGTGATATATGCCATTCTATTCCTACTGTTAACAATTATTCTTTATTTAATTGTCGGAGCATTATTCGGTTCTTTAGTGTCTAAAGTGGAAGAAGCGGGTCAAGTATTAATGCCAGCCATGATGATTACATTAATAGGTTTCTATGTTATGATTTCAGGAATGGGTAACCCAGATACAATGATTATTAAGGTATTCTCTTATATTCCATTTACCTCTGGAATGATCATGCCGATGCGTATTGGGGCTACTGATATAGGCGTAACGGTACCACTTTTATCGTTAGGCGTTTTAATCGCTACAATTATTGTGGCATATCTATTCAGCATATCATTCTATAAACGCAGCGTTTTAACTTATAGTTCTGGTGGCGTTATTCAAAAAATTAAGACAGTACTAAAAGTGACAACATGATAGAGGAAAAGCAGCTACATTGAGTAGCTGCTTTTTTGGTTGTGATATACCAATTATAGAAAAGGGTGTAAAGTATTTCGTGGATTCAGTCGAATTTCCTAATGAAACAAGCTATAATTTAACATAGAGAGTGAAGTTTGGCTCGTCAAGCAAGGATTGAGACTTGATTAAAGAAATCACCGATCAACGTCATGCCAGGTTGGAGAATCACGTAGGTTTTCTTATAATTAGTGACTCTTCTTTTGCAAGGCTTGACTAAAATGAAACTTTTTCAGCTTGGAATCGTATGTAATAAAAGAGATAAATCGCAGGGGGTAAAACTTTATGTCTGAATTTGATAACGACCTATTAAAATCAAAGGATCCATTCGCATCAGAAAATCCATTACTACAGCCTAATCCATTATTACAGGAGCAAGAGCAAAAGCAAAAACCAGTACTTGTTTCAGAGCAAGAGCTATCACAAATTGCTCAAAATCAACTTGCATTAAAGCAAGATCCTGAGGTCCATGCGTTAGCACAAAAAATTGATGTAAAAGATCAAATTGCCATGCTGGAGCTTGGAAAAGAAACAGCGAATGGTATTTCTACTTTTTCAGATAAAATGCTAGCAACAATGAAAACAAGTAAGCTTGAGGAATCAAGTGTATTATTAAATAATTTAAATAGAATTATGGATAAATTTGATCCTCAAGATTTCGCAGAGGACAAAAAAGGTGGCTTTCTTACTAAGCTGTTCAGTAAAGGGAAGGAACAATTAGAAAAGTTTCTATCCAAATATGACAGCATGAATAAGGAAGTAGATGTCATTTTCCGTGAGGTACAAAAGTACGAAGGTGAAATGAAACGTAATACAGTTGATCTTGAAAACTTATATGATCAAAACTTAAACTACTTCCAAACTTTAAGTAAGTTTATTGCAGCAATTGAAGTAAAAACAGATGAAGTTCGTTCATCATTACCGGAACTTGAACAAAAAGCACAAACGGGTGATCAGTTAGCGGCAATGGAATACGAAACGATGCTACGTGCCGTTGATTTACTAGAACAACGTCGTTATGACTTAGAGATGGCGCAGCAAGTTTCATTCCAGTCAGCCCCACAAATTCGATTAATGCAGCAAGGTAATAACCATTTAATTGCTAAAATTAATTCTGCTTTTGTGACGACCATTCCTATATTCAAACAAGGTCTTATTCACGCGGTAACATTAAAGCGCCAAAAGCTAATTTCTGATTCAATGGTTGAATTAGATCGTCGTACGAATGAAATGCTTGTACGAAATGCAGAGAATATTAGCAAAAATAGTGTTAATATTGCGCGTGCGGCTGGTAGCCCAAGCATTAAAATCGAAACAATTGAAACGACATGGCAAACGATTATGTCTGGTATTCAAGAAACGAAGCAAATTCAAGCAGAAACTGCTAAAAATCGTGAGGAAGGCCGAAAACGTATTGAACGTCTTCAGCTTGAATACGAGAAACTGAAAAAAATGTAATCGTAAAGCTTCTTGCATCTGTTTTCGCAAGAAGCTTTTTTTTATTGACAAAAAAGAAATTCAGATGATAATTAAAAATGTTGAACAAAGTATGCCATTACACAAATTAATTAGTGATGGAGTGAAGGTAAGTCGATGAACAAAATAAATCAAACTACATTATCGTGTGAAACGTTAAAAGATGGAACACTTGCTATTGATATGACTGAAATACTTATGCTGTTACCGCAAAGTCGCTATCAAGAATTGACACATATAGAAGGGTTATATAATGCTTTACATAAAAATTTAGATGAAAAGCATCATGTTTTGGAGCAGGAGCGAAAAAATGTAAAGAAACAAAATGAACAGCTTGTAGATGAAATGCAAAAAATGAAGCTGCAAAATGCGGTCTTGCTAAAAAAGTTAACAGAATATAATTGTGTAATAGGAGAGCTGAAGGAGCTTCGCCAACAAAATACAGAGTTATTAATTGAATTAAGTAAACATACTACTTTGTCGAAGGATTCTCTGTCAATTCCACTAAAATCGATGATTCGTGATATGCGAGAGCAAGGTGTTGGTATTAAAGAAATTCACATTCGTATTAAACGTCAAATTAATCCTGACATCAGTTATAGCATGGTACGTAACTATATTTCTGAACTTGAATCTGAAAATAGAGTTTAATGTCAATTTAATGAAATTTAGCATTTACAGTTTTCGAACAAAGTCCTATAATTAGTCTATTCTTTAAATGGTAATATTGCGCAAGGTCGTATAGATTCATATGGAGTAGGAGAGTTAGAGGCAATGTCAAATGAGAAAAAAGGGGTCTTGGCGGCTTTTTTAGCCTATGCTTTGTGGGGTGCATTTCCGCTTTATTGGAAATTACTTGAGCATGTGCCAAGTATGGAAATTTTACTATCGCGCGTCATTTGGTCCTTTGTCTTTACAGTACTAGCGGTTATAGTATTTGGAATGCGCAAAGAACTTCTGGCAGACTTAAAATATTTGTGGTCACATCAAAAGCATTTTTGGCAACTTGTTGGGGCTTCATTTGTTATTTCAATGAACTGGTTTTTATATATTTGGGCAGTTACTCATAACCACTTAATAGAAACGAGCTTAGGCTATTATATTAATCCTTTATTGTCAGTGATTTTTGGGGTTGTGTTCTTTAAAGAAGCACTTAGTCGCGCGCAATGGGCGGCTACCGGAATTGCCTTTATTGCTGTCATTATTTTAACGATTAATTATGGTTCAATTCCATGGGTAGCACTGCTTATTGCTTTATCCTTCGCCATTTACGGTGTTCTGAAAAAGAAAATTAAGCTTGACGCGACAAGAGGTCTAGTCATTGAAACGTTATTTATTCTACCGTTTGCATTAGGCTATTATGTTTACCTTTTTATGACGAATCAAGCCTCGTTTTTACATGTTGATGTGAAGACGGACACCCTCATGATTGTAAGTGGGATCGTGACAGCAGTACCGTTAATTTTATTTGCGAAAGGTGCGCAAAATATTCCGCTTTATTTATTAGGCTTTATTCAATACGTATCGCCAACGATTGTGTTAGTTTTAGGGATCGTGCTTTATAAGGAACCATTTAGTGAAATAGAGCTATTGGCATTTAGCATTATTTGGGCAGCCTTACTACTGTTTTCAGGCTCGAAAATCATTGAAACGAGAAGGGCTCAACATAAATCTGCCTAAAAAAGGGACTTGTAGGAATTTTCTACAGGTCCTTTTCGTATAATCCATAAAAATTAGGCAATTCTATTTTTAACTCACATGTAAAATGTCACAAATGAATTTCGTTTACAATGAAAGAGGAGAAACTATATGGATTTTCACTATACAGTCAAAACAACTAAAACGATTGAAGAAACAATCTCAGCTATAGCAATACATTTAAAAGAACATAAATTTGGCGTTTTGTGGGAGCTCAACTTGACTGAAACGTTGCATAAAAAGGGCGTAGATAGTTTTAAAATGCCTTATAGAATTCTCGAGGTCTGTAATCCAGTAGAAGCTGCGAAGGTACTTGGTCATAATGCATTAGTCGGATACTTTCTACCGTGTAAGATAACGGTTTATGAAGATGCTGGGGAAACGAAAATAGGACTTCTAAAACCAACTGCTATGATAGGTTTGTTAAATGACCCCGAATTAAAATTAATTGCTGAAAAAATTGAAAAGGTTTTAATTGATGTATTAGAGAAAAGCAAATGATGAATAGTAAGCAACTTTACTTTTCTGCCAGCATATAGTAATATTATGACAATCAATTAGATAGCAATGATGAAAATTATAAAGTAATGAGAGGTGCTTTTGATGAGTGCGGTAGGTTCTAAATAGGAACAACTTAATGAAATAAATTGAATGACGACGGGGGATTTACGTCATAAAGTGACCCCTTATTTAGTCGTGGATTTATTTCAATACCTATGAAGATACCTACAATACTTTATAAAGCGTGTAATGCTCTGAATGTACTTCATTTTGATGAGGTTTTTTTCGTGATGTTTTTACACTTGCCTTGTAATGTAAAAGCTGTGGGTTCTCCCGCAGCTTTTTTAATTGAATAGAACATCGTTGATATCTAATGAGTAGGTATCTTCATGAATGATTATGGAAAATCATCGTGAGGAGAATTTAAAATGAATCATACTACTTTTGAGAAATTACAATACAATGAATTGAAAGATATCGTTAAATCCTATTGTGTTAGTGGATTAGGTAAACAGTTATTAGATAAATTAACGCCGAGCTCAAATTTGACCGTTGTTAAAAATCGCTTAAATGAAACGACAGAGGCACGAACAATTTTAGATGCTGAAGGGCATGTCCCGTTTTTAGGGGTATCCAATATTGACAATACTATTAAAAAACTTGAAAAGGGCATTATTTTAGACCCTAGTGAATTAGTGAGCATCTCTGACTTTTTAAGAGGCTGTAGAAAAATTAAAAAATTTATGCTGGAAAAGGAATTTTTTGCACCAGTACTTGCATCTTATGCTAATTCGATGTCTGAATTTAAACGTGTAGAAGAGGAAATAAACTTTGCTATAAAAGCAAATCGTGTGGATTCAGCTGCTAGTAGGGAGTTAAAGCGTATCCGCAATCATATGGAAACAACAGAGGAAAAAATTAAAGAGCGCTTAGCAAAATTTTTAAATAATAGTGCCAATAAAACATATATTCAGGAATTCTTTATTAGTAAAAAGGATGATCGCTACACAATTCCTATTAAGGCTTCCTATAAAAATCATGTGCAAGGGACGGTAGTAGAGATTTCATCTAAAGGTGCAACGGTCTTTATGGAACCAAGTACGGTCGCTAAATTTAACGTGGAATTGGCCACTTTGCAGGCAGAGGAAGCGATGGAGGAATATCAGATTTTGGCGACATTATCGGGGCTCCTAATGGAACATATCCGTGAAATCAACATCAACATGGAGTTAATTAGCCAATATGATATGGTGTTTGCTAAAGCCAAGTTCAGCAAGCATATTGGCGGCGTAGAACCAAGTTTAAATGATGTTGGCTATGTGAAGCTCATCAATTGTAAACACCCACTGTTAACAGGTGAGGCGGTGCCGCTTCATTTTGAAATCGGTAAAGACTATCGCAGCTTAATTATTACAGGACCAAATGCCGGTGGTAAAACCGTCGTCCTAAAAACAATTGGCTTGTTAACATTAGCAACAATGTCAGGCTTCCATATTGTTGCAGATAAAGGTACTGAAATAGCTATATTTGATCATATTTTTGTAGACATCGGTGATAATCAAAGTATTGAAAATGCACTTAGTACGTTTTCATCCCATATGAAAAATCTTTCAGACATTATGAGGGCATCCAATAATAATACGCTTTTGTTATTTGATGAAATAGGAAGTGGCACGGAACCAAATGAAGGAGCGGCACTGGCCATTTCTATTTTAGAGGAGTTTTATCATATGGGCTGTATGACAGTGGCGACAACTCACTATGGGGAAATTAAGCGTTTCTCTGAAATGCACAGTGATTTTATGAATGCGGCGATGCGTTTTAATAGTGAAACATTAGAGCCGTTATATAAATTAGTGATCGGAACATCTGGAGAAAGTAATGCATTATGGATTTCTAAGAAAATGAATATACGTGAAACCGTATTACAAAGAGCGAAAGGCTATATTGACAACAAGGATTATCGTTTAGAACGAGTAAATGACAGTAAAATTAGGAAGGTTAAGATTGAGCAAGAGAGAACCAAAGTTAAGTATGAATATAAAAAGGGCGATCGTGTGAAGCTGTTAGATCATGATGACGTTGGAATTGTTTATCAAGAAATGGATAATTTCTATAATATTGACGTGTTTTGTGAGGGAGAATTCATAAAGGTAAATGTTAAACGATTGGCATTAGAGCTACTGGCAACAGAATTATACCCAGAAGGATATGATTTAGAAACATTGTTTGTGGACTATAAAGATCGGAAACTGCAGCATGATATAGAGCGCGGTTCGAAAAAAGCTCTTCGCAAGATTCAGAAGGAAATGAAGAGAGATAAATCAAGCTAAAATCCTAAAAGGGATTGCACATAAATGTTAATGTGCAATCCCTTTGATTTATTGAACCGAATTTATTTGCGCTTTAATTGAAAAATAAGTTTCTTCAATTTTTTGTTTATAAGGTAGATCAATTAAATCCTGAGAATCCTTATAGGTCATTTTGGCGATTTCGTAGGCAGTTGTTAGCTCACCGAATTGTGCATAGCAAAGAGCTTTGTAGGAAAAGCACTCATTTAAGCTTAATATGTCAAATGGATGTAAGACGAATGGGGGAACGTTTGTAAAATGTTCAAATGCTTCCTTAGCTTCTTCATAGTGACCTAGTAAATATAAGGACTTTCCTTTTTCCGAATAGTAAAAGTTTTTTTCGAAAATAACCGAATTATTATGCATAAGCGAACCAAAACGCTCTATTTCCTCTAGTGCCTGCTGATAATCGTGCGTGTAATTGTTATAATAATGCGCCCTTAATACGAAAATCAAAGCATCCACGCTCACTTGTTCGGCAAATATCCGATACTGCTCAAGCTTATTCAGCATATGTTCCACTTGCTCGAAATCATGGTCAATCATGGCACAAAACGCCCCAATACGATACATATCATCTATATAAGAATAAAATTGATTTTTATGTGCATTGGTAATGGTCTCATAAATAAGCTGTTTTCCTTCTTCATATTCACCAATTGCTAACTGAAAAATGCTAATATAATAAGCCATTTTCACAGTATCTCGCGAATCTAATTGGTACTTTTCCTGCTCAGCCTCTTCTTTCGCCTGCAAAATACAAGAATAAGCCATTTTGTAGTTTCTTTCTTCCGATAATATGCCCGACTCAAATATATAAGTTTCAAACCAATGGCTTAGTAAATTAATTTCTTTAAACATAAAGCGTGCCTGTTGAAGCGGTGATTTCCATGTCGTTAATTTCGCATGATGTTGTGCTGCTGCATATATATACAGTAAACGCCCTGCCTCATAACTAAGTGAAAGATCTTCTACATAAGGCTTAATCATCTCTACGATTTGCTGTACATGATCTGTATGACCTAGTTTTAATTCCGCAAATAAAATCTCTACCTGCTCTAAAAGATGACGTATGGAAGAGGAGGTTACTTGTTCAAGCAATTCACTTGCTTTGACGCCTAAACGTTCCGCTATATAATCAAGACTTTCCATCGAAGGCTTGGCCTTATCATTTTCAATTTGACTTAACATACCTTTTGTTAGACGATCACCGGCAAGTGCCTCCAATGTTAACTTTTGTTCCTTCCTTAATTTACGAATTCGTGTACCTAAAGAGTCCATTGCCTCGCCTCCTTTTTAAAACATGTTCTTTGTTTAATTATATTAAACTTTCACTTGCGAGGGAAGTGGGGGCTATGTTATATTTTGTTTAATTAAATTAAACTTTTTAACTTAGTTAAAAAAATGGAGGGATTTTTGATGAATGAAGCGCAAAAATATAAAAAGGCAACTTATCATTTATGGACATTTACAGCTAGTAAAATGATTTCGTTGCTAGGTTCCCATGTATTGTCATTTGGGATAGGTTTATATATTTTGGCACTAACAGGGTCAGCGATGAGTTTTGCGACAACCATGATATGTTCGATTTTGCCTCGTGCCTTGGTCGCACCTCTGGCAGGTTATGTAGCAGATAATTATTCAAAGAAACGCACAATTTTATTCGCGCAAGCAGGTACAATATTAACCGTTGCTGGGTTACTACTCTATACAGAAATGGTCGGTTTGTCGGTCTATGCTATTTATATGGCAACCGTTTTTAATACAATATGCGCTGCCTTTTCGGGTGTAACATTTACTTCCTCAATCGCAACACTAGTAGATCCGGAACGCCTACAAAAAGCACTGTCATTCAATCAAATGTCAGTGTCATTAGCAGCTATTGGAGGGCCAGTAATCGGGGGAATGATGTATGGATTTTTCTCCATGGAAGTTTTTTTACTTGTACATATGGTGGCCTATATGATTGCCTTTTGCTTAGAAGCGACAATGAATTTTACTCTCTATAGTACTAGGGAACAGACTGTAGAAAAGGAAAAAATGTGGGCTGGTCTTGCTAGTGGTTTTCATTATATAAAGCAACAAAAAGTAGTTAAAACAATCATGTGGATTTCGTTATGGATTAATTTGTTTTTCTCTGCCATCGTTGTAGGGGGGACATATATAATTATTGAATTATTAAAAGTAAAATCAACTCATTTTGGTTTTATTGAGGCTTCGGGTGCGGTAGGCATGCTTGTTGCTTCCATCTATTTCGCAACAAGGGCAGAGGTAAAGGCACCACTACGTTTTTCTAAATTCAGCTTATTGCTGTTGGCTAGCAGTTTAGGGCTGGCGGTTGTCCCATTAGTAACAAATTTATCCTATGTAACCGTTGTTATCTTTTATCTGGTAATTTACTTTATTTTCGCTATTTTTGAGATGGGAATTAATATGCCGATTATGGTTTATATGCAAAAGCTAATTTCAGAAGAATACCGTGGACGTGTATTGGGATTAATGGAAACAATGGCAATGTCAATGATGCCGATCGGAATGGTCGTTTACGGCATCTTGTACGATTCATTCCCAGCCACAATTATTTTACTTGTCACAAGTGTAATTATCGTAACGATATCATTAGTTATGCTGCGAACATCGGTCTTAAAAGAAGCACATCCAGAGTTTTATGAACAAAAGATAGTATCAAAGAGTGTAACAAATTGATGGCTCGCTAAAGGTATTAATAACGAGATGAGATTTATCAGCGAAAAAGGCAGTTTTATCAGCGATTTATGAAAGTTATCAGCGATGGTGGCAAATTTATCAGCGATTCGGAGCCATTCACCAGCGAATTTCACTAGTTTTAACGTTTAAAAAATAAAACCAGGCATGCCTTCAGCACTGAAGTATGCCTGGTTTGTTTTCAGTAACAAATCAATGCAGCGAATGCCAAGCGAAATTGATTTACTGATCCTCAATCACAATATAAGTTGCGTGAATGGGCCCATGTACACCAACAATAAGAATCATTTCGATATCTGCCGAATTACTTGGTCCAGTTATAAAGTTGATGCAGGAAGCGATTTGCTCGCCACTTCTAACTTTTTCGCTAATTAAGCGGGCTGCTTGCGTCATCCTTGGAACAATCGTACTTTTAGGGATTAAAATAATAGAGTTCTTTGGTAAAAAGCTAACGGATCTACCTTTATCTTTACTACTAAAAAGTACAGCAGTTGCTGATTCTGCTAATGTTATTTCACTTATCGTAATGCCGATGTTCGCTTTTTCGGCCTGTCGAATATTTTCCTCTGGCCGCTCGGAGTCCCATTCGTGCAGCTGAATATTTGCTTGTGGCCATTGCTCGGTCATCAATGGGGAGAGTCCATAGCTCTTAAAACGCTCATCTTTCCATGTTATAACAGATTGGCCTCCATAATACTCAACTACTTTTTGTAAATCTGTAGGAAGATTAGCTGTATTTGAAATGACAATATCCGTATGAATATTTTTGCATTGAGCAGCTAAAACTTTTACTAACTCATCTTTTGTCGCTTCTTTTAGGACACGATCTTGTGGATGATATTGCCATGTTGGTCGTGCTATTTCTGTTCTTGGTGCACGTCCAAGTTGTTTCGCAATGTTTGCTAAAAATACATCTCTATTTTCAATAGTACCTGTCATTATTCATCGCCTCCTTGTTGGCGGTGTTTAAACCAGTCGCGGAAATGATTTTTATTGGGAGCTGGAAAATCCCTTGCTTCCGTCCAAGCCTTTAATGGGCCAGGGCCATTTGAAATTTTCTGATCTTTCGTAAATGGAGCCATGGCTGGTGAAGCCACTTTTGTCGCCATTTTATATAGGGTAGGGGAGGAAGCACCTAAACCGAAGGCCTTCATTAAAAGCTTTTCTGATACAGGAGCTTTGCCTTCGTTTTCAACAATTACTTGTCGATGTCTATGGATAAGCTGATGTAACGGTATTTTGACAGGACAAGCATCCGTGCAGGCACCACATAAAGTGGAGGCATATGGTAACTCTTTGAAATCCTCATAGCCACCTAATAATGGCGAAAGAACAACACCTACTGGCCCAGAATAGATAGAGCCATACGAATGCCCACCAACATGTCGATAAACAGGGCAAGCGTTAACACAGGCTGCACAGCGGATACATTGTAAAATAGGCTGGAATTCACTACCTAAGATAGCAGAACGTCCATTATCGACGATAACTAAATGGAAATCCTCTGGTCCATCTGTGTCACCTTCATCTTTGATCCCCGTTAACGTTGTAATATAGCTTGTTAGCTTTTGGCCAACTGCACTTCTCGTTAATAAGCTTACTAAGACTTCCATCTCTTCAAATGTAGGAACAATTCTTTCCATCCCCATTACCGTAATTTGTGTTTTGGGCAAGGCTGTTACTAAATCTGCGTTCCCTTCATTTGTCACAAGTGTAATCGAGCCGCTCTCTGCAATAGCAAAGTTACAGCCTGTAATGCCTATGTCGGCTGTTAAATATTCATTCCTTAATTTTTGACGTACATATAAAGCTAATTCCTCTGGCTCTTCACTTTTCTCATAGCCTTGTTTTTCTTTGAAAATATCACGAATCTGCTCCTTATTTTTATGTAAAGCTGGAGCAACGATATGAGAGGGTGGCTCGTGATCATCTACTTGCAAAATGTACTCTCCAAGATCTGTTTCTATGACTTGGCATCCGAGTTTTTCTAAAGCGGCGTTTAGATCAATTTCCTCCGTTACCATAGATTTTGATTTCACAATTTTAGTGGCGTTTTTATTTTTCGCGATACTTTGAATATAGTCTGTCGCTTCTTTCGCAGTTTGGGCAAAGTAAACATGCCCACCTCTTTTTGAAACATTTTCACTTAGCTGGTATAAGTAATAATCTAAGTTCGCAAGCACATGCTTTCGAATTTCTTCACCGTGCGAACGCCATTCCTCCCAATGTCCGAGCTCATCAGCCTGTTCTAGCCGACGTGTCTGAAGGCGTTCCTGTGCGCTCGACACAGCTCCGCGCATAAATGTATTTTCTAATTCTTTCGCTACTCGATGATGAAAGCGTTCATTACTTGTTTTCATAGACATATTTCATTTACCCCCTTTTAGCTTCTTTCAGCAGATGTCACGGAACCGGCAAGGATTTCTTAATGTTAGCCTAAAAATCGCTTCGCTTTTGCGCACAAAGCCGACTCCGGACACGATTATGGATCAGCTATTTAATACTTCAGCAATATGCATGACTTTAATAGGTTTACCTTGCCGAGTAATGCGACCACCAATATTCATTAAGCAACCAGCATCAGCTCCGATTAAAATATCTGCCCTTGTTTCTTCAACATTCTGTACTTTCTCATTGACCATTTCTCCTGAAATATTGCCCATTTTTACTGAAAACGTTCCGCCAAATCCACAGCACCGATCTTTTCCTGGGAGTTCGACATACTGCAAGCCTTTAACCTGATTTAATAATTTTAACGGTGCTTCAGTAACTCCAAGTAAACGTGTCATATGACAGGAGGTATGATAGGTAGCCTTACCCTCTAAATGGGCACCTACATCCTCGACCTTCAATACATCTACTATAAACTCTGTAAATTCATATGTTTTATCTGCCAATGCTTGCGCTTTTGGCTCCCAAACAGGATCACCCCGAAATACTTCTGGATATTCTTTAAACATATAGGCGCAGGAACCAGAAGGGGAGACGACGTATTCAGCATGTTCAAAGGCTGTTATCATTTTCTTCATAGCATTTTGGGACTCTTTTACATAGCCACTATTGTACGCAGGCTGCCCACAGCAAATTTGATATTCAGGAAAGTCTAGGTCACACCCGAGCCTTTCAAGAACCTCAACAACAGCCTTTCCTACATCACCTTGAAACATATCAACTAAACAAGTCGCAAAAAGTGTTACTTTCATTCATAATCGCTCCTTTTTCCTCAAATAGATAAATCAACAGGTCATCAGATGACTTTGGAAGTAAATATATTGTTTTTATCATACTACAACTTTTCGGAAGAATGAAAGGTGTTTATTTGAAATTTTCGAAAAATTAATTATACTTCGGGGCTGAAAGAAGTAAAAAGCCGCCTATTCAAAACTAGGCAGCTACTGTTTATTATAAAGTTTTAGTTGTTTCAAAATATTGCAATAAGACATTCTCCACATTACTTAAATGCGAAGCCATAGCATGTTTTGCAAGCTCTTCATTTTGCTGTTTTATCGCGAGGAAAATTTGCATATGTTCATCATATAGCTTTTCGCTTGTAGTTTTTTTAGAGTACAACCATATTCGACGTGTTTCTCTCATCGTTTCGATCATTAAGCCTGAAACCTGGTCTAATATCGTTGCGAGTAGGGGGTTTTGAGACGCTGTAGAAATGGCCGTGTGAAATTGGAAATCCACTTTTTCCCCTAGCTCTCCATCACCTTGTACACGTTTCATTTCATCTAAAATTTGCATCATTGACTGTAAGTCTTCTTCAGTTCGATGAAGGGCTGCGCTAGCCGCTGCGCCTCCTTCTATAATTTTGCGTACTTCTAACAAATGTGAGATATCTTGCTTATTTGTTAAAATGGCAGTCGATAAGGGGAAATCGAGCTGTTTGGTTTGATTACTTTTAACAAATGTGCCTGAGCCTTGTTTAATTTCAATAAGCCCCATTGCTTTTAAAGCGGAAAGAGCTTCTCGGATGGCAGATCTGCTTACCTGTAATTGTTCAGCAAGCTGTTCTACTGAATCAAGTCGGTCACCAGGCTTCAGTTCGCCAGCTCTAATTTTTTCATAGAGGATTTCAGACACTTCCTCATATATTTTTTTTGGTTTAATTTTTCTTAATTCCAAGGACTACACCTCATTTATCTCTATCAATGGTTCTATTGTTTTTTATTATACATGAAGAAAAGTTATTTACTAATAATTTAGTAAATAAAAAAGGTATTACATTTAATCAGGTTTGTTAATAAAAAAATTGGTTTATGATTAAGTAATAAAAGTATTTTTTGTTGGTATTTTGCTAAAATATACTGATTGTAGCCCGTAGCAGAAATCAGGCTATTCGAATTTAATCGAATGTATAAAAACGGTAATCCGCAAAGCTGATATTTAATATAAGATCCTCTATATAAAGCTGTGCAGAATTATAGTGAATTTTATTGACAGATAAAACGAGGGGGCGCATAATGCAAAAGTACATTAACAAATACACTTTGATGTCATAAGGTATGAAAATTAAATTTTGTTTAATAGTATGATGGAACTTCACTTTTTCAACACCTTTTTGCCATGAAACGTTCACAAACAGGAAGGGCGCAATTTACAATGATTTTTGGTACGATGGAGACAGTAACTGTAAGGAGCGAGTGAGGAAATATGCAAACTGATATTAACGTATTTTTAGCTTTAGGTGCAGGGTTTTTAAGCTTTATTTCACCATGTACGCTACCGCTGTATCCAGCATTTTTATCATACATAACAGGTATGTCACTAGATGAGCTAAAATCGGAACGAGGTATGATGCAAAAGCGTGCAATTTTGCACACCCTCTTCTTTTTACTAGGATTTTCAATCATCTTTATTTTAATTGGTCTAAGTGCATCATTAGCAGCAGAGTTCTTCCTTAATTATAAAACATTATTACGTCAGGTTGGAGCCATTTTAATCGTAGTATTTGGTTTAATGATTGTAGGATTACTACAAATAGACTTTTTAATGAAGGACCGAAAATTCCAATTTAAAAACCGACCATCTGGTTATTTAGGATCGGTATTAATCGGAATAGCCTTTGCTGCTGGCTGGACGCCGTGTACAGGTCCAATTTTAGCTTCGATCATTGCTTTAGCAAGTGCAAATCCAACAGCAGGATTTAGCTATATGTTAGCTTATTATTTAGGTTTTGCGATTCCATTCTTCGTGTTATCGTTCTTTATAGCACGTATGACTTGGATTCGTACACATAGCCAAAAAATTGTGAAAATCGGCGGTTATATTATGATTGTCGTAGGTATTTTACTGTTCTTTGATGGATTAAGTTATATTACGCGTATATTAGAGCCTATTTTTGGTGGATTTAAGGGCTTCTAATCTGCTAAACTAAATGGGCATACCGTACTTTAACGTGGAGGGAGATGAACATATGCCTACAGTTTTAGTAGTGGATGATACGCTCTTTATGCGTGTTGCAATAAGTAATATGTTTACTGAGTGGGGTTATGAAGTAGTCGGCAAAGCAGCAAATGGGAAAGAAGCTGTGGCTATGTATCGTGAGTTACAACCCGATCTTGTAACGATGGATGTAACAATGCCAGTTATGACAGGTATTGCAGCAGTAAAAGAAATCATTCCTGAATTTCCAGATGCAAAAATAATAATGATTACAGCTTTAGGACAACAGAAGTTAATCGTGGAAGCAATTGAAAGTGGTGCAAAGGATTTTATGACAAAACCTTTTGAGCCAGAAAGATTAAAAGCTGTCGTTGATCAATTACTTGGACAAAATTGTTAATGACATTAGAGGAGGAATTTTTATGTTTAGCAATATCCCTTCTCAATATTATGTAATAGGTTCTACCATAATGGCCATTTTTATGGGTACCTTTGTCATGGTTTTACGTATGCGAGCATCTAAGAAACCTACCAATGAGAAGAAAATTATCATTCCACCTATTGCAATGTCTACAGGTGCGTTAATGTTTTTATTTGAACAATTTAGAGTACCGCCCATGCAAATCCTTGAAGCGGCTGCAGTCGGCGTGGTGTTCTCAACAATCTTAATTGCCACTTCTAAGTTTGAAGTAAAAGGTCAAGATATTTATTTAAAACGTTCAAAAGCGTTCGTTTTTATATTAGTCGGACTATTAGTGTTCCGTGTAATCGCAAAAATGATATTAAGTAGCTCGATAGACGTTGGTGAATTAGCAGGAATGTTTTGGATTTTAGCGTTCGCTATGTTACTCCCTTGGCGAATCGCAATGCTTATTCAATTTATAAAAATCAAAAAAACAATTCCGCTGAAGAATATGTAGTGGAGAAACTACACTAGAGATTTAATCTAGTGTAGTTTTTTTATGTGCGCGTGGTTTTGTTGATGGATAGAGTAGGTCGAGCGACGGATGAAGTTGGCGAAGCGATGGATAGAATCGTCCGAGTGACGGAAAGGGTAGCCAAAGCGAAGGATGGTAGAGTCAAAGTGAAGGATGAAAGAGGTCAAAGTGAAGGATAGAAATGAGAGCGACGGATAGTATTGCCGGAACGACGGAAAGAGTCGGCCGAGTGACGGAAAGAAAGGCAAAAGCGACGGAAGAAAGAGCCAAAGTGAAGGATAGAAATGAGAGCGACGGATAGTATTGCCGGAACGACGGAAAGAGTCGGCCGAGCGACGGAAAGAAAGGCAAAAGCGACGGAAGAAAGAGCCAAAGTGAAGGATAGAAGTCAGAGCGACGGAAAGAAAAACAAAAGCGAACGAATAATAAAAGAATCCTGTACTTTTACCGTACAGAATTCTTTTTACATGTCCATTTTTATAGAAATAGCTTTTAATGAACTGCAGGAAATTTTAGCTTTAGTGTAAATTCCTCATCTTTATAAGTGAAGTCTAAGAAACCATTATATTTTTGGACTATATCTTTAATAATCGTTGTACCTAGGCCTTCGTGCTCCTGCTTTGTTGTTAGCCCAGAGCGGTCAAATAAAGAATCTACGATGTTTGTAGGCAGTGGGATTGTGCTGTTTTTACAAATCAAAATGTATAAACCACTTCGTTTATAAAGCTGTAAACTAATAGTGCCCTTGTCTTGATTTAGTACTTGCCATTCTTGACAGGCTTCAATACTATTGGTTAGTATGTTGCCGAGTAATGCAACGAGATGTGTATCTGCTATAGGTAGTTGTGAGCAGGGGGTGTCTAAATCATAGAGGATTGTTATATTTGATGCTTTTGCATGTTTATACTTGTCGTGTAAAATGCCTGCTATAACTCCCCGTTCTCCCTTAATAGAGAGATTTGTTTCCTCGTAACCTTCCACAAGTTGATGTAAATAATCCTTAGCTGCAAGATAATCGTTCTTTTCCATTAAAAAGTGTAAGGCTGCTACATGTTTTAAAAAATCGTGCCGTTCCTGGCGAACAACTCTAAAAGTCTCATTAACTTGACTTTGTTGGGTCTGAATTTGATGTAAAGTTACTTGTAGCGATTTATTATTCCTCGACTCTTTTCTTCGATACCATTCCAATAAAAGAAAAAGAACTATTGCAACTAGATATATAGCGGAAGGGGCTACTAAGAAATAGATACTACACACAATTCCTTGAATCATACAAAAGAACAACTGTGGTGATGCAAGGCGATCTCTAAGCAAAAATACGATAATTAGAACGACTAAAGCTATCAAATAAATTGGAATAGAAAGCTGAAAAAATGTAATTTGTGCTTGTACATGAATGATTAAAAATAAAGTGAAATATAAAATAGTGCTAATTTGGGACAAATTAAACCACCACCTCAAAAATAATGTTTCTGTAAAAAATCAACGTTTTCTTTTGTAATCATAGCTTTTTCTTCGATTCCTTCAAATGACACCATGTACGAGTTCTTAGCATACAGGGAGAAGTTTGTAACAAAATGTATATTGATAATAAATGAGCGATGTGATCTAAGAAAATCTCGTTCTCGTAGTTCCCCTTCAAGTTCATTTAGTGTCTGGTAGGTTGTTATCGGACCCGTTTTTGTATGTATCGTTGTAGAACGACCAGATCGTTCAATAAAAATAATATCCTTTTTTTGGACAATGTGAATATTGTTCTTTTTCTTTAAATATAGGCGTCCAGTTATTTCAGATTTTTTATTTTTTTCCATTAATCGTTCAATGGATTGTATTAAACGTTCTCTCGAATATGGCTTCATTATATAATCATGAACTTGTAATTCAAATGCGTGAACTGCGTAGCCGCTATTAGCAGTGACAAAAATGACTGTAATATTTAAAGCATGCGAATGTATGATATCAGCTAGTTCATAACCGGATAAATGAGGCATTTCTATATCTGCAATTAATAGGTCAATGGACTGTTTCTTAATTTGTTCATAAGCTTCCTCCGCTGATGTTGTAGAAAAGATAATTTCAACATCCTCTACTGAAGAAATAATGCCATGAATTTTATCTAAATCTATTTGACGATCATCTACTATACCAATTTTCATATTTAACACCTTCAGCAAAATAAATATTATTTCTTTACTATCATAACAGATTATTTTTATTGTTTTTCTACAATTTTACCGATTCGCGACATAAAAAGGTATATTCGCGACATAATGGCAGACACCCCTAGTTTTGCTATGTAAGATTAAGCTAAGAAAATTGAATGAGGTGAGACAATGATTCAAATACAAGAAGTAACGAAGCAGTTCAAAGATAAAAAGAAATATGTCACGGCTTTGAAGCATGTATCGTTTGAGGTGAAGCAAGGAGAGGTATTAGGGTTACTTGGTGAAAATGGCGCCGGAAAGACGACTTTGTTGCGTACAATTGCAACATTATTAGATCCCACAACTGGTCAGGTCTTAGTTGGAGGATTTGATACGGTAAAACAGTCAGCAGAAATTCAAAAAAAGATTGGTGTGCTTTTCGGGAGTGAGACGGGATTATATGACCGATTTACCGCACGCGAAAATCTCGAATATTTTGCAATGTTATATGGACTTGGCAAGCATGAAACAAAAGTACGAATTGATGAACTTTCAAAAATGTTTGGAATGAGAGACTATATGGATCGTAAGGTAGGAAGTTTTTCAAAGGGCATGCGTCAAAAGGTTGCTATTGCACGTACCCTTGTACACAATCCACAAATAATATTATTTGATGAGCCAACGACGGGTCTCGATATCACTTCCTCAAATGTATTTAGACAGCTTGTTCATCAGCTAAAAAGGGAAGGAAAAACAATTATATTCTCTAGTCATATTGTGGAGGAAGTATCTATGCTTTGTGATGCTGTTGCAATGATTCATAAAGGCGAATTGGTTTATCACGGATCACTTGAACAGTTGTATGAGCAAGAAAGCAGCCGAGATTTGAATTTTATCTTTATGAGTAAATTAGTAAGAGGTGAAGATGACTATGCTATTTAATATTTATCTTAAAGAATTGAAAGACTGTTTTCGTGATCGCCGAACACTATTATTAACAGTTGTTTTACCGATTGTGCTTATGACATGCTTTGTTTTTGTTTTAGAGCAGTTTGCTTCACATGGGAAAAATGAAGTGTATACAGTTGCTGTTAAACAACCATTTGACGAAGCCGATAGAGATATATTTGCAAACTATAAAAATCTCGAATTTATAGAAGTAAACGATCCTAAAAGTGCAGTTATAGATGGGCGTGCAATTATTGGGCTTGAATTTAGTAGAAGTGTTACGGAAGTTGAAAAAAGTAATGATACGATGGAAATTACAATCATTGGAGATGTACTTAGTCAAAATTCCGGGATTGTTATGTCCAATATAGAAAGTGCATTATCGGATTATGAAAAAACAATCATTAGTGAACGATTACAACAACTTCAGATTGATGCTTCTATTATGGAGCCGTTTTCTATTGCTTATGAGGAAACAATTGAGGGAGATTTTTCATTGGCGATGATTGCTTATTTAATCCCTTTAATTTTGGCGGTAGCAGTTGGCATGGGAGCAGGTCCATCAGCGGGAGATTTGTTTGCAGGAGAAAAGGAGCGTAAAACGATGGAGGCTATTTTAATGACTCCTGTAAAACGTTCTACGTTATTAATGGCAAAATGGCTGACGACTACAACTATCGCATCACTTACAGGAATTATCACATTAATCGTGGTTGTCAGCGAGATCGTCTTATTTACAACAGATTTAAAAGCCGCTATTTCATTAGGAGAAGCAACGTATATTGTCTTAATAACAGCTATTTTGACAGCAGTTGTTTATGCTTCAGTATGTGCATCCTTCTTAATGTTGACAAGTATTTTAGCAAAAACCGTTAAGGAGGCCCAAACTTATAGCACACCGTTTTTAATGCTTGTAATACTCCCTGCAATGTACATTATGGGTTTAGGCATTAATGAATTAGAAATTGTGCATTTTGCTATTCCAATTGTCAATTTATTTACGATATTTAAAGAGTTACTTTTTGGAATTGTTCAGTTTGATCATATTGCTATTACATTTATAAGTAATCTTACTTTAACTTTAATCATCTTTATCATCTGTCGGATTTTGTTTATGAAAGATCGATGGGTAATGAATTCATAGATAAAGAAAAGTAATGCTTATGGGCAATTTATGTAATGAAAAGTTACCCCGAAGCATTAGTAAACATGTATATAGCGGAAAAACGCTGCACAAAAACAGTGTGCAGCGTTTCTTCATTCAAATAGATGTTCATATGGAGCGATGTCAATTTGCATTTCATCTAATTTTTTACGTAAAAATTTATGGTCGCGTTTAGGCGTTGCTTGAATATAGCCGCGAATAATCAATTCTTGGCTAATGGCAGGTGCTTTTTCTTCTAAAGCAAGCTCGCCAATTTTACCCGCTATTTTTTCCTTCGCTACTTGTCTAAATAGCTCAGGTACAGGGCTTACAAGCTCATATAAAAGCTCTTTTTCAGGTTGTCCCCATAAATGAATGGTTTTATCTAAATAATACTCCTGCCAATCTAAATCAGATTTACCGTCCTGTTTCGGTAATGCCTTTAAAAATTTGCGGAACATAAAAAACCCGCCAATCCCCATAAATGAAATGAGTACAACTACCCAAAATAGGATAAACCATAAAAACCAACCACTTAACAAATCGTTCACCTCTTTGTCTTCTCTCACTCTATTATAAAAGCTTCCATAAAAAAATTCATCCTAAATGTCCCTTTTTTAGCAACTAGTCGGTATATATTGTGTAGAAAGGAGGTGACCCTCATGGCAAAAGTCAATTTTGTAGGCGCTACACTGCGCTTAAAGTATGTCGATAGGCACAATGCACAAAACGAGCCCATGTTCACAACAAAGACGTACCGCAATTTAAACGGCTCGCATACGGCAGAGGATTTAGTAGAGGTAGCATATGCCATTGCAAGTCTATCTTCACACGCACTAGACAGTATAGTAAAACTAGAAACAACAGAATTATCCTAAGGAGGGAAAGTTATGACACAAGTTTTAGAGCTACAATTTGAAACATCAGCAGGGAAAAAGGCCACATTTTCTATTGATGCGCCGAAGCCAAAATTAACAACAGAAGACATTCAGAAGGTAATGAAAAAAATGATCGCTAAAAACGTTTTTGATGGACAAGCTGGCACTCTAGTTGCGATGAGCGGAGCTCGTATCGTTGACCGACAAGTAACAGAATTTGATTTAGGGATCGAATAATCATGGAATGGTCTTTGCAGAATGTACTGCAAGGACCATTTTCAGTAATAGTTTATCTTGCGAAGGAGGGGATAATATGGAACAGTGGTTAAACATGATATCGGATATCGGTTTTCCTATTTTAGTGTCGTTTTATTTACTGCACCGAGTAGAAGTTAAATTAGATGCAATTCATGATGCACTTGTTTCCTTAAAGTGAAATCGATTTCACAAAGATGTACGAAAGATGTCACTTGAGTGTCCTTGTCAATAGTGACATCGTACGATAGGATGGGGGTAGTAGTGGGGAGCGTGTTAAAGATGAAAAATAAAATAATTGGGCTTGTTCTACTTTTTGCATTAGCAGCAGTGCTCAGTGCGTGTGGAAATACAAAATTTAAAGCAGATTATAGCTTGGAATTACCAGATTTTGAACATGTTAATCAACGCGGGGATAAAGTTTCTTTAGACAGCTTAAAAGGAAAACCGTGGATTGGTATGTATATTTTCACAAATTGTAGATCAATTTGCCCACCAATGACCTTTAATATGACGCAAGTTCAGGAAAAGCTAAAGAAAAAAGGTGTAGAGAATTATAATATTGTTGCGTTTTCAATTGATCCTGATGTGGATAAGCCACAAGTATTAGCTGATTATTTGGGTAAATATAATGTTCCGGATAAATCGAAATGGAATCTTCTTACTGGATATTCACAAAAGTATATCGAGCAGTTTGCAGTTAAATCAACGAAAATATTAGTAAAAGATGATCCTAATACCGACCAAGTAATACACGGAAATCAATTTTTCTTAGTTGATAAAGATGGCGTAATCGTAAAAATGTATTCAGGATTTGCAAAGAATGCGGATGATGTGCCAATTGACACAATTGTATCAGATATAGAAACATATATTGATGAAAATTTATAATGGATGAAAGGAAACCGTCTCGATTAACGAAGAGACGGTTTTTTTTTATGGACGAAATTTAATCTTTTATAATTTTAACATCATTTAAATAGACGATTGAATAAAAATCAATCCACAATGTATTTTCTAAGTTTAAAAAACTGCATATATTTAGTTTAATAATATCCGGGGGCGTTTATAAATGAGCATTGAGCAGACTTATTTAAATGTTATTCTAAAAAGGTTTAAAAGTATGAAAGAATTAGGCGATAAAACTCTCTGTCAATTAAATAACGAACAACTACATTGGGCTTTTAATGAGGAATCCAATAGCATTGCCGTTATAGTAAAACACGTTGCTGGTAATATGATCTCGAGATGGACTGATTTTTTAACGACAGATGGTGAGAAAGCAACGAGAAATCGTGATGATGAATTTACGGATAGCCTACAAACTATAGAAGAGGTCATTACAGTATGGGAACAGGGCTGGCAAGTATGTTTAGACGCTTTACAAGGATTAACGGAAGTAGATTTACAAAGGGTTGTAACGATAAGGGGAGAACAGCATTCTGTTATAGATGCTATCGAAAGGCAAATGGTTCATTATTCACAACATGTCGGTCAAATCGTTTACATTGCTAAGCAAGTAAAGGGCTCTGAGTGGCAAACATTAAGTGTGCCAAAAGGGCAATCTCAAGCATTTACAGAGTCTATGTTAAAAAAACATCAAAGATAGAAATGGGGCCGTCTCACTAGTGTGTGATGGCTTTTTTTGGTGTGTTGGGCATTTCTGTACCAGTTACTGACGAAGACATTTTGAATGCTGATAAAAACTTTTTAAAAGTTGGAGAAGTCAAGGCATTTAGAGACTTGTTTTATTTTTTGTAAAATTTTAGTGTTAATTTATGATAAAAGGCGCACTCCTTATAGGATGATAGATATATTTAGGCTATACTCAAGAGAGATAATGTAAATAGTAGAATAGAGGGAGTCGTATGAGATTAACGGTAGAACGAAAACTGCAATTTGCTTTTGGTATAGTATTTTTATTTCTATTACTAATCACTAGTATTGCAATGTATTATTTAAATGACAATAAACAGACACTTGCGGAAATCGAAAAAAACACGGAATTAATCAATTTATATAATGATATTTCCTTCCAAACGGTTCGGGCAAACGCAGCCATTCGAGGGTATATGTTATATGGGAAAAAAGATATGCTCGACAATCATCTTGAAATACGAGATACCTTACATAAATCCATTCTTCGTATTGAAGAACTCGGACATAAAAATGCAGATTTTGAACAATTTTTAAAGCAGTTAGAGGAATGGGAAAAACCTATAGATGATCAAATTGTACCGCTTTTTCAAAGTGGTGATAAACAGCAAGCACAGCAGTTAGCATTACCAATTTTAGGGAAAGGTTCTCTCAAGCTCGTTGAGTTTGGGAAAACGATGGCAACGGCTCAGCAGGACGAAATGCAAGCTCGTATAGAGGCTACAAAGCAAAAAGGCGACAGAAGTGGCAAAGAAATTGCTGTACTAGCAATAGTTTCCTTGCTTATAAGCATTATTATTGCGACAGTTTTTGGGCGAAGAGTAGCGAAAAATATTCAACAAACTGTAGTAGAGATGGACAAATTCTCAAATGGTAATTTACAAACACACCTGCAATTTAAAACAAAGGATGAGTTTGCACAGCTGGCTGCTTCCTTTAATTCGATGTCAGAAAAGCTTAGACATACTATGAAGCATGTAGCTAATTCATCTGAGCAGGTAGCAGCTACTTCCGAGCAGCTTACAGCGAGTAGTATGGAAGTGACACAGGCAACAGAAGTTGTCTCAGAATCGATCCAAGATATTGCCCACGGTATTGAGGAACAGGATACATTGACAGGTGATGTACGAAACTTATCCTCACACATTTTGAAAAAAATGGATGACATATCAACGAGTATTGATCATGTAAACGATGCAACGGTAGAAACTAAAAATATGGCTAGCATAGGACGTTCATCTGTTCGAAATGTCATTGAACAGATGAATGAAATTGCGGATAATACAGCAGAACTAAGTACTCGTGTTAAAGACTTAGATGAAAATACAGCAGCAATTGTCTCAGCAGTCAATGTTATTAAAAATATTGCGACTCAAACAAATCTATTGGCTATCAACGCCTCTATAGAAGCTGCACGCAGTGGTGAGCATGGCAAGGGCTTTGCAGTAGTGGCAGAAGAGGTACGAAAGCTAGCAGATGAATCAAATTTAGCAGCAGTAGATATTGAAAAAGTCGTAGGGCAAATTACTGAGGATACAAGAATTATCGAGGAAGACATGATCAACAGTAATGATTCAGTAAAAGCCGGTCGTGAAAAAGTTAATGTGGCAAGAGATAATTTCATACAAATTGACAATGCCATTAATGACGTGCAGGCACAAGCACAATCAGTTACAGCAGCCATTCGAACGATCCATCAAGATATCGAAAAACTTGTAAAAGAAATCGACTACATTAGCGAAGTGTCGATGAAATCGAGTAGCAATGTTCAAAGTGTCGCGGCATCCGCTGAGGAACAAAATGCAGCGATGGAAGAAGTAGCTGCAGCCTCTACGCATTTGGCGAAAATGGCGATAGACCTACAAGAATCAATTCAGACATTTAAATATTAACAACAAGAGCCCCTATGCATCATAGTTAAAGTATGATACATAGGGGTTTTATGCTTAACTACTTAATGAAAAAGTGCAAGAATCGAAGAATTTATGCTAGGAAAATCAAAAAAATGAAAAAGGGGGTTTGAATTTTAGTATTTCGTCCGATAAAACTTAAGGAGAAAATTTAATCGATCCAAGAAGGGAAATGTGTGAACAGGGACGGTTTCCTTTTAAAGGAAGCCACAAAATATACGCTTGTAAAGTTAAAAGGAGAGCTATTACATGAAACGATTATTTGGAAACTTTAAGGGGAAGCTCTATACATTATTTGCTCTTATCTTACTAATCCCAGTTATTTCTGTCGGAAGCTTATCGTACATTTCGGCAAAAGATTCGATAAAAGACGAAATACTATTTAGTGCGGATGAAAGTGTAAAAATTTTAAACTCGTTAATTGATAATACGATCAGTGCAAAAACAAAGGACATTAGTGTGTTTAGTGAGGATATAAATTCTACGATGTATGAACAGCAGGGATCTGCAGTTCGAACAAAATTTCAACAATATATAAAGTTGCATCCAGAAGTTCTAAGCATTTATCTTGGAACAAGTGATGGAGCAGTATTTGTAGAGCCATCATCAAATAGTGCTGATTACAATCCTCTGGATAGAGATTGGTATAAAGAAGCTACGGCTTTGAAGGGAGAAACGCTAATAACAGAGCCGTATAAGGATATAGCGACAGGGGATATGGTCGTTACAATTGCTCGTCAGGTTAAAGATCAATCTGGGGTAGTAGCAATTGATTTAAAATTGACAAACCTTCAAAAAGTTTCGGACTCTATTAGTATCGGAAAAAAAGGATATCCTTCTATTTTTGGTGAAGATAAAATGGTTATTTCACACCCAACTATAGAACCGGGTAGCGAAATAAATGAAAGCTTTATCGACAAAATGTACGACAGCAAATCGGGAACGTTTGAATATGTCTTTGACGGTGATGACCGTATTATGTTCTTTACAACGAATGAGCTGACGAATTGGAAAATTACCGGCACGATTTTTACAAATGAAATTAACGAGTCAGCATCTCCTATTTTATATCAAACGATACTCGTGTTAATTAGTGCGATTGTTATCAGTACGGTTGTTTTCTATTTTGTTCTGAAGGGCATCATAAAACCGATTAAATTGCTCAAGGATAGTGCAGTCACGATTAGTAAAGGCGATTTAACAGAGACAGTGACAATCACATCTCATGACGAGATTGGACAGCTTGGACAAGCCTTTAACGATATGCAAGACAGTTTAAGAACTCTAATTCAAAAAATTGAACAAAATGCCGAAGAGGTAGCTTCGTCTGCAGAAGAGCTAACAGCCAATGCTAACCAAACGAGCATTGCTACTGAAAAAGTGGCTATTTCGATACAAGATGTTGCGACGAGTGCTGACACGCAAACGACGAGTGCTAACAAAAATGCAGAATCTTTACAGGAGCTTTCGAAGGCCATTCTTCATATTGCAGAGATCTCTTCTACTGTGACGGATCTTTCGCAGCATGCAACACTACAAGCAGATGAAGGTGGACATGCAGTTCAAAATACAAAAGATCAAATGCAGTCTATTCATGTATCGGTGACCGATTCAAACACGAAAATTCAAACACTACATGAGCGCTCTAAGCAAATTACATCCATTTTAGATGTGATTACAAGTATTGCAGATCAAACGAATTTACTTGCTCTCAATGCAGCAATTGAGGCAGCAAGAGCAGGGGAGCACGGAAAAGGCTTTGCAGTTGTTGCTGATGAAGTAAGAAAATTGGCGGAGCAATCTCAGGAATCTGCACAGCAAATTTTCGAGCTCATTCATGGTATTCAATTAGAAACAGAACAATCTGTAAACATTATGGCAAAAGTGACAGAGGATGTTGAAAATGGACTACAAGTATCGGATGAAGCTATCACTAAATTCCAAGTGATTAAGACAAGCATGGATAAAATTACTCCTAAAATGGAAGAGGTCTCTTCTGCATCTGAACAGATGTCAGCAAGTGTACAAGAGGTAACAGCTGTTACGGAGGATTTGGCATTCTCCGCACGAGGAAATGCAGCTGCTTCAGAGGACGTTGCAGCGTCTACAGAGGAACAATTAGCTTCAATGGAAGAAATTAATGCTTCTGCACAAGCGCTTGCGCATATGGCAGATGAACTAAAACAGCTAATTAGTCAATTTAAATATTAATAGACATACGAAAAAATGCCATTCCTCCTTTGAGGGGTGGCATTTCAAATTGTTTAAAAACTATTGTTTCAATGAGAGTAAGATTTCATTTTAAATAAAGAATGGCTCCTTGGTAAAACGTTGTTAATAGAAAGAGGTTGTTTTTCGGATAAAACAGGATTTTGTTTCGATAAATCTTTGAAGTACTCAATCAACATTAATAAACGAGACTGGGACATAACTAATTGATAGAAAAAGAGAAATCGAAATAGCACGATTTCTCTGACCAAGTCATTCTATTTTCTTTACCTTTTTAAATAATGGTAGTGTATTTACGAAGATTTAATGGCGTCAAAACAGAACCTACTTCGTTTTCAACCTTATTTTTACTACGGAAAGGAAATCGAATAAAAGGAATATTTTTCTTTAAGAATCCAAAAATAGATTCCACATTGATTTTTCGTTGTCGATAGATGATACCATTTTTTTCTTCTGAAAGCTTATGATGAAGCCTAGTTAAATCAAAAAAATGAAAAAAGGGGTTTGAATTTAAGTATTTCTTCCGATAAAAGCCTTGGGCGATATTTCATCGATCATAAGAATTTTGAAGATAAAAGGAGAACTGTTACATGAAAAAATTATTTAGAAGCTTTAAGGGTAAGCTCTACATGTTATTTGCTCTTATCTTACTAATCCCAGTTATTTCAGTAGGGAGCTTATCGTATCTTTCGGCTAAAAATTCGATAAAAGAAGAAATACTTTTTAGTGCGGATGAAAGTGTTAAAATTTTGAATACGCTAATTGATAGTTCCATTAGCGCAAAAATAAACGAAATTACTTCATTTAGCAAGGAAATAGATTCTTCTAAGTACGAACAGAAGGAAACCACAATACTACCAAATTTTCAAGAATATATGAAGCTGAGTCCAGATGTTTTAAGTATTTATATTGGAACAAATGACGGAACTTTCATTCAAGAACCAAAAATAAATAGTGCGGATTATAATCCTTTGGAAAGAGATTGGTATAAAAGGGCTAAGGCATTAAACGGCGAGACTTTAATTACGAATCCTTACATAGATGCAGGTACTGGAGAAATGGTCGTAACAGTTGCTCGTCAGTTAAAAGATCAATCTGGGGTAGTGGCAATTGATTTAAAATTAACAGACCTTCAAAAAATTTCGGATTCTATAAAAATCGGAAAAAATGGATATCCTTCTATTT
This sequence comes from Lysinibacillus sp. Bpr_S20, assembly GCF_023337835.1. NCBI lineage: Bacteria > Bacillati > Bacillota > Bacilli > Caryophanales > Bacillaceae > Lysinibacillus > Lysinibacillus sp. Bpr_S20. The sequence continues at coordinate 479,239 of NZ_JALNLQ010000001.1, forward strand.
TTGGTGACAATAATTTGGTCATTTCGCATCCAACTTTAGAAGCAGGTGGCGAATTAAAAGAAAGTTTCCTCGACAAAATATACGACAACAAATCGGGAACGTTTGAATATGTCTTTGACGGTGAAGACCGTATAATGTTCTATACAACAAATGAATTAACAAATTGGAAAATCACAGGGACAATTTTCACCAAAGAAATTGACGAATCAGCATCACCTATTTTGAAAAAAACGTTTCTCGTCCTAATTGCTGCGATTGTAATCAGTTCGATTGTTTTCTTTTTTGTTATAAAGGCAATTATAAAACCGATTAGATTACTAAAGGATAGTGCAGTCACGATTAGTAAAGGCGATTTAACAGAGACAGTGACAATCACATCTCATGACGAGATTGGACAGCTTGGACAAGCCTTTAACGATATGCAAGACAGTTTAAGAACTCTAATTCAAAAAATTGAACAAAATGCCGAAGAGGTAGCTTCGTCTGCAGAAGAGCTAACAGCCAATGCTAACCAAACGAGCATTGCTACTGAAAAAGTGGCTATTTCGATACAAGATGTTGCGACGAGTGCTGACACGCAAACGACGAGTGCTAACAAAAATGCAGAATCTTTACAGGAGCTTTCGAAGGCCATTCTTCATATTGCAGAGATCTCTTCTACTGTGACGGATCTTTCGCAGCATGCAACACTACAAGCAGATGAAGGTGGACATGCAGTTCAAAATACAAAAGATCAAATGCAGTCTATTCATGTATCGGTGACCGATTCAAACACGAAAATTCAAACACTACATGAGCGCTCTAAGCAAATTACATCCATTTTAGATGTGATTACAAGTATTGCAGATCAAACGAATTTACTTGCTCTCAATGCAGCAATTGAGGCAGCAAGAGCAGGGGAGCACGGAAAAGGCTTTGCAGTTGTTGCTGATGAAGTAAGAAAATTGGCGGAGCAATCGCAGGAATCTGCACAGCAAATTTTCGAGCTCATTCATGGTATTCAATTAGAAACAGAACAATCTGTAAACATTATGGCAAAAGTGACAGAGGATGTTGAAAATGGACTACAAGTATCGGATGAAGCTATCACGAAATTCCAAGTGATTAATACAAGCATGGATAAAATTACCCCAAAAATGGAAGAGGTATCTTCTGCCTCTGAACAAATGTCAGCAAGTGTACAAGAGGTAACAGCTGTTACGGAGGATTTGGCATTCTCCGCACGAGGAAATGCAGCTGCTTCAGAGGACGTTGCAGCATCTACAGAGGAACAATTAGCTTCAATGGAAGAGATTAATGCTTCTGCACAAGCGCTTGCGCATATGGCAGATGAGCTAAAACAGCTAATTAGTCAATTTAAATATTAAAAGAATAGCCAAAAACGCCATTCCAATGAAGGAATGGCGTTTTTGGCTAATTATCGATCTTCTTCTTCCCAGCATTCTGTATTTTTCAATGTTGGGATTGATTTTGCATAAAACACAGGATTTTTGCCAGTTTTCCGTTGCATAGTAAAGTCGTCTAAAACACGGAAGGCAATTTTACCAAGTAACAGGATGACTGTAATATTGATTAAAGCCATTAATCCCATGAAGAGATCTGCTAAGTTCCACACAAGCTCTACTTGCGCAAGAGAACCAAACATCACCATTGCAAGAACTATAATACGGTAGCCAAACATCCAACCTTTATGAGCATTCATAAACTCAATATTAGATTCACCGTAATAGTAGTTTCCAACGATCGAACTAAAGGCGAAGAAAATAATAGCAATGGCGATAAAGTAAGGAGCCCAGCTACCTACATGTACAGCTAAGGAATTTTGTGTAAGAATAATTCCATTACTTTCACCAGTATTATATAGACCTGCTAAAATAATAATAAACGCTGTCGCAGAACAAATCATAATTGTATCAAAAAATACACCTAAGCTTTGCACAAGTCCTTGCTTCGCAGGATGTGAAGTATTTGCTGTAGCTGCGGCATTAGGAACACTACCCATACCGGCTTCATTTGAAAACAATCCACGACGTACGCCTTGCATAATAGCGATTCCAATCGCTCCACCAGCTGCTTCACGAAGACCGAACGCTTCTGTGAAAATCAGCTTGAAAACGGCAGGTATTTCAGACAGATTTGTTACAACAACAAAAAGGGCTACTGCTAAATAGAAAACTGCCATCACGGGTACAAGTACTTGCGTAACTTTTACAATTCTATGTACGCCACCAAAAATAATCATGGCCGTTAACACAACGAGCATAATACCAATGATAGAAGGCTTAATATGAAATGCCTCACCTACAGAAGTTGCAATCGTATTCGATTGAACTGCATTAAATATAAAGCCGAAGCACAACGTTAAAAGGATACCAAAAATGACCCCTAATTTACGTTGACCTAACGCTTTTTCCATATAATAGGCTGGTCCACCACGGAATGTATCGCCATCCTTTACTTTGTACACTTGTGCAAGCGTACTTTCAATAAAGGCAGTCGCCATTCCTAAAATGGCGATAATCCACATCCAAAATACTGCTCCAGGTCCACCTACTCCGATAGCTAGAGCAACGCCTGTTATATTCCCAGTACCTACACGTGAGGCTGCACTAATCGTGAAGGCTTGGAACGGAGAAACACCTGACTCTCCTTCTCTTTTTTCCACTATTAAACGAAACATTTCAGGGAAAAGTCGAATTTGCACAAACTTTGTGCCAAATGAAAAATACAATCCCGCAACTAATAACAGTGTAATGAGGATATATGTCCATAAAACATTATTAGCATCATTTACAATATTCGAAATCCATTCCATCTTGCTTACCTCCAATCTCAATACGTTTTAGTCTACACTGTTTTTTTGCAATATATCCACTTTTAGAAAATACTGAATTATAGAAATAAAATTTTGTTGAAATATTTTTACAATAGTTGAAATATCTTGTTCGAAGGCCGGTGCAGTAAAGGAGATACTAGATGCTTGTTATACTCCATACAGGAATATGTCGAAATTTTATCGAGTAAGATTAACAAAGAAAAATGAATTGAACAGGAGGTTTTGTATGGGATTTTACGTTCTTTTGTATTGGCATTTTCTTGTAATGGTTATGGTAATGATGATATTTGCAGGAATGATCACGTTTATATGTCCTAGGTTTCCTTCTATAGTAGTATTGCTCATTTGTGGTTTAATTGGCTTTGTGTATTCCATATGCATTGATTTTAAGGAGGCAAGTTTGTTTTTTATCGGTATAAATCTTGTTGCTTCCTCTATCCCTATCTTATTAATTAGATACTTACTATTTTTGAAAAGAAAAGCCGAAGAAATGGAAGAACAAGGTTTTTAAAATGTTAAGTTTATTTTTTTGAAAATTCCCTTATTTATCTGAAGATTTTAGTATAATAATAAAATAAAAGGAGGGGTTTTCGTGAAAACTATTGGCATGATTGGTGGTATGAGCTGGGAGTCTTCTGCTGAGTATTACCGTCTTATGAATGAAGAAGTAAAGCAACAATTAGGTGGTTTACATTCAGCAAAATGTATTTTGTATAGTGTAGATTTTCAGGAAATTGAACATTATCAAGCTGAGGGAGCGTGGGAGAAGGCAGGTCAAGTGCTTTCAGAAGCAGCGCAATGTTTAGAGCGTGCGGGGGCTGATTTTATAATTATTTGTACAAATACAATGCACAAGGTAATCGATTTCATTGCTGCGAAAGTCGTAATTCCAATTTTACATATAGCGGATGCAACAGCCAATCAAATAGAAGAAGCGAGATTACAGAAAGTTGCTCTTCTTGGGACAAAGTACACGATGGAGCAAGATTTCTACCGAGCTAGAGTAGAGGGATTTGGCATTGAAGTGCTTGTTCCGCATGCGGAGGATCGTGCTGAGGTCAATCGTATCATTTATGAAGAATTATGCTTGGGTCGAATTGAACAAACGTCGAAGGACTATTTTTTACAGGTGATTAGAAACCTTGTGCAATCAGGAGCACAAGGAATTATATTAGGCTGCACAGAGATTGGATTACTTATTAAACAGGAAGATGTTAATATCCCTGTTTTTGATACAACAATTCTCCATGCACAGGCTGCTGTAAAGTTGGCTATTCAGAAGGGGGAGTAATATGCCTAGTAAAGTACGTGAAATGGGGGTTGTAATTGGTACGTTAGCAACAGGTGAGAAAAATTGCATTACGGATGTAGCTGGCGTATGTGTAGGGCATGTGACGCTCGATGAGAAAATTAATCGAGACGGCGCTTATGCATGTACAGGAGTAACCGCTATTTTACCCCATGGAGGAAATTTATTTCAGCAAAAGGTTACTGCTGCAAGTTATGTTATTAATGGCTTTGGTAAAACGACAGGGCTCGTGCAAATAAATGAGCTTGGGGTTATTGAATCACCAATTATGCTAACGAATACTTTTGGTGTTCCAGCTGTAGCTCAGGGAACGCTGCAATATATGCTAGATGCTAATAGTGAAATAGGGCATTCGACAGGAACTATCAATATCGTTGTTGGGGAATGTAATGATAGTTTTTTAAATTCCATTCGAGAATGTCCAATCACACCTGAGCATGCTGTAGAGGCGATTCGCAAGGCGTCAAATGAAACGGTAGATGAGGGAGCAGTGGGTGCTGGAAAAGGGATGATGTGCTTCGGCTACAAAGGTGGGATTGGCTCATCTTCTCGAATCGTAACACATGAGTCATCGAACTATACGATAGGCTGTATGGTCCTTAGTAATTTCGGGCAAAGCTCAGAGTTTTTAGCACATCAATATTTTACTGCAAACGCACAAAAAGAATCGACATTATCTCCGACAGATGGCTCCATTATTATCGTACTTGCCACAGACGCTCCGCTCAGTAGTCGTCAACTGAAACGTGTCATTAAACGCTGTGGTGTCGGCCTAGGACGTACAGGTAGTCATTTTTCACATGGCAGCGGAGACATTGTCATTGGCTTTACGACAGCCCACCATATCGCTCATAAATCAGATCAGCTTGTTGAAACACGTACACAGCTACGAGAGGAACATCCTATCATGAATCAATTATTCGCTGCAGCTGCAGAAGCAACTGAGGAAGCCATTTTAAATTCACTATCACAGGCAAAGACAACAATTGGTCGTAATGGACATAAAGTTGAAGCGTATACATTTTTATGACTGCTTTGTTTAACTTGATTGTGGTTTTTATCAAATTAAAAGCGTATTCGAGAATTTTCGGATACGCTGGTTTTTGAGTGCGAATATATAAAAATCTACCTTTATAACGTTTCAATCTTTTGAAAAATCTCTATGTAAAGGATATCTAACTCGCTTTCACCTTTTAAATACAAATACCACGCATCTTCTCTATTTGCCTCGTTATCAGTTAGATGAATTGTTGATGAGAACCATTTTTTAAAGATTTTCAATGAGGTAGCTCTTTCTCTTGTAAATGGAAAATGACGTTTTGTTGAATCGGATATAATAGGCATTTTAGATTATTATAAACTTTAACAAATTTATCATCTGAAGCTTCTTCAAACATCACTGGTGTTTTCATTACAGCATCAAAATCACAAGAGGCTAGTTATGGAGCAGTTGAAGATAAGATAAAAAACACTGTAGTTTCGATTTATATGAAGGTCTATATTAGGGCAGATATTGAAGGCATTAAAAAGAGGTACTAATACGGTACCCCCACTAATCTGTATATGGTTTACTGCTAAATTGCGTGAACTTAGCAAGTTTACCTTTTACTTCTTAACTGTGCGAGCAATCTAACAAATAGAATATCCGGGTTTTTCGAAATATATATGTCTCAGAGATTTTCTACAGCAGCTGACAAGTTTTGACCAAACAAGTTATAAGCTTCAGTGTCAGGAATTTCAGTGTTCTGTGAAGTAGAGATAAATTCATCAAACGCACGGTTTAGATCTCCCTTCATTATCCAACGAACCGTATTTGAAAAAATAGCTACTAAGTCGTCACTGATATTTTGGAGCAACGGATACTTTGTGAGTAGATTGGCAATTTGCGAGTCAATATTCAATGTTTTTGACGACAAAGGTCGTTTCTTTTTGATGTCTAAAAATAGCAATAGTAGCTGGTCATCCGGCTTATTTACGGCACGATACGCGATGATTTCCATTTCTGTTAACGAAGGATCATCTACATTACGGGTTTTATACCAAGATTGAAAACGTTTAATAATGCTATTGTAGTCTTTTTGTAGAACATATGGTATCATATCAGGAATTTTCAATAGTAAATACTTCATCGTTTCTTTTTTTATAAACTGAGATAAGTGTGGATAGATGGTCATAAGTATTTCAACGGTCATTTCAGCGCTGTTGTAGGCTCGATTTTTTTTTTGCGCAAGAACAAGCCAGTTTACAACGGGAGTGCGCAGTAAATCCAACTCCTCATCAGGATAATCGATTTGTTGGAACAGTTTCTTGGTTTTTTCGTGGGTTAATACATCATATAGGGTTTGCAGTTTTGCATAGTTTGTCAAGGTTTCCTTAAATATAATGGCTATCGTGTCGTTTATTCCGTTATAGTAGACAACATGAAGAAACTGTTCGTTTTGCGGGCTGATGGCTCCGCACTTGTCAATCAGAAACGCGCGTGCTATATCGTCAAGTATACGGTCGCAAGTAATACGAGTAGCGTCTAACTGATACGAAGAAGATTTTGGATTCATATAGTATTTATGTAATGAGTCTGCGAGGATTCCGACACGGCTGGCATTACGAAAGTTTTCAATTGTAAACAGTGTATCTGCACCGTAGTGCATACTTGGCATACGTGAAAAATCAAACCTGCGTAAAACCGACACCTTGTAAAGTTTGCACCATACTGTCCTCATAAACTGATGATAATCAGAAAAATATGTGTTAAACATTTCTGGTGTATCTAATATGAGGTTTTGATCCAATCTTCGAACAGCAATGAGATCCTTGTTTGTTTCATCGATAAAATCATGTCCACAAGCGGCAACGTCGAGATTGTAATTTGATATAAATCGTACCATGTTCGTTAAGAAATTCGTTTTATATTCATCGTCTGCATCGAGAAAACAGAAATAATCGCCTTCGTCATAATTCTCAATGATTTCTGTCCAACTATGTCCTTTTTCATGAACATGATTCTGGTTGTTTCTAAGCGCAATAATTCGCGAATCTTTGGAAGCATATTGTTTTATGATTTCGCCCGTTCCATCTGTCGAAGCATTATCTAATAAATACCAAACCCAATTCTGCTCAGTCTGGGCAATAACGCTTTCAATCGCGCGCGCCATCGTTTTTTCTGCATTATAAGCATATGTGTAGAAAATACACTTTTTCAAGCAACATCATCCCCTAAGCATAAAAATATTTTCATAAAACGTTTTTTCCCCAGCTCCTATAGATTATGTGGGTTTATACAGAATGTTTCTTTGTACATTAAGAGACTTCTTGTAGTTACCACAAATGCGTGTACAATTTGAATCTGCCAACGTGCAGGCGTCGGTTCTATCAATTTGGAAACATATCTTTTGGCGACTGCATTTTTTTACACTCCCTTATCAGCTAGGTAATTCGTCATATATTCTAGTTGCTTTTCAAAGCCCATAAAGTGGTTTGATTTGATGTTCTCACACATACGTTGCATAAAAGCGAACAAAGATTTTTCAATATCTTCAACAATTTCCGGTGCACGTTTGGAGAGGTATTCTGCCCGTGTTTGATACATCGCCAAATACTCATCAAGCAACTCCGGCGTCATCTGCTTGTTATGTATAAACGCCGTCATGTTGGACGAGTGCTTCCTAAAATAATACTTCGCGATATTCCACACAGCTATTCGCTCCGCTCGCTCAAATACCTTGTAGATAACGTGAATATCGTCCACCATTACATTGTCCGGGAATGACAGTCCCGTCCACAAACTGCGCCGAAAGATTTTGGGTGGTGGCGCGGCGTTGTAAAGGCGACGGTTTAATAACTCTCTTAATCCCTGTAATCTGTCAAAAACGAACCGAACATTGCAAATGAAGTTCGGCTCCAGCCTATCCCCGAAATCGTTATAGCTTCCACACATAGCAATGTCGGCATTCTCTTCGCGTGCAAGATCGGCGAGAAACGAGAGCATCGATGGCTCGCATCGGTCGTCGTCATCCACAAAAATAACATATTCGCCTGTAGCAGCAGCAAGACCGCTGTTGCGTCCAAACGATGCACCGATGTTTTGCGAAATTGTTAATAGTTTCACCCGCGCATCCACTTCCGCGTAAGCAGTACAGAGTTCCGCTGTACCGTCTGTTGAACCATTGTTGACTAGAATTAGCTCATAATCACTAAATGTCTGATTCCGTAGGGAGTCCAGCATAGCTGGCAGGTACTGCTCACGGTTGTATGTAAGCAATATAACGCTAATAAACGGCATAGACACCTCTCCAGATGTTAGAATTCGACGAAAAGCAAATCGCTTTCATCAATACCAAGCGCGATAAACTGTGTCCTGAGTTCTTCCCTCACATTTTGGTATCCGGATACAATCAGGATTGTTATTGGCTTGTCACCAGCTATCTTCTTTACAGCGGCAGGAAGGTAAACAGGAATTCCATCAGCTAACATTCTATTTTTTTGTACATCGTTGTCAAAAAAACCAGAAAAAGAAAGGTTGCTTGCCTCAAAAGCAGTTTTTAAATATAAACCAATATGGCCGGTCGGAGCAATATATATATGTCCCTCTTTTGCTGAAACTTTCCTGGCTATTTGCTCAATTATATTTAAGTTTTGCACTTGTAAACTGGCAAGGCCCGCCACAGTGCCCTCTGATAACAGCGTATCAATTACAGAACAGCCGTAGTCTTCCGAGCTCGTGTCCGTATCTTTCAAATCTTTTTGCTCCAAGTATCTATCTATCGCGGAGGCGCTTTCGGCTATTTGTTCGTTGCTTACGGTGCATAATGCAGCAATGAGTTGGTAACGAAATTGCTCCATATAGACGCGGACAAAACCGCGCTCTTGTTCCGTTTTTGCCACACAGCGCATCAACAACGTCAAGGAGTGCAACAGCTTGTAGCACTCCGAAACAGCCTTGGACGGGGGGATCCTTGAAATTGATGAAGAACGCACACGGTATAAGTAAACCAACATGTCAACATAGTGTACCGAGCGCGCCGAGAGCAAAGTACGGATAGATACGTAGACATCATGGTAAATACTTGCTGACGTCTTTAAACGTTTTATGGACGCATTATAATTCGCCCGTAATTTTCGCGAAAAAATCAGTCGCCACGTTGCTACATTAAATGGCTGTACTTCGGTTAGGTATTCAAGGGCTTGATCCTTATCTTGCCCGTTAATACGTTCAGTTTGATAAAATCTGTCAGTAAAATTGATGATACTTTCCTCTAAAACTGTACTGAACTGCCCGAATAGCACATCGGGAGCACTGCTTCGTAAAATATTTGCGATTTCGCCATACGCGCCCGGAGCTAACATATCGTCGCCATCTATATAATGTATATATTGCCCCAACGCTTTTTGGGTGCCGTATATGACCGCCCTGCCGATTATTGATTCACCGGTCAGCGCGTAATATCGTATCTGTTTATTATGCTTTGCGTATTCTCTGCAAATGGCATCACTTCTGTCAGTAGAATTGTTATTAACCAAAACGATTTCATAATCATCAAAGGGCTGATTAATGATACTGTCCAAACACGCACCAATATAACGCTCTAGATTGTATACACTTACGATAAAGCTTACAAGCGGTCTCTGCCCAGACATTTGCATAGTTACACCTCTTTAATGATTCATTTTCCATTATGACCGTTTATCTCTAAATACCTCAAATACCGTTCTATTCCCGTACGCGTATCTACGGACGGCGTGTAAGCCAGTACTGTTTTTATTTTGCTCAAATCCGGGCAGCGGCGTTGTGGGCTGTCTGTATTGTAATGTTTGTCTGTATGCTCACTAAATAAGATGCTCCCATTATATCCGAAGATGGAATTCCCAACGGAACGGTATATCTCCGCTAATTCTAGAATCGTCATTTCTTCCTTGTCGTTACCGATATTGAAGGTGTCGTATCGCGCGTACAACGCGCATTTTAGCGACGCGAGCGTCGTATCCGAAGAATAACAGAAAGTACGAGTCGCTTTACCGTTGCTGTACAAGACAATCGGTTCATTCTGCAAAATATTCATCGCAAAATCCGCCGGGGCGCGTTTATCATTTGTATGTAGTCCCGGTCCGAAGCTATTGAACGGCCGTAACACCGTCACTGGAAAGGCTTTCTGATAATGAAAATTATAACAGAGCGTTTCGGCATACCGTTTTGATTCATCATAGCAGGAGCGCGGTCCGGAGCTGTTAACGTTGCCCCAATAGCTTTCTGGCGTTGGCACCATTTTGGGATCAGGATCGCCATAAACCTCGCTGGTAGAGTAAAACAACAAATTGAAAATACCTCTGCCGCTGTAAAAGTTAAGCAGGCGCCGCAGCCCAACAACGTCGGCGTCCATCGTTTCGATTGGATGCATTCTGTAGTAAACGGGAGACGCCAGTGACGCCATATGAAAAATAAGGTCCGCGTCGCCGGCAAACGAAAAATCCTCCTGAATGACATCGCCCTCGCGCACCGTAAACAGGGGATGGCTTTCTATTGCGTGGACCCACTTGGGCTTTCCGAAAATATAATTATCAAGCGCGTATATGCGTTTTACACCAAGTATCTGCCCAAATTGGGCAAAAAACTGTACCAGCATAAATCCAAGGGAGCCAGCAAAGCCCGTTATTAATATTTTCCTTCCTTTCAAAGTGCTGCGCTCGTACTCTGTTAATCCATCCATGATGCGCTGCAAGTCCTCAAGTAGAATTCTGTTATCCGACATATTGTTCACCATTCCTTATCTATACCAAATGTTTTGCCACTCCAGTCCAATTAACGCTTAATTTTCTAAGAAATATCTGCAATCGACGAAGTGTGTATCCGAAAAGGTCTTATCAATTCCTTTAAATTCATCCCAAGCGGTCACAAGTGCGACCGTGCCGCAAGTTTCGCACACCTCGTACGCTGACTCACAATAAGTAATGGGAAGTCTGTACGTGCTTTGAAATTTCCGCATGGCAAGTGGGTCATAGGTATAGATATTAACATAACCGTCGCGTATCAATGTTCTGATGATCTTCACCGCTGGGCTGTCGCGGACGTCATCAGAGCCTGGTTTGAACGATAGACCGAGTATACCGATTTTCTCAGTTTTTTTGCCTGTCGCACGGGCAATTTTTCGAGCAGTCAGGTCTGGCATTTCGTTATTAAGAGAAATTACACCTTCCAGTATTCGCGGCGTGAATCCCCGGCTTAGTGCGATAGCGTCAAGGGCAGCTGTGTCTTTTGGCAGGCAATACCCACCGTAACCACAGCCGGGATAGATGTAGTTGCTAATTTCTGCGCCAGCAAACCGGCTGTCCTCATACAGAATGCGAAACGCCCTTGCCGTTTCGATACCGCCAACTGCATCTGCGAGTAGAGCCATCTCATTCGAGTAGCTGATTAGTGTTGCAAGCAAGGAGTTTGATAGATATTTAATAAACTCAGCCGTGTTAGGCTCTACAAAATGAAGCGGCGCGCCAAACGGCATATAGAGCTCCGCAAGCACACTCTTTGCTGTATCATCTTTCACACCGCAGACAATTCTGTCAGCGTTCATAAAATCATCCCAGCACCGACCCTCGCGCAAAAACTCCGGGTTTACCACAATCGGATTGTTTGCTCCCTTCGCACGGACATGCGGCGTAACTCGTTCGCTAAGCGTTCCCGGTGGAATCGTGGATTTTACGACAAGCACACAGGCTTGGGAGACTGTTTCAAGAACTCTGTCAATTGCAAATAGCAAATATTCCAAATTCGCGCTACCGTTAGGTAGACTCGGCGTTCCAACACAGAAAAAACAGATGTCGCTCTTATACGCCGCTTCAATTGCACTGTCCACTAAGGTGAATGCTTTTCCGAGATTTCGCGCAAGCGCGTCGTCCAATCCTGGCTCGAAAAAAGGGACTTTTCCGCCGGATATCACTGCACAGTGCTCTTTGTTAATGTCATATCCGTACACAGAAAAACCTTTGTCCGCAAAACCGAGCGCAGTGGTCAGCCCGACAAATCCAAGTCCAAATACGGCAATACGCATTTTCTTCTCCTCCTATCCCGCATACAATAGGGTGTCAAAATAGCCATTCTCATGTTCACAGTGCACAAAGTTATAATCATTCTAATTACCGAGTATGGTCCTCGGTAATTCAGAAACCTCTTCTAGATTATGGTATATGTAAATTGTAAGTTTTGGTTTGCCTTGCTTGATTGTTTCTGTGGAACCATGTAGCGTCTTCAATATCCATTTTAACTTCTTTCAGCAAATGTTTTTTTGTACCGAAAGCATAGCGACAAGTACAGAAGTCTCCCACCTCAATAGGTGGTAGATGAATGCGAATTTAAGCTATTTTTCAGCGGGTGTTCAAACGCCCGCTGAAATAAAGGAACTTAGTCTAAGAACGCCAAGTCCTGTGGCAACGATTGAGTGACCAACCTCGTGTAAAGCCTCCGGCGGATGTCATGGAATCGGAAAGGAGTTCTGAAATAGGATGTTAGCCTAAAGTCATCGCATCCATGAGATAACGGCTAACTGACCTACATCACGTAGGCCTAAACACAAAGACGATTCCGGACGCAATTATGCCGAGGCATAATTGATTGAAAGGTGGCAATGCACTGATAATCAAGTGAACTACCAGACCGTAGTATTCTTTATGCTAGTTACGCTATAAATAAGTGACGATTCCGCACAGTTTGTTGCATGATGAGTAAAAAGTAATTCGTTTCCGTTGGTACCAGTGTGACATTCTGATTGGTGGATAGCCGCTTTGCTATAGTTATCTTTATCATCCAGTTCATCATCATATATACGGTATCCTCTGATGGTTTAGACTATCTCAGCACGATCACCGAAAAGATTGCATGATTTAATCCATCCATACTTTCCACTTCGCATTGCCACTTGCCCAATCAGCTTCGAGTGCCCCTTTATCCCGAGCCGTATCCATGCAGGACCAGAATTTGTTATGCTTATATACACCGAGCTTGCCATCCGCGCTCAAGCGCTCAAGCGGGCCACGCTCAAAAATCGTTGAATCTCCATCAATATAATCAAAGACTTCGGGTTCCATCACCATGAACCCTGCGTTTACCCAAGCACCTTCTTCTTGCGCTTTTTCATGAAAGCCAGTTATTGTACCGTCACGATCATTGATATTGAGAATGCCAAACCGCCCAGCTGGTTGAATCGCGGATAATGTGGCTGTCTTTCCTGAGTTTTCATGCATTTGTACCAGTTTTGTTAAATCAATGTCACTGACTCCGTCACCGTAAGTCATCATAAATCGCTCATTGCCAATATAGGGCGCAATGCGCTTAATACGTCCACCGGTCTGTGTGTGCAACCCCGTATCGACAACGGTGACTTTCCATGGCTCCACATCGTTTGCATGTACAATCATCTTGTTCTCAGCTGTAAAGTCAAATGTCATATCGCTACGATGTATATAATAATTGGCGAAGTATTCTTTTATCATATATCCCTTGTAGCCGCAACATACTATGAATTCGTTGAAGCCGTAATGAGAGTAAATCTTCATAATATGCCATATAATCGGTGCGTCGCCGATCTCTATCATTGGCTTAGGTCGTAAATGCGTTTCTTCACTTATGCGAGTACCAAAGCCTCCCGCGAGAATTACTACTTTCATACAAACCTCCATTCCAGCCTTGGATCTAAAAGACCGAAAGCTAATCAGTGTTTTAGCTCCTCTTTAAATGCATGACAATGAAAACTCCAAAAGTTTGAATGTGGTCATAAGTCCTGAGGAACACAAAAAATTGCGACTTGTTTTTATTTTTGGAATGATACGGGGGACAGGTTTGAGTGGTGACCATGCCACTTATTGTCTGTCGAATAATGCCATATCTCATAGAAAAGCTATATTAGAAAAGGGAGAGTTTTAAAGTATACAGATTATCTGATTACCTCCTCTTTTTCCGATATTAAATACAATATGTCGATAAATATGCTGGTATGAGGTTCTGGTGGAAAGTTTAAATATCCTTAAATTATCTTTATGAAAATTTATACGATTTAGAATATAATGTGCAATTCGTCGTATGTCGACAAGCTAAAATCTGAGCTCAGATTTTAGCTTTGTTTATATAAGGTATGAATCGTTTCAATCCTTTTTTCGTACATGAAACAATGACGAATAGTTTGAACCCTTGCTTACTCCAAAAATCGATGTATTACATGTCGATGATCTTGTTCAATGAAATTATTGCGATGTTTAATGGTACAGCGTTTGGTTCTGATACAAATAAACGAAGAGGAATTAAGCCTCCAAATTTCCAGCGGTACTTGAAGAATACGGTAGTCGATGAAACGTGGCAGAAACAACAACGAACCCTAGTTGGACTAAGCGCTTTTAGAATATTTTCTTTTTGATTTGAATAAACTGGATATTATCGAAGGGGAATTGGAGATGTGAATGGTAAACGAAATTTCGTTGGATTTGCTTAAAAATAAACCTAATTACTTAGAGCTGATTATCGATAAATGCGCTGAACTTCTAAAAAAATCCGAAAGTATTTCTATTGTTTTATTTGGTGCTGGCGAGATCGGGGTTGAATACCTGAAATATTTCAGGGCTCGTCATATAACCGACAGGCTTCTCTTTTGCGATAATGATTCAAGAAAGCGGGGAACTCAAATAGAGGGGGTTCCTGTCATAAGCTTTGATGATCTAAAGACAAAGTATAGTGATAGTTTTATTCTTATTACATCATATCAATACAGTGAAGAAATATCTGTTCAATTAAAAGAAAATGAATTGCACCACAACCTGATTGAACATATTGTCGCATCAGACATTGCTTTTTATTTAATATTCCGGAATTACTTTGCGGTAGTGAGTATGAATAGCACTGATTTTAACACCGTTTACAACATGCTTGCAGATGAACAGTCCAAGCATGTTTTTTATGAACGAATCAATTATTGTATTACTGGGAACCGCGAACATCTGATTCCTTTGAAAAGCGAGGCTCCTCAGTATTTCGAATCCGATATAATCGCATTGTCTGAGGAAGAAGTTTTTGTTGACGGAGGGGCTTTTACCGGCGACACCCTAGAAATATTTCTTGAGCAAACGGGAGGAAAGTATAAGCGAATCTATGCTTTTGAACCGGAGGAACTTAAACATAAACAGTTTCTTGACAAGTTTGCACAATTGGAAAATATTGAGCTTATACCGTGCGGCCTGTGGAGTCAAAAAGATCAGCTCCTCTTCAATGCGCAGGGGAGTGTAGCCAGCGGGTTAAGCGCCAACGGGAATATTGAGATTCCTGTTATATCTGTTGATGAAGCGCTCAAGGGGGAGCCCGTTACGTTTATCAAAATGGACATAGAAGGTGCAGAGTTAGAAGCGCTCAAGGGGGCAGAGCGGACGATAAGAGAATATAAACCAAAACTTGCTATATGCGTGTATCATAAACCGTTGGATATCGTACAAATACCTTTGTATTTAAAGCAGCTAGTACCAGAATATAAACTATTTATGAGGCATTACAGCGATGGATTTTGTGAAACTGTATGTTATGCTGTCACATAAGGAGAGGGATATATGCCGATTCTAAGTGTTATCATCCCTGTATATAATGTTGAATCGTATTTGGACGAATGCCTTCAAAGCATCTTAAATCAGGTTGATATCGATTATGAAGTTATATTAGTCGATAATGCATCAACGGATCATAGTGGCCGTATCTGTGATGCCTATGCAGCACGTTACCAACATATCAAAACAATTCACCTGGATGTGAATAGCCTTCCTGCGGGGGCGCGGAATGCAGGTTTACGGATAGCAACAGGCAACTATGTCCATTTTTGTGATAGCGACGATTATTATGTGCATGGGATATTTTTACAAATCAAAGATTTATTACAGTGTTCTAGTCCTGATGTGCTTATGGGGCGGTTTGTTTGTGTACCGGAAAAAGGGGCGTACATTACGAACGACGTCGCTCCCGATCCAGACGTTTTTAAATGGTGTTGTTCAAGTTCAATGGCAGAATACCTTCTCAGTTTGCCTAACCTGTTATGCACCTCTTGGAAATTGATTGTAAAAAGAGAAATATTATTGGCTAACCGCATTACGTTTCCCGAAGGATGCCATTCGGAGGATGAGGAATGGTTTCCGAAAGTAATATGTTGTGCCAATACATTCGCTTTGCTGCATGAGCCTTTTTATTGTTATCGACCGAGAGCAAGCGGATCGGTAACGGCAACGAAAGAATATTTAAACAGCAAGTCTCATCTCATCGTAACTTTGCATTTACTGAGGTTTCTTCATGAAAAGAATTATGAAGATGCCCGGCGCGATCTCATTTATTCGCGTGTTGACTTTCTACTTGGCTTATTCGCAACGCGTTGCGATACCTTTTGTAGAAGGGAGTTACATGAATTAGCTGACATCATTGAAAAGAATATGGACATTTTTTCACTGGTCGGAAAATTGCCGCGGAATTATTATTTATTTGAATTGATCGATGTGTATGGCCCTTTTACCGGATTATGTATGTACCGTACACTGGTTGTAGAAACGACATTGGAATTGTTGTACGGTCAAGAGGACAAAGAGATGATTTATGTATTTCCTACAGGATATAGCGGCGAAGGCACAGCTAGAATCTTGCAGAACGCGGGGTACAATGTAAAAGGTTTTTTGGATAACAGCGAGCAAAAAGTCGGCTGTGTCATCAATGGACTTCCTGTAAGTTTGCCTAGTACACTAGAACGAATGTCGCCAGAATTCCGGGACGGTATATTCGTAATCGTTACAGTACAGAGCGAGCATATTGCACAGTTGATAAAGAAGCAACTGAGGGAGCTGGGGCTTCGTGATTTCCAATTTGCCAGCAGAATCTATTAGGGTCACCATACATTACTATTAGTTTAGCCTTAATGATACAATGTCATATCCGTTCCTCTGTAAATGATACATCATCATTTTAGTGCGTGAAATAATAAAAAAATATTATTTAGTTGGAAATTGGCTGATGGTAATTCAATTTCAGTCACAATTAACCTCCATTTTGAGCAATGTTTATTCAAAATGGAGGTTTTTTTTATTCCTTTCGTCGTTTTTTGTTTTATTTAGTAATCTTCTAGTGCAGCTTTGAATAAAATTCCTAAATAAGTGAAAAAACATGGTTTTTCGACTTTTGGGGAATACAATTGACTGATTTTGTTTAAACGGAAGAGAATAACTGTTATTTTGTCATGTTACCTTTTTTATCTAGTCAATGATTTTAAGGTATGCTAACATTCACTTAAAAAACTGAATTATCTAAAAATATTTTTCAGAAACCTAGAAATGGGTTGTGGACAATACAGTACGCCGTTTTTCAACCCATTGAACCAGACAATCGTTCGATGAAGGAGTCAACGCCAGCCGTTCGTGAAAATGGGGAGCCATTCATTCAAATCAGAGAAGATCACCCTAGAATATTTATTGAGCCCATTTATTATCGGCAAAAAATTCCTAATAGTTTACGCGCAATTTATTTACGTGAGGGTGCATATGAGCGACTCACACAAGCACTATTGTTGTTGCCTAATAATTATAGCTTTATTTTATATGATGGCTATAGACCATTTCAGGTGCAGCAGTACTTGTTTAGTCATTTTTCAATACAAATGAAGCAACGATTCCCTCATTTTACCGAACAAGAGATTGACAAAGAAACGCGCAAGTATGTTGCGTTTCCAAGCATTGATCATGCTCATCTTGCACCACATTTAACAGGTGGAGCGATTGATATGACACTAGGTGATGTAAACGGTCATGCATTAGATCTTGGTACCGGCTTTGATGAAATAAGTGAAAAATCTGCGACACGCTATTTTGAACAGCATCCAGAGGAAAATAGGGAGGCATGTGAGCATCGACGTCTTTTATATAACTGTATGACGATAGCTGGGTTTACGAATTATGCAGAGGAATGGTGGCATTACGATTTTAATAATGTTTCATGGGCAAGACGTGTAGGTGCACAAGAAGCTACCTATGGAGCTGTGGAAGGTAAGATAAAAAACAATGAAGTAAAGGAGTTTCGATTTCTATGAAGGTCTATATTAGTGCAGATATTGAAGGGATTACTGGCACAACCGCTTGGAGTGAGACGGAGCTAAACTCGCCAGATTATCAGTTTTTCCAAAAGCAAATGACAAAGGAAGTAGAAGCCGCTATAGAGGGGGCTATTCTTGGAGGAGCGACAGAAATTTTATTGAAGGATGCTCATGATTCCGCACGTAATCTTGATATTTCTAATTTACCGGTCAATTGCAAGGTCATTCGTGGTTGGACGTATGACCCGATGTGCATGGTTGCGGGACTTGATAATAGTTTTGATAGAGCGATTTTTATTGGCTATCACAGTAAAGGAGGAAGTGCGCGTAATCCTTTAGCCCATACGCTTTGTGTTTTTGCGGATGTGAAAATTAATGGAGAGTACGCGAGTGAATTTTTAATTAATACGTACGCGGCTGCTTTACATGGTGTTCCGGTTTCGTTTGTCAGTGGAGATGTGGGGTTAACAGAGGACATTCAATCGGTCAATGAGAATATCATCACATTTGCCACAAAAGAAGGAATCGGAAATGCGACCATTAGTGTAAGTCCACAGCTGACGATTCAAGAAACGAAACGACTTGTCGAGGATTCGATGAAGGTGTCACGTGAAGATTTACAAGTGACATTACCTGAGAGCTTTGAAATGGAAATCATTTATCGGGATCATACACGAGCATATCGAAATTCTTTTTATCCGAATGCGACGTTTAAACCACATAATACTGTGGAATTCGTAACGGATGATTTTTATGAGGTGCTTCGAATATTACAGTTCTTAACATAAGTAGTGTAAAGGTAGGTGAATGGATGAAAATTAAAAATATTGTCGTAGGGAAGGTAAAGGCACCGCTACTAACACCGTTTAAAACAGCACTGAGAACCGTGCATAGCATTCACAATATTGTCGTTTATGTTCACACGGATGATGGGCAAATAGGGATCGGTGAAGCGGCACCGACTGCAGCCATTACGGGCGAAACTCTAGGATCTATTTCGTGCGCAATAGAAGAGTATATCAAGCCTGCCATTATCGGGATGGATATTGAAGAATTGACAGAAATCATGGAGCGAATCGACAGCAGTATTTATCAAAATACAAGTGCTAAAGCTGCGGTAGATATGGCGATTTATGATTTATTTGCGAAACACTATCAAACACCACTCTATAAATTATTAGGGGGCTATCGGAAAGAATTAATAACAGATATTACGATAAGTGTAAATGATGCTGAAGAAATGGTGAAGGATAGTCTAGCTGCCGTACAAAGAGGTTTTCAAATTTTAAAAATCAAGGTGGGGAAAGATCCAGTAGGTGATGTAGAGCGAGTAGTTGCTATTCGTAATGCGGTTGGACACGCCATAACATTACGAGTTGACGCGAATCAGGGCTGGACACCGAAACAGGCAGTACAAATAATTGGCGCGCTTGAAGATGCAGGTGCAAATGTTGAATTGGTTGAGCAACCAGTTCATTGCCATGATGTAGTAGGAATGCAATTCGTGACGGCTAATACATTGACAAATATTTTGGCGGATGAAAGTGTTTTCTCTGTTAAAGATGCCTATGAAATTATCGAGAAAAGAGCTGCAGATATGATTAATATTAAGCTCATGAAAACTGGAGGCATTTATCAAGCTCAAAAAATTTGCCACATTGCGGAGGCAAATGACATCCCATGCATGATTGGTTGTATGCTTGAGACTAAAATTAGTGTAAGTGCCGCCGCACATTTTGCCGCATCGCAGAAAAATATCACGATGGTAGATTTGGACGGACCAAGTTTATGTTTGAAAGATCCTATTGCTGGTGGTCCGTTATTTGAAAATGATCGAATTAGGATGACGGAGGCAGTTGGGATAGGATTTTCAAGTTGAGGGGGTTAATGACTGACAATAACATTCGGGCTTTTTAGACAGTTATTTTCCCGCTTATATTTTTTAAAACGGGATATTTACTGTCACTTTATGTAGGTAAATAAGATTACTAGGGGGATGCAAATTATGAAGAAGTATTGGATGCTTTTCGTGTGTCTTGTTGTAATGCTTTGTGCAGCCTGCAGCGATGACTCTTCAGGTGAAAAAAAATCAGAGTATCGCGTTGTCTATTCAGGAGAAATAAAAACGCTAAATTATTTAAAGACTTCTGAAACCAATGAGTTTGCTGTAGCGGCGAACTTAATTGATGGATTAATTGAGTATGATAAGTATGGTGTTGTACAACCAAGCTTAGCTAAAGATTGGTCGTCAAATAACGATGCCACAGTGTGGACGTTCAAGCTGCGTGACGATGCAAAATGGGTTACAAATGACGGGAAAGAGTATGCGGATGTTGAGGCTCAAGACTTTGTAGATGGCTTACATTATGTGCTTGATGCAAAAAATGAATCTTCAACAGCGTGGATTGCTACGGTCGTAAAAAATGGGGAAGCATTCTATAACGGAGATATGACAGATTTTTCGAAGGTTGGTATAAAGGCAATCGATAAACATACAGTAGAATACACTTTAGAAGCACCAACACCTTATTTCCTTTCAATGTTGAATTATGTCTGCTTCTTCCCGGTTAATGGTAAGTTTTTAGCGGAAAAAGGTGATAGTTTCGGTACAACTCATGAAAATATCCTTTATAACGGTTCTTTTGTTTTAGATAAATTTGAACCGCAAAATGAGCGTGTACTTGTGAAAAACGATAAGTATTGGGATAAAGACCAAGTACTAATTGATCGTATTCGTTATAAATACAATAAAGAAGCGGCTACCGTAGAACCAGAATTATTTTTACGAGGAGAAGTCGATACAGCCAGTATTCCGACCTCTGTTATCGATGAGTGGTTTAAAGACGACAAGAAAAAATCACAAATACGTCAAACACAAAATAACTTCTATACGTATTTCTATGCATTAAACTTTAACCCGCAATTTGATGCAGAATATGAGCCTGACAATTGGAAGAAAGCGGTTAATAATAAAGATTTCCGAAAATCATTGTTCCATGCGCTCGACCGGGTATCTGCAATGGTAACTTTAGAACCTTATAACCCAAAAGATTTGCTGAGCAACACCATTACACCTAAAAACTTTGTCAATGTTAAAGGGGTTGACTATACACAGTTAGCACCATTAGCTGATCTTTCAAAAAACGACTCCTTCAATAAGGAGAAGGCATTGGAATATAAGGAAAAAGCAAAAAAAGCGCTAGATGGAAAAGTTACTTTCCCAGTAAAAGTGTTAATGCCTTATAACTCTGGTATGCCAGATTGGGCAAATCGTTCACAAGTGGTTGAACAACAGCTTGAAAAATTATTAGGTACTGATTTTGTTGACATTATCATAGAAGCAGGACCATCTACTGGCTTTTTATCAGAGGTTCGTAAACCTGGTAAATTTGCATTGATGGAAGCAAACTGGGGTCCAGACTATGCTGATCCATCAACATATACGGATCCATTCACTGCAGACGGTACTTATAATAAACCAGAGCTAGCTGAAGGTTATACAGAAGCAAATGGAAAATCAAAATATCAAAACTTAGTGGATGAAGCAAAAGCGACGATCGATACAGCAAAACGTTACGAGCTGTTTGCTAAAGCGGAAGCGTTCTTAATTGATGAGGCATTTGTCATTCCTTATTCGGTAGGGGGTAGCGGCTATGTTGCCTCTAAATTAAATCCATTTGAAGCTCAATACTCTCCATTTGGTGTGACTGCAGAGAAATTTAAAGGTCAGCGAGTTTTAGATAAACCAATGAGTAACGATGAGTTTAAAGAAGCTTTAGCGAAGTGGGAGCAAGAACGTGCCGATGCGTTAGCTAAAGCAGCAAAATAAAAAAACTAAAAGCGCTGAGTATTTATCTTCATACAGAAGACTCTAAGGTGTGGTTTCTATTTCACCAACTGAATGAAGATAAAACCTCCGGCGGATGTCATGGATTTTGAAAAGTATTCTGCGAAAACGGCTAACTGACATGCATCGGTAAAAACGCCACGTCCTATGGCATTACCGAAATGACCGACATCGTGTCGGCTCTCGTGCAGACCTGAGTACAATTAAAATCCGAACGTAATTACGCCAAGGCTTGAATTGATTCGAGGAGATACCGAATAATAGTCGGCATCTCCTTCAGTCTTTCTGAAGAAGGAGGATGATGTGATGCTGGGGTATATAGGTAAACGTTTATTACAATCAGTTTTAACGCTGTTTATTATTATTACGATTGTTTTTTCATTACTACGGTTAATGCCTGAAGAGGGTTATTTAGGAGCAGCTGCAGATAAGATGTCACCTGCTCAACAGGAGATATATTTAACGAATTTAGGTTTACGTGACCCGTTACTTGTTCAATTAGGAAATTTTTACGCGAATCTGTTTCAAGGTGATTTAGGTAAATCCGTTACATATCGAACAGATGTACCAGTCGTCACGATTATTGCAGATAAAATCATGTATTCTTTGCTATTTGGCTTAGGGGCAGTTGCGTTATCTCTTTTACTAGGGGTTCCACTCGGAATATTGATGGCACAGATGAAGGGGCGCTGGCTGGACCGTTTAGGAACTGGCTATATTGTCATTGTAGTTGCAGTACCAGCCGCTGTTTATTATTTAGTGATTCAAATGTATATTACGGAAATTTTCCATTTACCAATGCTCTTTGATGAGTATAGGCCTGTTACTTGGATTCTACCACTTATATCAATGGCGCTAGCGCCGACTGCTTCCTATGCTATGTGGATGCGCCGTTATATGGTAGATGAATTAAATAAGGATTATATCAAACTAGCAAGAGCAAAAGGCGTTAAAGAGCGTACTTTAATGTTTAAACATGTACTACGAAATGCCTTTATTCCGATGGCGCAATATTTACCTGCAACCATTTTATATACCATTATAGGCTCCATTTATATTGAATCCTTATATTCTATTCCTGGGATGGGAGGCTTGCTTGTAGATGCTATCCAACGGCAGGATAATGCGATTGTACAAGGCTTAGTGCTTATTTTCTCTTCACTTGGAATTATCGGACTTATTTTAGGTGATATTGCAATGGCCATGGTCGATCCGCGCATTAAATTGGGGAAAGGGGAGAGTGTACGTTAATGGGAATGTATTCAGAAGAAATAAACAATATGTCAGACAGATCACGTGAAACATTGTTCGAGTTTGCAGAAGTAGATGAGCGCCAAGCTGAAGAAACAGCCTACTCTAATTATTCCTATTGGCGTTCCACATGGAAATCCTTTTTGAAAAATCGGATAGCGGTCTTTTTATTAGTGGGTGTGCTTATGATCATAGGTTTCACCATTTTACAGCCGTATTTACCAGCGCAAAAATCACCGACTGAAATATATTTAGATGAGCAAACAGGGCTTCAAGCACGTAATATTGCTCCAAACGCTGAATTTTGGTTTGGGACAAATTCCATCGGGCAGGATTTATGGTCACGTATTTGGGCAGGGACAAGGACTTCGTTATTTATTGGCTGTGTCGTTGCTATAGTAGAGGCGATCGTTGGTATTACAATCGGTACAATATGGGGGTTTTCGCGTAAATTAGAGGTACCCATCACTCAGCTATACAACGTCGTTGATAACATACCGACAACAATCGTGCTTATTTTAATGTCCTATATTTTGCGGCCAAGTATTTCAACTATTATTATTGCCATGTGTATTACGGGCTGGGTAGAAATGGCGAGATTTATACGCAATCAAATTGTGATTTTACGCGATCGTGAATATAATTTAGCCTCAAAATGTTTAGGAACACCTGATTACCGAATTATAGTGAAAAATCTATTACCCTATCTCATTTCCGTCATTATGTTACGAATGAGTCTAGCTATCCCATTTGCAATAGGCTCAGAAGTCTTTTTAACATACATTGGATTAGGACTACCGATTAGTGAGCCGTCTTTAGGGAATTTAATCAATGAAGGACGCGTTCTAATGATGTCTCCAGAATTAAGATATCAGCTCATTTTTCCAAGTATTGTATTAAGCATCATAACGATTGCATTTTATATAATAGGAAATTCATTCGCAGATGCAGCAGATCCGAAAAATCACGTATAAAGGGGCCTGATGGAAATGACACAAACGAAATCGCCTATTTTAACCATCCATAACCTTGTCATCAAATTTACTCTTCGTGGTAGAGTGCTAACGGCTATTCGAAATATTTCTCTTGATTTATATAAAGGTGAAAGTCTGGCGATTGTTGGCGAATCTGGTTCAGGAAAATCCGTTCTAATGAAGTCAATCATGGGCTTGCTCGATAAAAATGGCTACATTGATCAGGGACAGATTATCTATAATCATCACAATATAGCACAGTTTAAAACCGAACGGGAGTGGCTAAGCATCCGAGGAAAAGAAATAGCCATGGTTACGCAAGATCCAATGACATCATTAAATCCACTTAAAACGATTGGTAAGCAAATTGAGGAATGCGTGAATTTACATCAACGTTTAAAGGGGAAAGCTGCATACGAAGAAACCTTAAAATTGTTAAAAGATGTAGGTATTCACGATGTGGAAAAACGCTATAAGCAATACCCTCACGAATTTTCCGGAGGCATGCGTCAACGAATCGTCATCGCAATTGCGCTAGCATGTAAGCCCCAAATTTTAATTTGTGATGAACCAACAACTGCATTAGATGTAACAATTCAAGCACAAATTTTACAGCTTTTAAAAAATCTTCAACAAAAATATGGACTCACAACCGTTTATATAACGCATGATTTAGGCGTTGTAGCGAAGGTTGCCGATCGTATTGCAGTCATGTATGCAGGTGATGTCATCGAAGTGGGTAAGACACATGAAATATTCTTTAATGGCAAGCATCCCTACACTTGGGCACTTATTTCATCATTGCCGCAACTAGGGTCAAAAGGGGAGCAGCTTTTTTCTATCAAAGGTACTCCACCAAATCTTTTTCAAGAGATTAAAGGAGATGCTTTTGCACCTCGCAATCAATATGCGTTAAAGATTGATTTTGTCGAGCGTCCTCCATTTTTTAAGGTGAGTGACACACATTATGCTCGTACATGGCTATTAGATCCACTCGCTCCAAAAGTAGAGCCTCCTGAAGCACTACAAGCTTTTTTTGCGGAAGGGAGACGATTCGCGCATGAATCATAGAGATGTATTAGTAGAAGTTAAAAATTTAAAGGTTGTTTTTGGTAAAGGCAAACATAAATTTACAGCTATTGATGATGTTAGCTTCGATATTTTTAAAGGCGAAACATTTGGTTTAGTAGGTGAATCAGGTTCTGGGAAAACAACAATTGGTCGAGCGATTATGCGCATCAATGAAGTGACCGAAGGGCAAATTCTGTATCACGGTAAGAAACTAAATGGCAAAATATCGAGAGAGTGGGATCGAGAAATCACTCAGAAAATCCAAATGATTTTTCAAGATCCTATGGCATCATTAAATGAACGCGCTAAAGTAGACTATATTATTTCAGAGGGTCTTATTAATACAAAAAACTTTGAAAATGAGGCTGAGCGTCAGCAAAAGGTACGAAATGCACTATTAAATGTAGGATTACTACCGGAGTTTTCTAGTCGCTTCCCACATGAATTTTCAGGAGGGCAACGTCAGCGTATCGGCATTGCACGTGCTCTAGTAATGGAGCCAGAATTTATTATTGCGGATGAACCAATTTCCGCATTAGACGTATCCATTCGTGCACAAGTATTAAATTTATTAGCAAAGCTACAGCAGCAAAATGATTTAACGTATTTATTCATTGCGCATGACTTATCAGTCGTCCGATTTATTACGGACAGAACGGCTGTTATTTATAAAGGTAAAATCGTAGAGCTAGCGGAAACAGAAAAGCTGTTTGCTCATCCTGTTCACCCCTATACAAGGGCATTATTGTCGGCAGTACCTGAGCCGAATCCTTATAAGGAGCGTGATAAAGTCGTAGAAATCTATGATCCTTCACAGCACCGCTATGATATTCAACCACCGTCATTTTACGAAATAGAGGAAGGTCATTTTGTATTGGCAAATGAAGAGGAATTGGAAAGATACCGAACTTCACTAAAAACGGAGGTGCGTAAATGATTTCTCCAAAGGCATTGAAAAAAGGTGACACAATTGGTCTTATTAGTGCTTCGGGTGCAACACCACCTGAAAAATTTCTCCCAGCAGTTAAAAGCATTGAAAAGCTAGGTTTTAAGGTTGTTACGGGGGAAACTTGCAGGGCAAGACATGGCTACTTAGCAGGCTCTGATGAACTAAGAGCCGCTGATGTGAATCAAATGTTTAGGGACACTAATATTGACGGCATCTTCTGTATACGTGGAGGTTATGGAGCGACGAAAATATTGCCGCTTCTGGATTTCGATATGATCAAGGCAAACCCAAAAGTATTTGCTGGCTATAGCGATGTGACGGCATTACATATCGCTTTTAATCAAAAATGTGGCTTTGTCACATATCATACACCAATGCCCTCTACAGAATTTATTCGATCAGAGATGGATCCATATACTTGGAATTCCTTTATTAAAAGTGTAACGGCAACAGAACGTTTAGACTACGGCCTTGAAAATCCACCAGGACGGACAATGACAACGCTTGTAGATGGAAAAGCGACAGGGCAACTTATTGGTGGGAACTTAACACTAGTGACCGCATCTCTTGGGACACCTTATGAAATTGAAACAAAGGGCAAAATATTATTTTTAGAAGATGTAGACGAGAGTGAGCAACGCGTTGATCGAATGCTTACGCAGCTAAAATTAGCAGGCAAACTAGATGATGTGGCAGGTATTTTATTAGGAGCATGGACAAATTGCGGCCCTGAAAGTCCAAAACATCCAGAGCATAGCCTATCCCTACAAACTATTTTTCAAGAAATTTTAGGTCCACTCCATAAACCTATCATCAAGGACATAGCTTGTGGTCACTGTTTACCAACGATGTCACTGCCACTAGGTCGAACTATAACGATGGACACAGAGAATCAGACGATAAAAGTTATAGAGTAGGTGAAATATGAGGCAAACAATCACACAGCTTCTTCAAAAAGCTCCCTATCATGTGCGTATGTATGTGAAAGATTGTAAAACGGAACAATTTTTCATTCGTGAGAAACTAGAAGAAACGTTTTCTAGTGCTAGCTTAATCAAGGTGCCTATATTGCTTGCTGTTTTGAACTATTTAGAAAGTACCAACCAATCTTTAGAGCAAGAGGTTAACATAGCACCGGAAGAATGGGTTGATTTTAGCATTATTAGTGAGCAGCGTTTAGAGCAAAGCACCATCTATGAGCTTTTAGTATGGATGATTATTACGAGTGATAATACAGCAGCAAATGTACTAATCGATTTTCTAGGAATGGATGCACTCAATCAATACTTTCGTCAAATTGGGCTTGTGCAAACAACCATTCAACGTAAGATGATGGATGTTGAAAGGCTTGCACAAGGCTTTGATAATACAACGACTGCAAGTGATATGGCACAGCTATTTACTCGAATTTATCGCAGGGACTTATTATCACCAACATTTAGTGAGCTAACGATAGATATTTTAAGGCGTCAACGTATTCACGAATCATTAACGCGTTATTTAGTAGATGATGTGAAGATTGCTCATAAAACAGGTGGTCTTGAAACAGTAGATCATGATGCAGGGATTGTATACAGCAGCTCGGGGGATTATCTTATTGGCGTTTTCGTAACAGAGGTTACGAATAATGATCTTGCAAGGCAGCTAATTGGTCGTATTTCCAAAACTGTTTACGAGAGCTTGGTGAAGCGGAAGGAGTTGATAGAATGAATGCTATTGTGAAATCAATGATTGCCAATTTACATGCAAAGCCGGATGAAGCCTCCGAATTAGTGGATGAAGTACTATACGGAATGACGGTTCAAATCATGGAAGACATAGATGAGCGCTGGGTACGCATCCAAACCGCCTATCACTATGAAGGTTTTTGTCAAAAAGATAACTTCATCGTTGATAAAACAAAAACAGATACTTGGCGACAAGAAGCAAATCATTTTATTATCCAAAGCTTCGCTGATGTTTTGCAGCAACCTCGAATTCAGAGTGCGAAAATGATGACGCTCGTTAAAGGCTCCATCATCTGTTCAATCACTATTGACGAGCTAGATCCCGAATGGGCAGCAGTGCAATTAGTGTCGGGGGAGATTGGTTATGTACGTAAGAAATGGCTACAAGAAAAGATTCCAGAAAACAGCTTATCCGAGCAACAATTACGAGAAAATGTTGTCCAAACAGCGCTTAGCTATTTAGCAACACCCTATCGCTGGGGAGGAAAATCGCCGCTAGGTATTGATTGCTCGGGTTTATGTTCAATGGCCTATATGCTAAATGGGGTAACTATTTATCGGGATGCAAAAATCGTAGATGGATTTCCAATCAAGGAAATATCTTTAGAGCACATACAAAAGGGGGACTTATTATACTTCCCAGGACATATTGCCTTATATATAGGGGATCACCTTTATGTACATTCTTCGCTTGGTGGGAACGAGGTGACTATTAATAGTCTGGACGAACAGCATGAGCAATACCGAAAAGATTTGGCAACCACCATTACCGCTGTGGGCAGTTTATTCTGTAGGTATACACATTAATTTAAATTTATTCTTTTATAAGATAAAATCTCCATGTCCAAAATTGCACATGGAGATTTTTTTCATTAATATTTATAAATATTTAATTGTTGACCGGCTTCAATTCTATCAGATCGAAGCTGATTCCATTGTTTAATGGACGTAACTTTAACATTATGAGCCTCTGCAATATGCATAAGAGAGTCACCATCAGCTACGGTAATTGTCTTTTTATCTTTGACGGGGCTGTCATACTGTTGTAAATCATACTTTGCTATTACTGCATTAAGTTTTTCGTTGTATTGTGAATCTGTTGCATAGGAGCCTGTTAAAAACTTCGTAGCATCTGTATAGGACTTCGTATTGCTTTTAAAAACGCCTGCATAGAAATTTTTGTTCCATGAAACCCCATTACGCATTAATTTCACATAATCTTGAATGGAAGCTTCATAGGAAGGATATTTGCGAAATTCAGCCATTACCCTTGTCATGTTACCCGAACCATCATCTTCAGATGTTTCCAATGTAACGGAGTTATTTTGGTAACTACCTTTCATACCAAATAAATTATTATTTGGAGCAGATCCAAGACCACTTTGTCCATGTTCACTTTCTAAAACGGCTTGCGCAATGATAATTGATGCGTACAAATCATTTTCGGCACCTTGCTTCCGAGCAATTTCAGCGATAGAGCCAATGAACTCTTCTACACTAGGATTTTCAACAACATTCTCAGGCTCTACATTCTCATTCGTATTGAATAGTTGCGTCACCATAAAAAACGAAATACAGATAACAATAACAGCAATCATAAGGCCTTTAAAAAAATTAATGATGTATTTCATTGTTGATTGATGTTGGGTATAACAACATCTTCCTCCTTTCTTATTTCCATAACGAAGTTCATATTAAGAGTTTTATATAGAAAAAAAGTCAGTTTACTTTTATAGAGTACATCATAAATAGAACGAAAAATCCTTTATTTAGTTCCTTAATTACCAGCACCTTTTAGAAATAAAAGGTCATTAAAATAGCAATAGCTACTCAAAAAAACAAAAAAATGAGATATTAACATTGATGAGGCTATACATTTTGAAGGGACCTTTATTGAATAATAGTTTTATTATTCAATAAAGGAATACGATTTTCTATGGAAATTATGAGGCAAATAGAGTAGAGCGTCAAGAGGACCAAAGTTATGATGTAGAACAAAAAAATAAGTTTGAAATGACTTTAGTTAGTGAAAAATAAAAAGGAACATAGTGAATCTAAAAAAAGAGATAGTTCTAGACCTACAATGTTTAACGTATATGAAATGAA
This sequence comes from Lysinibacillus sp. Bpr_S20, assembly GCF_023337835.1. NCBI lineage: Bacteria > Bacillati > Bacillota > Bacilli > Caryophanales > Bacillaceae > Lysinibacillus > Lysinibacillus sp. Bpr_S20. The sequence goes on from NZ_JALNLQ010000001.1 coordinate 509,387, forward strand.
GAGGGTTAAAATAGTAGTTTATTTCTATATTCAAACATTAAGTTAATATACATAGTACGTTCTCAAAAAATCAAGAAATGCGGGTAAAGGGTTTAGTTGATTGTAGTGTAGGAAAAGCTTTGCTCTGTTCGAAAGCGAAGCGACAGCAACACTGTTTTATCTGCGCGAAAGCGAAGCGACAGCAACAAATGTTTTCTGTAGCGAAAGCGAAGCGACAGCAACAAAGCGCCCAGTGGGATCGGAAATCAACCACTCGATTTGCCGAAGAACCATTTAGTCGGTGAATAATGATAGTAATACGATGTCTCTCTAAAAAAGGAGCTTATACAATGATAGCATTTGACCATGTCACAAAAAAATATGTAAATGAACAAGTCGCAGTGAAATCTATTAATTTAGAGATCAACAAAGGAGAATTTTTTGTTCTTATTGGACCTAGCGGCTGTGGAAAAACAACATTATTAAAGATGATTAATCGTTTAATTCCTTTAACAGAAGGAACCATCCGAATTAATGGTAAAAGAATTAGCGATTACAACATTCATGAGTTGCGATGGAATATCGGCTATGTTCTTCAACAAATTGCACTTTTTCCCCATATGACGATTGAAGAAAATATAGCTGTTGTTCCTGAATTGAAGAAATGGGGTAAACCTCAAATCCAGCAAAGAGTTCGTGAACTATTAGATATGGTTGGACTTGAACCGGATAAATATAGTCAGCGCAAGCCCAAAGAGCTTTCTGGTGGTGAGCAACAAAGGGTAGGTGTTGTTCGTGCTTTAGCGGCTGATCCCGAAATCATTTTAATGGATGAGCCTTTTAGTGCTTTAGATCCGATTAGCCGTACAAAATTACAAGATGATCTTCTTGAGCTTCAGCAAACGATACAAAAAACAATCGTTTTTGTTTCGCACGATATGCAGGAGGCCATAAAATTAGGTGATAGAATATGTGTAATGAAGGATGGAGAGATTGTACAGATTGGTACTCCACATGAAATCCTACAAAATCCCGTTAATGCTTTTGTTCGCGAATTTGTTGGGATAAAGGAGTATGAGATAAATAATTTCCATATCCAAACGGTAATTGAACCAATTGCTGATGAGGCTATTCAGAGCAATCAAGAGAACACTATTTCTTACAAAGATTCTTTACAAACCATTCTACAAAAATTAGCTCTTTATGAATTTTTAGTTGTGGAAGATAAAGGGAAAATAATTGGTGTTGTCACAAGAGCATCTATGCTTCTGTATTTAGCGCAAGATTCCCTAGAAAGAGGTAATCAAAATGGCTAATTTTATTGAAGTGTTTAGTGAACGAAAAGGCCAACTGTTGGCATCTTTATTAGAGCATATTCAAATTTCCTTTATTGCACTATTCCTTGCAGTAGTCATTGCTATTCCTCTAGGCATCTATTTAACAAATAAAAAGAAAATAGCAGAAAGTATCATTGGTATTAGTGCGATTTTACAAACAATCCCTTCATTAGCATTATTAGGGTTGTTGATTCCGTTGTTTGGCATCGGCAAAGTACCTGCAATTATTGCCTTAGTTGTTTATGCACTCCTCCCGATTTTACGTAATACATTTACTGGGATAAATGAAGTAGATCCGTCTTTAAAAGAGGCAGCGATGGCTATGGGGATGAATACGCGAAAGCGATTAGTGAAAGTAGAATTGCCTCTTGCTATGCCTGTTATTATGGCGGGAATTAGAACAGCCATGGTATTAATCGTTGGAACGGCAACTTTAGCAGCATTAATCGGGGCGGGAGGATTAGGGGATATCATTTTACTTGGTATTGATCGAAATAATACAGCTCTTATAATTTTAGGTGCTGTTCCTGCAGCGTTTTTAGCATTGGTGTTCGACTTCTTACTGAAAAAGCTAGAATCACTTTCCTTTAAAAGCACGTTTACGGCATTGAGTATGCTAAGTGTTGTGGCCGTATTAATGATTATCTTCCCGCTACTAAACTTCAAAGAGAAAGAAGAAATTGTCATTGCAGGGAAGCTTGGCGCTGAGCCTGAAATTCTAATCAATATGTATAAATTGCTTATTGAAAATGAAACAGACTTAAAGGTGCAATTAAAACCTGGGCTTGGTAAGACCTCATTCGTATTCAATGCACTTAAATCTGGTAGCATCGATATATATCCAGAATTTACTGGAACGGCAATTTCAGAGTTTTTAAAAGAGGAAGCCATCAATAATAATCAGGAAGATGTTTATAATCAGGCAAAAGAAGGAATGAAGAAAAAGTTTGGCATGGTGATGCTTAGTCCGATGAAATATAACAATACGTATGCACTGGCAGTATCAAAGCAAATGGCTGAAACCTACCATTTGAAAACAATCTCTGACATTAAACCTATTCAAGAAACGATCAAAGCCGGTTTCACATTGGAATTTAATGATCGAGAAGATGGTTATTTAGGAATTCAAAAGCGTTATGGTATTATACTTTCCAACATATCAACGATGGAGCCAAAGCTTAGATATCAGGCGATCGAATCAGGAAATATTGATGTATTAGACGCTTATTCAACAGATAGTGAAATCCGACAATATCATCTACAAGTTTTGGAGGATGATCAGCAACTATTTCCGCCGTATCAAGGCGCTCCTTTACTAAGAAAAGAGACATTAGAGAAATATCCTGAGGTTAAAACTGCCTTAAATAAGCTGGCAAATCAAATAACAGATGATGAGATGCGTGAAATGAATTATCAAGTAAATGTTAAAGGTCAAAATATAGAGGACGTGGCACGCGAATATTTAATAAAGGCAGAATTGTTGTAAGACGAAAATAATATGATACAAATAGCTAGAAAAGAGATGAATATCTTTTATCTAGCTTTTTTGTTACGTTTTTATCACAGATTTTGAAACGGGTGGTGATGTGATAGCGCTATGTTTATCCGTGAACGCGTGACGCAGCTACAAATCGTCAAGGTGAAAATACGAGATTAACATACGACTATTTTCATAGGTATATGTTACTTATTTTCTGACAACGAATAGCTGTACATTTTTTTTAGTTCAATTTTAATTATTATTCTATGAAAATAACTTAACAAAGATTGGAAATGAAAAATAATGGAAATTGAAAAATAAGATTGAATTATTCAATAAACAATATTTGGATGGTCATTACTTCAATAGTACAATTTCTTCCAGGGTAAGTTGTTTCGGAGCTAAATGTGGATTAAAATGGATATCAGCTCGAAAAAATTGCCTTTATATTCTGATTTTAGAGTTGAGCTAAAAATTTTTAAGATACACCTTGGAGGAAAATATGAAAAAGAGTTTATTTTTAATGTCTTCGCTAATTTTATCAACTTCAATTATTCTTGGAGGATGTGGTAAAAGCGCGGATGAAACAAAAAAAGACGATGAACCGAAGAAAACACAGGAGGAAAAAGGACAGGCGAAAGATAAAGATAAAGTCGAAAAGGAAGAATCTAAAAAAGATCAAGAATCCATTAAAGGTTCAGCAGACTTTGCTTCTTTAATTTCATATATGGAAAAGGAAACTCAAGGGAAAACGAAAGTCCTTTTTGAAAATAATGAATCGCAAGTACATAAAATGGAGAAGGTCTCAATTTCGCTTGATGCCTATTCCGTTGTAGAATTAAAGGATTTCCACACAGATTTTAATATTCCATTTGGAGAACAAACTAACGGCGGTGTTATTTTAGCTAAATATACAGTGAAGAATGATATGGATAAAGATGTTTATTATATGCCTAGTTTAGATCTTACATTTACAGGTGCAAATAAAATTTATACGAATGACAAGGATTTAATTCCGGAAGAAAGTCAATTACCAACAAAACTAGGCTACAAGACTGATTATTTGTTAAAAGCAGGTGAAGAGATAACGGGGTATATCGCTTATCCATTCGGTGAAACAGATTTAGCAAAAATCAATGAATTAGGAACAGTAACGGTAGAGGTTCCAAAACCGTATACTGAAAAAGAAAATTATAGCTCTACGCTCGGTTCAGATGGAAGATTTAATCTTGCTTTAAATAAGGATGGTTCGAAAAAAGTAGCAAGTGATTCGTCATTTTATCAAGATAAAGTAACATTGGACAATATGGGTGAAAAGAAGATGTTGAAAGAAAAAAGCGACATCAATGAAAGTAAGAAAATAGGAGATGTAAATGCTATTCTAGAAGGGTACCAGTTTACACAATTCACACCTAATGAGGTGGAAGCTCCTCGTTTCTCTAATTTCACGAACGGTGTCACTTTATTAACAGTGAAATTTAAGCTAGAAAATAAAGCGACAAGTGAAATTGGCTTATCTGCGATGACTTCGAAGTTATCAGTTAACGATGGAATGCAATATTCATTAAGCGAGGGTATGCTATTAAATTACAAGTATAATGACGTCATTAAAGCTGGCGAAACTGGCGAGCTATTACAAGTATTTGCTTTAGATCAAGAACAATATGAGAAAATATGGAAAGATAAAAGCTTTGAAGTTGAATTAGGTCCTATTCGAGATAAAGATGTAAAGGATACTTCAAAAGGTAAAAAAGAAACGTTTACTTTACCTAAATAAATGGCAGGAGCCCTCTCACAATTTGAGAGGGCTTAATTTAATTTACCATCCTTTTAGCCCTAATCCTTTGCGATGGGACGATTCTAGCATCACGAGTTTTTCCTCCCATTCAGTACATTTCTTCTCCCAATAATGGAAAGGAAGGATAGTAGGGTCAATTTTTCGCAATTTAGTCCTTAATTGATGAGGGATGGCTAGTATTTCATCACTAAACTTCATTTCCTCTTTATCTCGAAAATTATTATAGTATTTCACAATTTTATTGACGAAACGTTTATAGACCTCCAATGAATGACAAAAAGCCTCTATTGATGAATTTACATAGATGCTTTCTAAGTTTTCAAAATGGCTATAGTCAATTAAAAAAATTTCATCACTAGTGTTACTGAGTGCAAAATATTCATGATCGGTATGCTCTTTCAACAGATAGAAATCCTCAAACAGTAAATAATTCGGTAGTTTATTGATAATATCTGCATAGTACCAATCGCTTTCAAGTTTCTTTAAAGGTTCCTCCTCACCAGCTTGTTCTAAATATGATATTTCTGCTTTTAATTTCGTTTCTAAAAGTGAGTAATAACTTCTCAAAAAACCTTTTGTTATCGATAAAAATTTATATTTCTTACGAAACTTTTCAAAGTCATCTCCAATATTTTTTACTAAAAAATCAATTGAAGTTTGAGAGATTCCTTTCTGGTCCATTTGCAAGATCGCTCTGTATGTAGGTAAAGAATCCAATTGTATAGCCTTCCTTTCAAAGTTATTGGTGATGGGCTAATATTATTATACTGAATTTAGTCTGCTATATATAAAGATAAAATAAATAACGATTGCCTTATATATTTAATATAATTGACGCTATCAATGAAGACCTATACAATAAAAAGACCGTCCGGACGGTTTTTTTATTGTGTAAGGAGGCAATTGTGTGTCATCAAAAGCAGATTTAAAACGATTACATATTATTGAAGCGGCGATTCAGTATTTAAAAGACAATGATTTAAGCACGTTAACCTTAGATAAAGTTGCTGATAGGGCGAACATTAGTAAAGGTGGTTTATTGTATCATTTTAAAACGAAGGATGCACTTCAATCAGCAATCGCTGAAACGATTTTAAACGATGTTGTACAATTTTATGAGCATCAAGCAAGTCTTGAGCAAGGGAAAGGTAGATTAACGAGAGCGTTTATTTTAGCTTCCCAAAAAGATCTAGCAAATGGGGGATCCTTAAATATTGCGGTTCAACTATTGCAAAATGACCACTCATCCATCTCGGCCGTTTATGAATGTTTACTAGAGGAATTGTTTCAGGATGGCTTGGACGTTTCCGTTGTTCATCTAATTCGCTTAACGATTGATGGATTGTATTATTCAAAACTGCTAAATATCGCACCGATTTCCGCTAAGGAAACAGAAGGTGTCTTTGAACAATTAATGCATATGACAAGGAAGGACTAACCTACATGAGTGCTTTTGGTTTTTTATTCATTTCCATTATTTCAGAGGTTTTTGCTAGCTCGATGCTAAAACTTACAAATGGCTTTAAACGAATACTACCGTCAATGGGTGTAGTGCTTGGATATGGAACAGCTTTTTATTTTCTATCCTTAACATTGCAATCTCTCGCAATTGGTACAGCCTATGCAATATGGGCAGGAGTTGGGACGGCACTGACTGCGATCGTTGGTGTGGTCTTTTATAAGGAATTATTCAATCTAAAAAAGCTGATGGGTATTTTATTTATTATTGTCGGTGTCATTATATTAAACCTTGCTGGTAGCGGACATTAAGGAGGAATTTGTCAATGAAGGGTTATTTATTTTTAGCGTTATCCATTGTCAGTGAAGTATTTGCAACAACGATGCTTAAGTTTTCAGAAGCATTTACAATACTTGGCCCCTCGATAGCTGTCGCATTCGGATATGGCATTTCGTTTTACTCATTATCCCTATGCTTAAAAACGCTACCATTAAGTCTTGCTTACGCCGTTTGGTCAGGTATAGGTACAGCATTAACGGTCATTGTTGGAATCGTTGTCTGGGGAGATATGTTTAATCTATATTCAGCAATCGGAATTACACTAATTATTGGTGGTGTTATTCTTCTAAATCAGGGAGATCAACATGATGCGACTACATAGGCAAACGTTCATTTTTGGACGTTTGCTTTTTTAAATCCTGTAATTGAAATAGCTCTTTACTTAGTCTCCCCATTCATTTAAAAACCAATTTTATAGTGATTCTTTTCGAAAAAAGTCGTCATATTCCTAATGGCTACATATTATAGCGAGAAGGTGTTAAATACTTTTGTACTTGTGTTTATGGATCGCTCAATGAGGAGGGCTGGGGAAATGAATAAGGAACATAAAAAAAACCATTTTCTATGTGAAGCGCTCTATGATATAAAAGCACTCCAGGATATGATAAAGGATTTTCATTCTAAATATTTTGGTCAGCTGCTTGTGAAAATAGCGGGAAGTGATACAATTCCCTTTTTTTTAATAACACACAACGGTACACATTTAAGGTTAATGGATACTGTAAAGCAGTTTGAAACAGAGTTTTTTCGCATAGAGGCCATTGATAGAGAAAGTTGTCGAGGAACTGTGTCGCTTTTGCGAGCCTATGATTATGAAGGACATGATACGAATTTGATAGCAGAGGTTGTCCGATTAGAGCGAACATCCTCAGAAAAATCCATTGAATTAAGTGGGATATCTGCGATTCAGTTATTAAAGCCTGACATGTTAAAAGGGAAATTTATCATTGAACCTAAATGGTGATGCAATAGTAACCTACTAAAATAACAAAAAAATTAGAGCATCTGTCTAGGTGCAAGTTGTTTTCATTGAATTTATTAGAGAGAGAATCCTATGAAAGGAAGAGATTAATGAATGACAATTATCGGAATGTTACATCATCGTCTAGATCCTCGAACAGTTATTAAGTCATATGCATATGCGGCCGTTGCAAAAGCAGAGGGGGCTCAGTTTTTTTACTTTACACCAAGAAGCGTTGATTTTGATAAACGTTCCATAAGAGGTAAGGTATATGAAAATGGAGATTGGCATGAAAAAATGATGCCATTCCCAGATGTTATATATAATGCAGGGAGTCCAGAAAAATTATCGGTATCAAAGGACATTATTGAGAAGTTGAAGAAGGAAATACCTTTTACAACGTATTCTATAGGGAATAAATGGAACGTTATGAGGAGACTGAAAGAAGCAAAGGAATTTGAGAAGTATTTAATTCCCTCTGAAGTTGTGGAAAATGTTGATTTACTCCATAATTTTATGGCTTATTATAAAAAAGTCGTATTTAAACCGATAGATGGACGGAAGGGAAAAGGGATTTATTTTATTTCGAAATCAGGTAGAACTAACTTTGAGGTAAAGAAGGATAGGGAAACTACTGTTTATTCAAAGTCACAGTTAGATGAATTAATTAAAGGGCAACTTTCAACAGGTACTTATATCGTGCAGCCTTATATCCAATCCAAAACAAAATCAGGTCAAATATATGATTTTCGTCTTCATGTTCAAAAAAATGGTGAGGGTGAATGGGTGATCACGACGATTTATCCACGAATTGCACCAAATGGCTCGATTATACCGAATATTAACAATGGTGGTTTTACGAATTATTTAGATCCTTTTTTAGAGCAGGAATTTAAAGAAGAAGCTTATGATATTCGTCGGATGTTAGAGCATTTTTCCTTGTCACTAGCACGACATTTAGATGAAATTCAGATGCTGCAATTTGGAGAAGTTATTGATGAAATTGGCATTGATATCGGTTTAGATGATCAAAGGAAAATTTGGATGTATGAAGTAAACTGGCGACCAGGTTGCCCTCCTGCTTTTTATTTAGAATTAGATGTGGTGATCAATACGATCAGGTATGCAATGTACCTTGCTAACAACCAGAAACAAATTAAAAGGGAAATTAGGCAACTAAAGAAAAATAAAGGTATAAGTGAAGTGAAAAGCGAAATTACACAGCAAGAGGACAACGAGGATAAAACTGAAATTAAAAGAGAAATTATGCCACAGCAGGTAAATAAGGATACAGTCGAAGAAAAGCCTTTACCGATTATCGCCATTACCGGTAGCGCTGGAAAAACGACATCCAAAGCTTTTCTTGCTTCCGTTTTATCAGAAAAATGGAATATCTTTGAGTCAAAAGATTATTGGAATACAACAGAACATACGAAAAAACATAAAGAAGAAATTAATGCTTCACACGAGGCTGTTGTGCTTGAGTACGGAATGGCTTATCCAGGTATCATAACAAATCACTGTAGCATTATCCAACCGAATATTAGTATTATTACAAATATCGGTTTAGCTCATGTGGGCAACTTTGACGGAGATATTAAAGGGGTTGCCAAGGCAAAATCGGAATTAATCCATGGAATGGACCAAAACGGTTTATTAATCCTAAATAAGGATGATGAGAATTCAAAATATTTAGAGACACAGCAGTTTAAAGGAAAAATCATAACAGTAGGTATTCATTCCGCAGCAGACTATAAAGCATATGATATTCAATATAAAGACATCGGTATGACGTTTAAAATTAAGCTACAAGGCCAGGAAATGGCCATGTATATCCCAATTTTGGGAGAACATCATGTTTACAATGCGCTGAATGCCGTTGCGGTGGCAGATTTTTTAGGATTTAGTCCAACAGATATTAAAGCGGGGTTAAATTTCAAAAAACCACCTAGAAGATTAACCATTTATAACTGCCGTGATGACATTACGGTCATTGATGATACCGTTCACTCTCATCCTCAGGGCGTACGTGCTGCGATCGATGTTCTTACTAATATTGCGAAGCAACGTAAAGTGGCAATTATTGGTCAAATGCGAGAATTAGGGAATTTGAGAGAAGAGGAATATCGTAAACTGGGTGAATACATTTATGAGCAAGACATTGATCTATTCATCACCTATGGTTTCAGAACGGAGGAAATAGGAGCGGCAGCGAAGGCAAAAGGGATGGATCCTTCTAAAATTTATCATTTCCTCGATAAGGAAAAATTGCATGCTCTCTTAGAGAAAGTCATAAAACCGCACGACACCATTTTAGTAAAGGGTGCTAGTAAAACGAATATGTTTGAAACGGTTAAATTTTTAGATCAACGTTTTAAAGAGTAAATAAAAAAGCCCGAGTAATTGACCTTATAAAAGGAGACAATTATTCGGGATATTTTTTGTAGGACAGCATTTATATTTTAAATCTAGGATACTTTTAGGATGAACTTTATTTCTTTCGCGGCATTTATCGCTTTATTTTTAGCTTCAGCTAATGTCGCACCTTCCGCAATTACATATGCATAACGATGTCCCATCGATAAAGGAGGGGTCAGCAATGTCCCTCTTTTCGGCTTCACATATACATCCACAACTCCTGGTGAATTAGCTGCTTTATTTCTTCCAATAACTTTTTCTAAAATCCCTTTAGTTTCAACAATGACGTATTTTGTATAGACAAACTTTCTATGCTTTGGATTAATATCGGGGCGCTCACCTAAAAATAATTTAAGTGTTTCTTCCACTAGATTAAATCCAAAGGCGGCGTGAAGCATAGTATTCATTGCTCCCCCTGAGATTCGTGGATTAATCTCAATAAGCTTCCAGCCATTCTTTGTTAAACGAAGTTCTAAATGCAGCGCACCATTTTCGATATTAAACGCTTTAACAATAGATTTGAGAACTTCCTCAAGACCAGCTTGAATTTCTTTTGGAACTTTAACGAGAACACCATATCCAGTAATGATAAAACGTTTACCTTGAGTAATTTCTTGTTCAATAATACCGATGATATTAGCTTGCCGTTTATAGATAAGTGCTTCTACTAAATATTGTGGACCTTCGATATATTCTTCAATCATTATTGTTTCTCGAGGATTTTTGCTTCTCAGATAGCTCAGGTGTTTCTTTAATTGGTCTGAGTTGTTTGCTAACAATACATCTTTGGAGCCTGTTGATTTTGGAGATTTAACAATAAGTGGAAACTCCGGATTATTAGAGAAGGACTCATTTGGTTTAAGAAGAAAAAACTTAGGAGAATAAGGCTGATTCTTTAAAAAGTTTCTAGTTTTTTCTTTATCCTCCATCATTTCAATAGCTGTTGAAGATGTATAGTTGTCACAAAATTCATCACATAAAATGGAGGCTATATGGACAAAAGGATCGACAAAACTAACAATAGATTTTATTTCTAACCCAGTTTTAGTTAAATTATAAATTTCATCTTTCATGTCTTCTATATTCGAAGTATCAATAAGAATCATTTTATGAATATCTGGGTAGGCTTTTCTCTGTTGTAACTGCTTTTTATTGTTTGTAAAAAGGACAGTATAATAACCTAATTTTTCTGCTGCTTTTGTTGCATCACGACTTGACCCGGATTTGTTTGTGCCAATAAATATTATTGTTTTCAGGTATATCACTCCTTCTATTGTTCCTTAGATACTTAATCAACTATATATATATGCGAAGAAATAGATTTCCTCTAGTTAAGTATCTCGTATACATCCAAGCAACTTTTAAGAAGTTACATATACTAGAGTGGAAAGGAGGGAAAAATAATATGAAGCCTCTTACGGTGCAGAATTTAACAGTCATTACTGCAGGTCATTTAGTGCAAGGGTCGGGGGAAGTGTTAATTCAACACGGCGCTTATCGACTAAAGCAAGTGAAAAAACCAAATACCGCCCTTTTTACAAATAAGCGTATTGTGAACTGGAAAGATTATGAGTCACTTTATCCTATAGTGCTTGTAACCGATAGACTATACAGTCAAAACGAATTACCTGAGCAAATAATCATCATTAAAGTAAAAGATTCAGATGAGGCATATTGGAAGTTTGTAAATTTTTATCGCAATCAATTTAATATCCCTGTTGTAGCCATTACTGGTACTTCTGGTAAATCGACGACGAAGGAAATGATCAAACATATACTTTCTGCAGAAAAAAATGTAGCATCGACGCCACTTAGTAGTAATTCTAGAACTGCTTCTTTACAATATTTACTGAATATTGATGATCATACCGACGCAGCCGTTTTTGAAACTGCTGTTGGTTCACCGGGGGATATCAAACTTGCTGGGGAATATTTCAAGCCGACTATTGGGATTATTACAAATATAGGAGCGCATCATTTAAATTATTGTAAAACTTTAGAGGGATATATCCGAGCAAAGGGTGAAATGCTGGATATTATTAGTCCCACAGGTTCCTTAATCCTTAATGCTGATGATATCAACACAAGTAAAATAGATTTATCGAAGTTTCAAGGACGCATTATTAAAGTAGGTAAGCATGAATCCTGTGATTTTCAAGCAAGTAATATTCACTACCACAAAAATGGGATGCTGTTCAATGTTCATCACAAGAAGAAACTCTATGAAATCTATGTACCAGGTTTTGGTGAGCATCAAGTATATAATGCACTTACTGCGATTGCAGCTATTTGTGAAATGGGTTTGCCGATTTCTTTAGCTGCTGAAAAACTGCCATCATTCCGAAAATTGAATAAGCAGCTTCAGGTTTTTAAGGGCATTAATAATTCCATATTACTAGATGATACATGGAATATTACGACTACTTCTTTAGAGGCAGGATTAAAGGTTTTGAAAGCGCTCGGAGAAGGCAAGAAAACGATTGCCATTATTGGAACGATAACAGATTTAGGGTCTTGGGGATATATCATTCACGAACAAGCGGGAGAATTAATTAGTGAAATTGGGGTCGATGTGCTTATTACGATAGGGGAACATGCAAGCATTATGGCGCTTCATGCCATTGAGGCGGGAATGAGTTCACCAGTGTATATTTTTAAAAATAGTACGCGCGTCTATAAATTGTTAGAAGACATCGTAGATGAAAATACGGTTCTTTTCATTAAAGGAGATATGTATAGTAAAGAAGTTTCTAAGTTGGCAGATGATTTAAAAATAAAAAAATCATCTTCTTCTGAATAGATTTCACCTAAATAAATGTTTTTTTTCTTCATTTACTAGAATGAGCATATCTATAGTCAACTGCTAGAAAATGCAAAAACTATGATACTCATTTATTCAGAAATATACTTTATAGAAAGGGGGCGTAGTCAACTTGCAACATATAAGTGTGAGCGATATAAGAAAATTATTACAAGGAGAATTATTAAGTGGTTCTGAACACTGGTCTGTTAAACATGCAATTTATTATAACCGACATGAACTGACTCAACATCATACACTTATGTTTGTTAGTAAAAGTGATCAAATTAACTGGCAAGAAATAGATCGAAAGGGACCATCTCTAGTCATTTCTGATAAATCATCAGAGGAATTGAAAAATGCGCTGAAGAATACGACCGTTATACGCGTCAAGAGTATTTTACATGCCTATTGGAAATTCATGGGGCATTACAGAAATTTATTTCAAATACCAGTCGTTGCTTTGACCGGAACATGTGGTAAAACGACAACGAAAGAAATGATTAAACACATAGCTAGTAAGGAATGGAATGTTCAAGCATCTGTTAGCAGTAAAAATGAGCCACGACAATCCTTACCGTACTTGACTGGAATCGATCAGAATACAAAAGCAGCTATCTTTGAATTAGGGTTGGGTAATATCGGGAATATTAAACACCAATGTATGATCTATCAGCCTACGATTGGTATTATTACGAATATTGGTGTCCATCATTTAGATGGATGCAATAATCTTGATGGTTATATCAAGGCAAAGGCTGAAATTGTAGAAGGAATAAGAAAAGATGGCACGTTAATCATTAATGGTGATGATGAAAACATAAAAAAAATCCCCCTAAACAAATTTAAAGGAAAGATTATTACCTTTGGCGTCAGCGAAAAGGCAGATTATCAAGCTACGAATATACAATTCACAAAAGGCGGCATGAAATTTGTACTAAAAGTGTCAAATAACAAATACAATTTATTTGTTCCAGGATACGGAGAACACCAAGTATATAATGCATTAGCGGCTATAGCTGCAGTGAAGGAAATGGGACTTTCCATTGCTGTTGCAATTTCGCAATTAAAAACGTTCAAAACGATGGCAAGACACTTAGAATTTTCTACGGGCATCGGTGAATGTACTATAGTAGATGATACTTGGACAAATAACCCGACTTCTGTTGAAGCGGCACTAAAGGTTTTAGATACGATAGGAAAAGGGAAGAAAGTAATTCTTATTTTAGGTGATATTAAGAGATTAGGAAATTTCGAAGAAAAATACCATCGAGAGATAGGCACATTGGTCGCGAAGAGAAATATTGATACGCTTATTACTATTGGCAATAGAGCAGAAAATATTGCGAACCAAGCTTTGAAGGAAGGCACTAAGGCAGATGTTCATATGTTTAAAGATGTTATAGGCGTTTTAGATGTACTAAAGCATAAGCTCGATAGTGAAACCATTGTTCTTATTAAAGGTCCAATGTCTAGCAAATCTATGATAGAATTTGCCAATCAGTTAAAAAATAAATAATAGAAAAAGAAGCTTCCTTAAGGAAAGCTTCTTTTTTTAAAACATTAATTCTGTTGAGCATCTCAAAATGAAGCTTCTAGTAAACTTTCTTAAAAAACACGTTTAGCTGTAATATAATGCTCTTTATAATAGTCAAGTAGTAGTACTCTTGTCATAACACCATTTGAATTTGGAATGATAAGACGTTGATCTCCTGCATAGATAGCTACTTGTGAAGGCGTTTTAGAGCCTTTAACACTATTAAAGAATACTAAATCACCCTTTTTTAAATTGGTACGAGAAACCGTTGTTCCAACATTCATTTGTTCCTTTAAATTGGTTGTACCAAGTTTAATGCCATTCTTACGATAGATAAAGTCTACAAAACCTGACGCAGTAAAGCGAAGACTTGCTTCATTGTTTGTAGAACCAATCGTTACTTTATTTTTATAATTAAAGGCGTTTTCAACAATTTTATCGCCTTTTGTTGCAGGATTTGCAGAAAGTAAAGTAGGTAATACTCTACGGGCACCTACATAATTATTGGTATAATAGGGCTTGCTATTTAAATCAGAAATAATAATATTTTGCTTAGAATCAGCCATGTGTATCATTTGATTGTTTCCAATATACATTCCTACATGGTCAGGATCTGTTCCTGTTTTTTTACTCTTAAAGAAAAGTAAATCGCCTTTTTGTAATTGATTTCTTGCCACATATGTCCCTTGTTGTATCATATAATTTTCATTATATGTCGCAAGGTCAACACCATTTTTCTCGAAAATATACATAATAAATGAGGCACAAGAAAATTTATATGGATATGTAGCCTTGTATGTTGTATTACTGTATGTCGCCTTACCAATTAAGCTTTTTCCAGTTTGAATTAATTGATCTGCTTTCGTAGAAACAGCTTGTGCGTTATTTTGAGCATTAGTTGTTGCAGCTTCTACTTCTATTGGCTGAATTGTTGGTTGTACCATTCCCACTGTACTAAAACCTATCGTCAATGCTAATGTTGTGGTTAAAAATCGTTTATTCATGTTGTAAAGTTCCTCCTGAAGCTAATTGTTAAGATTAATCCTGTTTTGGCTTTCCATTGGAATTAATCGTAGCATGAAAAAGTAGGGCTTCTTTGAGGTAATTGTTACCACGGTGAATGCTGATTCGCTGTAAACAACTGATATAAAGGGCTTCATCGCTTTAATTTACAGTTTTATTACAAATGTTTCAGTTGGGTGAAGTGTTTGTGGAAATAAAGGTCAAGCACCTCTAATAAAGTTGGGCGATAAAACGTCTGTCTTATGCGCCAATCACTATATTTTTTAACAACATACCAGTTGAATAGACAGTAACTTCTATTCAACTGTTCGTTAAATGATCTTTTAAATTTCCTGAATCATCTCCACTCTATTGCCGAATGGATCTCTAAATTCAAAGCGCTCAAAATGAGGAATAGGAACGGAATCGAAAATTTCTATATGATGTTCGGCTAATATCTTTTTCCACCGTTCTATATTTTCAACTTGATAGGCAATATGACCTTTTGTCGTTAATCTATCAAAACCATCTTCTGTTCCGACATGTACTTCTTTATTGCCGACCTGTAACCAAAATCCACCTCGTCCTTTAAGCGAATCAGGCTTTTCTAGTTCTTTTAGTCCTAATACTTGACAGTAAAAATGTCTTCCTTTTTCCTCTTCACCTTTTGGAATCGTTATTTGAACGTGATGTAAACCTATAACCATTTTCTCTCCTCCTTAATGTATCTTCAATATATACTTCTAGGATAATCATTCCAAACCCTTTAATTTGAGGAATAAATAGAATTGTTCTTCAAAAATGAAGTCTTTAAAAAACCGGTAAGAAGTATTAGAGAATAGGCCCATAGAAGCCATGAGGCGAAATAACGATCTACATCCGCTGATAAATTCGGAAAAGCTTTGTCGAAAATTAATAATACGACTGCATCGATGAGCATGCCGGGTAACGCGATACAGATAGAAGCTAGAAATCGCTCTGTACCCTTTATCTTTTTCAAGGAATAAATAGGTATTGTAGCTACCCAAATGAGTGGAATAGTTACAATGTAAGCACTTATCATGAGGAAAGGATGTTCAAGGGTGAAAAAATAATGTCCTACTAATCGAAATACAGCACTAGCTGCAAGCCAAATCCCAAAACCCCAGCATAAAAAGAATGGCATAGTTATCCCTCCTTAATTTTTTCCTAGACGGTGTAGTGTCTGAATGATTATTTCTAATTGCTGATAAAATAAATCTACATCGAAATCGTCCCGCATCATTACTTGTAACGCTAACCCATCCATAAGGGCATTGAAAAAAATACTCCAAGTTTCCATTGACACACCATCGATGGGAGAAGTATGCCATAATTTTCCTAAAACATTACATAAATGTTCATTTTCAGCTGCTAAAATTTGGCCAATTTGCTGTCTTATAATCGGGTTAGTAAAGCCAAAGACGATTAAGGTGAAAAATAATTTATGATAAAAAGCATCATTTTCATATCGACTTTTTGCCGAGAGAAGTGCAGTTTGAATTATTTCTTGATCCGTCAACAAAAGCTCATTCCAAGAATTTTCACAGATGTCTTGGACAATTTCGAGAATGATTTGCTCTTTTGATTTGAAATGATAATAAATAGTGCCTTGTGTCACACCCGCTTGCTCAGCAACAGCTTTTAAGGTGAACTTTTCAATCCCTTTTTCGACTAAACTTTGCTTGGCAGCCGTTAATAAATCTGACTTTTCAATACCAGTTGGTTTTGCCATTCAATTTCCCTCCATCCTTATTAGTTAGTTGGATAACTAACTTAAAAATAACAGAATATTCCTTAATTTACAAGTGTGTTTTTGGCAATGATGGATAATTGATTGAAGCTCTCAACTATACTAGATACTATGGTATAATAATAAAAACGGAATAATAAGATAGAGGTACAAATCGGAATTTCGATTTGTTTAAAAGGGAAGATCGGTGCAAATCCGGCGCTGTCCCGCAACTGTAAATGGGAGCACGTTTCAAAAGACCACTGTTACCACATTGTAATGGGAAGGTGAAAGGTGTGATGAACATAAGCCAGGAGACCTGCCTTTATCTAGTACAGCCAAAAAAACCTACGAGGATAGGGGGTGTTGAGTGTGACTAGAGAAATTCTCCTGCATGCTCATAGTACGATGTTTGCTAAAAAGGTAGCTTCTATTTCTAATAGAAAGCTTTATTCGCCATGGCAATCACCGTATTATGTCGTGTTTTTGTCATAGTAAACATCTTTCGACAGAAGGAAAGATGTTTTTTTATGCTTAAAATTTGAAGGAGTGTTACACATGAATCTACAAGTAATCGAGTATTATGAAAGTCTGTTAAAAATTGAAATTATGGAAATGCAGTATACAGGTACTTTTCAAACATTAGGGGAGCTAATTGAACAGTATGTAGGACAGGATGCTAATCATAAAAATGATATTTTAACAGCTTATAAGAATGTAATGAAAGAACTTATAGGATAAATCGGGCGTATACGGCAGTTTAATCCCATATAACTTCATTGCTATAGCGTGAATATAAATTTGTAAATAGGATAGGAAAAAATTGAGTAGCAAACTAGAAATGATTGTGTTTGGCTACTCTTTTATTTTAAATAAACTTATTATTTTAATAGGAATACATATATTTGTCATAAAAAAACCTCTAGGACTTCATTCTTATTTCACTTTTTATCTATATAATAATTTTGCGCTTATCTTCATTCAGCAAACACCTACTGAATGAAGATGATGCCTCCGGCGGATGTCACGGATTTTGGAAGGAATGAATTGTGCAGGCACAATTCAAAATCCGGACGCATTGTTTATTTGTAGCGACAGCAACAAATGTTTTCTGTAGCGAAAGCAAAAGCGACAGCTACAATTACGCCAAGGCGAAATTGATTATAGTAGATTGGAGAATACAACATGAAGAACACGCTTTATCAAAGCTTTTGGCGAATGCACTTTTATGCCGCATTATTTATTACGCCACTGCTTATTTCGCTAACATTAAGTGGTATCGGTTTTTTATTTTATACCAATGTTGAAAATCAGTTATATGATAAATACTTTTTTGGTGATAGTGGAAAAACCGAGGTACAATCTATTGATGATGCTGTAAAACTTGCAGAAGAATCATATGCGGGCTATAAAACAAACAAAATTATTGAGTTAGAAGAGCCATATAATACACGTTTATCAATGAAAAATGCAGATGGCAAAGAGAAATATGTGTTCTTAGATGATCATAACCAAATAATTGGTGGTCAGGATGCTGGTTACACATTTGCAAATATTATGAGAAACACTCATAGTTCCTTATTTATTGGTGGGACATTTGTTAATTATTTAGTTGAATTAGCGGCTTGCTGGGCTATTTTTTTAATGCTTTCAGGCATTTACATGACGTTTAGAGCAAAACTACTAAAGAAAACAAAGCAGACAAACAAACGTCAAAAGAGTAGGAAGTTTCATGCCCTTGTAGGGACAATGATTACGATTCCAATGCTTGTTATTATTTTCACAGGCTTACCATGGTCTGCGTTTATGGGGAAATATATTTACCAAGCTTCACAAGATCATCCTTCTTTCGGTACGCCATTATTGCAGCAACAGCCACCTACATCTGATGTAAGTGAGATTCCTTGGGCTACTCGTCAAGAAACTCCTCCAACGTCAGATTCAGGACATGCAGCTCATCACGGTATGGGAGCAGATATGGGCTATGTTGCCAACCCTAACCAACTAAGTGTGGAAAAGCTACAACATGAAATTGATGCAATGAATATTTCAAAACCTTACGCAATCATTTATCCTACTAGTGAAGACGGCGTCTATACAGTAGCAAAATCTAGTAACACAGGTGTCACAGGTCTTGATGTTAGCCCGGATGATGAAACGACCATGTATTTTGATCAATATAGCGGGAAATTTATTGACAAAGTTGGCTATGAGGACTACGGCATTCTTGCCAAATGGTTCACATGGGGTATTCCTTTGCATGAAGGTCATTTGTTTGGTTGGCCAAATAAATTAATCAATTTACTAGTATGTCTAGCATTTTTAGTAGTTATTGTTTGGGGATTCAGAACATGGCTACTGCGAAAGAAACAAGGTATACTATCGGCACCACCTAAAATCTCTCAAAAGGTATCCATTCCATTTATCATTTTCATGATTCTTTTAGGAATACTGATGCCGCTATTTGGCTTTTCTTTAATTGCTGTCTTACTTGTAGAGTTTGTCATCAATTTGGTGTCTAAAAATAAAAAAGAAGTCCATTAAAATAGTAAGCGATACTGCATCCTTTATAAATGAGGACTACAGTATCGCTTTTCTTGTTCTAAAGCCAGCCTTTATCACTGGCGACTTGAGCAGCTTGTTGCCTAGACTCAACATGGAGTTTTTGAATAGAAGTTGATAAATAGTTTCGAATAGTACCTTTCGTTAAAAATAGTTTTTTACTAATCTCATTCGTTGTCAGTCCTACTTTTACAAGCTGTAGAACAGCAATTTCCCGTTCATTTAGCGGATTCTGTTCTTTCATAAACAATGTAGCGGCTAAATCTCTGCTGACGACCTTTTCACCATTCATCACTGTTCTAATTGTTTCAATTAAATAGTCGATTGGTTCATCTTTTAATAAATAACCATGTACCTCACAATCCATCGCTTTTTGTAAATAACCAGGTCTTGCGAAAGTAGTGACAATCATCACCTTGCACGGTAAATTTTCTTGTTTAATTTTTTCTGCTAGCTCAAGCCCAGAAAGATGGGGCATTTCGATGTCCAATACACAAACATCGGGTAGCTCCTGTTGAATACATTCCCACGCTGTTTGACCATCTGAAACTTCTGCGATCACTTTAATATCAGGCTCAAATGACAACAAGGAAGTTAAAGCGCCACGTAACATTTGTTGATCTTCCGCTAATAATACTCGTATCATGTAGTTGGCTCCTTTCTATAGTGTTGGATAGGTAGTGTAAAGGTCACAATCGTTCCGCCTGTCGGTAAAGTGTCAATTGAAGCATTTCCGAGAAGGGCATTCATTCTTTCTTTCATCGAGGATAATCCGTTCCCATGCCCTTGATTATGTAAGCCGACACCATCGTCAACTATGTTTATTTTTAAAATGCCATTTATATAGTTGATATCTATTTTGCATTTTTTTGCTTGACTATGTTTCATAATATTCGTAGTTGCTTCCCGAAGACATAAAGCCAGCATTGTTTCTTCCACACTTGCTAGTAGGAGCTTTGGACAGTTATTATTGATTTTTATGGAGATATCTGCTGTTTGTAAATGTTGTTTACAATGAATAAGTTCACTTTCCAACGAAATAAAATTCATATCGGATACTAATTCTCGTACTTGCTTTAGCGCTGTCCGTGTTGTTGCTAAAATATCATTTAGCTCATCTTTCACACGCATTGTATCTTTATCGACTAATTTTGTTGTTAGTTCGGTTTTTATTTTAATCATTGTTAATGTATGACCAAGCGTATCGTGGAGGTCTCTGGCAATACGTTGTCTTTCTTCTTGCTGAACAAGCTGGGTATTGACCACTGTTAATTCCGATTGTAGTTTTTTTGATTTTTCTACATAGTAAATTAACATTGGAAATAGTAGTTGAATAATCATAATAGGTAGTAATACTTGGGATTGTAATTTGAAAGATGCTCCTGATTCAAACCAAATAACGATCAGAAACATTAGGGCAATGGCTATCATCCCTAAAGCAATATGCCACTTCTTTTTCGCTCGCCCAATTAAATCGGCAAATGTGAATCCAAAAAGTAACATAGCAGAACCTTCATAAATCCCTAGTATGATAATAAGTGTAAAGCCAAGTAAAGAGGCTAACAGTAAACGCCAATCTCTAGACCATAAAGCAATATAGAAGGCTACTAAAAATAACATAAGGATAATAATTTTAGCCATTAAAGGTAACTGTGAATTTGAACTTAATACCATGGTAAATAAAAAAACGAGCGATACAACATCGATAATTAAATAGTGTATTGCCTGATCTCTTGGATAAATCTTTATAGTTCACAC
The DNA here is from genome assembly GCF_023337835.1 of Lysinibacillus sp. Bpr_S20. NCBI lineage: Bacteria > Bacillati > Bacillota > Bacilli > Caryophanales > Bacillaceae > Lysinibacillus > Lysinibacillus sp. Bpr_S20. Next base: position 530,567 of record NZ_JALNLQ010000001.1, read on the forward strand.
CATCCCTTTTCGATTATTTCTGTGTGACACTTTGAATGGCCTGTTTCCGAATCCATTCCATTGGTCCAACATGAAAATGCTTGATACAAATATGTGCAATGAAAAGTTGTAGAAGGGAGAGAGTTAGCCAAATACCGATCACTTCAATACTATTCAATTTGCCACCTAAACCTAAGCCCCAGCCGTAGAAAATAATAGATGAAATAACATTTTGTAGTACATAGCAACTTAAGGACATTTTCCCAATCTCGCCAAACCTCTTCCATAACCAATCAAGCTTTTTATATTCTATCATTTTACCTAAAATACCAATATAGCCAATTGATAGAATTGGCGCGAATAAATAACGAACGGGTAAATCAAATACTCCGCCTGGAATAAAGATGAGGAGGTTTAAAGGTACGCCAATAAAAATACCGAGTTTAAATAGCTTTTGACGAGCCTGACGTCCTTTGTCATCTTGCGAAAATACACCATTTCTCATTAGCTTAACACCAAGTAAAAATAAAAAGATATTCATTGGGATAATAAAAATAGCTTCCGTTCTATAATAAAGAAAATTTGTTACACGATATTGTATTTGCTCAAACCAGGTGCCATTTTCATAAAGATTCACAACAGGATCGAAACTAGCAAAGGAAGCATTGGCACCCAGCAATGCGCTAACTAAAATTAGCAGAATCATTAGTGCATGGAAACTACCGAAAACGTATAAAGCGAGTTGAATGGCTTTATCACCAAACCTAACAATAAAGGCAACAATGATGGCCGTCACAGCATAGCTCATTAAAATATCATATTCCATAACTAGGGTGAAGTGGATTAATCCCTCCATAAACAAAAATACAATTGTCCAAAGATAGATTCCTGGCCATGCATGTCCTTTTCGCAAGGCTTGCTGATATTTTAATTCTAGACCTACACCAAACATGATTGTTAATAACCCAAGGAGTTTACCGTTTACGAAAAATAAGACGACCATGCGTAAAAAGTCGTTTAATGACCACCAACCAGAATAATTACTCGTAGTGATATACGATAAATCTCCAAGATAAGCGAAAATCCAAATATTCGTGCCAAGTGTCCCTAATACAGCAAAACCCCGTAACATATCAATTAGAGGTAATCTTTGTTGAACTTTCATCATGAAATCACTCTTTCTTTGTTTTTTTACAATAAGGCTGTTACTATGCTTCGTTAGCTTAAGCGTTCTATTTTCCTCGTGGCCAAATGAAATAAGAAATAGATATGGTAAAATCAACTCCTAGTACTAAAGACCATACTTTTAGTGTTTCAAAAAATATAGAGCTTCGATCCATCCCCCACATTCTTACTTACAATAAAAATTTAAAAGTATAAAAACACACGCTTATTTTATGTTTCAAAAAAACAGCCTACAATAATGATAAGAAAGCGAATGAAAAAAACATATTCACACCAGTCAAAGTTTCTATATGACAGGTGTCATTTTTATGGTGTTTCAAGAATTAGTAATGCTTTTTCATTCTAAAAAATTTAATTTAAATATTGCGTAAACTAATCATATTAGTTAATATGTAAATATAATTAGTTTACAAAGGGGATTTTTAACATGAAAATCGAAAACATGGGTACAGTATTTCAATTGTCATTTATGCCAAGAATATTTCCTGTTAATTGTTATGTTGTAGAAGAAGAAAACGAGCTGACCCTGATCGACGCAGCACTACCATATAGTGCAAAAAGTATAATAAAAGCTGCTGAAAATATTGGAAAACCGATAACAAGAATCATCATTACTCACGCACATAGTGATCATATAGGAGCGCTTGATACGTTAAAAGAATTGTTGCCAGACTGTCAGGTTTACATTTCTTCCAGAGATGCGTTGCTATTAGAAGGCAATAGCGCATTACTTCCAAATGAAAAAAACACACCTATTCGGGGAGGCATTCCGAAAAATATTAAAACGAAACCGGATGTATTACTTGAGGAAGGTGATCGTGTAGGTTCATTAGAAGTAATTGCAACACCAGGCCATACACCTGGTTCCATCACTCTTTTCGATACGCGCAATAGAAGTTTAATTGCTGGTGATGCCCTGGTAACTAGGGGAAAGTTAGCAGTATCGGGCATGATGAATCCGTTGTTTCCGTTTCCTGCTCTTGCTACATGGGATAAAGAGACAGCTCTTAAAAGTGCAAAAAAATTAAGTGAGCTGAATCCAAGTTTACTTGCTGTGGGGCATGGGAAGATGGTAAAACAACCGCAGGAACTTTTGAACATGGCTATAGCAGAAGCAGAAAAAGCTTTTAACAATCAAAATAGGAAGTGAAAAAAAATGTCCCGTCGAATGAAGTTAGATTTATCTATTATTTTACAAAAGGCAACAGAGATAGCTGATGAACAAGGATTGGATCAGCTTTCAATTGGGCTATTAGCGGAAAAATTGGAAGTACGGCCACCGTCCTTGTATAACCATCTTGATGGTTTACAAGAGTTGAAGCAGAAATTAGCTATTCAAGGTGTAAAAAAACTACATGAATATATGTTGCAGGCTGCAGTAGGACGTTCGAGTGATGACGCTATTCGTGCAATTAGTAAAGCATATCTTCAACTTGTTAGAGAGCATCCGGGGTTGTATGATGCCAGCACTCGCTTTCCAGATGCAAATGATCAAGAGCTACAGCAAGCCCAAGAATCTGTCGTGCAACTTGTACTTCAAGTGTTAGATGCTTATCATTTACAGGAAGAAATTGCGATTCATATGGTCAGAGGATTACGAAGTATTCTACATGGATTCTCTTCAATTGAGCAGATCGGCGGATTCGGGATGCCACTTGATATTAATAAAAGCTTTTCAATCTTAATTAATACCTTTATTGAAGGCATTCATGCAGTTATGGATAATGAAGATAAATACATGCAAATGAATGAGGCAGGGGAATAAGAAAAAGCGGGAAATGTCACAGAGGACTAATTTCCCGCTATATGTCATGGAACAGTACCACAAGGAAATTTGACGTTGAATGAGCCCTCGTTTGAACAACCTCAAACTATTTCGTACATGAATAAATTCTATAGTCTAAAATCCCTTCATACTGTAAGTTCATAGCAAAATGTTTATCCATTATCTCATAAAGTTCAGGTGCAATATCCTTAGAGTAATGGAGTTCAGGAATTGAGAAGATTGATTTATTCTTTTGTATACGAATATTATTAAAACCAGCCTGCTTAAACAAAGCTACCCAATCCTTTTTCATGAAACAAGAATCAAATCCGTAAAACTGTAAGATTTCCTTTTCAATGTTTTCATCAAGTGGTTGATGAATCGTAAATTCGATGGCAATTAATCGACCGCCATTTTTTAATAAACGAAAGATTTCTTTAAGGGCATTAGGTTTATTGACAAATGAAAGCACAGATTCAGAAATAATAAAATCAAAGGTATCATCACGTAAAGGTACTTGTTCTATAGAGCATTGCATTATTTTTACGGGTAAGCGATTTTTTTTCATTCTCCTTTTAGCCTTTGCGACCATTTCAGGATTAATATCAATTCCAGTTACTTTTGCTTCATATTCCTCCCCCAAATAGGCAGCGGTTTGGCCTGTACCACAACCTACATCCAAAATACGGGTATTTTTGCCAATGCTTTCTGCCTTGAATATTTCCTTTGTTAGATTAATGCCACCAGGATGCGCACCCCCAACACCAAACTTGGACAGAAATTCTAGATATTTTGAATTTTGAATCGGAATCCCTTCTTTATTTGTATTTTTGTATAATATGAAATTAAAAATAGTATGGTTCCTGTAAGAGACGTAGCTATCATGAAGAACCTTTTCCGAAAGTAGGAGGAGAATAATAATTTAGTAGGCACCGATATTTTACAATGCCTATGTATATTATTTTTGAGCAACTTATCCGATAGTCTAAACAATAAAAAAATACAGACGTATACTAGTGAAAAGATATTTGATAGGGGGTGAATTGATGCCATTTTATCCGCCTAATTCTAGAATGAGACCATTCCCACCAGGCTATAGACAAGGTTTTGGTCCTCCTATGCAAGGAAGAAGACAACCTTTTTTTCATCCTAATCAACAACCCCAAACGTCTAGATTTGGAAGATTGCCACAACATATAAACACTATTATGGGCCATGCCGGAACAATAACAAATGGAGTTGGTATGTTAAGACAAATGGGAGCATTTTTAAATTTCTTTAGATAGATTACATGGATCAAAGATGGTGTAATAATAATTGACACTTATATTACGTAGAAAAAAACGCTCAGATTTTTGAGCGTTTTTTGTAATAATTTATTCACCTAATTGAACCCCAGTTCGACTGACGAAGGGGATTAAGATTCACCGTAGTATTCTGCAAAATGTAAAAATCCAAATTTCCTCACAAGAAAGTTTCTTAATTTGGTCTGAGTAGCCTTTTCTATTGGAGGATTTGTTAGGGTGTATGCTTTGGCATTTAATTCAGCAAATTTATCTTTATCTACTTTATTATGTTCTTTATCTTCAATAATTCCTGAAGAAATTGCGGCTATTGGATAACCTAAAAAAACACATGAGTTCTTAATGCCATACTTGGTGTTGAATGCAACAATATAATGACAACCAACAAAGAAACACTAATTATAACTTTTTTCTTCAAATCACCACTCCCCCAATAGGTGCTAATATTATGTGGGATATTTTAACATAAATTTCGTTGCATCAAAAATTTATTCATGTACCTTAAAATAGTTAACTTTATTTTATTGAACATTTATCCACATTATAAGTTTAGCGAAAATAGGGACTGAAAAATAGTCAAAGAAAAGAATACGTAAAGTTGGCTTAACAACGAATGACCACTATTCAAAATACCAAGTCTTTGAACTTATTTTACTTGTTTAAAATGCTTTTCAATAATAGAGCGGTTTTTCGCTTTAAATACGTCATTATGTGATGATACGACCCCATGGCGAAAGGCGGTAGGCTCTAAATACGTTTTAATAGAGTTGACCGCATTGGCTGCATCCTGGAAGGTACCAAGAAGGAGATTGATTTTTCCTTCAAACGTTAAAATGTCACCCGCTGCAAAAATACCAGGCTGTGCTGTTTCTCCAGTTGCTTTCCCTTCGAAATAGTAATCATTTTTTTTAGGAATGGTGATGTTCGGATCTAATTCTAATGAGGCTTCTCGATTATAGCCATGACTTACAATTACTTCATCAATTTGACGCGTATAGCGTTGTTTTGTTTTTGAGTTTTCACATGTCACTAATTGGATGGCTGTTTTGTCAGTATTAGCAGTCAATTTTGTAATAGTTGTATTGCATTCAATTTTTACGCCAGCATCTAAAGCCCCCTGAATGGTTGCTTCATGGGCAGATAACTTATCTTTACGATAAACAACAGTTACGTTTTTAGCGATAGGACTTAATTCAACGGCCCAGTCAATTGCTGCATTTCCACCTCCGGAAATCATAATTTCCTTGTCCACAAAATGTCGATAAGACTGCACTGTATAGTGTAAATTAGTCATTTCATATTTTTCCGCACCTTCTAGTGAAAGCTTTTGAGGGTTTATAATACCACCACCAACTGCTAAAAGAACGGTTTTTGAGTAATGTTTATCCCCTTGCGCAGTATGAAGAATAAATAGGTCATCTTGGCGCTCGATAAAATCTATTTTTGTACCTGTTAAAACGGTTGGATCAAACGTTTTTGCTTGTGCAATTAACTGTTTCACAAATTGTTCGCCTAACACAGGGGGGTGACCACCGATATCCCAAATTAGTTTTTCGGGATAAAGCAAAATTTTACCACCAAGCTGTTGTTGACACTCTATTAATTTTGTTTTCAGTCCTCGAAGACCGCTATAAAAGGAACTATATAGACCTGCAGGGCCACCGCCAATAATTGTTACATCGTATATTTGTTGCATGTATATCGCCACATCCTTAAAAAGTGTTTGACAAAACTGTAGTAGAAAACTAGACTAACTTTAGTGATAATGATTATCATTATCGGTTAGTTGTTATCATAGCATGGAAAAAACAAAAAGGAAAGAGAGGTTAACGGTGTGCGTTTACAAGTTGAATCGATTCGTATCGGCTATGAGGACAAAACGATTGTCCATGATTTATCGTTTCAAATACCAGACGGTAAAATAACGACCATCATTGGTTCAAATGGCTGTGGTAAATCCACACTTTTAAAGGCCATTACAAGGATCTTGAAGCATAAGAGTGGGCAAGTCATATTAGACGGTCAAAATATTTCCGAGATGAACACAAAAGAGCTAGCGAAGGAACTGGCTATATTGCCACAAAGTCCGGAAAGTGCTCATGGCTTAACAGTGGAAGAGCTTGTATCCTACGGTCGATTTCCATATCAAAAGGGCTTCGGTAATTTATCGCAAAAGGATAAAGAAATGATTGACTGGGCCTTAAAGGTCACTAAAACAAATGACTTTCGACTAAACACAGTTGATGCCCTATCAGGTGGACAACGTCAACGAGTGTGGATTGCGATGGCATTAGCCCAAGAGACCGATATCATTTTTTTGGATGAGCCAACAACCTATTTAGATATGGCCCATCAGTTAGAGGTACTAGAATTACTTTATAAGCTTAACGAAGAAGAAGGACGCACAATTGTGATGGTGCTACATGATTTAAATCAGGCAGCACGTTTTTCAGATTATATTGTTGCGCTATCAAAAGGGGAGCTTGTGAAATTTGGTACTGCGGAAGAAATTATAGTGCCTGAAGTATTAGAAAAAGTGTTTAATATTGATGCAGTCATTGGTAAAGATCCAAGGACAGATAAGCCAATGTGCATTACATATAACTTACTACAAACAGTGTAAAAGGAGATTTATTGATGAAGAAGTGGTTATTACCAATGTTTATGATGGTCGTACTAGTGCTTGCAGCGTGCGGCAATAAAGATGAAAAGGCGGATGAGGACTCTAAAGATAAAGCATCAGCAGAAACGATTACGTATCAAGCAGAATCTGGTCCTATTAAAGTGCCAGCACATCCAAAACGTGTAGTTGTTTTATCTTCATTTGCTGGGGACTTACTACAGCTTGGTGTTAATGTTGTGGGTGTTGATTCATGGGCTAAAGACAATCCAAACTTCCAAGATGATCTTAAAAATGCAGTAGTCGTTGAGAATACAGACATCGAAAAAATGATCGAACTTGAGCCAGATTTAATTATTGGTTTAAATGGTATTGAAAATGCAGATAAATTAGCCGAAATCGCACCAACTGTGTTGTTCACATATGGAAAAGTTGATTATTTACAGCAATTTATCGAAATCGGTAAAGTTGTAAATAAAGAAAAAGAAGCAACTGATTGGGTAAAAGATTTTAAAGAACGTGCCGCAGAAACGGGTACAAAAATAAAAGAAAAAATTGGCGAAGATGCAACGGTTACTGTCGCAGAAATGTTTAATAAACAAATGTATGTATATGGAGATAATTGGGGTCGTGGAACAGAACTTTTATATCAAGAAATGGGCTTGAAAATGCCTGGAAAAGTAAAAGAAGATGCTTTAAAACCAGGTTATTTCGCAATTTCTACAGAGGTATTAAATGAGTATGCAGGTGACTATGTGATTTTTAGTACGTTTAAAGGTGAGGATAGCGCCATTCAAAATGCTGCTTGGTTTAAGGATTTAGAAGCGGTGAAGAATGGTCATTTATTTGCAGTGAATGGCAATGCATTTTACTTTAATGATCCAAAAACTTTAGAATATCAACTAGATTTCTTTGAAAAGAAATTTTTACAATAATTTCAGTAGAGAGTAGCGAAGGCAAATGATAAAGTTTCGATATTTCCCATTTTGGCTTCAAGTATTGCTTGCACTGATTTTATTAGCAGTAACAGTTACGATTTCACTATGTATCGGCGCGGCAAATACGAGTATACAAGATGTTTATCAAGCAATTGTCGGACAAGGCGGTGGCAAGCACTATTCTATATTACGTGAAATTCGATTTCCTCGTATTATCGCTGCTATTTTTGTAGGGAGTGCACTTGCAGTTGCTGGGGCGATTATGCAAGGGGTTACTAGAAATCCATTAGCAGACCCAGGGCTCCTTGGCTTGACAGCAGGTGCAAATGCGGCACTTGCATTGACGATGGCATTTATCCCAAATACCTCGTATTATATGCTAATTTTTGCATGTTTCGTAGGTGCGGGCCTAGGGATGATTGTTGTCTATGGTATTGGTGCTTCAACAAAAAATGGCTTTTCACCATTAAAGCTAGTCCTGGCGGGGGCGGCTGTTTCTGCTCTATTACAAGCAATAGCAGATGGTACGGGCATATTATTTCAAATTTCAAAAGATGTTTCGATGTGGACCAGTGGTGGTTTAATCGGTACTACTTGGCAAGCATTAATCATTGCTCCAGTTATTTTAACAGGTTTAATAATTGCATTTGTGTTTAGTCGGCAGCTAACCATTTTAAGTTTAAATGAAGAATTAGCTGTCGGATTAGGACAAAATACAACAGTCATCAAGGGTATTATGATGTTTATAGTGGTCATTCTTGCAGGCTCCGCAGTAGCGCTTGTAGGTAATCTAGCATTTGTTGGATTAATGGTTCCACATATTGTTCGTGCAATTGTTGGAACAGACTATCGATTTGTTTTACCGATGAGTGCCATCGTTGGTGGATGGTTGATGGTGATTGCAGATTTTGCAGGTAGAATGATTAATGCTCCATATGAAACACCGGTAGTTGCCATTATCTCAATGATCGGCCTTCCATTCTTCTTACTTCTAGTTCGAAAGGGAGGTCGTCGAATTGTTTAATGTCGGGCGAAAAAAACAACGTAAATGGGTATTGGTTTGGATACTATTAACAGTGGTTATTTTTGTTTTAGGAATTTCAATGGGAGCCGCCTCCGTTTCGATGAATCGGATCATACCGATCTTAATGGGAGACGGTAGCTTCAAAGAATCATTCGTCTTGTTCTCTGTTCGCTTGCCGAGATTGTTTGTGCTGGCAGCAGCAGGGATGGCGTTAGCATTAGCAGGTGCTGTTTTGCAGGGGGTGACGCGTAATGATTTGGCTGACCCTGGTATTATTGGGGTAAATGCGGGAGCAGGTGTAGGGGTTACACTTTTTTATCTCCTTGTCGATGGGGATCTGCCTCATTTTGCGTATGTGCTACCACTTGTAGGATTTTGTGGCGCTTTATTAACGGCAATCTGCATTTACTTTTTCTCGTATAAGCGCAATGAAGGTGTGCAGCCAGTCCAACTTATTTTAGTCGGAGTAGGCGTAGCATCTGCTTTATCGGGAGTAATGATGATTTTAATTTCCTCAGCTGAACGTAGCGATGTGCAATTTATCGCACAATGGCTTGCGGGCAATGTTTGGGGAACAGATTGGCCGTTTCTCTGGGCTTTATTGCCTTGGCTAGTGCTAGGCATTCCATTTATTTTTTATAAAGCAAATGTGTTAAATGTACTTGCGATGACCGAACAAACGGCAGTTGGCTTAGGCGTAACTATCGCTCGAGAGCGTTTGCAATTAATCGTTGTAGCTGTAGCATTAGCTGCAGCAGCTGTATCGATTACAGGAGGCATTGCCTTTATCGGTCTGATGGCCCCACATATTGCAAAGCAGCTTGTCGGACCTCGCTTCCAGTTCTTTTTACCGCTCACATTGTTGATCGGTGCAAGTTTACTTATGCTAGCGGATACAATTGGCCGCGTTGCTATTTCAAGTGCGACTGTACCAGCAGGTATTGTCGTTGCATGTATCGGTGCACCTTATTTTTTATATTTACTACGAAAAAACGACTGAATGGCTTCGGCTGTTCAGTTGTTTTTTTTGATTGAATAGAGCGTTCAAAATCGTGGATAGAGCCGAGAATGGATAGAGCGCTCAAAATCGTGGATAGAAAGGCGAGAAAGCTGGATAGAGCGTTCAAAGTCGTGGATAGAAGGCCGAGAATGATGGATAGCGATCGAAGCTGTGGTTAGAGAGCTGAGAAAGCTGGATAGAGCGCTCAAAATCGTGGATAGAAAGGCGAGAAAGCTGGATAGCCCACCCAAAATCGTGGATAGAAAATCGACACCGACATAAAGACGTTCAAAATGCCAACCTTCTCGCTAATCTCCTACTAGACAAATAAAAATTAAAAGTATATAGTTAGCTAGGCTAACTAATTTAAAAGGAGTGGTATTTTTGACGATCGAACAAGAATTTTTTAATCAGTACCGCTTAATGTATAGACCTTTTATCAATCTAGTGAATGTGCAGCTTGAGAAATATCAGTTGTTTAGCTCCCAATGGGCGCTTCTTCGGTTATTGATGGATAAAGGGCCACATACATTTGTGGACATTGCGAATTTCATGTTTATTGAAAAGCCGAGTGTGACAAGGCTTGTGCAAAAGCTTGTGGAGCTTGGTTATGTAGAGACGGTTGCGGGTAGGGATAAGCGTGAGAAGCTTATACAATTGACGGCAAATGGGGAAGAGATTGTGCAGGAAATTAAATCACAATTAAAACCATTTTTTGAACAGGCACTCGCTGGCGTTTCAGAGAGGGATATTGAAATTGCCACAAAAGTTTTAGCGAACATTTGTGCAAATATCAATAGGTAGGAGAGAGAAAAAGTGGAAGCAACTAGACATAAACTTTGGACGAAGGACTTTTTAATCGTCTCACTTATTAATTTTACCATTACATTAATATTTTTTTTATTGATGGTAACGATTGCAGGCTATGCGGTTGAGCATTTTGGGGCTTCAACTAGTACGGCAGGGCTTGTATCGAGTATTTTTATTATTGGTACTTTATTTGGTCGTCTTGGGACAGGGCGTATCATTGGGGATTGGGGTAGCAAAAAAACATTATTTTATGGATTATTGTTGTTTATGCTATCTACGATGTCTTATTTTATCGCGACGAATTTGCCACTTTTAATGTTAAATCGTTTAGTACAAGGGATTGCCCTTGGGATGGCTAGTACGGCGACTGGAACAATTATTGCACAAATTTTGCCGCCTGATCGACGGGGGGAAGGGATTGGTTATTATAGCTTAAGTGCTATTTTGGCCACTGCTATCGGACCGTTTGTAGGCATTCTTTTAACACAGTCGTTTGAAGATTTCCGGATGATTTTTGCAGTCGATTCCGTATTAGCAATAATCTGCTTTTTGATGTATTTTATCGTAACCGTTCCAGACGCACCGAAGAAGGCTAAAGAAATGGCAGGGAAAACAGGCATTAAACTCACTAATTTTATCGAGATGCGTGCTGTGCCAATTGCTTTTGTGGCACTCGTTATTGGTTTTGCCTATTCAGGAGTTATGTCATTTATGACGTTTTACGCGAAAGAGCTTGATTTGGTATCAGCCGGAAGTTATTTCTTTATCGTTTATGCAATTGTCATTTTAGCGACACGTCCATTTACAGGGAAATTACTAGATACAAGAGGTGCTAACATTGTTGTCTACCCATGTCTAGTTATTTTTGCCATTGGTATGTATGCCTTTAGTTCGGCGACGAGCAGTGTTGCATTTTTACTAGCCGCAGCTTGCATAGGGATTGGTTATGGTAATTTCAATTCAGTAGCGCAAGCAATAGCTATTAAGGTTACACCAAATGAGCGTTTAGGCCTTGCGACGTCGACATATTTTATTTTATATGATTTAGGTTTAGGGGTTGGTCCTTATTTCTTAGGATTTTTCGTGCCGACGTCAGGGTACAGTGCTATTTTCTTTGCGATGGTATTCGTTATTTTAGTTTCTATTGTCCTTTATTATTTTTTATATGGAAAATATGAAAATAGAAAACAAGCAGAAATTTCTTAGTAACTTCATATAGGAAAACGTCAATTTCTAGTTGTCTAAATGTATCAACTAGGAAATGACGTTTTTTTCTTAAAATGAAAATACTTCTTGCAATCGAAGATGATAATCATTATCATTCTCAATATAAACTATTTCGGAAGTAGGTTCATAGCATGAAAAAAACATCATTATTGTCAGTATTAGTTGCGGGAGGCATTCTAATGACTGGCTGTGGTAATACAGATGAAGCTAAAAAAGAAGATAAGCCAGCAACAGAACAAGCAGAACAAGCTACAAAGGTTGATCTATCTGCTGAGCTAGCAGCCTATCAGAAATTTGCTTTAGAGCAAATGGATCAATTCTTAATAAAAACAGAAGACTTTGTGAAGTTATTTAAAGCTGGTGACATTGAAAAAGCAAAAGCAGCTTATGCACCAGCACGTATGTATTTTGAACGTTCAGAGCCAATCGCTGAAAGCTTTGGTGACCTTGATCCACGTATTGACGGTCGTTTAGCGGATATCCAAGAAGAAGGTAAAGGCGAAGAAGAATGGTCGGGCTATCATAAGCTGGAGCATGCGCTTTGGGTAGAACATAAAACTGCAGGCTATGAGGCAATTGCAGATCAATTACTAGCAGACGCAAAAGAATTACACGCATTAGTTCAAACTGTAGAAGTAACACCAGATTTAATGATTACAGGTGCAGTTGATTTATTAAATGAAGTATCAACATCTAAAATCACTGGTGAAGAAGAAATCTATTCTCATACAGACCTTTATGACTTTAAAGCAAACATCGAAGGCGCAGAAAAAATCTTTGAAATCCTACGTCCAAAATTAGAAGCGAAAGACAAAGACTTAGTAGCAACATTAGATGAAAAATTCAAAGCAGTAGATGATTTATTGGCGAAACATGCGACAGCTGATGGCGGTTATGTTTCTTATGAAAAGTTAACGGAAGAAAACACAAAAGCACTTGCAGTAGCAGTTAATCAACTTGGAGAACCATTAAGTCAAATGGGTATTATTTTGGAGTAATTTTTGGAGTGATAATAAATGACAGCGTCAAATGATGAAAAATGGATCAATAAAAAAATTTCAAGACGTGACATGTTAAAGCTAACAGGTATCGGAGCAGCTGGTATAGCTATCGGTGCTTCTGGCTTAGGTGGTGTTATGAAAGTAATGGGCTACGATGTGTTCGAGCCTGTTGCTGACAGCACGACAGCACGTAATAAAGTTGATTTTTATGGAAAACATCAATCTGGCATTATTACACCTGTTCAGACGAATATTTATTTTGCTTCTTTAGATGTTTTATTTACATCAAAGAAAGACCTACAAGAGTTGTTCAAACAATGGACACCTCTTGTTGTACGTTTAATGAATGGTGAATTAATGGTAGATTTAACAACAAATACTAGAGTTCCTACAGGCGACACAGGTGAAGCAGAAGGTTTAGACGCTTCAAATTTATCGATCACAATCGGCGTTGGGCCATCTTTGTTTGATAAGCTTGGTATCCAACATTTGAAGCCGGCAGAATTAAAAGATTTACCACATTTCCCAAAGGATCAGCTTCAAAAAGAATTTACAGGTGGAGATCTTTGTATTCAGGCATGTGCAGATGACCCACAGGTGGCATTCCATGCAGTACGTAATTTAGTTCGTGCAGCATCTGGTAAGGTAGAAATTAAATGGTCTCAATCTGGCTTTAACTCATTTCCAGCTGGTGGAGGAACACCGAGAAATTTATTTGCATTCAAGGATGGCACAGGAAATCCATCGACTGCCGATGACAAAGATTTAAATAAAGTTGTATGGGTCGATAAAGGCTGGCTAAAAGGCGGTTCTTATTTAGTCGCACGTAAAGTTCAAATGCATCTTGAAACATGGGATCGTACATCTCTGAAAGATCAAGAAGCAACATTTGGTCGTTATCGCGATAGTGGTGCACCTTTTGGTAAAAAGAAAGAGTTCGATGATTTCAATGTAGAGGCGAAAGATAGCAACGGTGAGTATATTATGCCAGATACGTCACATGTGCATTTGGCTCGTAAATCAGGTGCACGTATTTTACGTCGCTCATACTCTTATGCATCTGGTGTTATGACCAATACAGGTGCGCATGATGCGGGACTTATGTTTATTTCTTTTCAAAAAGACCCAGCTCAATTTATAACAGTTCAAAATAGCTTAGGACGAATGGATAAAATGAATGAGTATACTACACATCGAGGCAGCGCAGTGTTCGCTTGCTTCCCAGGTATACAAAAGGGGAGTTATATAGGTGAAGCACTTTTTAACGCGCTGTAGTTTAGTACTTTGCTTGTTATTGGCACTTGCTGTACCAGTGCAGGCAGCGCAGTCATATAGTCACTTGTACATTGCTATTAGTGATGCATTGATGAATACGAAGCAGGACAAGGAAACTGAGGCAAAACAAGCCCTTGAACAGTTTGCGACAGACTGGGCGTCGATTGCATCTGATCAAAAGGAAGCAAAAGAAAAAGTTGATAGCATTCTTGCCCTAGCAGTTAAAGCTACTTCTAAAGATGAACGTTTAAAAGCACTATCTGATTTATCAAATGCCTTACGTGCATTAGAAAAGCTTGAGAATCCGGTAGATGAAGCGGCGCAGCGAGCAGAATTTGGCACGAAGTTTAAACCTATCATGAAAGCATTTGAAGATGCCTTAGCAAATGGTGATTTAACAACAATCGATGCAGCGTATAAGGATTTCAATGCGAAATGGAAGAAAATTGAACGCCCTGTACGTGAGCAAAGCATAGCGATGTATGGCCAAATTGAAACACAGATGGCCTTTATACGAATCTCACTTGCTTCTGAAAAGCCTGATGTAGCTTTAATGCAATCTCAATATGCAGAATTAAAACAAACAATTGAGGATTTTGTAGCTGGAAATGATACGGCGAAAGTCGTAGAAGGAGAGTATTCTCTAGCAACATTGATTGCTTATATTGATGAGGCGAATGATTTGATTGATGCAGGTGACTACAAGGCTGCATCTGATAAAATTCGAGAGTTCATTAAAATATGGCCGAGCGTAGAAATAGATATTTCAACACGTAACGGCAACCTTTATACAAAAATTGAAAGTGAAATGCCAATCCTCGTTAGTGACTTATTGAAGTCTAACGTCGATGTTAAAACCATAAAAAGTAAGCTGAATAATTTCCGTACCGAAATTGAACTGATTCAAGGTGACTCAGATTATACGCTATGGGATGCAGCATTAATCTTACTGCGAGAAGGCTTAGAGGCACTACTCATTATTATGGCCTTAGCATCGTTCCTAGAGAAATCTGGACAAAAAACTATGCGTAAATGGATATATATCGGTTCATTTGTAGGGATCTTACTTTCAGCGGTAGCGGCTATTTTAATGTCGACAATTTTCCAATCTGCGACAGTTGATACAAGTCGAGAGCTGATGGAAGGTTATATTGGGTTATTAGCTGCTGCGATGATGATTGGCGTTGGTATTTGGCTCCATAGTAAATCGAGTGTAGTAAGCTGGAATCGCTATATTTCCAAACGAATGGGTAATGCTATTTCAACTGGATCGGTGTTTACGATGGCTGCAATTAGCTTCTTATCCGTTTTCCGTGAAGGGGCAGAAACACTTGTCTTTTATGCAGGAATTGCACCTAAAATGGAAACATCTCAATTTGTGCTAGGTATTGTAGTAGCACTTGTAGTATTAGCTATTTTTGCATTTGTGTTATTGAAAGCAAGTGGAAAAATTCCAGTTCATAAATTTTTCGCAGTGGCAACGGTGTTAATCTATGTATTGGCATTTAAAATTATTGGTGTCAGTCTGCATACATTGCAGCTGAGGGATGCAGTTTCAACAACAATTATAGATGGCTTGCCAGTTGTCACCATCATTGGTTTCTATCCAACGGTAGAAACGATGATTGGACAAGCGATTTTACTTTTACTTGTTGTCGCAACGATCATTTATAAAAAGAAGCAGAAATAAATAGGAGGGTAGATGAATTTACTTTCATCTGCCTTTCTTTAGTTATCTAAATGCATGAAATTAAGGTGTCATCTGTAACGCTAATCAAGCGTGAATATCTGAAAGAAAATGCTCAGCAAGAAAGGAAAAATCTTGCTGAACATTACTTTAAATATGATGATAATAATGTTCTGAATGTTGGACTTTTTATTAATTAATGAAGTCTTGTGGAACACATTCACGAACACCAGAATTTCTTAATGAGTTAAACAAAGCTGCACTGATTCTTAATAAAACATTGTTATCAGTACCATTTTCTAAATCATAGATTGCAAAGTATGAATTATCGACCATAAAAATACATTTTCTTTCTAATTTAAATCCAGGTGGTACAGGAGGAAGATTAAAACGTGGTACAACTACAGGTGTATCTCCTTCATCTCTGATAAAATTGAAAGTTTGTTGGTCAATCTCATAGATATTAACTGGATCAATCTCCACACCTTTCTGTGGAATGGTAATTTCATCTTCAACTAATAGGAAAAAGCGTTCGTTTCGAAAGTTGAAAAGACTTCTAGCTCCAATTTCAAATGATGCCATTTTATTTTCACCTCCTTTTCTAATAAATATTTTATTCATATCGAAAACAGATGTTTGGACAATTAAGAAGGTGGAGTGAAGATATAGTAAAAATTATTTTTCAATACTTATAATTAGCCATGTTGTTTCTAGACCGAAGTCAATCCTATAGGGTACTTTTGAGTAAAGGAACTATTAAAGGGTCACTTGAGATAGAAGTGACCCTTAGTAACAACATTTGCGAGGTAAGGCTAAATTAGCTTTACATTACTATTAATATGTCGTGATAGCTATATATGTATAGTGAATTGCCTGTGAAATAAATATTAAAAATAAAAAAGCTGTAGCATCGTAACACGCTACAGTAAACTATTGAACGATTTATGAGTAAAGAAACTACAAAAGGGTCACCAGGCTAGGAGGGCGACCCTTTAATCGGAAATGTTAATACCCTGTATTCATGAAAGTAGCGCCGATAATAATTAAAAGAATAAATAGAACAACAATTAAGGCGAATTGTGAACCATTTCCATAACCGCCACCGGAGTAGCAGCCACTATTAATGCCACCAACATTTCCACCATAGTATCCCATAAGACACACCTCCTTTCTATAATATATAATATGTTGACTGCAGAGAAGGAGTGTGGTTGTTAAACCATTCAGCTATAGGCATTAAAAAATATACTTTTGTGAGATAAGACCATAAAAAAGGGCCACTTGGGATGGAGTGACCCTTAGTAACAAGATTCGGAGGTGTAAGGCTAAATTAGCTTTACCTTATTATTAATATGTCGTGATAGCTATATATGTATAGTGAATTGCCTGTGAAATAAATTTAAAAATAAAAAAACGGTAGCAGCATAACACCTAAAATAAACTAATAAACAATATAAAATAAGGTATTTCACTACTTACTACAAATATTAAGAAATGAAGGATCCTGCTTTAACGGGTTAGTGAAAGATGGAATTGGTATACGATCTAATGTAACAAACAAAATAGCTAGGGTGAATATGTTGAAGGATAAAAAGGAACGTTTAAAAGAGTTGCTAGATAAGCAAAAACAAAAAAGAATAAAAGAGGAGGAGAAAAATGTATACGAAACGGTTTTAGAGGAAGTTAATGAGTTATTTCCAAATACTGATTCTGAAGAGGAAGTAGAAATATTATCAAAAGAAGATTCAAAAAAAATTACTGATGAATTATTTAAAAAATTTCCGTTTTGTAGTAGCGGAATTGAGTGGACACATATGTTTTACAAAACTATATTTTCTAACTTTGTTGACTATGAAGGTGCATTAGCAGAACTAGTAATTAAAAATCATAAAGTAAGTAATGAAATATGCTATATTATTGACCTTAATTCTCAATATGTCATTAAAACAAAACTGATTAGAATTTTACACAGTGTTGAAGAAGTTAGAAATTGGGACAGGTATATTTATTCACCTCAAATTAATTTGGTTATCGAATTCTCCTCCAACGATATAGCAGTAGGATGGAAGAAATAAGTGTTTACAACAGAAGAATGTGAAGCTTTACATTTAAACGAACGAAGTGCTTTACTTCAATAGAGGGCTATAAATCCTGTATCAAAGTAGTTTTTTTCTTATTCCACAATCGGGCCAAATAAGTTAAGATGGTTGACTCATTATAAAAAAATAGGCACGGATGAAAACTATTTTTAATCAAATGCATACAGCAAAAATTTTAAAGCGTCCACAAATTAAATCCGAATTCACAGCCGCAGTGGGGAAAAATGAATGTCGCCCAAATGCTAGCGCATTGTTCAGCTTTCTAAGATATTGCAATGGGGCAATCTTTTCCACCAAGGAGCTGGTTAGGAATAATAGTAGGGCGGTTTGCAAAACAAATCATGTACAATGACAGGGCATTGCCTCACAATATGTCTACGATCCCCACCATTTTGATTGCAGATGAAAGAGAATTTGAGATAGAAAAAGAAAAGCTAAAACAAAGTATCCCTAAACTTAATTCACTAACAGGGGCGTTGAAATCCTTATTGGTGAAACATAAGAAGTTGAATGAGGAAAAAATTACATATATAAAATAAAGCAATACATTGTTAAGATTTGATAGGTAAAGTATTCTATGAAAAGAAATTAGCGTGGTACTATCAAGATAAAAGCGGGTGTTTTTTATTGGAGGGGAAGTTTTCCAAGACTTTAAAACGAATAGAAGAGGATATTAAAAATGATGATTTGGGGAAAGCAAGGGATAGACTACACGGATTAATAACAACTTTTCCTAATGAATTAGAACTCCGTAAAAAATTGGGAGATATTTATTTCGAGTTAAAATATCCTGCAATGGCTGGTCGATACTGGTATTTAGAAAAGAATAAGACGCCAGAAATGATAAATGCGTGTATTGAATTTGAAAACTCTATGGGAAAAGACATTGATAATATAGCGAGAGCTTTAAAGTATAAAGGTGATATTGAACTTTTAAAAGGACTGGAATTGGACCTAGCACTTTTATCTATCAATAAAGTAAAAGAAAAATTAGTAGAAGAACCAGATGCACCTATAGAAGGTGAACATAACTGGGTTATTTTTGGTTGTCTTTCAATAATAATTTTACTATTTATTTTTGCATTAGTTGGAGTTTATACATTTTTCACATGGATATTTTAAATGAAAATGGAAAGAAAATTTTACTAACGCAATAGCTAAAAGTCAGACTGTTTTTGACGTACTTTTTAGTAAAAGGATCATGTAAAAGAAGTTTAATCATAATTAAAGAAATATATTTCTAATTGTATGGAGGAGTCACGTTGGTTAATGAAGTAATTACAAATGCTAAAAATATGATTCAAAGGTCTGGAACATCCACTAGGATAGCGACAGTTGGGGAAATAAATGACCTAAAAGAAAAACTAGATTCTAAACTTCCAGAATGGTTGATCGATTTAATGACTACGGTAGAAGTGTGTAATAGTGAATTGGTGGTTCCTTTTGATGCGGAAGATGAAGAAGATGAAGAAAATCCCCAATTACGAATCGAATTCTTGAATCCAAAGTGTATTATTGATCAATGTTTAGATGCTGTTCCTGGATGTGCAGTATTTGAGAGTGGTTATATTTGTATCGGAGTAGAAATAGCTATTGGTGATGCTTACGCAATAAATATACACGAAGGAAATAATCCTCCTGTCTATTTATTAGATCATGAATATGCTGAAGAGACTGAGACGATAATTGAAAATAAACTAACTGTTGTAAAAAATTTATCCGACCTGTTCCTAGTTGCGAGAATAAAAGAGCGAAAACGAACGAGGTCCTAGATTTAATAGAAAAAACAGACAGAATTTAATCTACACTTTTTGTAGATTAAATCTGCCTGTTTGTTTAAAACAGTCTTACTCTAAAATGGCTTCCTTGGTAGCCTCTACCAGATGGAAACTCGATCCTCTGGAGCTACATACATGCCATCTCCAACCTTAATTCCAAAGGTATCATAGAATTGCGGGAAGTTTACAATCGTGCGGTTTACCCGAATTTTATTGGCTGAATGTACATCGTTTTTGCTTAGATATGCTGCAAGCTCTTTTGTAGTTGTGAATTTCCACATTTCTGCATTGCTTTCGAAATATGCTTTATAATCTGGATTACTCATATTGGATACAACTTGCAGTGAAGCGGCCATTCCGCCCAAATCAGCGACATTCTCGCTCAGTGTAAGCTGACCGTCGTTCAACACACCCGGAATAATCTCAATGTTATTATAGAACTCAATCAGTTTCTGGTTTTTCTCTTTGAATTTCTTAAAGTCTTCCTCTGTCCACCAGTTATTTGCATTTCCATTTTCGTCATATGCCGATCCGTTGTTATCAAATGCATGGCTGATCTCATGACCAATGACCATGCCAATTGCCCCATAGTTTTCTTCAGGTTTAGCTTTTATGTCATAGAAGGGTGCTTGCAGAATACCAGCAGGGAACGTAATTTCGTTATTAAGCGGATAGTAGAAAGCATTTACGGTATAAACACTCGTTACCCATTTGGTTCTATCCACTGGTTTTCCAAGCTCGGCTTTCGAGTGATCAATGTATGCTTTGGTTACTGCGAAAGTATTAGATAACAGCGAACCACCTTCGTCATATGTCTTGATCGCTACTTTGTCTAAAGTCGTATCCCACTTCTCTGGATATCCGATCTTAACAATCATCGTTTCCAGCTTTTTAATCGCTTTAGTTTTTGTTGTTTCGGACATCCAATCAAGCGATTTGATTCTTTCCTCATACGTAGCAATTAACTTCTCTACCATCTGTTCAACATCTTTTTTAGCTTCTGGTGAAAAATGTTTCTCGGCAAACATTTGCTCCAAATAACTGCTCATTGTGCCAGTTGTCAAGTCTACTGCGTTTTCTTTATCTGTTTTTTCTCCTGTAATGCCGTAGAACGTTGCGGCAAACTCCTTAGCAGCATCTCCGATTTCATCTGACAATAAACTGCCTGTTGCTATAAGTAGTTGCAATTTGGAGTAAGTTTTCAACACGTTAAGATTAGTATCAGTCAAGAGTTCTGCGCCTTTTTGCGCAAGCTTCACATCGTTGACGATCACTTTATCAGTACTGTCGATTTTCATCGATTTCAAGACTTGTTTCATATCTACTGTTTTGAACATGTCATCGAATTGTTCGATTGTATATGGGTTATAGTATTTATTGACATCGCTTTGTTCATAAGGTTCAAGCGATACGGAAGCTAAGCTTTTCTCCATGTCATAAACTTTCTCGGCAAGTGCTTTCGCATCGGACTTTTCCTCGCCCGATGCCACAAGAAGTTTGGTCATATATTGAATATAGGCTTTTTTCGCTTTCTCATCTTCCGTAACAAAGCTGTTCTTATCCAGACCAATAGCTAATCCTGTGTAATACAAAGCATTTTCACTGCTGTTCTTTGCATCGTTCATAATTGCAAAGTTAAATAATGAGCTCAAACCCAATTCTTTCTCCAGGCTAAGATCTGCTTGAACGAGTTCATTAAGCGTTTTAGCTCCGTCAATTGCTTTTACATATTTTTGAATAGGTTCAATTCCTTGTTTATTTCTATTTTTTTTATCCAACGCAGTCGAATAGTAGTCAGCAATTTTCTGTTCTTTCGTTCCTTTTTCGAATTGTTTGCCAACGAGGTCATCTATTATTTTTTCCAATTTCTCGTCATTTTGTTTTTGCAGCTCGGAAAAGCCGCCGCCCATGATTTCTCCTGCCGGAATTGTCGATTGATTTAACCATTCTTTATTAATTGCTTCATAAAAATCGTCATTTAAATGAGAGCCTTTAAGCGTCCATATTCTGGCGATAATGTTTTGAAATTCTTCGATCGTAATATTGTCATTTGCGCCTAATGTGCCGTCAGGGTTGCCCGTCAATACGCCGGCTTTTACCAATTTATCGATGTCTTTCTTAGCCCAATCGGGTACATCGGTGAACTCGACGTCAAATGTTCCAATGCGCAGATCATTTCCGACAGGCTCTGGCAACTCGCCAAATGCCCTACTCAACATAACTAAAGCTTCGACCTTCTTAGCTGGCGCTCTTAAATTTTTGTTTTTAGAGCCCTGCATAATGTATTCTTTACTAATTCCTGGTTGATAAGCGTCCGCTGCCATTAACAAGGTTTTTACAATCTCTCCCCTTGTTGCTGGTGGCGACGTTTCATCTGCATACACCGATACGCTAAGTGATAGGACCATTATGATGGTCATGAGTAAGGATAAAAATTTCTTTTTCATATTCGCGCTCCTCTATAGTAGATTGGTGTGAACAAAGATAAATGGTAGTGTTTAGAATTCCTGCCATTTAAACACCATTATAGTTGTTTTATTTTAGTTTGAAAATATGTAAAGAGCTTTTTCATTTTCAAGAGAGCATGTCTAGCCTAGAGCTTTTAAGTTCAACTCGTAGCACAAGAAAGGTCACTTTTTTAGTATTACTGTAGTGTGAAATGAAGGGGGCAAATAAGAACCGTAATAAGATAAAAGAAAAACCCATTGAATTCAACTTGGAGGGCCAAGTATCTTAGTTATGTCCATTTTTATATAAATAATAATATAGATGAATTAAAACATAATAGCAGGTTAGTTGAATAAGAAATAATATATATTGAATGGTTTAAAGGGATCTGTTATTGCTTTATAGTAAAATTAATAGATACAAAAGAATGATTGGATGGATAACTTTGACTGAAAAAGTATTAAAAAAACATTTGAAAGAAAAATACGGTGATTTTTCACTTGTTCGATTAACTGGAGGGTACACAAATGACACTTTTTTGTTAAATGGTACACTTCCTCCGTTAGTTGTTAAAGTTACAAATAAATTTAACGAAGACATTGAAAATGAAATAAATTGTTTAAATTTAATTCAAGAAACAGGAGTAACACCAAAAATTTATGAGTTAATAGAAACAGATGCCCTTCAAATAATTGTAATGGAGTACAGAAAAGGAATAAATGGACAATCCATTTTAGATAACAATGAATTAGAAAGAACAAAGGAATTATATAAAAACTTAGGAGCATCTCTTGCTAAAAGAATTCATTCAATAAAATATAACTATACTTCAAGTGGAATTAGAGAATGTACTTTTAATGAATTTTACTTAAGTTTAGATTTTGTACCTGAATTTCTTATTGCAAATTCTATGGAGATATTACAAAACATAAACGATAATGAGGAGGAATGGGTTTTAACGCACGGTGACTATGGGATTCACAATGTTTTATACACAGATACTAATACTCTTACAGTCTTAGATTGGGAATGGTCTGAATGGGCAAATCCTTTAACCGATATAGGATGGGTCTGCTGGTTTACAAAACTTCATTACCCTGAATATGCGGACTCATTAAATCTCTTATTTATTAAAGAATATAAAATTAATAATCCAATACACTTATCTCCTGAAGTATTAAGGTCTTACTGTGTATATAAGGTATGGAAAGTATTACATAAGGTCAAAAAAGCACCACAAGAAGTACAGGAGGAATGGATAAGACGTTTAAAATGGACCATAGAAACGGACATTTTTAATTTCGTCTTAATGAACTAAACCAGCTAATAGATTGTCAATAAAAATCTTTTAAATTAATAAACACTTCATGCTATACTAAAAAGCGCAACCCAAATAACCCTCCGAATTCAATTTGGAAGGTTTTTGTGGTATTTGGAAATTCTGTCACTACGTGGTTTCTTGGAATGGTGTTTTCGTTTTTAAAATCGCATAAATCCAATGTAAAAGCTTATTTGCGCAAGCAATAATGGCTACTTTATATGGCTTTCCTTCCTCACGTTTTAAATCGTAGAAGGCTCGTAATCGCTTATTTCGTGCGATAGTTTCAGGTGTTGTTTTCTTTTTCCGACTATCTCGAATAGAACAACGAACAGCTGTATAAAGCATGTGGCGAAGCCTAGCCGAGCCGCGTTTAGTAATGTGATTTTTCGTGCCTTTAAAGCGACCTGATTCAAACACACTGGGATCTAGTCCTGCAAAGGCTACTAACTTTTTCGGATGATTAAACCGATCAATTTCTCCGATTTCTGAAATAATCGTTGCAGCGATTTTTTCACCAATACCAGGAATTGATTGGAGTAATTCATATTCTTCAAGTTGTGCCGCTAACTCATCAATCTCACGCTCCAACGTAGAAAGTTGTTGGTGGTACACTTGAAGTAAATCAATATACATATTCAAGCTGACTAGAAGACTTTGATAAAGAGTTGATTGAAATGGATTGCGTTCTGCAGCTCCGATTAATTTTTCCGATCTTTCAAGCGCCCAATTAAACGAACTTGCTTTGCAATGTGTATCAATGAATTGTGCGATATCTTCTACACCTGCTTCTTTAACTGATTCAGAAGTAGGGTAAGCTTGTAAAGTTTTTAAGGAAATCTCAGCGTATAAATCGCCAAACACTCCTTTGTACTCAGGGAATATTTGATCTAATACGGCTTGAAATTGAAGCTTTGTTTGAATCATAATTCCCGTCATATTTTCATGTTGCCTTGTTAGATGCCGAAGGTTTAATAACTGTATACCACGCTTTTTCTGAGGCGCTAAATCCTCTTTGTAATACAGTTCGCCTAAGTGATAAGCATCAATGGCATCAGTTTTGGTTTTTCGCAAGCTAGAACTTTTTGCTCGGTAAGATACCAGTGGATTTACGATAATAACAATGTATTCTCTTGCTTCTAAAAACTGTACAACTGGGGCATGATAGTGACCCGTTGATTCCAAAACAACAGGTGGCTTCATTCCTGTTTGACGCTCTAAATCTAATAAATAAGAGTGTAACTCTTCCAATCCATCCACCGTATGATCAACTTTCACGCTGCTTTTATAGGGCATTTTTTTATCCAAGAACATTTGAACCTGACTTTCACCTTTTACGACATTCAGACCAACTACTGGATTCATAGTTTATCTCCTCCTAAGGTAGTGTATTGACCGGTAACCTCTATCTAGCTTGTTATTCATATCTTCGCTTGTTATACGAGATCGTAATGTCCCAACCAGCCTAATCATGTGTTAACAAGTAGAGGGCGAACAGTTTAGTTGTCGGGGTCTAGTCCCACGGGTGCTTCCGTTCGACCCGGCTACTATCAATCTATAAATTGAATAAAAAATAGTCAACCAGATTTACTCTGGCTGACCTTATAATACGAACGGGTGCTTTAGTTAAATATTCGATTTACGAAATATCAAACATAAAAACAGAGTTGATTCTACACATTTTGTAGATTAACTCTGTTTTTATGTTTTAACAGCAACAATCTTTTAGAAAACAGCCTAAATAAAAGAGGAGGATGGGCCTTTATCAGGTTAGAAGGGTTTATCAGAGGATTAGTAGTGTAAGTAAACCTTTACAATCTTGTGGTTCACCTGTATGTGCTAGATGGCGAATAGTGCTAGAGGTTATGAGTCTATTAATAATAGCAATGGTGATGCGCAAATAAATAGAAGGGTAGATGAATAAATTCTTTCATCTGCCCTTTTTCATTTTAATCAGCCCAATGAGAAGGACGTTTCAAGTGGGAGGGTAATTTTGTTTGTAGATTGCCTTGTGCCGAATTAATTTGCATCTGGGTTAAAAACATACTTGTTGATAGGTCTGCGCCGTGTAAATTTGCATCACGTAAATCGGCTCCAATAAAATCAACGCCTCTTAAATCAGCATTTTGTAGATTGGCTGCAATTAAATAAGAGCCTCTTAGATCTGTTGCTCTTAAATCCTTGCCCTTTAAATTTTTTCCTATCCAATCAACGCCACGATTATCATACTTTCGAGGTTTTTTCCCAATCTTTGTGATAAGACTTTGGCGAATTTGCTCACTTGTTTCTAACAGTAATCCATTCACTGGCAGTCGGAAAGTAGGAATATCTATTGCTAGTAATGCATCAGCTTCTAGCTCTGTTGCACGCTGTAGCTGTTCTAGTTGTATATGTAGCTTATTAAATAAAGATGAATCTACCTTATATGATAAAGCCTCTGCTACGTAAGCAATCATTTCATAAAGCTGTTCCATAATAGGAAAGACACGAAACATTTTTTCGGAAACTTCAGGGAATCGCCGCCAGTCTTGTCCATGGAAGGTTGTTTGCGAAACCTTTTGTCCAGCTCCTAAACAGTCATAAACTGTACAGCCTTTAAACCCTTGGTCTCTAAGTTTGCTATGAATTTGACAGCTGAAATCAGATTGTAGATTAGGGCAAGGTGTTCCGGCTGCTTTATGAATAGCAAAGTCGCTAGAAGCAGTAATATTTAAAGCCGTACAGCATAGACCAAAACAGCTTTGGCAATCAGCCTGTAAGCTTTCACGTATCTTTTTTCCCATTGAATCATCTATTTTTTTTACTTTAGACATCATTATATTCCTCGCTTAACGCATAGACTTCTTACTGATAATTTTATCACTTTTTACAAATAAAAGGATATATTTGTGTGGAATAATTTTGCATACAATGGTATTCCCTTTAAAATGTTTCTCGTTGAACTGTCTAGTTTTTTACAAAACTAGGATATCCCATTGACAATTTATTGTAAAATGCTATAATTTTTATCGACAGACAGTCGGTCTATATTGGAGGAGTGAAAATGAGAAAAGAAGCGATGGAGCGCAGAAACGAAATACTTGATGTGGCAGATGAGCTTTTTGGTCAGAAGGGCTTTGATGGCACAAGTACTAACGATATTCTCGAAAAGGTTGGGATAGCAAGAGGAACACTATATTATCACTTCAAGTCAAAGGAAGACATTATGGACGCGCTAATCGAGCGGTATAATGCTCAAATTTTAGGGACTGCAAAGGAAATTGCGGCAAATAAGAGCATACCCGTGAACGAGCGTATTATCAGGGTTGTAATGTCACTAAACATAAGTGATGGAAACGGCAAGGAAATTATGGATCATATACATAAGCCTCAGAATGCGCTTATGCATCAGAAAATACAAAAGGTCATTATAAATGGTCTTCCCCCAATACTGACGGAAATAATCCGTGAGGGCATTGAGCAAGGACTATTTAACACGCCGTATCCGTATGAATGTATGGAAATGATTGTGGCCTATACAAATACCGTTTTTGATGATGATATGGTTGATATAACCGATGAAGAACGCGCTGCACGAATACCAGCTTTTGTCTTCAACGTAGAAAGACTGCTCGGTGTCGAAAGTGGAAGCCTTATGTACATGATGAAGATGTTTGGCAATGGAGATTAGGTTGGAAGAAATGGAAACGACAGTGGTCATTCTGTTCAACCTGAAGTCAGTTAAAAAGCTTGAAAACAGAGGTGACGTATGTATTTCAGATTAATTCGTAATGATATGGTTAAAAGCAAACTGATTACGCTGACAACGATGCTATTTGTGGCTGCTGCGGCTATGCTCGTTTCTTTATCGGCGATTCTTATCGTAAATCTTTCTGGTGCTATCGATTCACTTATGAATCAGGCGAAAACGCCGCACTTTTTGCAAATGCACTCTGGGGATATCGATACTGTCCGGCTTGCAAATTTCGCGGAGAAAAACAGTAATGTTGATGAATATCAAGTGCTTGAGTTTCTCAACGTGGATAACAGTCAAATTATTTTAGGTGATCGTTCACTTGCGAATAATGTTCAAGACAATGGTTTTAGCATACAAAGTGAAAAATTTGATTATCTTCTTGATCTTGATGGAAAGATTATTAACGTATCCGATGGCGAGCTTTACGTTCCAATAAACTATATGAAGGACACCACGGCGAAGGTCGGTGATAAAGCTGTAATAGGCGGAAAGGAATTTACCGTAGCGGGATTCCTCCGGGATTCACAGATGAATTCTATGCTGTCTTCTTCAAAAAGATTTCTCGTTAGTGAAAAAGATTACGCTGAAATAAAAGGTCTTGGAACTATGGAGTATTTGATCGAGTTTAGATTGAAGGATTTATCGGCACTTGGTGAATTTGAAACTACTTATGCCTCCGCAGGACTTGAAGCAAACGGACCAACCATTACATATCCACTTTTCAAAACACTTAACGCGCTGTCCGACGGGATTATGATAGCCGTTATACTTCTTATAAGCGTACTTGTTGTTGCGATCGCGTTTATGTGTATCCGCTTTACACTCCTTGCGAAAATCGAAGACGATTACCGTGAAATTGGTGTTATGAAGGCAATAGGGCTGCGCCTTTCCGACATTAAGAAAATTTATCTTGCGAAGTATGCTGCAATTGCTGCAGGGGGGAGTATTCTCGGGTACGCACTTTCGTTGATGTTCAAAAACATGCTTCTTGAAAACATCCGGCTTCATATGGGGGAAAGTGAAAATTCTTCTTTTGCTACGTCTTTAGGGATCATCGGCATTCTACTTGTATTCTTCGCCATAGTAGCCTATGTAAATGGAGTGCTGAGACGCTTTCGAAAAATATCTGCTGCAGAAGCAATACGCTATGGTACTTCACAGGAAAAAAACACAGCTGCAAAGCGTTTTTGCCTAAATAAAAATAAGCTGTTGAACACAAATATTTTCCTAGGTATCAAAGATGTTCTCGCAAGGAAAAGACTTTACGGCACAATGCTTGCAGTACTTGTCATTTCGGCATCTATCATTATTGTTCCACAAAACCTTTACAACACGATTTCCTCAACAAGCTTCATTAAATATATGGGTATTGGAAACTACGATATTCGAATGGATATTCAGCAGACGGATCAAATCTCTGAAAAAGCTTCGGAAATTTTAGAATATATGAACAGCGACAATTCTATTTCAACCTATACTATCCTTACAACAAAGACATTCAAAACAAAAATAGAAGATGGTTCGGAGGAAAATATAAAAATCGAACTTGGCGACCACTCGATATTCCCTATCGAATACGCAGAGGGAAGAGCACCCGCTGTAGAAAAGGAAATTGCACTTTCGGCTTTGAACGCTGAAGAGATGAGCAAAAAAGTCGGCGATACCATTACGATCATTATAAAGGGGAAGGAGAGTAAGCTCACGGTAAGTGGCATTTATTCCGACATTACGAACGGCGGAAAAACGGCAAAGGCTATTTTTACCGACAGTTCGGAAAATATAATGTGGAGCGTTATTTGTGCAAAGCTTTCAGATAAAACCCTTGCCGATGAGAAAATCTCAAAGTATGCGGACCGATTTACTTTTGCTAAAATCTCCAATATTGATGAATTTGTAAAACAAACATTCGGTTCGACCATAAAATCAGTTGAAAAGGCTTCCATCGCTGCAATTGCTATAGCGATTATAATAACGGTCCTAGTGACACTATTGTTTATGAAAATGCTTGTCGCAAAGGATAGATATTCGATTGCTGTCATGAAAGCATTAGGTTTTACAAACTCTGATATGACGGTACAGTACGGTTCGCGAGCGGTATTTGTATCCATTATCGGGATTGTCCTGGGCACCCTTCTGGCAAACACTCTTGGAGAGGTACTTGCAGGCGCGGTTATCACCTCGTTCGGGGCGTCATCGTTTAGCTTTTCAATCAATCCACTTTCGGCGTACGTGCTTTCTCCGTTATTGATGATTTGCTCAGTCCTGATCACAACTATCATTGGCACATGGAATGTGGGGAAAATAAAAATATCCGACAATATAAAGGAGTAGCTTATGAAGAAAATTATAATCGGTGAAGACATTGTAAAATCTTTCGGCGAGGGTGATGAAAAGCGCAATGTTCTCGACGGAGCATCCGTTGACATAAACGAGGGTGAGTTTGTTGCAATTATGGGACCCTCTGGCTCGGGAAAATCGACGCTCATGTTTGCATTAAGCGGCATGGACAGCATTGATGGTGGAAGGGTAAACTTTGATGGCAGTGATTTATCGTCAGTCGGCGAGATTGAACTTTCAGATTTACGTAGAACAAAAATGGGCTTTGTATTTCAGCAGCCAACGATGCTTAAAAATCTAAATATTCTCGATAATATTATTCTTCCATCCATCCGTGATAACAGAAAAAACGTTGCGAAAATGTCAGAGAAGGCAAAAGCGCTTATGAAGAGAGTAGGCATTGCGGAGCTTGAAACGCGCGACGTTACGCAAGTTTCAGGAGGACAGCTTCAGCGAGCAGGAATATGTCGTGCGCTTTTGAACAGCCCGAAAATTATCTTCGGTGATGAGCCTACGGGTGCACTTAACTCAACATCAGCACAAGAGATCATGGACATATTTTCTGAAATTAACGCGGGCGGTACTGCGATTATGCTTGTCACTCACGATGCCAAGGTAGCAGCGCGAACAGAGCGTGTGTTGTTTATGTGCGATGGAAAAATTGTCAGTGAGTTAAAGCTTCCAAAGTTTGATGGAACGAATATTGATGGCAGAGTAGGGCAAGTAACGGAGAAAATGTGGGAAATCGGGATATGAGTTGTTGTATCAACTAACGCTAGAGCGTGCATCAGAGATGATCACATCCTATGAAAACGCCTTCGTGTTCAACATCGTGTCGGCCTAAGCAGCTCATCGGACTGTTGCTTGATTGTTAGCGGCGGAATTTCGGGTTTTAGCGGCGTTCCTCCTTTGGTTAGCGGCGCAACTCACACTTTTAGCGGCGAATTCCAACATAAGCAGGACAATTTGACAAAACTAAAACCAGAGTTGAAAAACTTTGTATAGAATTTTACACAATATTAAGGACTTGACTGCGACCAGTCATGGATGTAGATAAAATTCAGAAGTTAGGTGATAAAACGCAAAAGTTGGGTGATAAAACTAAAAGTTTGGGTGACATATTGTTACAACGTCAAAATCACCCTCAAATTGCTGAAGAGATCTATACTTTATTTAACTTAATTTCATTACAACATGAAGGAAGAGCCATTTATTTAGTGGTTTTTCCTTTTTTTTTAATTAATGCTTGCAATGTTAAAAGTCATAGTGTACTATTTAGCTAGTACACTATGACACGAGGTGTTTTAATTTGAAACAATTTGCAGGGCTCTTGAAAAAGGAATGGGTGCTCTATAGAGTATGGCTATTTGGTGGAATTTTTATTGGGGTCATGCTGTCAGTGGTAGTTCCATATTTGATAAGGCGGTTAAATGATGAATTTACGATGGAAAACCAGATGACAGTTGCCTTTTCGATACTAGTACTAGTCTTAGGTGGATTTTTTTCGATATTACAATTTCTGGCTAGTATGCGTCATGACTTAAAGAACAAAGAGATATGGCTGCATTCAACTAGTTCCATTGCACAGCTTGTAGGTGCGAAAATTGTATTTTCCATAATAGGATACGCTATCTTCAATTTTATCTTTATAAGTATAGCTATTTACAAAGTCAAAGATGAAATTATTATAGGCAACTTCGCCCAAATACTTTTATTACTTTTATTTTTTGTAGCCATTATTGTTATTCTTCAATTAATGATATTTGTGATAATGCTACTATTTTTAGCATTAAATCTCCAAATGAAACACTTTATTGGAAGTTTTTCCATTGTAATTACGATGGTGGCCTTTTTCATTAGTATGAATGAATGGGTGAAATTTACAGGGAGTAAATTATATGATAATATTTTCCATCATGTAGAGATTTCATTAACGGGTCTGGAACAATTTTTCCCGAAGTTACTAACAATGAAGTTAGAATTGGGTTCACTGTATGTTGTTGAAGAGGTAGCAGGTACCATTATGATCGTCTTCCTATTTATCATAGCGACAAAGTGGCTTGAAAAGGTGGTTTTACGATGACAATCGACTTTTCACGTGATAAGCCCATTTATAGTCAGCTTGTAGATCGGATTTGTGGGGACATTTTGAAAGGGAAGTTAGTGCTTGGAGATCGACTTCCTTCGGTTCGAGAGTATGCAGTGGAAACAGGTGTCAATGTAAATACTGTGCAACGGGTGTATAAGGAGTTAGAAGCGATGAATATAACGGAAACCAAACGAGGTCAAGGTACATTTATAACAACCGATGAAGAACGAATTGTTCTTTTACGGGAAGATATGAAAAACCAACTGGCAGAGCATTTTTTAACTTCCATTGAAGCGCTTGGATTTTCAAAGGAAGAGATGCTCGTTGTTTTACAGAATAAATCGTGAGGTGATATATATGCTACAGCTATCTAACGTTTCTTTTCGTTATATGAAAAAGTCTATTCTTCAAGATGTATCTTTTACCATCCCTATTGGACAAATCATTGGGCTTGTTGGAGAAAATGGCAGTGGCAAGTCGACACTATTAAAAGTGTTGGCAGGCTTATTACGTCCATCAAATGGTGAAGTATTGCTAAATGGAACACCTGTTACACGCAGAAGCGCTGATAAAATTGCTTATTTACCAGATATTGATTTATTTTTTGATTTCTACACAGGTGAGCAGCTTTTTCAACACTATGCCTCTCAATTCGAAGATTTTTCGTATGATAAGGCTTGTATCGTTGCAGAGTTTTTACAAGTTGATAAAAATGTGAAGCTACGACAATTATCAAAGGGGAACCGTGGTCGGATGAAAATGGCCGCAACGCTTGGGCGAGAAGTACCCTATTATTTAATGGATGAGCCATTTTCTGGTCTGGATCCAATTGTCCGCGAACAGCTGATTAAAGGGTTAATTCAATTTACAGATATTGAACACCAAACAATATTGTTATCAACGCATGAATTATATGAGGTAGAGCCTATTCTAGATCAAATCATTTTATTGCAAAATGGTTCGATCATTGCACATGAGGAAGTTGAGACCATTCGAGATGTTTCGAATAAGGATGCTGTGCAATGGATGAAGGCTTATTATAAGAAAGGGTGAAATGAATGACAACACAACCAATTGTTCAATTGCAAAATTTATCAAAAACTATTGGTGGTAAGCAATTGATTCAGCAATTAAATATCGATTTATATCCAGGGCAAATCACTGGATTTTTAGGACCGAATGGCGCAGGGAAAACGACGACAATTCGTATGATGACGGGACTTATGAATCCAACTGAAGGAAAGGTCATTATTGATGGGGTTTCCTTACAGGACAAATATGAGGAAGCTATTAGTAAGGTCGGTGTAATTGTAGAAAACCCGGAAATGTATAAATTTATGACGGGCTATAAAAACCTACTGCACTTTGCGCGTATGCATAAAAACGTTACAAAAGAGCGTATTCAAGAGGTAGTTAGACAGGTCGGTCTTGAAAATCGTATTCATGAAAAGGTTTCGACGTATTCGTTAGGGATGCGTCAGCGTTTAGGACTTGCACAGGCGCTACTTCATCGACCAAAATTTTTAATTTTAGATGAACCAACGAATGGTCTAGACCCAGCAGGTATCCGTGAGTTCCGTATGTATTTGCGTAAAATTGCGGAGGAGGATGGCGTATCAGTATTTGTTTCCAGTCATTTATTATCCGAAATTGAGTTAATGTGTGATCGAGTAGCTGTTATACAAAATGGAAAACTTATCGATATTCGTGATATCAACGTTGAAACATCTTCGTTTTATTATATTGAAGCTACACCGAATGATCAGGCAGCAGCTCTTCTACAGAAACTCGATTACAACTTTGTGGCGGAGAATAATGGTTACGTATTGGAAATAAAGAAAGAGGATATACCGAACCTCATTGCGCAATTTGTTCAAGAAGGAATTCAATTATTTGCAGTACAACCGCATCAAAAAACGTTAGAGGATCAATTCTTAGAAATGACAGGAGGTGGCCAAATTGCTGAAGCTAATGCAAAATGAATGGATGAAATTATGGCATAAAAAAGGAACTTGGACAATGGTCGCGCTATTAGTCCTCTTTATTATTGGTCCTGGTATTATGTTGAAATACTATGAAACAAAAGAGGATAAAACGTGGCAGCAACTTGAACAGCAGTCCATTGATAATTATAAAGAGATATTGAAAGATGACAATTTATCGGCAGAGGATAAAAATCACTTTGAAGATCAAATAGCTATTTCTGAGTATCGATTAGCAAACGATGTGCCGTCTCAAGACTTTGCAGGCTTTATGTCATTAACAGGTGGCATGTTGACATTAGTAACATTATTTACAGTTATTGTTGCCGCAAGTATTGTATCTAATGAATTCTCTACTGGGACGATTAAAATGCTATTAACGCGTCCGGTTTCGCGAGCAAAAATATTAACCTCAAAATTACTTACAACTTTCATTTTTGGGCTATTATTGATTGTTGTCAATGTAGGAGTAAGTGCTCTAGTGGGACTGATACTATTTGGTGGTTCTACTGGTGCTGAGTTAGAAGTAGTCAACGGTCAGGTTGTAGAAAAAGCGGTATGGAATGATTTAGCATACCACTATTTACTTTCTGGCGGAGACTTTGTCATGTCCATATTGTTTGCTTTTTTAGTGGGCTCCGTTTTCCGTTCAAGCTCTTTAGCGATTGGCTTAACAATTTTCCTATCCTTTTCAGGTGGAATGGTTGTCATGTTCTTAAGCAAATTTAAAATCGTTAAATATATTTGGTTAACTCATTCAGATTTAACACAATATGAACATGCAAGTTCAATACTAGATGGCATTACAATGCCATTCTCACTCACAATTCTTGCGATTTATGCTGTTGTTTTCCTTGTAATCAGCTATATGTCCTTTATGAAACGTGACGTAACCGCATAAAAAAGGTGTATGCCGTTTCATGAACTGCACGCCAATTGTTAGATGTATAACTGACAATTGGCGTGCATTTTTTTCTGATAGAATAATAGTGGAACAAGTTGAAGAGAACAAATAGATTTTGCTAGAAAAGGTTCCAAGACGTAAATAGAATCGATATAATGAATGAAAAAAAGAGGGGCATATAGATGGAAACAGAATGGTTGCGAACTTTTATTGTTGCTGCGAACACAGAGAATTTTCGTGAGACGGCAGAACAACGTTTTATTACACAATCAACTGTATCGAAGCATATTCAACACTTAGAAAAAGAACTACAAACAACACTTTTTGAACGACAGGGGAAACATGTGAAATTAAATCATATCGGTGCTCACTTTCTTCAACATGCAGATAACATGTTGGGAACGATTGATGAAGGATTACAAAAAACAGTATCCTACTTGAATGGTTATACGTCGCAATTAACTATTGGAGTTGCACCGCAAATTGCTAATTCTACTTTACCAGGAATTATTCATACGTTTCAGCAGCAAAACCCTGCAATTCACATAACGATCGAACTATTAAAGTCCAACGAAATCGGGGAAGCTGTACATGCAGGCAAGGTAGACATCGGTTTATCAAAATTGACATCGACACGTGACATTCACACAGTCCTTCTCGCTCAGGAACCACTTCAATTGATTGCCCCGATGTCAAAAAAGGCGACAGATGCACGGACTCTTTTACAGCAGGAAACGATCCTAACACATGAATATGCACCTTACTGGCAGGACATCCAGCAAGTACTACAACAATTTCCAAACTACAAAAGTATGAATATTAATCAAACCGAGGTGATAAAAAACTTTGTCAAACAAGAATTAGAGATTGCCTTTTTACCAAAGAGTGTGATCGAGGTTGAATCTCATCAACAATTGCTTCATAGCTATTCGTTAAAGGAATTTGCGCATATTGTTTCGAATACCTATTTTTTAACGAAATATGTAACAGCGGATATTGAGGCGTTTCTAGCAGTTTGTCATCTGATTTACACAGATGTAGTTAATGATTAATATAGAGCAAGAATTAAAGTGTTGGAAGAAGAAAATTCTCCAACTAAAAGTTCAGGTCCAAAATAATCGTTCTTTCATTAAAAGGTTGTTTAAAAGTATGAATGAAACGCTTTTACTGTTTTTTATTATTTATAATATTCTTGAATTCTTATATAAAGTTGGTGTAATTAGAAAATGAAAGTGTTAATCGTAGATGATGAAGAAAAGATTACAGAAGTATTGGCATCTTATTTTGAAAAAAACGGAGATTATACATATGTTGCACATACAGGAGAATCCGCAATCCAAATGATAGATCAAGTACCTCTTGATATGATTATTTTAGATTTAATGTTGCCTGATATAGCCGGAGAAGATATTTGCCAATATGTAAAATCAAATTACGATATTCCTGTGATTATGCTTACAGCAAAAATCTCTATTGATGATAAAGTAATTGGATTTGAAATGGGTGCAGATGACTATGTCGTTAAACCTTTTCATCCTAAAGAAATATTAATAAGAGCAGAGAGGTTGTTACCCAGTTCACATAAAAATCAAATTATTATTTTAGGACAGTTGGAACTCCATAAAGATGAAAGAAAAGTATTAGTAAATCATCAAAGTATTCAGCTCACGCCACATGAATTTAGCATTTTACTGTTACTAGCCGAAAATCCTAAAAAGGTTTTTAGCAGGGATGATATTATTCAAAAAATATATAGTTTTGATTTGAACATGAATCCTCGTATTGTAGATCAACATATTAAAAATATCCGTAAAAAAGTTAAGGAAGAGTACATCCAAACTG
Source organism: Lysinibacillus sp. Bpr_S20 (assembly GCF_023337835.1). Classification (NCBI taxonomy): domain Bacteria; kingdom Bacillati; phylum Bacillota; class Bacilli; order Caryophanales; family Bacillaceae; genus Lysinibacillus; species Lysinibacillus sp. Bpr_S20. The sequence continues at coordinate 566,915 of NZ_JALNLQ010000001.1, forward strand.
TCTTTGGTTTAGGATACAAAATAAATGAAAAGGTTATAAATCAATGAAATTTCATATAAAAATTGCCTTAATTGTCGCTATCTTTTCTACAAGCATACTCTTATTCATCACAGGGATATTACTTTATAAAGGTCATGAACATTTGATGATGCTCCATATTACAGATTCTAAGGAATTAATTCACCATTTTGATATGGCATTAAGGGAAACAGCAATGTGGTCATTAGGCCTTTTGCTTATTTTTATACTAATTTCTAGTTTGTTAATTGCAAAAACATTAACGAAACCTATCCAAGAACTGAATCACTTTGCGTTAAGACTAGTACGTGGAGACCGTCATTTAAATATACGCTATACGGTGAATGATCAAATTGGTCAATTAGGTAAATCACTGATGAAACTAGATAAAACATTAAACGCTTATGAACTCCGTCGTAAAGAAATGACACAGGATCTTGCACATGAAATTCGTAATCCATTAGCCTCAATAAAAAGCTATTTAAGTGCCTTTGAAGATGGGATTTGGACAGCTACTCCTGATCGTTTGAAAGCATGTGTTGAGGAAATTGATAGGCTAATTCTCCTTGTTGGAGAATTAGATACATTAAATGATATTAATAATCCTACATTTAAGGTCATGATGAAAGAGCAACAGGTTGCTAATGTCATCGAAAAGTCTGTGATTGCGTTGGCAAGTGAATTACTTGAAAAAGAAATACAGGTAGAATTGGATTTAGACAAAACAATCAATGCACAGGTAGATGCTTTGAGATTGAATCAAATTCTACACAATATTATAAAAAATGCTATGTACCATGTTCAAAAAGATGGCAAGATATTAATCAAATTATTTAAAGAAAATAGCGATTATATAATTCTTGTACATGATAATGGAGTCGGTATGGATGAAGAAACAAGTGAAAAAATCTTTGAGCGAAATTATCGAGTGGAAAATCGATATACTGGCAATGGTATTGGTATGACAATTACCAAAAAACTTGTGGAAGCACATAACGGTACAATTTCCGTCAACAGTGAGAAAAATATAGGAACTACATTTTATATACAAATGCCGTTTTCTACATAATTCCTACACAACTGTTCTATATGCTTAAGGTGAAAGGAATGGTTGATATGAGGAAAATAGCATTAGCTGCAAGTATTATCGCCAGTATGGGCATATTTGGGGCTTGTAGCCAAGGAAATAGTAACGATATGAAGGATATGGATCATTCTTCTATGAAGATGGGAGAAATGGATCACTCTTCGAAAGATATGAGAGACATGGATCATGGCAAGATGAAGGGTCATGAGAGCCATAGCAATTCGGTAAGTTTAAACAATTCGACAGGTGTAAATGAAGTAAAAGTCCCTGCTGAACTTAAACGTAATAATAAGGATGAAGTTGTATACACAGTTAAGGCACAAAAAGGAAAAACAGAAATATTTGATGGTGTTCAAACAAATACGTATGGGTATAACGGATCGTTTCTCGGCCCGATGATTCGTCTAGAAAAAGGTGAAACCGTAAAGATTAAAACTAAAAATGAACTTGATGAGGATACAACTTTTCATTGGCATGGACTAGAGGTGCCGGGGGAAAAAGATGGTGGTCCACAAAGCATTCTTAAACCAGGCGAAGAAAAAATCCTCGAGTTTAAAGTGAATCAGGAAGCGGCGACGCTATGGTTCCATCCTCATCCACATGGAAAAGCGGCAGAACAGGTATATAATGGGCTTGCAGGCTTGGTTTATATTGAAGATAATCATTCAAAAAGTCTAGGATTGCCAAATGATTATGGGAAGAACGATGTCCCCTTGATTTTCCAAGATAGAACATTTGATGATAAGAAACAATTGAATTATAGCGCTGCAATGAACACAGACGGAACGATTGGAGATACATTGTTAATTAATGGAACGCTCAATCCTAAATTGACTGTAAACAAAGAGAAAGTGCGTCTTCGTTTATTAAATGGATCAAATGCGAGAAATTATACCTTTAGATTGAGTACTGGGGATTCCTTTCTTCAAATCGCCACAGATGGTGGTTTCTTGAATGAACCCGTTTCTTTAAAAGAGATTACACTAACGCCCTCCGAAAGGGCAGAAATCGTAGTTGACTTTTCAAAAATGAAGGACGTTAATGATCTAGCTTTAATCAATGAGGATGGTTCAGTCCTTTTACCATTTGTAGTTACTGATCAAAGTGGAAAGACCAGTAAGCTCCCTAAAAAATTTAATGATCTAACATTAGAAGGTAAAGAAATGGATCTACCTGTTACAAAAAAAGTAGAACTCTTTGGAATGATGGACATGGTAACGATAAACGGAAAGAAATTTGATCCGGAAAGAATTGATTTTACACAAAAACAAGGGGTTACCGAGGTATGGGAAATTTATAATAAACCGGATATGATGGGCGGCATGATACATCCTTTCCATATTCATGGAGCACAATTTAAAGTACTCTCTCGTGATGAGAAAAAGCCACCTGAAAATGAACAAGGATGGAAGGACAGTATCTCCGTAAAACCAGGTGAGACAGTAAAAATAGCTGTACAATTTAAGCATAAGGGCGTCTACATGTTCCATTGTCATATTCTGGAGCATGAGGATAATGGAATGATGGGTCAAATTAAGGTGGATTAATGCTTTATTGCAATTAAAGATTTTTAAAATCCTGTATTAATTTTTAATACAGGATTTTTCTTTTATGTTATTGTGATTGATTATAGTGATTAGCTATTTTTTTACGAGCGGATATTGAGGTGTTTTAATTACTTTATTAAAAAATAGAAGGTGTTTATAATGTATAGTTTAATGTCGAAAATAAGCCAAATCATTAGTGAACCGATTACCATTTTTCTAAATTCCTATGAACATTCCCCATTCATAATTGCGATTTTACTTGGATTAATAGGCGCTTTAGCACCTTGTCAATTAACAGGGAATATGAGTGCGATCACTTTTTATGGAAGTCGAACATTGCAAATGAAAAACAATTGGCAAGAAATTGTGTTTTTTATGCTAGGGAAAGTCGTTGTATTTAGTGTAATAGGTATATTCGCGTGGGTATTCGGTCAGTCCTTTGAAACTGGAATGACAAAGTATTTTCCTATGTTTCGCAAAGCGATTGGCCCGATTATGCTCGTAACAGGACTCGTACTAATTGGCGTTTTAAAATTAAAATTTCTGAATCGAATACCTACCTATATTCCGTCAGTTATAAATGAGGGGAAATTGGGTTCCTTTCTGATGGGTGCTAGTTTTTCCATTGCCTTTTGCCCTACGATGTTTGTACTATTTTTCGTCTGGTTAATGCCAACAGTTGCAACTTCTTCGTATGGACTAATTTTGCCAGCCATTTTTGGTATAGCTACTTCCGGGCCACTTCTAGTGATGCTAGGGCTTATTCATTTATTTGGCGCAAAAAGATTCATTATGCGCACAAGCATGAGAATGGGGAGAGTAATTCAAAACGTAGCGGGTGTTATTCTAATTTTTATCGGCATATCGGATACGATTACATACTGGGGATTGTATTAAATAGGAAGGAACGCCTTTGAAACTAACTAAAACGAAAACATACCTAAAAAAGGTAGTGTAATAAAATATATAATAGTGATATTTACTTTTAATATTTCTCATTTCTTCGTTTACAGTAACCACCTCTTTTATATGGTTACAAAGGAGAAAAGCGAAATTTTTTGATTTCAATAATGATAACATCCTTTTAGGTATAATAGAGTGACATTTCTTTTAAACATATATAGAAAGAGTGAAAAAAATGATTGGTGCAATATTATTATTTATCCTCGCAGGTATTGGCGAAATTGGAGGCGGCTATTTAATTTGGCTTTGGTTAAGAGATGGTAAACCCTTTTATTGGGGAATAATGGGTGGGATTGCGTTGGCTTTGTATGGAGTTGTCGCTACTTTTCAATCCTTCCCAACCTTCGGAAGAGTCTACGCTGCCTATGGAGGGGTCTTTATTGTCCTTTCTATTTTGTGGGGCTGGGGAATTGACGGAGAAAAGCCAGACGTCTTGGATTGGGTTGGCGCATGCATTTGTTTGATTGGTGTTATGGTGATTCTATTACCTCGTTCATGAGTGGGAGAAAAGTTGAATTTAAAAAAGAGCTCCCTAAAACAGTAGTAGGAAAAATCCTAACAAGAACTTTAGTTGAAGAGGAACAATTACAAAGATGAAGGACTTTTAGAAATTGAAGCGAATAGCTATAGATAGGCTAAAAATGTTTGGAGGTCATCATTTTGCTACTTTATTGTTGATATCTATCATCTACCTAAAATTGAATAGATAATTTAGGAGCTGATAGATGATGAGATACAAAAATACGCTTGATGGAATTACTTCTGATATGTTGAATGGCTTTTTTGTTGATTGGCCGAATCCACCAAATCCGCAAACTCACTTAAAACTGCTAACTAACAGCAGTAAAGTGGTCATTGCTTTAGATGATCATACGAAGCAAGTAGTTGGATTTATAACAGCGATTAGCGACGGAGTTCTATCTGCCTACATTCCGTTTCTTGAAGTATTGCCAGCGTATAAAAATAAAGGAATCGGCAAGGAATTAGTCAAACAAATATTACAAGAGCTTGATGATATTTACATGGTTGATTTGTGTTGTGACGATGACATAGTTCCTTATTATGAGGAATTTGGGATGATAAAATCTAACGGCATGCTCGTCAGAAATTACGCAATGCAGTCTGGAATTTCAAACAAATAAATAGAATGAAAAACGCTTGGCTAATTTCCAAGCGTTTTTCTGTCCAAAAAATTTTTTCATGATGATTGTCATTTTTTTAAAGCAACAAAACGTAGTCTACAATAATCCGCAACCCATTGATGATTTTGATATAATTTTGGTTTTAATAATTCTTCACATTTTACATAAATTTGTTCTTTTTCAGATTCTGATAAATGTTGAAGCATATTATGACTGAACATCTCTAACCAATTCCTTAGTCCATCCTCACCCTGAAGCGGTGTTGGGCGCTCATAGAGTGTAATCATTTCAACTGTAAATCCAGCGCTTTCCAACTTCGACTGATATTCTTCTAAAGTTGGAAAATACCACGGGAAATAGTCTTCAATATAAGGTAGTTTATATGCCTCCATACTTTTTTGAAGGGCCCAAACAATAGAAGCAATATTACCGTGTCCACCCATTTCAGCGACGAATCGGCCACCTTGCTTAAGTGCGTTGTAAATATTTTGAATGACTTCATCAGGCTGTTTCATCCAATGTAACGCTGCGTTTGAAAAGACTGCATCGAATTGATTTGTCATATGAAGCGCTGTTGCGTCCATTGTTTGAAATGTAATGTTTGGGTATTTTTGCTGTGCAGTGATAATCATATCATGGGAAGCATCAATCCCTTGAACATGGGTACCATGAGCAGCAATTTCATGAGCTAAATCACCAGTGCCACAGCCTACATCTAAAATCCCTTCATTTTTTTGTGGTGCAAGCAAATCCACTAAGCTGCCTCCAAATTTTGAAACAAAGTCATGCTTTTGATCATATAATTGGGCATTCCATTTTGTTGTCATTGTCCCTCATCTCCTTTGTTTGAGCATAACAGAGAGTTTAATCGAACAGAAATGCGTAAAATGATCAGTTTTGATTCCGAATTGGAATATATGGTGGGGTGTCCGTTTAACATTTGTTTTGGTGAACGTAGGTTTTTTAGTTTAGTCATAATTAGATTATATGACTATGCCGTGAGGAGAGGAATAGAATGCAAAGGAGTATACCTAAAATAATCAAGTTTAGTTTGATAATTGCTTTGTTTATTGTTTTACTTTGGGTGTTTTTCCCTACATGGACACCACACATTAAGGGGGAGCATAGCATAAGTACGATGGAACAAGTTGAAATTAATGGAGCAGAACATGAAATTATGATTCGAGGAGTAGATGCAAGCAATCCAATACTAATTTTTGTTCATGGTGGCCCAGCTTGCTCCGAAATTCCCTACGTAAGGAAATATCAAAAAGACCTTGAAAAGCAATTTACCATTGTACATTATGATCAGCGTGGCAGTGGAAAATCCTATCACTTTTTTGAAGACTATTCAAACCTAACCACTGACTTGTTGGTTGAGGATTTGCTGGCATTAACTGATTATATTTCGGAGAAGTTTAACCAAGAAAAGGTTTTATTAATCGGGCATTCATTTGGTACTTATATTGGAATGCGAGCTGTCGCTGAAGCACCCGAGAAATATTATGCATATATAGGTATTGGGCAAGTAGCCAATACGGTTCAAAGTGAGTTGGATAGTTTAGAATTTATAATGGAACAGGCCAAACTAGAAGGAAATTTGGATGATGTGGAAAGATTAAAGCTTCTTCAACGATCGATAGAACAGGGAGAAGAACATACACCGAGAAATCTTGTACGTAAATATGGAGGTGCGACGAGACTTATTAATGATAATAGGGATTATCAAAGAGGATTTCTTTTAAATACTGAATATAACGGGCTGGATGTCATTCGTTATCTAAGAGGGATTAATATTACACAAGAAAATTTATTGAACGAAGAGGCACAACATAATATTCCGGATATTGTAAAGAAGGTGGATCTACCAGTTTATTTTGTAATGGGGAAATTTGACTATATGACGTCTGTTAATGCTGCAAAAAATTATTTTGATAAACTGGAAGCACCTATAAAAGAGTTTATAATATTTGAAGAATCAGCTCATTATCCGCAGTTCGAAGAGAAAGAGAAATTTACTGAATGGTTAAATAAAACCTTCAATGAGCTTCAAAATGGAGCATTTGAATCTTGATATCGACTTTCAAGAACAATCTTTGCAAACCTCACTTACAACCATAACGGTGAATCATATCATAAATAAATGAGGTATTTTCTCGAAAAACAGCACCATCCCATTACGTGTGGATGGTGCTGTTTTTGGCAGGCGATATTATAAATTTGAACAATACTCAGTTTCATTCCGCCTTTCTTCATTATCTGGTTATTCTATTATGAAATGTAAAAAAGCTGTTTGGTATATCAATGTTTATAAATTATAAACATAAAATCAACAGTAAATTAACATTCACATAGTTTAATAGAACTGTACAAAAGGAATCTACTAGGGGGGTTATTAGATGATAAAAAACACACTTGTGAAAAAAGGCGCTACTGTAGCACTTGCTCTAGCTATTGCAGTTCCAGAATTATCACTGACAGCGGTGAATGCTCAGGAAAATATAACAATAGAAGCTGTTAAATTCAATGGAATGAAAGCACCATCTACTATTGAAGAAATGGTAAAAACGTATACAACCGCAACAGTTGATGTGAAATATAACAATGGAAAAGTAAAATCATTTCCGTTGTCATACAACTACTTGTTTAAATCGGAAGATAAAGTAGCAACTGTTAAAGGTGAAAAAATCCCTGCAGGTACACCTATTGATGTAAAAGGAAATCCAATTAAGGATCCAAGCAGTACAGATGGAAAATACTTTGTTTCTGATGCTCCGGATTCAAACAGCCTAATGCTCCCGATTAATGGAAAGCTTTATTTGGTTACACATTATGAATATCAAACCATAGATGCTGCCGGTAATTCAGCATACGGAGTAGTTCCTGCCTCTATGTCTTTAACGGAGTTGAAACAAGACAAAAAAACAGGTGAATTGAAACCTGTAAAAGTAGAAAAAATTGATTTTTCAGCAGTGAATGGACTTTGGATTCCATGTAACGGATCATTATCTCCTTGGAATACACATTTAGGGTCTGAAGAGTATGAACCAGATGCACGACTTTTCTTAGATCCAATTTCAAATGTAAGAAGTCAAGTTGAAACATTCTCTCAATTCTATTTTGGAGATAAAGCAAAGGCTAATCCTTATTTCTATGGGTACACTCCTGAAATTACAATAGAAAAGAACGGGAAAACATCAGTTGTCAAGCATTATAGTACAGGACGCTTCTCTCATGAGTTAGCGAAAGTCATGCCTGATAACAAAACTGTTTTTTATGGGGATGATGGCAGTAATACAGGGATGTTTATGTATGTGGCCGACAAAGAAAAAGATTTATCATCAGGTACATTATATGCAGCCAAATTTAAACAAACTGGTACGGAAAACGGTGGTTCAGGGAATTTACAATGGATTAATTTAGGACATGCAACTGATAAAGAAGTGAAAAGTATTATTGATAGCGGTATTACCTTCAACGATATTTTTGAAACTTCAGATGAGCCTAAAGAAGGTTTTACAGCAATTAAAACATACTCAAATGAAGGCAAAGTTGAGTATTTAAAACTTAAACCTGGCAAAGAAAAAGCGGCAGCCTTCCTAGAAACTCGTCGTTATGCTGCTATTCTCGGTGCGACTACTGAATTTAACAAAATGGAAGGTTTAGCACTAAACGAAAAGGATAAAAAAGTATATATCGCAATTTCCGATCAAAGTAAGGCTATGGAAAAAGATTCAACGGGAAAAGATCCAGCCGACCATATACAATTACCAAAAATTAAAGCTGGTGTAACTTATCAATTAGATTTACAAGATGGTCAAAAGGATAGCGAAGGAAAGATTATTAATAGCTCTTATGTAGCCCTATTAATGTCTGGATTAGTTGTTGGGGAAGATTTAAAAGAAGCTGATGCATTTGGAAACACTGCAAATGTAGAAAAAGTAGCCAATCCGGATAACTTAAGTTACTCTGAATCAATGAGAACACTCTTTATTGGTGAAGATAGTGGAGCTCACACAAATAACTACGTTTGGGCATATAATGTTGATACGAAAAAATTAGATCGTGTCTTATCTGTTCCAGCAGGAGCGGAAGCAACTGGTTTATTTGCTGCTGATGACCGCAATGGATTCCCCTACATTTTCAGTAATTTCCAGCATCCTGGTGATGAAGTAGAGGCTAAGGCAATTACAGCTGTTAATAAAGATGAATTACTTAAGGCTGTTGACGAACAAATTGGTATAAATAAAACAGGTGGCATTGGTTATATTTCTGGCCTGCCTTCTTTAACAAATATGCCAGATTTCACTACATCTGATGGTCTTAAAGTAGATAAAGTAACAGCAAAATCTAAGTCAGTTACAGGTACAGCTGAAAAAAATGCTACGGTACAAGTTTATAAAGAGAAAACATTATTAGGGGAAGGAAAAGCAAATTCAAAGGGGAAGTTCACTGTGAAGATTAAAGCTCAAAAAGCAGGCACAAGCTTAACTGTTGAGGCTAAAGACAAGGTTGGACACAAAATTGAATCAACGGTCGTAGAAGTTGTTTCTAAATAACAGTGTCTTTTTCAGAGACACATATATGGGGAGTTTTTATAAAAAATCAATTTGACATTTTGTACTATTCTTTTATATTATATTGAAGAATAGAATGCCCGGACTCGAACGGGAGAGGTTCATAGCTGATACCCTCTATAAAAAACTATGGAAACATGACAATAGGCCATGTCCATATCGGACGTGGCTTTTTTATATGTTTTTACTTATGTTTTAATAGAAATTGGTGATGCCTCTCTTGAAAAGTGTTGGGAAACATTTTACAAGGAGGTTTTTTTACGTGATGAAGCAGGAAAAAGCAATTGTTGTATTTAGTGGAGGTCAGGACAGTACAACCTGTTTGTTTTGGGCAAAAGAACATTTTAAAGAGGTTGAGGCAGTTACGTTTAATTATGGTCAAAGGCATCGTCTTGAAATTGAATGTGCAAAAGAAATAGCAGCGGAGCTCGGTGTTAAGCATCACATTCTTGATATGTCACTACTGAATCAGCTTGCTCCAAATGCATTAACACGACAAGATATAAAGGTAGAAGACGGAGAAAATGGTGAGCTTCCATCGACGTTTGTACCTGGTCGAAATCTTCTCTTTCTTTCATTTGCTGGCGTTTTAGCGAGCCAAGTAGGAGCTAAGCATATTGTAACGGGTGTTTGTGAAACGGATTTTAGCGGATATCCGGATTGCCGAGATGTTTTTATTAAATCCTTGAATGTAACGTTAAATTTATCAATGGATGATTCCTTTGTGATTGATACACCGTTGATGTGGCTGAATAAGGCACAAACATGGGAGCTTGCTGATCAGTTTGGGGCACTTGAATTTGTTCGGGAAAGAACGTTGACTTGCTATAACGGTGTAATAGCAGATGGCTGTGGGGAATGCCCAGCATGTAAACTGCGAAAAAGAGGGCTTGATGAATATTTGAGTTACAGGAAGGAGTCTTAAAATATGTCAGATTTCGTAATCGTCGAGAAGCTCCAAAAAATAGATGAAGATATTCAAAGAAATCAATTGAACTATCATGCAAAGCGAGTTCTCGTAAGTAAAGAATTTACCTTCGATGCTGCTCATCATTTACATCATTATGAGGGGAAATGTAAAAACCTGCACGGTCATACGTATCGCGTAGTTTTAGGACTGAGTGGATACACAGATGAACGCGGTTTAATGATTGATTTTGGCGATATAAAAGAAATATGGAAAGAAAAAATTGAGATTCATTTGGATCACCGTTATTTGAATGAAACGCTTCCACCGATGAATACGACGGCAGAGAATATTGTTGTTTGGATTTACGAAAAGTTGGCGGAGGCCTTGCTTGATACACAAACATATAACGGTGCGCGTGTAGAGTTTATTAGGCTATATGAAACGCCCACAAGCTATGCAGAAGCGAGACGGGAGTGGATGGAAGTTGAGTAAGATCCCTGTTATCGAGATTTTTGGACCAACGATTCAGGGTGAGGGCATGGTAGTTGGCCAAAAGACAATGTTTGTGAGAACTGCCGGCTGTGATTATTCGTGTTCTTGGTGTGATTCGTCGTTTACGTGGGATGGCAGCGGGAAGCATCTTATTGTCCAAATGACAGCGGAAGAGATTTGGTCTGAGTTAAAACGTCTAGGAGGCAATGGCTTTTCATTTGTCACGATTTCAGGTGGGAATCCTGCACTCATTCGAAATTTGGAAGAGCTCATTGCAATTTTAAAAGAAAACGATATAAAGATCGCGATGGAAACCCAGGGAAGCAGATGGCAAAAATGGATGTATGACATTGATGAACTAACAATTTCACCAAAGCCACCTAGTTCTGGAATGGCCACAGACTTTTCGGTACTCTCTGATATCATCGAAAAACTTATAAATCGAAACAGTAATCACCATATGTCCCTCAAAATAGTCGTTTTTAATCAAGAGGATTACGATTATGCTAAACAAATTCACCATCGATATCCAATGATACCTTTGTATCTCCAAGTCGGTAATGATGATGTCACAACGACTGACAATTCACGATTAATCGTACATTTATTAGATAAGTATCATGCGCTGATTGATAGAGTGATAAAAGATGAAGAATTAAGAGATGTCAAAGTACTTCCTCAGCTGCATGCTCTTGTTTGGGGGAATAAAAGAGGAGTATAGTGTGCCATTACAAACAAAGAATATGCTCATAACTTTGGGCGGTATGAAAGTATAGGCTAATTTGGCCTATACTTTTTTCGTGCGCCCAGCATGGATGTAATCTTTTCCTAGCAAGTGCAAAGGTGTTCGTGGCGATACGGAAATGAAGAAAGCATGCGATAGTAGGCTAGATATAAAATTTGATGAATGTGCCAAGCAACACAAAAGTTTTTCTGTTAAAGGTCAAAGGTTGTTGCTGTATTTTCATAAATAGTAAAAAATCCTACCATTTTATCTACTTTCGAATCTGTATTTGTGTTAACTTATAATTAATTAAAGTTAACACAAGTGCAGAAAAATAGGAGGAAGAAAATGATTCGTAAGTTTTCTACTTATGATCTTGCCCAGATCTCATTGCTAGCTTGTCTGATTATCGTTTCTGGCATGTTTAAAATTCCAATAGGTATTCCTGGGTCTGAATTTCAATTATCAGCACCCATTGCAGTTGCGATTGCAGCAGTTTTCGGATTTAAGCGATATTTCCTTGCCGGGATCATTGCAAGTTTAATGTTATTTTTACTAGGTATACACTCAATCTTAAATGTGGAAATCTCATTAATTTTTCGATTGACTGTAGGTCTACTCATTGTTTTATTGGGGACGTCCATTCCAGTACTTGTTTTGGCAGGCCCAATTGGAACAACGATTGCTAGATTTGGTTTGGCTTTTACGTTAGGGACTCCATTTTTGCCGTTATTAATTTTGGCTATTCCAGGCATGGTAATCACAGCTGTTAGTGTTTATCCCATAACGAAAATATTACATACAATTAATAGGAAAGTAGCAGGTAATAATCATGTTAAAAGCGTGTTATAGCATTCGAATGCGTGCGGCTGAAAGATGCCATGAACTAGGAGAAAAGCATATCTCTGGAGGTGAAAGGATAGGTAGCAAATCACAAATAGAGCCAATTGTAAAACAGTTACTGAACAAAGCAAGTAATCATTCACGTGGAGATGCAGACTTTATTCAAATTACCGTTGAAAAAATTGCGCGTGATCAGATTGAGTATATACCACCCTTAGAAATTACGTCAGTTGAGGCGGCTTCAATCGAAATGGCCCATCATGAAGCAAGAAAGATACTAACATCATTAGGTGTTTCGGAACATGCACTGAATGTTGCTTTTCATCAACTTAGTAGTCATCAAAATCTCCGTGGGGCCATTATCCTAAATAGTAAAACGGGCTTACGTCTTGACGATCGGGGACAAAAGGGTGTTCGTGTATCACGAATCGATTGGCGAGACGCTAATGAGGAACTTAATGAGCGTGTTCGTGAGGCATTGGCTCTGGCGTCGAAAGTGGCAAATTCCCCCTATACAATTGCTGAATTATGTTGGTCTGACGATCCTGATTACGTGACTGGATATGTAAGTAATCGTGACATTGGTTATGTCAGAATTACACCGTTAAAAAGGGAAGGCTGTGAAAGCGGTGGACGGATTTATTTTGTGTCAGATGAAGTTGAACTAGAATCTTTTATAGACTATTTAGAAAGTGTACCGGTTCTTATTAGGAGGGATTAAAAATGGATCATTGGTTTCAACGGGAACTACAATTAATAGAAGAGAAAGGATTGACCAGGAAGTTACGTTCGTTTTCAAATGGAAATGAGTGTGAGGTCATCGTAAATGGTGAGAAATTCCTGCTTTTTTCATCTAATAACTATTTAGGCCTTGCAACAGATTTTCGGTTGAGAAAAAAAGCAGCTGAAGGTATTAATAAATACGGTACAGGAGCTGGTGGTTCGAGATTAACTACCGGAAATTTTGACATTCATGAACAACTTGAAGCTGAAATTGCGGATTTTAAAAAAACGGAAGCTGCTATTGTTTTTAGCAGTGGTTATTTAGCGAACATTGGAGTGATTTCGAGTGTGATGAAGGCAGGGGATTTTATATTTTCTGATGCCTGGAATCATGCGAGTATTATCGATGGTTGTCGACTTAGTCGAGCAAAAACAATTGTGTATGAACATGCGGATATGGTGGATTTAGAGTATAAATTGAGGCAATCACGTGGAGATGGAAAGAAGTTAATTGTGACGGATGGCGTCTTTAGTATGGATGGTGATATTGCTCCACTACCCGAAATAGTTGCGTTAGCAAAGAAATACAATGCTTACATCATGATTGATGATGCGCATGTGACAGGTGTCTTAGGAAGTGATGGTCGTGGTACTGCTGATTATTTTGGATTGAAAGAGGAGATCGATTTTACAGTAGGCACATTGAGTAAAGCGATTGGTGCAGAGGGAGGCTTTGTGGCGACGTCTTCAATAGCGAAAAACTATTTACTGAATAACGCTAGATCATTTATTTTCCAAACTGGTTTATCTCCAAGCGCGATTGAAGCAGCACGAGAAGGGCTTTCCATTATTCAAAATGAACCCGAACGAAGGGAACAATTATTAAATAATGCAATGTATTTACGTTTGAAATTGGAGGAATCCGGTTTTGTAGTTAGGAAAGGAGAAACGCCAATTATTTCTCTTCATATTGGTGATTCCCATGAAGCTATGCAGTTTTCTGAGAAACTAATGGAAGAAGGAGTCTTTATACCAGCAATTCGGCCACCAACCGTGCCAAAAGGGTCAAGCCGATTGCGGATAACAGTGATGGCCACACATACAATAGAACAGCTCAATACAGTCATATATAAAATTAAAAAAATTGGAAAAGAGATGGGTATTATAGTATAAGTTAATAAGATTTATTAAAAGACTAATTAAATTGTTGATTTAATTCACATTTTGATTAGTCTTTTAACTTTCTTTCCACGAATTAGGGGGATCTATCCATGAATATTGACTATCTATCCACGAAATAGAGCGGTCAATCCATCGACTTTGACTTCAATCCACGAATTTGAGTGTTCTATCCATGAATATTGACTATCTAACCACGAAATAGAGCGTTTTATCCATGAATATTGACTTTCTAACCACGAAATAGAGGGCTATCCATGAATATTGACTATCTAACCACGAAATAGAGCGTTTTATCCATGAATAATGACTTTCTATCCAAAGAATTAGAGCGGTCAATCCATCGACTTTGACTTCTATCCACGAATTTGAGTGTTCTATCCATGAATATTGACTATCTAACCACGAAATAGAGCGTTTTATCCATGAATATTGACTTACTATCCAAAGAATTAGAGCGGTTAATCCATCGACTTTGACTTCTATCCACGAATTTGAGTGTTCTATCCATGAATATTGACTATCTATCCACGATTTAGAGCGGTCTATCCATTCATCTCGACTGTCTATTCAAGACTTTGACCGAGCAGTATTTCATGGTGTTACTAAGCAGTGTTGATTTTTTGTCAACATTTTTTAGACAATTAGGCACCATTTGTCAACATAAATAATATGCTATAGAAAAAATAAGGGAAGTGGTTGAATGAATTGGTTGATGATCGTTGCTTTTACTTTTTCATCTAGCATTGATAATTTGGGTGTCGGACTGTCTTACGGGATTCGGAAGATAAATGTTCGATTTGATAAAAATATATTAATCTCGATTATTTGTTTTCTAATGAGTATGGGAGGCATCTCATTTGGCGTTTGGCTCTCTAAAATTCTTCCAGGTATGCTTCCTGTGATAATTGGAGCGTTATTATTATTTATCATCGGAATTCGGATTATCCTTTTGGCTAAACCTCGGAAACAAGAAATTTCAACAGAGGAGAGTAACTATGAGATTCAGTCA
The DNA here is from genome assembly GCF_023337835.1 of Lysinibacillus sp. Bpr_S20. Taxonomy (NCBI): domain Bacteria; kingdom Bacillati; phylum Bacillota; class Bacilli; order Caryophanales; family Bacillaceae; genus Lysinibacillus; species Lysinibacillus sp. Bpr_S20. Next base: position 582,132 of record NZ_JALNLQ010000001.1, read on the forward strand.
AATACTGTTCAGGATATTTTAAGAAATCCTGAGGAAGCTCAGTTTAATAAGTCTGGAGAAATTGGATGGGGAGAAGCTGTACTACTTGGCATCGCTTTATCAGCGAATGCACTTACGAATGGGGTAGGTGCAGGTTTACTCGGTCTTTCCCCGCTTGTCATCTCAATATCTGCTGCAATTGGGAGTTTTATTACTGTTTGGTTAGGGGTTCTGTTAGGAAGTAAAGTAGCAGATGTCCGAATCGGTTCATTTACTCTAGGACAATTTGGAACAATTATTAGCGGAGTTATTTTGTTAATAGTCGCTTTTGGCGCATTCTTCTGACTTAGTTGTTGACAAAATGTCAACGGAATTATACACTTTTTGAGAATGGTAATTTCATATTAGACAATTGCGTTACGTCACGTTATTCACGGAAAGAAGGGAGAATCGAAAATGGCTGAACAGATAAATAGTAATACTCTTGGTTCATTGCTGAGGGAGTTATTGAAAGAGCGTTCATTATCTATGCGGAAGTTTAGTGAACAAACTGGAATCGACACAGCTACGATCTCACGCATCATTAATGGAAAGAGAAAAGCGACACCACAACATTTAGAAAAATTTGCCGACTGTCTTGAGGTTCCTTTAATCAATCTTTTTGAAGCAGCAGGATACCAAATTGAACAGAGACAAGAAGAGTCAGATTCAGATATCCATACGTCTGTTGATGCAATACAAGCTTTTCTCAAGTCTTCGAAAGTTTATGATGATGAATTTTCAGTGGCAAATGTTGAACAGAAACTAGAAAGCTATGGACTCTATGCGCAAACAGAGGAAGGTAAAAATTCGATACTAAAGGATTTTGATGAAAAAATTAAGAGTGTAGGTAGCATTGGTCCATTTATAAGCAAATTAAAAGAGTTGTATGCTAAATTTGCCTCTGGGAAAGGGACACTTTTTGAACTAACAATAATCGGAAGCGCATTATTATATTTTATTATCCCAGTAGATGTAATACCGGATTATTTATTTCCTATTGGTTATTTAGACGATGCAATAGCTGTACAACTAACTTCAAAGGCATTATTAAAAAATTAACTTAAACTTAAGTGATAGGTGGATTTATTTATGAGAAGAAGCAAAAAGAGCCGTAAATGGCTAAGAAATTTGTTCTTAGCATTTGCAATAATACTCGTAGCAGGGATTATTTATTCGGTGTATCAATACAATAGCGGATTGGCTATGGCAGAAGATAGTCACTTGAAAGATAGCGAGAATGCATTTGACCCATTTGAAGGTGCGGATGTGCAATTTGGTCAGATTAATGTACTGTTAATGGGAAGTGACGCTAGAGACGAGGATGGTCGATCAGATACTTTAATGATTGCGCACTACGATCAAACGACAAATAAGGTAAAACTGATTTCTATTATGAGGGATACGTATGTCGACATCCCGGATCATGGAATGGATAAAATAAATGCTGCATTTGCTATTGGAGGTCCTGAACTTGTAAGGAAAACAATTAAGCAAAATTTCGATATCGATGTTAATTACTATGCTCTAGTGGATTTTAAAGGATTCCCTAAAATTATAGATCTTTTAGCACCAGATGGGATAGAGGTTGATATTCCTTATGAAATGTCACATGGAATTGGTATGACATTACATCCCGGAGAACAAACTTTACACGGAAATGAGTTATTAGGCTATGTACGTTTCCGCCACGATCGTTTAAGTGATTTTGGGCGAGTGGAACGCCAGCAAGAGGTTTTGACTAAGGTGAAAGAACAAATCGGTGTTTCAAGCTTCATGAATTTGCCGAAAATACTGGGCGTTGTAGATTCCTATGTGGATACAAACGTTGATAATAAAACAATCCTTACAATTGGAAAAGGGATTGTCAATGGAAAATCTAACAGTATGGACACTTTACGAATTCCTACCGCAGATTCTTATGAAGATAAACGCGTGGACGTTGGGGAAGTCTTGGATATTGACTTAGATAAGAACAAACAGGCGATAGAAGAGTTTTTATCCGCAAAGGAAAATGACTAAAACAGATTAAGTTTTACGTAAGAAGACAGGATAAAATTAGAGTATGTTTTGAACCATTCCTTCAAAACATACTCTTTTTATTATTTTGCATTGATACATAGTCTCCTGATAATGGTAAGTTATTTTCAAAGCAACGCTGGCTCATCAACGTCACAAAAAAAGGTAGCTGATATATTCATCAGCTACTAATTTTATTTTTCAAGCTTTGTTAATGTTTTACCACTCCAACCAAAGATGATTGTCAAAATGGGTCCGAGAAGACAGAAGAAGGTAAATGGCAGGTAAGACGTTGTCGGGATATCTAGCACACTAGCAATGAACATACCACACACACTCCACGGAACAAGAGGATTGACTACAGTACCTGCATCCTCCATCACACGGGATAGATTTTTGGGGGCAAGTCCAACCTTAGCAAATTGTGCTTTAAATGCTTCACCAGTTAATAAGATGGATAAATATTGCTCCCCAATTAATGTGTTGATACCAATTCCTGTAATAGCGGCTCCTGTAATAACTGAGCCAGCGCTCTTAAAGAAGCTCTCAACTTTCCCTAAAATACTTTGAATAATGCCGAGTGTAAATAATAGACCGCCCATTGTTAAGGCTAATAAGACTAAAGCAATGGTAAAGAACATATTGTTCATACCACCACGAGTCAGTAATGCATCTATGTCTTTAAATCCAGTACTAGATACATAGCCTTCAAAAAGAATTTTAAAGACATTCGATAGAGCAATTGGTTCTTGTATGTAGGCAAGACCAACGCCAATAACTGAGACTACTGCGAGTGTGATAAGTGCAGGTGCTTTATAAAAAGTCATAATAACAAGAACAACAATTGGCAATAATGTATACCAATGAATAAGTCCAGTTGACAGTAATCCCTCTTTAAATTGCTCAACAGTTTCAAATGAAGTATTTGCTTCTGTTGGCGAAATAATTGCATAAAGAACGAATGAGATAACGAAAGCTGGAATTGTTGTCCAACCCATATTTTTAATATGCTCGAACAGATCTACACCAACTGTACCAGATGCCAGATTTGTTGTATCTGATAGGGGAGACATTTTATCACCAAAGAAAGCTCCGGAAACAATCGCACCAGCGGTTATAGCTAAAGAAATATCCATTGCACCAGCGATCCCCATAAACGCAACGCCCACTGTCGCAACAGTAGTTAAAGAACTACCAACTGAAACACCAACGATACTGCAAATCAAAAATACGATTGCAAAGAAAAAGCTTGGAGAAACTGTTAAAAAGCCATAGTAGATAAGTGTTGGAATTGTACCACCCATAATCCAACTCGAAATTAAAATACCAATAAAGAAGAAAATAAAAACGGCTCCAAGTCCAGCACTTGCACCAGCGATCATACCAGCTTCTAGCTCACGAAACGGAACTTTTTTTAGTAATCCATAAGCAAGCAAAAGTGAAATAATTAGAAAAATAGGTATATGGGGTGTCGCCTTTAAATACCAAATACTTAATGCCATCATGGCGATAATTAAAAGTATGATAAAGCTTGCCTCGATAAATCGAGGGTTACTCTTTGCTTCAATTCGAAACATGCTAATCCTCCTAGTATTCCTAGTAGGACTTCTCCGCTTCAATGCGGTGAAGCCCAAAAGTATTATAGCACGCAAATAAATTTTGTCAATTGACTGATAAATGTTGTCAATGAAATCAATCGTATTTTCCTTAAGTGATTTTTTAAAACTGAACATAATGGCTCATTTCATCCCATGATAAGCCTTCTTGATCAACATTAGCGACGAATGTTTTCGAAAGCGAAGCGGCAGCGACAAATGTATTCTGTGCGAAAGCGAAGCGGCAGCAACAATTGTTTTTCTGTGCGAAAGCGGAGCGACAGCAACAATTGTTTTTCTGTGCGAAAGCGAAGCGGCAGCGACAACAAAGTGCCCAGTCGGAACGGAAATCAACCACATGTAATAATGTGACCCATTTTAATGAATACTAAAAAAATCCCATGCATTTTTGACAATTAATGTACAAGTCATAATGATAAAAATAATCCGCATCATTTTTGTTCCACGTTTCAGCGCAAATTTTGAACCCATAATCGCTCCAAAAATCATGACAAAGCCCATCGGTAGACCGTATAAAAAGTTAACTTTTCCTAATAGTAAAAACATAGCAAGTGCAGCTAAATTTGATGTGAAATTAAAGGCTTTTGCATTTCCTGCAGCCTGCAAAAAATCATTTCCCATCATTAATAAAATGAAAATAAAAAAAGAGCCAGTGCCAGGACCGAAGAAACCATCGTAAAAGCCTACAGCAGTAAAAGCACCAACAAAAGCTATTTTCTTCACAGTACTTAATGATCGCTCTTCTGGTTGCTGCCCCCAATCTTTTTTGAAAACTGTATAAGCTGTAACAAGGACGAGCATAACAAGCATTAGAGGCTTTAAAATAGATGGTGATACGAGATGCACAGTATATGCGCCAATGAATGAACCAATAAAAATGAAAGGTATTATTTTCCCATTCTTTTTTACATCAACTTTGCCAGCTCGTAAAAAAGTTAACATGCTAGTCCCATTGCTAATTGTATTAGCGAGTTTGTTTGTGGCAATCGCTGTACTTGGGGGTAAACCAACAGCCATAAGCGCAGGTAACGAAATTAATCCTCCGCCACCGACAATCGCATTTAAAAAAGATGCGATAAAGCCAAGTACTAAAAGTATTGCAAGCGAAAGTAAATCAATGTCCATATGTATAATACGCACACCCTTCTATAACGCATATTGTGTAAGTTACTCTATTCTTATAACCATACTGTGAATTGTCATAATTGACAATGCAGTTTTACTTTTTTAACTTCTTTCACCGGAGTGCTTGGATATCCACTGAAATAGAGGAATTCAGTCTAAGAACACCACGTCCTGAGGTCATTTTCTAGGCGAAAGCGTAGCGACAGCAAAGGTTTAATAGAATGTAAATAGCGTTTACAATTCCTTAACATTGATAACGATGAAAAAATTGCAAGAAAAAAAGTTTTTTCAAGTATTTTTATAAAAATAAAAGAAATAACGGTAATATTTGAAGAAATATCGATAATTTTTGTTATCGAGTTTCCAACGTTTTCAACTTGGAAAAGCACCTTAAAATAATTGTGGCAAATTTTATATTACATTTTTGTAAATTCAACTCGTTTATGTTTAAAAAGTTGTAGAATTATGTGAAAGTTTTGTTATGATGATTGCAGAAATCGACAATATTCATTCAACAGGAGGAACATGATGTTCAACTCAAACAAGCAAGATCCATTTTTTAAAGCATTATTAAACATTTCTAAAAACGTTAAAGAAGGTATTTATTACGCTCATAACGCACGTATTGAAAATATAGATTCATTAAAAGAAATCGCAGACACAATGAAGCGATATGAGACAAGTGGTGATAAATTAATTCATGAGCTGATCGTTATGCTCAATAAATCATTTATGACTCCGATCGAGCGTGAAGATATTTTATCACTTGCCAATAAATTAGATGATGTTATTGATGGTATGGAAGGTTGTATTGCACATTTTGATATGTACAATTTAACAGAAGTGACAGACCCAATGCGCCAATTCTTAACATATATTGCAAAAAGTACAGATGAAATGGTTCAAGCAATGGAGCTGTTAAATAGTAAAAAGCTTGTTGAAATGCGAAAACATGCTATTCAAATTAAGGATTATGAGCGTGAATGTGATGAAATTTTCCGCTCGTCTATGAAGCAATTATTTATTCAAGAAAAAGATCCAATGCGCCTCATCGTGTTCAAGAGTATATATGAACAATTTGAAGATATTGCAGACTACTGTCAAACAGTAGCAAATACAATTGAAACAATAATTATGCGTAACGCGTAAGATGGAGTGTACGAAATGGATACGATATTACTGATAACAATATTAGTCGTTATATTTGCACTTGTATTCGATTTTATTAACGGCTTCCATGATACGGCCAATGCGATAGCAACTTCTGTATCAACAAGGGCATTAAAGCCACGTACAGCAATATACATGGCTGCACTTATGAACTTCATCGGAGCTATTACATTCGTTGGGGTAGCGAAAGCATTAACAAAAGATATTGTTGACCCGTTCAGCTTAAATGCTTTTAATGGAGATACTACAGGTTCTGTCGTTATTTTAGCGGCATTATTATCAGCAATCACATGGAATTTGATCACTTGGTACTTTGGTATTCCGTCAAGTTCATCGCATACTTTAATCGGCTCTGTGGCAGGTGCTGCAATTGCTGCGGCGGGCTTTAATATATTGAACTATAGCGGTTTTATAAAAATCATTCAGGCGCTTATTTTCTCACCATTACTTGCGTTCGCAGCTGGTTTCTTAATGATGTCTCTATTTAAATTATTATTTAAGGATATGAATTTATATCGAACGAATAAAGGCTTCCGGACAATGCAAATTGGTACAGCAGCTTTACAATCGTTTACGCACGGTACAAACGATGCACAAAAGGCGATGGGGATCATTACACTCGCTTTAATCGCAGGAGGCTTGCATCATACAGATGATATTCCTTTCTGGGTACGTTTTGCTGCAGCATGTGCGATGGGTCTTGGTACATCTGTAGGTGGTTATAAAATCATCAAAACAGTTGGCGGCAAAATTATGAAAATCCGTCCAGTCAATGGCGTTGCAGCTGACCTTGCCTCTGCTTCTATCATTTTCGGTGCGACATTAATTCATCTACCTGTATCTACAACTCATGTTATTTCTTCATCCATCATGGGTGTTGGAACAGCGCACCGTGTAAAAGGTGTTAAATGGGGCATGGCACGAAAAATTGTGACAACATGGGTAATCACAATGCCAATTTCCGCAGTCATGGCTGCAGCTATTTACTTTATATTAAGTTTATTTTTCTAACATAATGAGGGAATGCACAAATTGCGTGCATTCCTTTTTTTATTTGATTGATCGGATAGGTAGAGCGACGAATAGAAATGGCCCAAGTGACGGATATACCAGGCAAAACGACGGAAAGAAATGCAGCAGACGGTTTGTTCACACTTAACGTCAGAAAAAAATCGAAAAGTGACGAATAGCCAGATCTATGGTAATTATAAAGAAAGTATAAAGTTCAGAAAAAATGTCTTTTTACATAGTAAGGTTAGTGCAGGAGGAAAATAGATGAAAGAAAAGCTATTACTGATAGAGGATGATACGGCGATTGGACGTATTGTGAAGGATACGCTTGAGCAAGAGGGTTACCAAATTACTTGGGCAACAACGGGACTAGAAGGGCTAGCTGATTTTCAGGCAGATACATTCGATTTAGTGTTAGTCGATTGGATGTTACCGGAGATGGATGGACTTACAGTTTGCCAGAATATTCGTTGGGAAAGTGATGTTCCTATTTTAATGATGAGTGCGCGTAAGGAAGAGGCAGATAAGGTTGAGGGCTTGCAGGGCGCTGATGATTATATTGCGAAACCGTTTAGCTTAGAGGAGTTAAAGGCACGTGTAGCCTCACACTTGCGTCGCTGGAAACGTTATACGAAAAAAGAAATCGCTGAAGATGTAACATCCTTTGTACAAGGATTAAACATTGATTGGCAAAAGGAAACAGTGCGTCTTTATGATGAAGAACTTGCCTTAACACAAAAGGAATTCGCTCTATTAAAACTACTTGCGAAAAATCCAAGTCAAACTTTTTCGAAAGAAGAGCTCTACCAGCATATTTGGCAACAGATGAGCGTAGATGAAACACATACAGTCACAGTACATATAAAGGCGCTACGAGAAAAGTTAAAAGACCCTGTCAAAACCCCGTATTTTATACAGACGGTTTGGGGCAAGGGCTATCGCTTTATTGGTGAACCGCTATGAAAATTAAAACATGGTTACTTATCACTTTTTTTATCGTGATGGTGTTACCGATCACAGGTGCATATAGCCTTTATGTGTGGATTAATGCCTATTATCAAGATAAAAGCGTTGCTGAATATTTCGAAAAAACGACGGAGCTTAATCAGGTGAAATCAGTTCTTGATAATCCTGTGCATTATAAAAAAAGTGCAGCTATACAAGAAATTGAAGCACTATCGAATGATCAGCTGGCCATTACACTTTACTCGAAATCAGGTCTTGTTTTATATTCCTCCAATCCATTGAATTCGGGGTTTGAATCTAAAAATAATATATTTAAAGGTTTATATGAACTAAAGCAAAACTACAATGCCTTTACTTATAAAGAACCTGTTTATGAAGATGGGGAATTGCTTGGTGTTTATGAAATTCAATTAGTTAGGACAGATTGGGTAAAAGGTGTAGAAAGTCGTTCTTGGCTTGTGATAGCTAGCTCTATATTATTATTCCTCCTTATTTATTGTGCCGTTTTGATGCTGCTTAATCGTAAATTAAATCGACCGTTACAAGAACTGATGCGCCAAATGCGTGCTTTTGCAAAGGGGGAGCATGTTGAATCGAATTTAGTGGAGAGAAAAGATGAAATTGGAGAACTTGCTCACACTTTTCTTGCTATGCAGGACGAAATTGAAACTGCGCGTGTTCATTTAAAAGTTGAACAACAGCAAAAGGAGCTAATGATTGCAAGTATTTCCCATGATTTGAAAACGCCTCTTACAGCGATTCAAGCATATGCCGAGTCTTTACAAAGCAAGGCGTTATCAGAGGAACAGCAAGACGAGTACCGACAAATTATTTTAACAAAGTCTGAAACGATGAAGCATATGTTAGAGGATTTACTAATGTTCACTTTATTGCAATCTACAAGCTATCATTTAGAACTTGTTGTAGTAGATGGGGCTGAGTTTTTTGAAATGGCTCTATCTGATTATGAGCAATTATGCAAGGATCGAGGATTTATGCTTGAAGTCACTTGTGACATAGAAGGCGTGTATGCTGTGCATCCGAAGCAGCTTCAACGGGTGATCGACAATTTAATGAGTAATGCTTGGCGCTACGGAGCAGTAGGGACAACGATTGGTTTAGCAGCTGTGAATGCTGGAGAGTGTCCGCTATGGTGCTTTGAATTTGTACCGCCAGCTCTGAAAAAGCAAGAAGGTATGTATATCATCTTGCAAAATAGCGGGCAAGGTGTAAAGAAAGAGGATATTGAGAAGTTATTCGAGCCCATGTACCAAGCAGATTCAGCGCGAACAAAAGTTGGCGAGCGTGGTTCTGGACTAGGATTAAATATTGCCAAACAAATAATAGAAAAGCATGGTGGGACAGTCGAGCTGGTATCGCAAGAAGGCTCTGGAACAGCTGTACTTTGCTGGTTGCCACCATTTAAAGGAGAGAATTTATAATGAATTGGAAAAAATCATTACGTGCAGCAGGGTTAGTTGCCGCATTAACATTTAGCTTAGTAGGTTGTAATACAGAAGGAGCATATTCACCGCAAGAAATTATTGATCATGCTTTACAGGAAACGCAAGAATCACTTGCTTATTACGCTGAATACACAATGGATATGGGCGAGGTTGGTGGAAAAGCTCAAGTCAAAGAGTGGACAAAAGATGGGAAACGTCGTGTTGAGGTTACAAGTGATAAAGGGGAGCATATTATTTCGGTCAACAATGGCTCGGAAATCATTTCTTACAATGTAAAAGCAAAAAGCGCTTTTAAAATAGATATCTCTGAGGATGGTTTGGAATCTTTTCCGTCCCCTAGAGAACAGGCAGAAAAGATGTTTGATTTGGTAAAAGATACCCACGATGTTTCGATGTCAGGCGAGGAGAAAATTGCAGGGAGAGATACGTACAAACTTGTCGCCAAAGCCAAAAAAGATAATACATTGTTTGGCGATATGGAGGTATGGGTAGATAAAAAAACGTGGCTGACATTAAAAATGACAACGAACAATGCAGGCAACAAAACAACGACTGAATATACGAAAATGGATGAAAGCGCAAAAATTGACGATGCACAATTCATTCTCGATATACCAAAAGATGTAAAGGTGGAGGAAGTGAGTGGGGCTGAACCTGAGTCAGTAACACTGGATGGAGTAAAAGAACAGTTTGGTGAATTTTTAATGGTTCCTGAAGAAAATGGTTTAGAAATATCGAATATACAAGAAATGAAGATAAAAGATCGCTCAGAGTTTGCATTCGAATATTCACAAGATCAACAACCAGCATTTTCAGTATCTCTCTTGAAAGCGGTTGAGGATGATACAGAAATGGGTGATATTCCAGGTGAAGAGCCTATTGAAGTGCGAAATCAAAAAGGTACATTTATGAAGTTGGGTGATATCCTAACTATTAGTTGGCAAGAAAATGGAAATCAATATAATATTCTAAGCGAAAATCCTAAACTCACAAAAGAAGACCTATTAGCATACGCAAAACAAATGACCATCGTTAAATGAGGTGAATTGTAATGAAAAGAAATGAATTTATCAAATGTCTCGCATTGTTTTTATTTAGCACAGTTTTTTTATACGGTGTAGGTGAAACATACGGTGTTCCATGGCTACAATTTCATTTCTTCGGACAATACAATGATGGAGGTTTTTATTTCAACTTTAGCTCATTAACCCCTATACTAGGTGGCATACTAATTGTTGCGTTATATGAAACGAAGATTAAGCGACTTATTTAAAATGAGGAAAATCCACTTTGAAGAAAAGTGGATTTTTTAACGTTGATGAAAAACAGACAATAAAATCTGATTAATGATGATGAGTAGGGCAAATATAATAGCTAATTGCGTTTTTCCTGTAGCATACAGGGCTATGACCGCTAGAGACGCTCATCGCTGATAAAAGAGTCAGAACCGCTGATAAAACAGTGAACATCGCTGATAAAAGAGCCGGAACGCCAGAAGAACATTGACATCGCTGATAAAACACGAACGCCGTTTGCCGCCGATACGATCTTAAGCTATTTGTTGCAAATGAGTTTTAGTAAAGGCAACATCATATTTTAAACCATAGCCCAGTGTACGATCTAAAAATATATGAGCTAGCCAAATTATCGAGGCCATTAGTAGTGGTGATGATACAGTGACAAAGCCTATCATCAAGAGAATGGCTGGCAGGACTAAACTATGGCCAATATTGTAAAAAATTGCGCCGACTTTAGTGTAAATTATGTAGCCTAACATCGTTATATCAGGTAGTAATAAAAGTAGTACAAAATAAAGGAACGAAAATTCAAAATGCCAATAAAAAAATACAGTTACTAAAAATGCTATTAAATATTCCAATGAAATAATTTTACGTAGTTTCATGATGAACACTTCCTTCTTGTAATTTATTATACATATCCTCGATCAGAGAGCCGATGACCAACTTATTTTCAGCATATTTTCCTTCGGCCATTAATGTTTGAGTGAGCTGTATGGATTGTAGTGCCTGCTGATAAAAAAATAGCTGCTGTTCAATATGTGCGATCTTTGCTGAGAATAGCTGCACGGTCTCTTGATTGCAGGAATCTGAAGTAGGCTTTTGCTCTAGTAACAGAAGCTGTTTGATTTCTTGTAATGTAAAGCCAACCTGTTTTAATACTAAAATAAATTTTATTGTCTGTTCACAAGTGACATCATACACGCGATAGCCGTTATCCTGTTTACTTGGATTTAGTAATCCTTCTTTTTCATAGTAGCGTAAAGTATCAGTAGATAAATTATACTTAGCTGCAAATTGTTTGATATGCATGTGAGCACCTCCTGAATTCATCCTAACATTGGAGGATGATCCAATGTCAATACGGTAGTGTAAAGGGAAATGTGCAGCAAACTTGAAAAAATGATGGATGAAACATGCAGCGCATTTTTTGCGTCTCGCCTACTTAAATAGCTATGAGCAAAATATTTTTCTAAAGCGGGAATATGACAATTAATAAAAAAATAGTGGTATCACACATTATTGTTAAAGAGGATAATAGGTATTGAAAAATCTTCAAAATAAACGCTTTTTCTTGTATGTAAAAAGCTGTATAGTATGTATATAACTATTGTTTGTTTTAGCAATTTCATCAGTTCCAATAGTAAGTTACCCAATAACAAAAGTGTTGCTATTTGTAGGAGTTGGTACTTCCACTTGCTTATCGCAGGTGTTGATTGAATCAGATAGAAAGTGAAAAAGCGCCTTCATCCAGTTATTTAATATTGGAAAGTATCTCATTGAAGGGAAGCCTGGACGCGCACAGGAAGCTTTGCTTTACGCGATAGCGAAGCGACAGTAGGGACAGAAACCAAACAACGTTATGGTGATGATCTACATAGATTATAGTTTTTCTAACATTCTTCAAGTCTCTCTAAAGAAGGGGCTTGTTTTTTATATGTCAGGAAATTATAGTTTTTATACTGTCCTACATTTCTCCATATAAAAAGTGTCATTATGACAGAGGGATTACATTTTTTTTAGGAGAAATGAATCATGAAATGGAATTTTGAGGTTAAATTTACTCATAAAATTGAAAATAAATGAGTCTGAGGAATTGTAATATAATGCACATAAAGATAGTATTAAAGAAGTAGGGGTTAACATAAGGAGGGGCGGTATGAACACACAGGAGTTTGAAGAATTATGGATTACTCTAAATGAATTGTATGAAGCGAATCGCTTTATAGAATATATTGAATTAAGTAGCGCCGCAATTGAAAGCGCTATTACGCTTGGTATGCATAAAAAAGCAATCCGTTTATTACGTTTTCGTTGTGCAAGCTATTTTCAAACAGGTGATTTACAGGTTTCCATTAGTGTGCTTGAACAATATCGTGAATTAACCTTTCAATATGGCGATGATATCGATTTAATCCATCATTATATTTTAGCGGCAGTCTATTGGGGGACATTTGGCCATTTAAAAAAATCAAAAGAATTTTTGGTCAAGGGCCTAAAGATTGCCGAACGTGTTCAACATATAGAAAGTATAGGGAAAATTTATAATAATTTAAGCGACTTAGAAAACTCTTTTGGAAATTACCAAATAGCGAAGGATTTTGCATTAAAGAGCTTGTACTATGCTAATTTTTTTGAGACCAAACATGAAAATCCGTATACAGGGATTATGTATTCAAAAATAAACTTAGCTGTCGCTCAAATTTGGTTGGAGGAGTTTGAAGAAGCGGATGAATTATTGCAAGAACTGCTGGCGATGATTCAGAAACCACCTTATTCCAAGTTACAATTAGAGGTTATGAATGCCTATGCATTACTGTGTGAAAAGCAGGGACGCATTGGTGAGGCCATCGATTTGTATCAAAAGTCAAAATATTATGCCTTACAAAATAATGATTTATCAATGCTTCAAACGATTTATAATTCTTTAGTACAGCTAATAGAAAAGCAAGGTAATAAAATTGTATTGTGCGCGATACAAAAGGAATATATTGACATTTTACTAGAAATTCAAAGGGAAAATTATACACATTTATTATTTGAGATGGAGTACAATGACCAGAAGAAACAACTTGAAAAAACTTCTTACATTGATCCATTAACGAATATTTATAATCGACGTTATTTTGATGAGAATGCAGAAAAGATGCTGGAGAAAGCTGCAGAAGAAAATCAGCAATTAGCATTACTGATGATTGATTTAGATCATTTTAAAGAAATTAATGATACAAATGGTCATTTATTTGGTGATGATGCTTTAACGATTACTGCCACGACATTAAAAGACTATTTCCAGTCATTTGAGTCAATCGTTGGCCGTTTTGGCGGGGATGAGTTTATTGTGCTTTGTCAATTACAGAAAGGCGAATCTCTTCAAACGATGACGGAAGATCTTTATCAATCATTAAACTCTCTGTCCTTAACAATCAATGATGAGACCGTTCAGTTGGAATTTAGTATTGGCGTAAGTACGAATAAACAAGGCCAGATTGCCACTGTCGAGGAGCTGATCCAAAATGCGGATACAGCACTTTATACGTCCAAGCGCAATGGTCGTAACCAAATTACTGTTTTTGATCATTACAGTGATGCGGAAATCGTAACTTAACAAATCACATGATGGCTAATGATTGATTTAATCTTGTGAGATGAATGCGGATGTCCAAACTCCCGTTGAAATAGTGGAACTCCGACCGAAATGACCGACGTCTTGTCGGCCCTCATGTTACTGACGAGGCATAATTGATTAAGGATCTGCTACATTCAACGAATAATCGTTGGAGTTTTGCAGATTCTTTTCTTTTGAAAAATTTTAAATAAAAGTGAATCGGAAATGAAGCGGCGTCCGTCAGTAGTTTAGAAAGAAGGTGAGGACAACAATGGAAATAGAAAAAATTATTGCAGAGCACGGTGATTATTTACTAAAGGTTGCTTATTTATATGTGAAAAATGAAGCAACAGCTGAGGACATTGTGCAGGATGTGTTTATCGCCTTTTATCAAAAGCAAGAGCAATTTCGTCAAGAATCATCATTACGTACATATTTAGTAAAAATGACGGTCAATCGAAGCCATGATTATTTGCGGAGCTGGAAAAGTAAACGACTGACACTCTTTGAAAAAATAACAGGGCGTACAACGACAGTCACGCCTGAAAAAGAATTTCTTGCTAAGTCCACAAAACGAGAGCTAGTGGAAGCTCTGTTTACATTATCTGTGGCCTATAGGGAAGTATTGATTCTCTATTATTTTGAAGATATGACGACAGTAGAAATTGCACAGCTTGTATGTTGTCCAGAAGCGACCATACGTACAAGATTACAACGTGCAAGAAAGCAGCTTGCAACAGCAATCGGAGATTATGATTGGGAGGTGTTACGCCATGAATCAATTTAAAGAAGATGTGCTACAAGAACTTCAAGACGTAAAGCTTACAGATGAAAAAAAACGAATGATTGCCCAGAAAGCTCGTAGTAAAACGAAACAAAGAAGAAGTAGTCCGTGGCAATATCGCGTGGTGCTAGCAACGTTTACGCTTTTTGTCATTGGTTTTAGTTATTTATTATCACAGAATAAAAATTCAGGAAGACATCAGGCAACAAGCTTACAGCAAGAAACAGATACATGGAGTATATGGACATTTTTACAATATGACTTAGTAAGAGGTATATTAGTTTTTAGCTTTATGGTGGGGATTGCTTTTTTTATTAAATGGGTGTTAATAAAAAAAGGATATGGCCTACCAGTGTGCATTGAGTGTGGGGAAACTTGGTCAGGAAAGCATGCTCGAAAAATGTACCGGAAAAATGGACAGCTCGAATGTCCTTATTGTGGGAAAAAACAATATCGCACTAAAAAATCGATGCAAATGAGTGGTATTTTAACGTTTCCGTTTCCATTTATGGTTTTCATGCAATTTGTTTTTTCGAATATTACGATCGGAATCATTTTCTATTTACCTAGTATTATTATTTATTATCGTCTATTAGCACCATATGTTTTCGATTTACAAGAGGATGATCCTATCAACGATCCGCTTTGGTAATTTGTTGAAGGGGATTGCTAGTTCACTATAGTAATTTTTCGAAATAGATTGACAACAGTTTTCATTTGCTTTATCTTTGTGTTAACTTATTTACAACATGAGTTAACGTACAAGGGGAGGCAGTTTAGTTTGAAAAAGAGTAGTACCTATAATTATGTGTTAGCGGCATTTGGTGCAGCGATTATTGCTGTTCTTGCACAAGTAAATATTCCGCTTCCACTTATTCCAATTACAGGACAAACATTAGCAGTTGGCTTAGTCGTAACAATTTTAGGGACAAGAGTTGGTACTTTATCGGTACTGCTTTATATTTTACTTGGTGCTGCAAGCATCCCGGTATTTACAGGTATGTCGGGTGGTATTGCTATTTTAATTGGTCCAACAGGTGGCTATATCGTTGGCTTCCTTTTCACAGCAATTATTATGGGGCTATACTTAGATAAATTTGGTATTACGTTTGTCCACGCAATTATTGCTAATATTATTGGGATGGTTGTAACGTTGGCATTTGGGGCGACTTGGTTAAAAATCGTCGGAGATTTATCTTGGACAGCCGCATTTATGGGTGGAGTGGCGCCATTTATTGTTGCAGGTATTGTGAAAGCTGTTCTGGCAGCATGGTTTGGTGTAATTGTTCGTCGCCGACTAGAGCGAGCTCATTTAATTTCTTTCAGCGGGATCCAAACACCCGCTGAACAGAGGAACTCAGTCTAAGAACGCCACGTCCTGTGGCAATTTATCTGTGCGAAAGCGAAGCGACAGCAACACGGTTTTAACTGTGCGAAAGCGAAGCGACAGCAACAACACACGACTGAGGGACCAACATTACGTTGGTCTAATGCCTCCGGCGGATGTCACGAAGTCGTAAGGAGTTCACAGAGGATGTTAGCCTAAAATCATCGTATCCATGCGATAATGGCTAACTGACCTGCATCCGTCAGGCCTAAGCACAAGGCTGATTCCGGACGCAATTATGTCGAGGCATAATTGATTAGAAGCGATGGCATAGGAGGGATTGTTTTGGCGACGTTATGGACAGGTGGAAAAATCTACACGATGGCACAAGTTGACGAAACAGTTGAAGCAGTTCTTGTAGAAGATGGTAAAATTGTGGCGACAGGCTCGGTAGAGAGCTTGTCGCCACAAGCTACTTCTATTCAATACTTACAAGGAAATGTGATGTATCCAGGGTTTGTTGATAGTCATTTACATATTATTGGCTATGGGGAGAAATTAAAGCATATTGATGTATCGAACGTCAAAAGTAAAGATGAACTACTAGCCATTATCGGTGAACGGATGTTAGAAGTTTCTCCTGCTGAATGGGTGATTGCGATAGGTCTTAATGAGACACAATTTAAAGATCCTATTTTCCCAACTTTAGCGGAGATTGATACTTTAGGAGAAGCTCATTTAGTTATTAAGCGTAGCTGTCATCATTTAATCTTGGCTAATTCCAAAGCACTTGCATTTGCGGGAATTACAAAGGACACACCATCACCCGACGGTGGCGTAATTGATAAGGTGGATGGACAACTAACAGGGGTTTTAAAGGATGCAGCATTATATATGATTGTTAACCATATGCCTCATATTACACCTGAGTATATCGAGGATGCTCTTGAGAAAGCAGTAAGATCCTTACAATCATATGGCTTAGTAGGTGGTCATTCTGAGGATTTAAGCTATTATGGACTACCATCTCAACCAATAAATGCTTTTCGAAAGATCGTCGAGTCCAAGCAATCGTTTAAAGTTCATTTATTACAACACCACGCAGTATTTGAGGAAGTTGCTAAGATGGAAGAAACATCTTCTTCCTATTTAGAGTTTGGTGCAATGAAGATCTTTATCGATGGTGCCTTTGGAGGACGTACTGCTGCCCTACGTGAACCGTACTATGATGAGCCAGGTAATTATGGAATGCTTGTACACTCAACAAATCAATTAGAGGAATATGTTCAACTAGCACGTAAATATGGACACACAGTGGCAGTGCATGCCATTGGTGATTTAGCCATAGAAACAATTTTAGACGTATTTGCCGCCTATCCGCCTTGCGAAGGTCAATTAGATCGTGTAATTCATTGTAGCCTGGTCGATAGCGGTATTTTAGAAAAGCTTGCTGCATTGCCTGTCGCGGTGGATATGCAACCGCAATTTGTGCAGGGAGAGTATGCAGCAGAACTAGCTAGGCTAGGGGAGGAACGAGCAAAAGGCTTGCATCCATTAAAATCGTTGCTAGATCGTGGATTAGTTGTTGCAGGTGGCAGTGATGCTCCGATTGAAGTGCCAAATCCTTTATTTGGTATTTATGCTGCAGTAACAAGACGGAACTTTGGAGAATCTCATCGTGGGTACGGTCCAGAGGAGAAAATTTCCCGCTTTGAGGCAGTACAACTCTATACTATAGGAGCTGCACAAATAATAGCTCAAGACCATGTTCGAGGGAAGATCGAGAAGGGCTATACAGCAGACTTCACTATTCTAGAAGAAGATCTTTTTACGATAAATATTGAAAATATACCACAAGTAAAAGTCGCAAATACGGTTGTGGATGGCCGTATTGTTTATGAAAAACGCTGTAAAGAATAAACCTTTACAGCGTTTTTGAGTTCAACAAAATAGCAAGGAATTAGCTCTTATGAAGCCAAAAGATACTATTCCCTTATTAGGAGTTACTGTCTATCGGATAAATTTTTCACTTGATGCTCCAGTGTTGTTAAATGATCTACCTTTTGCTGTAGAGTTCCTTGAGGAGGCATTGGAGCGGTCGATTTCATTTTTTTGATCATATTAATCATCACGAAAAAAACGGAGAAGAAAATTATAAGAATGACGGTTGTGCTAATAATATCTCCAAGGTTAAACATTGTTTGTCTCATAATTATTTGCCTCCTTAAATTGTATTGATTTTATTATTTACTGTGTTACGTATAAAAAAGTTTCAAGAAAATGTTTATAGACACTATAAATACAGAAATCTTATCATTTTTCCATGCATATTATATGGAACAAATTGTATTTATAGAGCGGAAAATAATTTGAAATAAATGGTTTAACATATGGTATAAAAGTGCTTATAAAAATCGTAAAGTTGCTTAAGATAGGGGATACGATAGGTATGACTGGGGTGAGTATATGCACAAAGCGGGACAAGTAATGCGAAGAGCCGTCTACAATATTTATATGTATCGCGCCGATTATTTACAGGTTTTCGCAATGATTAAGTTATTTCAGTTTTTATTAATTGTTCCTTTGACAGCTATCGTATTTAAACTAATGCTACGTATAACGGGTTACACACATATTACCGAGGAGAATATTCAAAGTTTTATGGTGCATCCCTTTGTTATCTCGATGATCATTCTTTTGATGATGCTCATATTGCTATTTGTTTATTATGAAATGGGCTTTCTTTTTTTAATGGCCTTTTATCAACAACGGGGAATTCGTTATCGATTTCTACACATTTGGCAGCAACTTAATCGTAAGGTTTTTTCTTTTTTTAGTTTTCAGGTTATTATTTTCTTTATTTATCTTGCACTCTTATTGCCTTTATTTTTAGTTTTATTTCCACTAACGGTAACTCAAGTAATGTCCATTCCACATTTTTTGACAGATGAAATAATGAGCAGTCGCTCGGGACGTTTATTATATGCTGTTGTTGTCGTTATATTAATAATAGTGGGGGTACGTAGCATTTTGGTATTTCCGATCTTTACAACCCAGCCCAAAATATCATTCGTGCGTTCATTAATAAAGAGTTGGCGTTTTTCATCTCGAGGCTTGCTGGAACTCATCGGAATATTAGCTTTGCTTGTTACGGTTCATTTACTTGTAATGCTTGGAATTAGCTTTATAGGTACTCTGCCATTATATATTTTGGAGCGTTTGATGCCGAGTACAGCACTTGTCACAGCGGGGATTACTCTCGCTTTTTTAGAACTGGTCTTCATCATATTATTTAGTTTACTGCAAGCAATGTTTGCACAAGTTATGGTAACTTTTACTTTTAATACACCTGTTTTAGGTAAGTCTTGGTTGACACCTAAATATAAAAGAAGGCGTTATAAACCGTTGTCTTTCATCGTTTTGGTTGTTTTCATCGTCTTAAGTGTGATGAATGTTATTTCGTTAGAGAAAAGTGTCTATGCACCAGATACTAAAATTATTGCTCATCGTGGCTATACGGAGGGGAATGTGGAAAATACGATAAGTGGTCTTGTAAGCGCAGCAAGTGCTGGTGCAGACTTAATCGAGGTAGATATTCAGCAAACGGTAGATGGACAATTCGTTGTATTTCATGATCGATCGTTAAGAAGACTTACAGGTAAAAATGGTGTTATCGCCAACATGACACTCGGTGAATTAAAAACGTTAACGATTCATGCAAATGGCTTTAACGACAAAATTTCATCTTTAGATGATTTTATTGAAATAGCAAAAGCCCTAAATGTTTCCTTACTAATTGAATTGAAAGTTCATGGTAAAGAGACGGAAGATGTATTACCTAAATTAGTAAAAAAACTTAAGGCTTATAAAGTTCTCGATAGGTATTATGTGCAATCTGCAGATCCACAAATGATGTCGCAATTAAAAAAATTGGCACCGAATTTACGTGTTGGAATTGTCTATGCTTTAAATATTGGGCCGATGGATGAAACAGTAGATTTTATTTCTCTTGAGGAAGCTTGGGTAACTGATCAGCTAATCTCAGAACTGAAGCAACAAAAAATTGATTTGTTTGTCTGGACATTAAATAAAGAACGATCGTTACACGAATTTATTAGGAAAAATGTCAATGGAGTCATTACGGATCTCCCTGATAAAGCTTTGGTTATACGAAAAAAACAAAATGAGCATGAATACTTTTTACAGCGTATACTTCATCTACTTCAATTCATGTTCTAAAAATATATGTCTGGATTAAAATTAACAACTGACTAAGCTCAATACCCGCGGAAGAGAGTGGAATACCCGCGGAAGAGAGGCAAATACCCGCGAATGAGAGTGGAATACCCGCGGAAGAGAGGCAAATACCCACGAATGAGCGTGGAATACCCGCGGAAGAGAGGTAAATACCCGCGAATGAGAGTGGAATACCCGCGGAAGAGAGGCGAATACCCGCGAATGAGAGTGGAATACCCGAGGAAGAAAGGCAAATACCCGCGAATGGTGGAATACCCGCGGAAGAAAGGCAAATACCCACGAATGGTGGAATACCCGCGGAAGAGAAACAAATACCCGCGATTAGTGAGAATGAACAACATACTCAAAGCCGTGATTCTTTTAGGAGTAAGAATCACGGCTTTTTAGTGACATGATAAAAAAATATTGGCAATGTTGTAACCTTTTTCTTTTCAATTCGACTACTACTATGAATTCGTGAAATGAAGGAGATGCTTTTTTATGAAAATGACGAAAGTCGTACCATTTGCTATGTCAGCATTATTAATCGGGGGCGCTGTTGTGGCTCCAACTGCATTCGCAAGCGAAGGAGAAACGGTTG
Source organism: Lysinibacillus sp. Bpr_S20 (assembly GCF_023337835.1). NCBI lineage: Bacteria > Bacillati > Bacillota > Bacilli > Caryophanales > Bacillaceae > Lysinibacillus > Lysinibacillus sp. Bpr_S20. Next base: position 603,097 of record NZ_JALNLQ010000001.1, read on the forward strand.
TGACGAACTCTACTGATAATAATGAGCAAAATCCACAAGTTCAACCTATTTTTGTTAAAATAGCTGGAACAATTGACAATGTTGAAAAACGTGAGGATGCAACTTATTACACTGTTAAACAAGATGAAAACACAAATGTTTTTGTCGTAAATGACGATACACTAGTTTTCGATAATACTGGAAAAGAAGTTAAACTACAAAAAGGTGATAAAGTAATGGCTTACTCATATGCAAATAAGCCAATGATTACGATCTATCCACCGCAATATACCCCAGAGGTAATTATTGTTGAAACAAAAGAAATGGGATCTGTTGAAGTAGACTTCTTCAATAAGGAATTAGTAAATACTGATAACAATTTAAAACTAAATGTTGGAAAAGAAACAGAATTACTTAGCCAATCTGGTAAGAAAGTAAAGGCTGAAGATTTAGCAGAACAACATTTACTAGTGTTCTACACAATCACAACAATGAGTATCCCAGCACAAACACCTCCGACAAAAGTCGTTGTTTTAGATTCGATTGAACAGGTACCAGGTGAAGTTGATCCTGGTGAAACGGATCCGTCTATAGCTGCTGTACAGGAAATTATGAACAATGACTTTTATGAGGTGGACGGTACTAAAATGGTACCACTACGTTTAATTGCCGAAGAGTTAGGCTTTAAAGTAGAATCAACAGGAAAAGGCGCTATTATCTCTAAAGGCGCATTATCTTATACAATTACACGTGATCAAAAACAATATGGCTATAATAAAGCACTTCGTTATTTTAAAGTTGCACCAGCTTTATTAGAACCAACAAAAACATATGTACCAGTTGAATTTGTTGAGGAATTAATGAAATAGAATGTTTACACCCCTTCATGGCGTCGAGCTGTGAGGGGGATTTTATGTTTACTTTGAATTGATCTGATTATGTGTATTTGGAGATATACCTAGTTATTCTAAAATAACTAGGTAGAAAAAAATCGTTTAAAGTAGAAAGTATTATTAATAACTTAGACGAATTTGGTTATTTAACTATTGACTTTTGTTGAATGGTTATTTAAAATTCAAACAAATCCACAAGAAAACAAGAATATTTAGTTGGATTTGTGGATTGTGTAGGATTTTACTAGTGTTTGGAGTGATTGTGAATGTCCCTTTCGTTTGAGGAACGTAAAAAAGTAATTTTGGATATTTTAGATTTAGAAGGAAAAGTCAAAGTAAGCGATGCGGAACAAATATTAAACGTTTCAGGCGAGACAATACGTCGAGATATGGATCGTTTAGAGAAGGAAGGGCTTCTACACAAAGTCTATGGGGGTGCCGTGAAGGCTAAAGAAAAGTATGAGCGGACATTCGAGCAGAAAACGTCACTTAACAACCTTGAGAAAAGAATGATATGTAAGACTGCAGCTAGTATTGTGGAAGACGGAGACGTTATTTTTATTGGTCATGGTACTACAACCTGTGAAATTGTTCGTTTTTTACGTGATAAACCAAATGTAATAGTGGTGACGAACTCTCTTCCTGTTTTATCACTAGCGGCAGAATGTTTTCAGGGCAAGGTCCTTTTTGCGGGAGGTGAGTATGAACATCAACAAAAATTTATGGGTGGTCCATTAGCTGATTTATTTTTCAATCAATTAAAGGCGAATAAAGCATTTGTAGCTGCTGGTGGAATATCATTAAATGATGGAATTACAGATTTTGATATTACTGGGGCGGCCATTTCTAAAAAATTAATTGAACGTGCTGAAAATACAATTATATTAGCGGATCACACAAAATTTGGGCTCTCTACTTTTGCACATATTTGTCATTTGGAAGACGTCTCCATGATCATAACAGACGAAAAAAGTTCTACACAATGGCAAGAAAGATTAGCTCAAAAAAAAGTAGAGCTATTAATAGCAAGTGACGTATAGGAAGGTGGAAAAGTCTCTGCTACACCTATGGAAGTCATTAGAGAATAGAAAAAAGGATGGTTATTTTCATGAATCAAGTAGAATGGATTATTTTTGACAAGGATGGAACTATTATTGAAATGGATTCTTTATGGATATCATGGGCAAAAAATGTATATCTAAATTTAACTGTAAATTCAGATTTCGAAATTGAATTTACATTGCAGGAGTTTTTAAAAAGTATAGGTGTAAAAAATAATGGTACCTCCATTGATCCGACAAGTCCATTAGCTATTGGAAGTATACAAGAAGCTGAAACAATTGTAGCGTATTTACTCTATCAACAAAATATAGCTTGGAGTAAGGGCGTGACATTAGCGAGAGCTGCGACAAGCTTAGCAAATACTCAGCAAGAGCATGTAATTGTAAAAGAAATACCGGGTATTCGACAGTTATTAATGGCCATAAAAGATAACGGCATAAAAATGGGTGTTATCACTGCGGATCTGACTGCTCGTGCTGAGACACATTTAAGGCAACTAGATATTTTATCATTATTTGAATTTGTAATTGGAAGTGATCAAGCCACTCATAGCAAGCCTTCTCCAGATTTGGCAAATGTGGCGAAGGAAAAATACCATATTCCACTCGAACGGACAGTAATGATTGGTGATTCCAATGCCGATATGCTCTTTGCGAAAAATGCAGGCATGCAATTTTCTATAGGCATTATCCCAAAGGAAATATTCCCGAAAGATTATTTACCAGATGCAACAAAAATTATTGAATCCTATGATGAATCATTAGTAACGATGTTTGTAAAAAAGGAATGAACATATGGACAAGCAGTTAATAGCCAAAATTACTGAATTAGTATTAGGGGAAATTTCCCGAGTTTCTAAATATTGTTGAACATTATAATATATTAAATGATCATGAATCGCCATCTAATTTGAAGAAATATTAGATGGTTAATACATAATAAAATTTCATAGAAATCAGGTTGCATCACTTTTGAAATGGATCCATTTCCATAATTCTCTTTAAATAGCAAATAGATTTCTGTACAATAAAATAATTAAATTCAGATTCTAAAGGAGAACTATATGAAGCAAGCTTTAATTATTGTGGATATGCAGGAAGCATTCTTTTTGGATAGTGAGAATTACTTATTTGATGTTGAGAAAGTGTTACATAATATTAATATGTTAATAACTTCGGCACGAAATAGTGATGTTCCGATTATTTTTATCCAGCATACGGATTCAAATAAAGACGATGATTTTGCGTTTGGCAAGCCAGGCTGGGATCTATATCACGGACTTCTACGACAACCAGGGGATAAAGTGATTGAAAAAACAACGTGGGATGCTTTTTATCAAACTGAATTAGCGCAATATTTACAGGAAAAACAAATTGAGCAGCTTATTTTCGCGGGTGCTCAAACAGAGTTTTGCCTCGATACGACCATTCGCAATGCCTATAGCCGTGGATACCATCATAATATCTTAATTGAAGGTGCGCATACCACCCTAGATAGTCATGTATTAAATGCACAGCAAATAATAAAGCACCACGAGTCTGTTTGGCACAATCGATTCGTGAACATTCAGCCACCAACTTTTTTCAAACTAACTAAAGAAGAGTTACAATCATGATCATAAACAGCCAAGAATTTAAAGTTAATGAACTTCATTATACAATTAGATCTGCCAATATCAAAGATGCTCAAGCGTTATCAGATGTAAGGTTACAGCTTGATGGAGAAACGGAAAACTTCGATAGAGAACCAGGAGAAGGCTATATCGATACGCAAGGATTTGAAAAGATCATTCAGGAAGACACAGAAAATCCAAGGAATTTGTGTTTAGTAGCGGTGGTTGATAATCGCATCGTTGGTTTCTCTAGATGTGCGGGGTCTTCATTAAAAAGATTTGCGCATAAAGTAGATTTCGGTGTAGGTGTATTAATGGAGTTTTGGCGCTTTGGAATAGGCAAAAATTTATTAAAAACATCGATAGAGTGGGCAGACACGAATGACATAAAAAAAATGGCATTAACTGTTGTAGAGACAAATGACAAAGCAATTTTGCTCTATAAAAAGCTCGGCTTTGAAATTGAAGGCATTTTAAAAAATGATAAACTCCTTTCAGATGGCAACTATTATCACACGATTGTCATGGGAAGAATTAAGGCATAATTCAAACATAAACTCAGCTAAGCAAATGCTTAGCTGTTTTTTTCAAATTGGCTACGAAAAAATGACCTGTACATACAATGATCCTTTGCAAATATGTATTGCATATTTGAAATTAACGAAATTACATAGAGTTTGCGATACTTATATCGAGAATTATTAAAAAATGAACTCAAAACAGAAAAAAATGTTTGTTTTTAGCTAAAAATGACTTATCTGTAAAAATGCCGTTATTTACAATCACTTCACTGAATTTTCAGATTACAATGAAGGGGAACTAATTATAAGGGGTTGATAGAATGTCAGTAAAGGTTAATCCAAACGTTGAGCTAAGCCACCCATTATCACCATTATCTGAAGTAGAAATTGAAAAAGCTGTTCAAATAGTCAAGGAACAGCAACAGTTGTCTGAACATGTACGATTTATGTCGGTGATGTTACATGAACCTAAAAAATCAGAAGTACTAAATTACAAACCTGGTCATACTGTAGATCGCCAAGTTTTTTTAGTGATTTTAGATGATAAAGAATTGAAAACGTTTGAAGCAGTTGTCAATTTAACTGCAGAAAAAGTTGATTCCTACGAATATATTCCTGGCGTACAACCAAATGTAGCTTTAGAGGAATTTGAGCAATGTGAAGAGTTGGTAAAAGGCCACCCTGATTTTGTAGCAGCTTTACAGAAACGTGGCATTGACAATCCTGATTTAATCATGGTGGATCCTTGGTCAGCAGGAAATTTTGGCGTTCAGGAACATGAAGGTAAACGTTTACTTCGTGCGATTTGCTGGCAAAAACAATCACTAGAAGATAACGGCTATGCTTACCCTTTAACAGGCATTGTAACGTATGTAGACTTAAACAAAATGGAAGTTTACAAAGTAGAAGATCACGGGGTACGTCCAATTCCAACAACATCAGGTAATTACCATCCTGAAGTTGATGAATCCATTGTGTTTAGAAATGACTTGAAACCATTGGAAATCATACAACCTGAAGGTCCAAGCTTTACAATTGAAGGTAATTTGATCAAATGGCAAAAGTGGAGTTTCCGCTATGGATTTACACCACGTGAAGGCCTTGTATTATACACAATTAATTATCATGACAAAGGTAAGGATCGTCCAATTCTTTATCGTGCAGCATTATCGGAGATGGTAGTCCCTTATGGTGAACCAACATTTTCGCATAACACACAAAATGCTTTTGATGCTGGTGAATATGGAATGGGTCAATTAGCCAATTCGTTAGAACTAGGTTGCGACTGCTTAGGCGAAATTCATTACTTTGATGGTGTTGTAGCTGATGTTAAAGGAAATGCGCGGACAATCAAAAATGCGATTTGCTTACACGAAGAAGATTACGGGATTGGTTGGAAACATACAGATTGGCGTACTGGCCATGTAGAAGTACGGCGCTCACGTCGACTAGTGATTTCATTCTTCTGTACTGTTGGAAATTATGATTACGGCTTCTATTGGAGTTTCTACCAAGACGGTACGATTGAAGCGGAAGTCAAACTAACAGGTATTTTAAACACTGGTACATGTGAAGATGGTATCCAAACAAAATATGGATCAGAGATTTCTCCAGGATTAAACGCATCACATCATCAACACTTCTTTAATTTCCGACTTGATACGATGTTAGATGGTGAAAATAACTCAGTCGTTGAAACAGAAACCGTATCAGAAACATTGGGAGAACACAATCCTAATAGCAATGCTTTCTATCCTGTTTCACGTATCTTTAAAACGGAGAAGGAAGCTCTACGTAATTTAGATTTAAAAACGCAGCGTACTTGGAAAATTATTAATAAAAACTCACTTAACCGAGTGAATCAATCTGTTGGATATAAAATTTTGCCTGGCGAAAATTGCTTCCCATTTGCTCATGATGAAGCAAGCGTTATGAAACGTGCTGGATTCCTTAAACACCATTTACACGTTACGCAATTTGATGAAAATGAAAAATATGCAACAGGTATGTATCCAAATCAACATGCTGGCGGAGATGGGCTTCCGAAATACGTTGAGAATAACCGTTCCATTGATGATGAAGATATCGTCGTTTGGTACACAATGGGCCATCATCATATCCCGCGTCCTGAAGATTGGCCTGTCATGCCAACTGCATACATCAATTTCCAATTGAAACCCGTTGGATTCTTTGATCGAAACCCAGCGATAGACGTTCCTAGACCGGACAAAAAGTGTCACACAACTTCGTCTTGTCATAAGCAATAAAACTCTTAGAGGAGTGATTATATGCTACCATTCCTAAGCATGCTGGTGATTGTAACCTTTACGGTCATCACTAACCGTTTATTAAAACAGCGTTTTGCTAATCATGGCATGACCAAGTGCTGTATAATGCTGATTTCTATGACAATGAGTACTGCTGTTGGGATAAATATGGCTACCTGGATTTCCGATATGGTACTAGGTGCAATAGTATCTATTATTATCTCTATTGCATTAGGCTATTTATTGTCAACTGGCTTACCAATGTACCTATTCATGGAAAGTGTAGGATCTAGTTTTATGGGAGCAATGATGGGCGTGATGCTCACATTAATGACCACTCAATTTTTAACGTTAAGCATTATCTTTTTTACAATGATGTTTATTGTAAGTGCTATCATTTCTATCGGTGTATGGAATCGTGAGATGTTTCCTATCTTTCTAAAAGCCATTCCAAAGCATATTTACATTGTGGCTGGTTTAATGATTTGTGTACTAGTTTTAAGTAGTTTTGAGATTCAACATGAGGTACCTGTAAAAGAAGTACAACAGCATCACAATCATCATTAAAGGGGTCGATAATATGGTAAAGGTAAATGTTAAACCGAATATTGAAGAATTTGGCATTCAGTTTAAAAAGAAATATGACAATTTTATTGGTGGTGAATGGGTAGCACCCGTAAAAGGAGAGTATTTCGAAAATAGTACGCCTATCACGAAAGAAGTATTTACACGTGTAGCTCGTTCAACAAAAGAAGATGTAGAACTAGCATTAGATGCCGCTCATGAAGCCCAAAAAACTTGGGGGAGAACACCTATAGCAGAACGGGCACGTATCTTACTAGCCATTGCTGATCGAATGGAAGAAAACCTTGAAAAAATTGCAAGGGTAGAAACGTGGGATAATGGCAAACCGATTCGTGAAACGATGTATGCTGATATTCCATTGGCAATTGATCATTTCCGCTATTTTGCAAGTGCCATTCGAGCACAGCAAGGGCAAGTGACACCTTTTGATGAGGATACAGTAGCTTATCATTACCAAGAACCTATTGGTGTAGTTGGTCAAATCATTGCATGGAACTTTCCTATTTTATTGGCAGCTTGGAAATTGGCGCCAGCACTTGCTGCAGGAAATAGTGTTGTATTAAAATTAGCAGAACAGACGCCGGTATCATTCTTATTCGTAGCTGAACTTATTCAAGACCTATTACCAAAAGGTGTATTAAACGTCATTAATGGTTTTGGTGAAGAGGCAGGAAAAGAGTTAGCTTCAAGCCCACGTATTGCCAAAGTGGCCTTTACGGGTTCTACAGATGTCGGCAAACTGATTATGAAATATGCATCTGACAATCTAATTCCTGTTACACTTGAGTTAGGTGGCAAATCACCTAATATCTTCTTTGAAGATGTCATGGATGCTGATGACGGATATCTAGATAAGGCGATTGAAGGATTAGTTATGTTTGCTTTAAATCAAGGTGAAGTTTGTACTTGTCCATCTAGAGCCTTGATCCATGAGTCTATTTATGATCGTTTCATGGAAAAAGCCATTGAACGAGTAAAGCAAATTAAAGTTGGTAATCCATTCGAACTTGAAACAATGATGGGTGCACAGGTTTCAGAAGAACAACATAAAAGAATTCTATCTTATTTTGAAATTGCCAAACAAGATGGCGCAGAATGTTTAATCGGTGGCGCCGAAAATCACCTGGATCATTTAGATGGTTATTTTATTAAACCAACTATTTTTAAAGGCAATAACAAAATGCGAATATTCCAAGAAGAAATTTTCGGTCCTGTATTGACTGTGACTACGTTTAAAACCTTCGAGGAAGCGATTGAAATTGCAAATGATACGATGTACGGATTAGGGGCAGCTGTATGGTCACGTAATACAAACGTTACCTATAAAGCAAGTCGAGAGATCCAAGCAGGACGTGTTTGGATTAATACGTATCACCAATACCCTGCTGGTGCAGCATTTGGCGGTTACAAAAAGTCAGGCGTTGGTCGAGAAAATCATTTAAAATCTTTAGAATCATATCAATCAACTAAATGTGTCTTAGCTAGTTACAATGAACAGGCGCAAGGATTCTTTTAATTTAACCTAAGAGTGAAGTGAGGGGGCGGCTTATTGAGTAGCTATTATCCAATCCAACCTGAATTGGTTCAAAAAACGTATTCTTATAGAGAACTGACTCCGAACAACCAATTAAGCCAGGATATCCTATTTTATTATGAGTTTGAACCAATAGGCATAAATAGTGATATTCATGTTATTCCTGATGCTTGCCAGGATTTAATGTTTTATATGGGCAAAGATCAAAAGGTTGTCTTAGGGAATACCCCGACTACACGTGAAATTTATTCATTTACCCCAAAAGGTAAATATTTTGGGATTCGTCTAAATCCAAAACAAACAGTTATTCAATACAATTGCGCATTAAAACAAATTGTTCAACAACCGTTTGTGAATATTGAAGTAGGCTGCACACTGGACGCTAAATTTATACAAGCTATTTTTGAAGCGGCAAATTTCGAACAAAGAGTGCAGATTTGTAATGAGTATTTTGGTTCTCAAAAAAAGGAAAAAAGCTTAGGTGATGAAATTTTCGCAACTTGTTTTGATTCCATTATTGACAATAATGGGCTGTTCTTACCAGATGTCATTCAGCATAAAACAGGTTATTCTGAGCGATATATTCGAGAACTTTTCTACAAAAAAACAGGTTTTGGACCAAAAAAACTAAGTAAATTCATACGTATTCAACTTTTGCTTCAACATTTTTCTTTTGAAGAGACACCTGTAAACATCGACCAATATGGTTACTACGATCCTTCACATTATTACAAAGACTTTAAAAGCTTACTTGTCATAACACCTGCTGAATATATAAAAGAATGTTTAGGTTGGAAAAATATAAAACGAAAGTTTCTATCTTATTAGCCCCTCAAAATTTTCACTCTTTCTTATAAAAAACATACTAATGATAGTATGTTTTTTTATTTATGAACAATTTTCTTTCTTCCAAAAAAATATAAATTCATTTAACTGCATTTACGATTCGCAAACTTATCTTTATGAGAGTGCATATTATCGGTAGTAAAGAGTATGCAACCATAGAAATAGTGCTGTGTACTGCGGCTTTTGGATTATTAGCTCCAAAATACTGAACAAAACAAATACCAATACATATTATAGAAGCATGAAATATGATTAAAAAGGATGATGTATGATTTCTATAGTAAGAACTGGTACCCTTCCTTGCGAAGAGATACATGACAGCTGGGAAGATGTTGTTTGGGACATTGATCGTTGGGAAAATGACGGCGGTAGAAGTATTGGCAAGAGGCAGGGGTTTTGAAAAAGTGCCTTATATTAAATTTTGATAAGTGGGAGGCAAGCTTGTCTCCCTTTAAATATTTAGAAGGACAAGTTTCGCATTAAAAAATTCTATTGCCTTCCACAATCTTATGTGGAGGGCTTTTTTCATTTGCTTCACCTTTCGTTTTCTAAAATTAATAAACTTGTAAGAAATGAGTAAGAAAAAAGAGACAATCGATTCGTACAATTAAAGTACCAAATGAAAGGGGTTGATCTAAATGATACTAATTAGAGGAACCGATCGAATGGCTAAAAATTTTACTGAAGAAGATATTCCATTCTTTAAACAAAAGTTACGTGAATGTTGTGCTCAGAGTTGGAAAACGAAAGGTTACAAATTAACTAGCATTGATACACTTACTATTGAAGTTGGCATATCAACTGAATTTTTTTACAGGCTATATACAACAAAAGAAGAGCTTTTTCTAGAAGTACTGTCAATGATTCAACATCAATTGAAAGAACAATGGTACTCTATGATACAGAATGACTCAGGTATGGAAGGGTTTAAAAAGGCTATGAACTGGCTTTTTGAAGAGTATGCAAAGCATCCTACATTATATAATTTCAACAATCCAGACTATCATTTGTTTTTAAAAAAGCTACCTAAAGAAAAAATTGAAAATCTAAGAGAAAATGATAAGAATATTTTTTTTGAAGTTTTAGAGCGTTCAAATCTGGAAGTTAAAATTTCAAAAGAAAAAGCATATGGAATCTTTAGCACACTTTTATATACCGCAGCGATGAAAAAAGATTTAATTTATAACAAATGCGAAATATTCAATTTTCTACTCGATAGTTCAATGTATCAAATTTTTGGAAATTCGACTTCTTTAGCAAACAAAAATCCTTCTACTTACATTGTGTAAACTAACAGAAACAAACATTAAAATTGGGGGAATTTACTTTGAGAAATTTAATAGTAGATATCTTGCAACAAAATAGCACTATAGGAATATTAAGCTACATATCAATTGGACTTGCACTAGTGGTATTTATTATTGGCTTGATTTGTATTTTAAAAAAGAAAAAATACGGCATATATGTATTGGCTTCCAGTTTCTTGCTATTAGTAAATCCAGCTATTGATTTTTTACTCAAATAATTCTAACGGAGGTAAACTAAAATGATTAAACAATTAGATGCTGCTTTGAATAAGGTGAATAAGAAGGTCGGGGTAAATGTGAAAACGCCGAAAGTAACAAAATCTAGACTGAAATATAGTAGGTATTTTACAACTGTTGTAGGTGTAGGAGGATTAACATTAGGAATTGTTGGTCCATCGAAATCGTTATTAGTTCTCGGGACAATAAGTATTTTAAGCTCTATTGCTACGACCAATGAAATTAGAAAGATTTAGAATACTGAATTGTGCCAGATCAAGGGAATAATAAAAGCGGCTTGGGCCCGGTATTAAAGGCTCAGGTCGTATAATCGAGCGATATCAATCGCATAAAATGATTTCTTGACGTTTGTTTATAAATATTTAATTATATGAATAGGGAATTGAAACTTTTTCCATTGATAAACGTATTAAATAAGAGAACACTAGGAGGTGAAAATTTTGGAAGAAAAAGTTCAGGGAAAACAAAAGAATGAGTTAGTCGAATGGATAAAGGCGATTGTATTCGCTTTATTAGTGGCGTTTGTCATCAAACAGTTTTTATTTACGCCAATACTCGTAAAAGGTGCTTCTATGATGCCGACACTGGAAGACAAAGACCGTGTTATTGTTAATAGAATCGGTCCGAAAATTAGTTCGATTGACCGATTTGACGTTGTTGTTGTTGAAAATGTTCTTCTTAACAAAAATGAAGAAGAAAATATTATTAAACGTATCATTGGTCTACCAGGAGATAAAATCGAGTATAAGGATGATCAATTATACATAAACGGAGAGAAGTTCAGTGAACCTTATTTAGACCAATTCAAGAAGGAATTAAAAGACAAGGGATCACTCACTTATAATTTTACGCTAGACCAACTTTTAGGTGAAACAACGGTACCTGAAGGACATTACTTTGTATTAGGTGATAATCGTCGTATAAGTAATGATAGTAGAAATCCTAAAGTAGGCTTTATCCCTAAAGAAAAAATAATGGGTACAACAAGTATCATCTGTTGGCCGATCAAGCATATTGATCTCAACTTTAACTGATATATCGAAAGTTTAAAGACTTGATAAAGATGTTACACATGACCACTCTACATGAGTGGTTTTTTTTTATTGTGTTAGATCATCATCTGTAAGAAAGGCAGAGCGAGGAAAGAAGAGCCGAAGCGACGGAAAGAAGAGGCAGAGCGACGGAAGAAGGAAAGCGATGGAAGGAAGAGGAAGAGCGACGGTAGGAAAAGCCGAAGTGACGGAAAAAAGAGCCAGAACGACGGAAGAAGGCAAAGCGACGGAAGGAAGAGGCAGAATGACGGAAAGAGGAGGCAGAGCGACGGAAGGAAGAGCCGAAGTGACGGAAGAAGGCGAAGCGACGGAAGGAAGAGGAAGAGCGACGGAAAAAAGAGCCAGAACGACGGAAGAAGGCAAAGCGACGGAAAGACTAGCCCAAGTCGTGGATAGAACCACCAAAATCGTGGATAGAGCAGCTAAAGTTGTGAATAGAACCGTCAAAATCGTGGATAGAGCCGCCAAAGTCGTGGATAGAACAGGCAAAGCGATGGAAGAAAGAGGCAGAGTGACGGAAAGAAGAGCCAGAACGACGTAAGAAGGCAAAGCGACGGAAGGAAGAGGCAGAACGACGGAAGAAGGCAAAGCGACGGAAGGAAGAGCCGGAACGACGGAAGGAAGAGCCGAAGCGACGGAAGGAAGAGGCAGAGCGACGGGAAGAAGAGTCGAAGCGACGGGAGGAAGAGGCAGAGCGACGGAAAGAAGAGCCAGAGCGACGGAAAGAAGAGTCGAAGCGACGGATAGACTAGCCAAAGTCGTGGATAGAACCGTCAAAGTCGTGGATAGAGCGGCCAAAGTCGAGGATAGAGCAGCCAAAGCGACGGAAGGAAGGCAGAGCAACGGAAGGAAGAGGCTGAGCGATGGATAGACTAGCCAAAGTCGTGGATAGAACCACCAAAATCGTGGAAGAGCTGCCAAACCAAATAAAAGGGTTGAAGCAATTTGCTCCAACCCTTTATATATGCTCAGCTAGATCGAGCAATTTGATTATTTTATTAAAGGAAATTTAATCATTTAATCCTTTACCATCAAGAATGTGCTGTGTGTATTTTTCAATCCTTGACACGCGTGTCTTGGATTGTTTTGGCTGAGAAAAATGTAAAATATATGCCCTTTGTCGTCCTGGCGTCAATTCTTCAAAGGCAGTTTTCAAGGCAGGCATTTCATTAAATTTATTGTGAAGTTCTTCAGGAATGATGTATTCCTTATGCTCTTTCATGGGCACTTCTAAACCAGCTTTTTCTACTTCAATGGCTTCAAGTATATAATCTTTTATGATGCTTTCCATTCCAACTATTTCTTGAACGCTAGTGAAACGAATTTGGCGCGCGGCCTGTACATTTTCCGTTTGTTGAATCAGAACCCCGTGAGTGTCCTTTAACAAAGCACCTTTGTGAAACAGAAGGGCACAATAATCTTTAAAACCATGAATTAACACGATGTTTTTTTTCTCAAGCGTGTAACAAGGATGCATCCATTTAAATTCTTCTGTCAGTTCACAGTCAAGAACGATATTTCTCAACGCTGAATATTCTTCCTGCCACTTTTTAGCTTTACTTAAAAATCCATCAACCTTTGGATTCATTTTACTAGTTGTCATCAAGGAATACCCCTCTACATTTTTTTAAATAGCTGATAGCAATTCTCTAATCGTTTTATAATAAAACAATCATTAGTGTCATGTCTAGCTAAAAATAGGGAACTAAAATCGATCATCTCAAAAAAATTGCGAGTAGAGTACACAAATCATAGAGAGCGTCTCTAACCTTTTTTTATACTCTTGTTGATTTCTTTATATTATTATACTTCTGTTAGTAGAATATTGAATAAATATTGTGTTTTCTAAACTATAACTGAATAGGGAAAAAAGAAGAAAAAGTTTTTTATTATGCTACTAGGAGCATTAGTATTCGCATTAGTAAATCCAACAAAATCAGAAGCGAAAGTGATGTATGATGGAGCCGAGGTTGTAAAAGAGCAAACAGGAAAAATGACCTTTAAAGGTATACAAGAGAAATCCAGATGGTACATTTGATTCGTTGATGGTAAAACGAAATAACTACGTATGATATTGAGAAATATAATGTCAAAACATTTTACAGAAATTCCAATAAAAATTTGTGCATCTTTCTATAAAAAACCAACTTATATTGATATTAATCGTGATGGTAAATATAATTACAAATTATGTGATAAGTACCCTGGTACAGATCTTAAAATCTTTGAGAAAAGCAGACGTTCGTTATGAGCTAACAGAAAATGCAGAAGCGAAACACACTCCATTAAGAAAAGCTAAACCTGAAATAACGTTTGAAAAGGGAAGCATTTTTTCAATAGTATTGAAATTAACGGTTATCTATTAGTAAGATTCGAGGGAGAGGTCAGATATCTTGGTTAGCTTTCAGTGAATGTATTAAAACCAGTTGGAGATAAGTGATAGATTAGGAATTTTATAAAGCTCTCTTAATAAATAATTATTAAGGGGCATTTTTGGTTCGTTTTTTTCTGAGTTGACATAAGACAAATAATCCAGGAAGAGGCTTTAATGCTTACGGAGGGAATAATGCGATTAAACTATATGGAAAAATGGGATTTAGTTCAAGAACTGTAAAGATGAAATTACAGTTATAAAAGTAGTTTTGGGGGTTTTTAATTTTGTTCAATAAAGCAATTTGGAAATATCTATTTATATTATACATATTATTGTTGCTTAATTTTGTAGTGATTAAGTTCCACGGAAATATAAACCAACTCGTCGATACAATACAAACTAATTATGAACGAGGACCAGGTATAAATTTAGTTCCTTTTAGGACAATTGAAACTTATATAAGTGATATGAGCTTTGGCGTAGCTTTTATAAATATCCTAGGAAATATCATTCCATTTATACCTTTGGGATTTTTAATACCTATGGCTTTTCCTTCTCAAAGAAAAATAATAAAAACCATGATTTTATGTTTATTTTTGATATGTAGTATAGAGATCCTCCAATTAAGTTTCTTTTTAGGGAGTTTCGATATAGATGACATTATACTAAACCAAATAAGTTGTATTATAGGCTACATACTATTTATAATTTGCAAAAATGTCTTTAAAGAAGTCTAATCACTTTACTTTTCAATGGTTGCTCCATTTTTATTTTGGGTAATTTGCACAATTTGATGGGCCGATCAGTGTCTAGTTTTTAAAAGCCCCAAATCAGCTCCGACTAAAAGAACTGGAATAAGTAAATATAAAGGCATATTCTAAATTAGGATAAGATTAGATTTTTGCAGTGTAAACGTTCGTATATGGTGCTAATCAAAGTAATCTAAATTAAACTAAAGTAAAAATAAATTCAAAATCAAAACAAGAAAGGAGGTATTCTGTTGTTTAAAGATATTTCAAAACTTCAATTGGTACTATCTTTTTTTATGATTTTTATCGGTTTTTCGCAAGCGTTTAACAACTGGGGAGAAAAGAGAACTTTATCTTTATTCTTTTTGACTTCTAGTACTTTAGCTTTAATTCTTGCGATTATTGGTCTGATTGTTTATAGGAAACGGCAAATAACTAAAGACTAAAATGCTTAAAAGGGGTTCTTTAAAACGTACGGGTAATAACGAAAAAAGATTGAAGCTTATTAGCCCCAATCTAGTTTCTTCTTATTCTGCATTATTAATTAGCCCCATTTTAGAAAACATTGATATATCAATATTTTGAAGGTGCTATTTGATGGACTTTCATTCCTGTCACTTAACATTTGGATAAATCATTGTTGCAGGGTCTACATATTCATCGAATTGTTCCTCTGTTAGTAAGCCAGATGCTATGGCTGCTTCTTTTAATGTTGTGCCTTCTTTATGGGCTTTCTTCGCGATTTTTGCTGCATTTTCATAACCGATATAAGGGTTTAGTGCTGTTACAAGCATTAATGAGTTTTGTAAATTATGGTCAAGTACTTCTTTATTTGGCTCGATTCCGACAGCACAATGATCATTAAATGATTTCATCGTGTCTGCTAGTAGGCGAGTGGATTGTAAGAAGTTATAAATAATGACGGGCTTGAAGACATTTAGCTCGAAATTACCTTGGGAAGCGGCAAAGGCAATTGTTGCATCATTGCCAACGACTTGTGTCACAACCATCGTCATCGCTTCACTTTGGGTTGGATTTACTTTACCCGGCATAATAGATGAGCCTGGTTCGTTTTCTGGAATAGTAATTTCTCCGATACCTGAACGCGGACCACTGGCTAACCAGCGAACATCATTGGCAATTTTCATCAAGTCAGCTGCAAGAGCCTTCAATGCGCCATGTGCCACAACAGCTTCATCATGACTCGTCAGTGCATGGAATTTATTTGTGGCTGAAGTAAAATGTTTACCTGTCAATTCACTAATTTCCGCTGCTACACGCTCACCAAATTCCGGATGTGCGTTAATACCTGTACCAACTGCTGTTCCGCCAATCGCTAGTTCTTTCATATATTCAATATTTTGGACAATCATTTGCTCAGATTTAGCAAGCATTGCTGCCCAGCCACTAATTTCTTGACCTAATGTAAGTGGTGTCGCGTCTTGTAAATGGGTACGGCCAATTTTAATAATTTCTTTAAATTGCTCAGCTTTGTCATCAAGTGTTGCTTTTAGCAAGCGTAGTCGTGGTAGTAAATAATCTTCAACTTTTAACACTGCTGCAATATGCAAAGCCGTCGGGAAAGTATCGTTTGAACTTTGAGATTTGTTGACATCATCGTTTGGATGGATGCGTTCAGCCTCGCCAGCATTTTGTAAAAGTTGGTTTGCTCGGTGCGCAATTACCTCATTGACGTTCATATTTGACTGTGTACCACTACCAGTCTGCCAAACGACAAGAGGAAATTGGTCGTCCCATTGACCCTTTAAAATTTCGTCTGCTGCTTGCACAATCGCATTTGCTTTTATAGCTGAAAGCTTTCCTAATTTAATGTTTGCTATTGCAGCACTTTTCTTTAAAATGGCCATTGCTTGAACTAGCTCAATAGGCATTTGTTCTGTACCGATTTGGAAATTCTCTTTACTGCGCTGTGTTTGAGCACCCCAAATCTTATCTGCAGGTACTTGAATTTCACCCATAGTGTCTTTTTCAATACGATAATCCATGTTAAACAGCTCCTTTATTTATGTAAATCTCTCCGATTACATCCGACGGAGAATTTAACTTCTTTCAACGGGTACCAAACATCTGCTAAAAAGAAGTTAAAAAACGGATATTCTTAGTCTGATGTAAGAATATCCGTTTGATACATGCTTATTTCAAAAAATAGGGGGGATTCTGAATTAAGCATTTCAGAGTAAAGAAATAATCTATTGATAATGATAATTGTTATCAATTAGAAAGTCAAATGCTTTGCTTTAAAAAATCTCATTTTGAATTAATTTGCAATGAATTTTCCTTAGAGTTCTTCTAAGTGTAAAAAACGCTACCAAACGATAGCGTCGATTGATCATTTTAGGGAAGAGCTATCGCTTTTTCTTCCCAATTTCTTTTAATAGTTGTTTTTTAGGTATTTTTTCAAAGATGATACTTACCTGATAGTTGTTATCGTCTATTTGCACAATTTGAACAACTTTTGCTTTACGTCCTTTAATTTTAATGTTCTCTTCGACAGTTGGTAAATTTACGAGCAGCTGACTTAAAACGGATGTCTTGTTTTCATAAAAATGAGTTACAAACATATTTTTTCTCCTTATTACTTTTTTTATTTGAACCTAGAAAAAAGCCCTTCCTTTATTGCCCGTATGTAATGTAAAAAAAGTAATTAGCAGGGGAAGGTTTTTACTCAATGTATGATAAGAACCAATCATATAGAACATTCGTTATATTGCCGGGATTTCTACTTTGGACCTTGACGAAAAAGTAAAAAACCATTATGATATATCGAAATAAATTAACAATGATTGGAAGTAGTAATGAATGTAGTTTGCTTTAGAGAGATGATGGCTGGTGGAAATCATTGCAAACCATTTATGAACTCGTCCAGGAGTTTTTATGCTGAATGCAGTAAGCGTAAACGGCTGCTACCGTTATAGTAAAGTGAGCTTTTTAGCTAATCAGAGTGGTACCGCGGATAACTTCGTCTCTATATTTATTAGAGAGGAAGTTTTTTTATTTAGGAAATTGAAAACGACGAATCGCAACTAGCAAATATCTTTGCTTCTTCGACAAAATACTTGGTTTTTATGTAAAAACATAAGGGGGAAATGTATGGAGATCACAAAAAAACGTGCAACAACAGTTGGATTAGTAGCGCTTGTATTATCAGCACTTTTAACAGCAATGAGTCAGGTTTTCTATGCAAAGCAGGTGCAAGAGGTACCAACATTTTTATTTACAGGTATTAGTTTTTTCATGACAGCTATTTATTTCTCATTCTTCGCACGCAAACATAAACAAGCTAATATGTGGCGGGGAAATATTCATTATGTTGTGAAGTTGAATGTCGCGTCCGTGTTAGCATTTATGGGCTTTTATTTCGCTTTAAAATATGTAGAGTCAGCGATTGTGAGTGCGTTAGAGATGGGCATTGGACCGCTTTTTGTCTTGGTATTGGCCGTTTTTGCTAAGGAATCAATTCCGAAAGCACAATGGGTAATTGCCACAGGAACGTTTATCGCTTGTACTATATTAATATTTGCGGTTGTAAGTGGGAAATCAGCTATTCAAATGGAGATAAACTTGCAAGTGGTTTTAGCATTAATCGCGAGTGTTGGCTGTGGAATTGGAGCTGTACTTTGTACGATTTATTCTAAGAGGTTAAGTGAGGCTGGTTGGACTACTTCCATGATTTTAGCGAATCGTTATTATGGCATAATTTTATTATCTTTTTTCGCGACTTTCGACATATTTTTTAAATATTTCCAGGGAAATATTTCGTGGATAATCGCTGTGACAGCAATGGGTGTCATGCTTCCAATGTATTTATTGCAGATAGGCATTCAGTATTGTTCGCCGCTAATAGTTATGATGAGTTTATGCTTTGTTCCAATATTCGCATTTTTCTTTCAACTATTTGATGCGAGGCTATCATGGTCGCCCGTTTCCCTGATAGGAATCAGTCTATTGTTTATTTTGGGCGTGTGTAGCTTGTATTTAGAAAAACGGACGGTTTCAGAGTAACGTAAGCGCGTTATAATAATAGTAAGGGAGGGAACATAATGTATTTGAAATCATGTAAGGTATTACAGAGAGAGATCGTAGATAAAGACCAATATCCCTTTAATATACCTAGTTTGCAGGATTTACAGGAGCTAGAGTTTCCTACAAATGTAACCTTCTTTGTTGGGGAAAATGGCTCTGGTAAATCAACACTGCTAGAGGCTATAGCTGATCGCTGTGATTTTAATACTGCGGGTGGTGGTCGTCAAAATTTATATGAAGTACATAAAGCGGAATCTGCACTTGGGGAATTTATTCGTTTATCCTGGTGGCCAAAAGTTTCAAATGGCTTTTTCCTACGTTCGGAAACGTTTTATCAATTTGCGAGTCATATTGATTTGTTAGATGGTCATCCAAATAAGTATGCCGCTTTTGGAGGTAAGTCGTTACATCATCAATCACATGGTGAGTCCTTTTTATCGCTATTTATGCATCGTTTTAAAGGCAAGGCCATTTATTTATTGGATGAGCCTGAAGCCGCATTATCACCAACGAGACAGCTGAGCCTACTCAAAATTATGAAAGATTTAGAGCATGAGGCACAATTTATTATCGCTACACATTCACCTATATTGCTTGGCTATCCAAATGCGACCATCTATAGTTTTGATAATGAGGAGATTGAATCTATTCGTTATGAGGATACTATACATTACATTGTTACGAAGCGCTTTTTAAATGCACCGGAAACCATTTTTTCAGAGTTATTTGATGAGGAGAGAGAATCATGAATCAACGTAAAGGCTTAGTCATGCGAGAAATTCGATTAGATGAAATGGCACAATCAATCGATTTGCTTAATTATGTTTTTCAAATGTCCATGTCTATTCATAAGGACCGCCGCTTTGTGAATGCTAAAAGTAAGCAATTTAACGAAGGTCATGCCATTGGTTGGTTCGATGGCTCACATCTTGTATCTCAAATTTTAAGCCTACCTTTTGAGGTAAATGTTCATGGTAGGATTTATGAAATGGGAGGCATTACTGCGGTCGGAACGTACCCTGAATATTCAGGGCATGGTTTGATGGAGAGCCTTATCATTGATAGCTTGGAGCGGATGCGAAATGAAGGACAATTTATATCCTATTTATTTCCATATTCTATCCCATATTACCGAAAAAGGGGCTGGGAAATTATGAGTGATATTGTGGAATTTCAAATCAAAGATACGCAGCTTCCTCGCTATGGTGGTCTAAATGGAAAAATCCGTCGTGTCGATCCGAAACATGAAGACGTTGTGACGATTTATGCGCATTATTCAAAGAAGACGCACGGTGTCATGGTTCGTAATAGTATCGCTTGGAATGAAAAGTTTCAGGAAGATTTTTGGGAGGAAAAATTTATTGATAGTGATGTAAACCTCCAGGCAGCGGTTTATTATGATGAGGATGATATACCACAGGGTTATATGTTTTACCGTATTATGGAGGAAAATTATTACATCGATGAAATGGTCTATTTGCAGGAAGAAGCACGTAAAGGTTTATGGAATTTTGTCTCAGCGCATAACTCAATGATTTACAATGTTTACGGTAAAACAACTGGCAATGAAGCCGTTGCCTTTCTGTTGGAGGATAGTGAAATTATTCAGAAGGTATCTCCTTATTTTATGGCACGAATTGTAGACGTAAAAGAATTTCTACTACGCTATCCATTTTCGGGAAATGATTTTCAGCTTAGACTCGCTGTTAGTGATCGCATTGTGGCATGGAATAATGGCACATTTGTTATCACGAAGCACAATGGAAATGTTACCGTTGAAAAGGTGAGTGAGACACAATCCGAAAATGCTATTCAGCTAACGGTCCAAACACTTGCCACGATGCTACTAGGCTATAAACGACCGAGCTATTTAGAGAAAATCGAGCGTTTACATGGCAATGCCATAGAAATTGCATTACTAGAGACGGTGCTACCAATAGGCATTCCAACGTTTATTGATTATTTTTAAAAATAATGGGGATTTGTGCGGAGGATGTACAGATCCCTTTCTTATTGCTTCAAGAAAAAATTGATCAGCTCAGCGCAAGAACTGCTCGGGTTCAACGGAAAACTGATCAGCTCAGCGCAAGAACTGCTCGGGTTCAACGGAAAACTGATCAGGTCAGCGCAAGAACTGCTCGGGTTCAACGGAAAACTGATCAGGTCAGCGCAAGAACTGCTCGGGTTCAAGAGAAAACTGCTCGGGTAACCACAAGAACTGCTCAGTCACTAAATATGCGAGGGTGGAAAGTTTCTCCTTATTTAGGAAACATCTATTCCGCTGAAATCGTCTCTATCTTAACAGATTGGGGGCTACAGATGAACGATGCCGAGAAGTTAGAAAAGGAGAAAGTATACAAAAAAACTCTTCTAGTGCTATTTATTTGGATATTGTTTTTTGCTGGTATTATTGGGTACGGTATTTATTGGCTGTTTTTTGATTGTGCTAGATTTAAACAAGAGCTGATTGCTGAATCTACATCTCCACAAGGAACTTATACAGTGAAGGCTTATGTTTCAGATGCTGGTGCGACGACTTCTTATACGGTGTTTGGAGAGTTAGTTTTCAACCATGAGAAAAGAAAGCCTAAAAAAATATATTGGCAATATCGAGAAAGTGAAGCTAACATTTACTGGAGCGACGATGATACAGTAAGTATTAACGGTGTGACATTGAATGTGCCTGATGAAACATATGATGATCGAGATAATGAGTAGCCATAACCATAGCAGTTATGGCTTATTTTTCTGTGATCCAAGCTTTTCTTAGCAGTTGTACACCGAGAGTAATTTCCTCCATTTTTAATTTACTAAAGCCTAATTGAATAATTGGCACAGAACTTGGCTGTTGAAGAAAATATGGGCTTGTAGGATAGACCTTGACTCCGTAGTGTTGAGCATTTTGAATGAGCTGCTCTTCTGAACATTGAGTTTGCACCTTCACTAATAGATAAAGTCCGGATTGTTCTCCAAGTATCGTAATTTTTTCTCCGAACTGTTTGTCAAGCTCCGCTACAAGCGCATTTATTTTATGTTTATAGGTGATACGCATTCTTTTAATATGTCGAGTCCATTCACCTTGTTCCATGAATTTCGCCATTGTTAATTGATGTAAGGACGAGGCATTATGTTCGAAATGAGCAAAGCGTTCTTTATATGGCTGTACAAGTGTCCTTGGTAGCACCATATAGCTTAAACGAATAGCTGGTAAAAACGATTTTGAAAATGTCCCCAGATAAATCACACGTGACTTGTCGAGTGAGGCGAGAGCAGGAAATGGCTGTTGCGTATAACGAAATTCACCATCATAATCATCCTCAAGTATAAAGCCACCAACTTTTTTAGCCCACTGAATTAAGGCTTGCCGTTGCTGAATGCTCATGGAAACGCCGTATGGAAAATGATGAGAAGGTGTGACATAGATTAAGCGCGAATGTAGGTGCTTTAAATGCTCAAGCCTTGCACCGTTTTCCGACACAGGTAAAGTTTCAATCTGAAAGTCATGCAGCTTGAATGCTTCTCGTGCACCGTTGTAGCCAGGGTCTTCTAAAATAACACTTGGGAAATCCTGCTTTAATAAAAAGCATAGATAAATTAACATTTGTTGCGTGCTACTACCGATAATAATGTCCTCTTCATTTACATGAACGCCACGAGCTTGAAGCAAATAATGTACAAGCTGCTCTTTTAGAAATGGCTCACCGAAAGGGTCGCCATATTCATAGCATCTTTGTAAAGGTAACACTTGATTAGCCATTTGCCGCCATATTTTTAAAGGGAAATGTTGTTGATCGACTGCTCCAGCTCGAAAGTCAATGAGGACATCTCGACTGTTCGTTTTCATTTCTTGAGTAAGGCTCGGCTGTTCCTCCTGAAGGAATACTTTTTCAAACTCATTCACGAAATAACCCTTTCGTCCCTCACCACGTATGTATCCTTCCGCGACGAGCTGCTCATAGGCAGTTAAAGTTGTATTCCGACTGACATGTAAAGTTTCGGCGATTCTTCGAATAGAAGGAAGGGAATCATTAGTTTTCAATCTTCCTTGTTCGATTAACCATTTGATTTGCTGATAAATTTGTTTATATTTTGCCTCTTCGTCTGTAAATAAGAAAATAAAATCCTCCATAAAGTCCCTCCTTGACATGCTGGAATGTAGAGAACTGTTTCTTTTTAAATGTCAGTTTGTTTTTTATCATAATACTAGAATTACATATTAAAAGAAATGGGGAGAATCGAGAATGGAGATTTGTAAAGTAACCTTAGCAACAGTTGGAGATGTAGTGCCATTATTTAACGCTTATCGAGAATTTTACGGTCAACCATCAGATTTAGAAAAGGCTGAGCAGTTTCTGATGGAGCGTTTAAATAAGAGGGAGTCAGTTATGTTTCTTGCTTATCTAGATGCGCAGCCAGTTGGTTTTGCCCAGCTCTATCCTATTTTTTCATCTGTGGCATTGAAACAGTCGTATATTTTAAACGATTTATTTGTGGCAGAGCATGCTAGGAAACAAGGTGTAGCACAGAGCCTAATTGAACAATGTTATTCTTACTGTTTACAGAAGGATGCACGTTATATAGCTTTAGAAACAGCGACAGACAACGTTCGTGCTCAAAAATTATACGAGAAGCTCGGAATGAATATAGACGATGGCGTATTTCATTATATTAAATATTGGTAAGAGGAGTTTCGAAAAATGACTATAACAATCAAACACTTAACAACTCAGCAGGAGTGGATGGAAGCATATTGCGTTATGGTGCAGCTTCGTACGGAATTAACAGTGGAAAAATACCTCCAATTATTAAAGGAAATGACTCAAGATGGCTATATGTTATTTGCTTTATACGAAAATAAGAACATTGTGGCTGTCGCCGGATTATGTTGGAGAGTCAATTTTTACAGTGAACGCCATATTTTTGTCTATGATTTAGTAACGGATGAGGCTAATTGTTCAAGAGGATATGGTGAAAAATTATTGCATTATCTTCACCAATGGGGCAAAGAAAATGGCGCACACTATATTGCTTTAGAGTCTGGTATTCAAAGGGGGAGTGCACATCGCTTTTATGAAGATCGATTAGGTTATGAAAAATGGTGCTATTCTTTTCGAAAAGCATTGTAAAGGTGTAGTGAATAATTTATTGAGCAAAATCCAAATAAAGAGTGAAAGCGACTAGAGTTTTTCTAGTCGCTTTTTAAATATTTATATAATGATTAACATTCAATATTTATTCATAAAAGATAATTATTTAACGATTATCATTAATTTTATCTTGATTTCAACACTGCCATTTAATATGCTTTATATGAAGAAGGACGCAATATAGAGCACAGACGATGATTTCCGCATGAAGCCGCGGAAAAGCGGGAGTTAGCGGCGGAATTTGCATATTAAGCGGCGGAAAAGAGGGAGTTAGCGGCGGAATTTGCACATTAAGCGGCGGAAAAACAGGAGTTAGTGGCGCAACTTGCACATTAAGTGGCGGAAAACAGGAGTTAGCGGCGCAACTTGCACATGAAGCGGCGGAAAACAGGAGTTAGCGGCGCAACTTGCACATTAAGCGGCGGAAAAGCAGATGTTACCATCGAACTTCAAACATCAACCAACGATTCCTGAAAAACTTCTTATGATCATTTGTCATTCTTCATGTAAAACATTTTGAACAGGGGGAAAAATGATGGTTTTGGAAAGTATAATAAGTGCAATGATTCAAGTCATGTTATTTTCAGTTATACCGTTTATTTGGTGGTTTTTCTCAGCAAGAAAAGAACAAACATTTTTAAGATGGCTAGGCCTCAAAAAGCCGGTCATTGAAAATAAAAGGAATTATTTTGTATTGTTATTATTCATTATTGTTTTATTTCATGTGCCGCTTTATTCAATTACTTATTTCTACTTAGACAGTTCAATCTTAGCGTCCAATCGTTTTACAGGGATTGGTATTTCTGGGCTCATACCAGCCTTTTTCTATGCAATTGTACAAACAGGATTGTCGGAGGAGCTGTTTTTCAGGGGTTTTTTACTGAAAAGATTCATGCATAAGTTTGGCTTTCAAATTGGAAATATCGTACAAAGTTTACTATTTGGTATTTTACATGGATTGATGATGTTTTCATTTATACCTTTTGGAGTTGTCGTGTTAGTTGTGTTGGCAACCGCGTTTGTAGGGTATTTAATGGGGTGGGTAAATGAACGAAAATCCAATGGCTCTATTCTAACAAGCTGGGGTATACATGGCTTTGCCAATTTGTTTGCCTCCTTAACGGCAATGTTTAATATGTTCTAAAGGCTAAGCTCATTTGCATTTCGTCATTTTCGATTGCATAATAAAGCAGAGGCGTGATAGAAATTCAATTTTTTTGTATTAACTTCTTTTAGTAGCTGAAAGAAATTAAAGGCTCCGGCGGATGTCATGGAATGAAAAGAAGTTCTTAGAGGATGTTAGCCTAAAGATTATCGCGGCCATGCGATAACGGCTAACTGACCTGTGTCAGTGCTGCCGCTACGCTTTCGCGCAAAAACATCGTCTTGCCTTTGCACTAAGCCGATTCCGGGCGCAATTTTGCTGAGGCATAATTGATTGGGAGGGCGTATGATCACTGCGATATGCCGTTATTATAATATAGCATTTACGCCTTTTTTCGTTGATTATCACGTCGCCTCATTAGCTATACTATTAATAGGTATTATTGAAACAGAAATACTTAATAGACGAAAAAGGAAGGGACGAGCATAAATGTCGGAATGGCCAAAGGGAGTATCAAAGCCTGCTATACGAGCATTGAATGCGGCAGGGTATACACAATTAGAGCAATTGGAAAAGGTTGATTTATCAACGTTAAAAAAATTACACGGGATGGGACCGAAAGCGCTAGCAGCCCTTGAAACGGCGCTGAATGAAAGTAGGGAGCATAGTGAATAAACTATCATTATTTTTACTGGCAATGGTGGTCTATTATATCTTTGTTGTTTTGGTGATTAGCAAGTTATTTATTATTCCTCTCATGAAATTTATGGCGCTTGTATTCTTTCTTGGAGCAGGCTTTATTTTTTCTCGGAAAATGCGAAGGAAACTACAATAGGAGGAATTATGAAAATTACAAAACTAGTTATATTTTATTTAATCATTTTTATGTTGGCACTAGTACTATCACTAGCGGGGGTTAACGTAAAAATTTCACTTGGCATTTTTATCTTAATTGCCATTGCAATGATTTATAGACATATACATATTTTATTCTGGACTAATAATATGAAATGGGTGGATAAGTTAGTCAAAGGACGCAAGAAGCATCCTTTTTTTGCTTACCCTTATGCAGTTGCTTATGGGACAAGAGTGGACTTGATTCATTCCCTAGACATAGCTATTGAAAAATATAAGCAGCCAGCTATAAAGTATAACTATAAATTTATAAAGGCAATACTGGAAGAAAATTTAGAGGAAGCAAAGGATGCCGCTAATAAAATCAATAAAGAGCCATTAACTAGCTATGCAAAATGCTATATCGCTGCACTTGAAGGACGAACAACTGACATGCGAAGCGATCAGCTTACACAGCCATGGATGCAGCCAGCAATTGAAGCGGTTTATGCGTACGAAGTGAAGAATGAAGCAGACCTTCATCTTTATATGCAAGAAAGCATTGAATTGGCTCGCGGTGTACAAAAATATGTGTTAATACATACATTTGAAAAAATGAAAACGGATCTGTGAAAAATAGGCTACTTGATGCTTTTGGGTGTCAGGTTGCCTATTTTTTAATTTAAGAAATTTACACTTAACATACAAATCTTGTTTACTCATTCGTCTAATATAGTAAGAGAGGTGAAAAGATGGAGTTTGATGAGCTTTATGAACAATATTTTCAACGCATTTATCAATTTATTTACTATATGGTTTCGGATCCAAGTTTAGCGGAGGATTTAACGCAGGAAACATTCATTCGAGTTTATAAAGGACAGTTTAGAAATGAGGCTGCTATGGACACTTATATAAGGAGAATTGCACGAAATCTTGTTTATGACACCTATCGAAAAAAAGCACTTATTAAATGGCTTCCATTTCAAAGAAAACATGAAAAACGGGAGACACAATATGTGCCACATGATTGGATCATGCAGTCTGAAGAACGTCGGCTATTGTATGAGGCAATTCAGTTATTAAAGCCTGAATATCGAGAGGTTCTAATTTATAGAAAAATCGAAGAGTTATCTTTAGCCGAAACTAGTGAAATATTAGGATGGTCTACAGTGAAAATTGCAAATACCCAGCGAAGTGCTATGAAAGCTTTAGAGAAAAAACTAGGAGGTGATGACTTTGGATTTAAACAATCGACTGAAGGAACTCAATAAATTACCAGAGGATCAGTACATAAAGAATCGCATTTACGAACGGATTCACCGCAAGGAGAAAAAAGGTTTACCGATTTGGAAGGAAGGTGCCTTACTTTTTACGATTGCCATGATTACTCTATTTTTTATCATGCTACCACAAAGTTCTTCATCACCTCAGACAGCTAGTCACCCTATTCAAGCGATTTACATGCATTTCGGAGGAGAAGAAGGGCAATTCTTTGCGCGAAGTTCGAGTTTGTATATGTCTGTGAAAAAGGTCCAAGATCCAACAGTTTTTAGCTTTTTTGAAGACTTAACACAGTATGTCGAAGAGGTAGATGGAAAGTTAGGGAACCATATAACTGATGTAGTCGTTGTCAGGGATGGTCAAGAGGAACACTATCAGATCTCAGATACGGGTATGTTAAATATTGATTCTGGTCAATTTTTTGTTGGGAATTCTGACGTATACGATGAAGTATTTGAAGCATTATACTCTGTAAAAATATTACCTTGGATGTTTATCTTCCCACTGATTATGGTCCCTATAAATATATTCTCTATGTCCTATTATAAACGTCATAATCTACAAGGAATTAAACCGTCGAGGCGTATGTGGGGGCTGATAGTACTTGTAGTTGCGATGCTATCCAGTGTTTTTGCTTGGGCAGCCTGGGTCGGTCCATTGTATAAACCATTAATGATTATGTGTGCGTTTTTATATGGTTTCATTATTTGGCATCATATAAAGCGAGAAGTACAGACATATTCCGTCTATAAAGTAGAAACAATAAAAATAAGTATTATTAGTGCAACACTTGTTTTAATTATTATACTTTATTAATAGTTGTAACAATAAAGCCACCTGTACCTTTTGCGTATGAGACAATTGCAAAGGTATAGGTGGTTTTAATTACCCAACAACGCAGTATTGCAGGGAGGTATCCATTATTTCTTCTTACTCAATAAAATCCCACGAACGACTCCCATTATAAATATAATGCACAGGACAAATAGAAATAAATAAGCATGCCACTGCTGTAAAATACGTGTATGGCCTAAACCAACAGTTAGGTCATTGAAAAGTGAATATGTAAAGTATAAGAGTATACTATTTTTAATGAGGCAAAAGGTTATGATTCCATTTTGTCGCTCTGAATGAGATAGGGTAGGCTTATTTTTACGAAAGATAGGATAAGCTGCTCTAATCTCTAAGTATTGTAAAAGTAAAAATAACAAGAAGGCAATAAAGGGTAAATAAAAAATGGCGATTTTCGGGCCAAATTGGGCATGTTCACCCTTAAAGCTTTGCAAAACTGGGATAGATGCGGGGAGCTTACTGTATTGGATAAGCGTTGCCGTAATGCCAGCTAAAAAAATAGTCGCGACAATAAGCGTTAGCGACTTACAAAAACGCGGTGTAGGTGTTTTTTGTTGTTCAAGCATTCGTTCACCTCATAGTTTATCTTATAAAATAGTAGTCTGTTATACTGTATCATATGAATACCATCATGTGTGTCACAGAAAGGTGGATTAGATGGAATACTTGTTATTTTTACTAATAGGCATTGTTGGCAACATCGTTGGCACGTTAGTTGGAGGAGGAGGGCTAATTACCTTACCGACCATGATGTTAATGGGCGTACCAGTCCATTCAGCAATAGGTGCGAATAAAGTGTCTAATATGGTCAGTGCCTTTTCAAGCTTCTACACGATTTATAAAAGAAAAGAATTGTTATGGTCAGAAATGCGTTCCGTATTACTTGTTTCCCTAGTCGGTGGTACGCTTGGGGGGCTGTTTGCATCGTTTATGAGCAGTCAAGCATTAACGCTGATCGCGATTATTTTATTAGGTTTTGCTCTTATTATGTCCTTTGTAGGTGGGGCCGAGTTTGGGGATAAAGAAAGCTTTACGATGAATCGAAAAAACGGACCGATACTACTTGGGGTTGGTTTTTATGATGGGATGTTCGGTCCTGGTAGCAGTACGTTGGCACTTTATACATATGCACATGAGAAGATTTCTTATATGAAAGCAGTAGGTCTGTCACGTGTAGGCGTTTTTGCGATGTGCTTTGGAGCCGCAATTACGTATATTGCCACAGGTAAAATTGACTGGCCATTAACCATCGTTTTAATGGTTGGTTCGGTCATTGGTGCTCAAATTGGCATTATTCTTGCAAGTAAGGTTAAGGCAAATCAAGTAAAGCTATTGCTACGTATTGTGACAATTGTGCTAATATTACAGCTCGGATATGATTTTATCAAACAGATTTAGGGAGGCGATAGTCATGTTTGAAATTACACCGTATCCATCTTTTTCGTGGTCACTGTCACGTCATAAAACGTTGACAAGCTGCGCACGAAAATATGGCTATGAATATTATTTTTCTCATAATGGTTGGTTAAGTTACAATGTGGAGCCCTATCATCAGCATGTTTATCGCTTGAAAAAGCTTCAATCCATGCCGATTTTATTTGGACAAATCGTCCATCATTTAATAGAGCAATCGATTAATGAGTATTTGCAAACCGGCAAGGCGCCGTCTGTTGCCGAACTAGTAAATCGTGCACGTGGCCAACTTAATGCTGCTTTTATCGATTCTACACGGTATGTAGATTTATGGAGACATAAGCCTAATAAATTTTATATGATGCAGGAAATTTATTACGAAGGGACATTAAATGCTGATCTCGTACAGGACTATAAAGAGCGAATGACAGCTGTGTTTGAAAACTTTCTTAACAGTGAAACGTTCCGGCAAATTACCGCTCAAAAAGGTTCCTTACGAATCGGTGAGCCTGAACAATTTCGTTCCATGAAAATGGAGGGGATACAAGTTTTCGTCGTAATGGATTTGCATTATTATGATGAGATAGCAGACAAGTGGATAATTATC
This sequence comes from Lysinibacillus sp. Bpr_S20, assembly GCF_023337835.1. Lineage (NCBI taxonomy): Bacteria > Bacillati > Bacillota > Bacilli > Caryophanales > Bacillaceae > Lysinibacillus > Lysinibacillus sp. Bpr_S20. Next base: position 633,398 of record NZ_JALNLQ010000001.1, read on the forward strand.
GACTGGAAAACAGGCGGAGAGTCCGATGACGATCGTCAGCAGTTGGCGCTCTATGCCTACTATATACAGCAGAAATATCGTGTATCTCTTGACCAGATTGATGTCTATAATGAATATTTATTGACTGGTAAACGAAAAAAATACGCCTTTACAGCATTTGATATGGACAATATTTTACATACGTTTCAGCGAAGTGTGCTGGAAATGAAAAAATATCAGGCGGATATTTTCTCCAATGAACCAGTGGACTTGGAAGAATTTGAACAAACTCTGGAAAAATGGCACTGTAAAGGGTGTAATTTTAAAGAATTATGTGTACAGAGTTAAGCAAGAAAAGGAACGGGACACGAAAAGGAGAGAAATTATAGAAAATGTCATACCTATCAAGGTGTGGCTTTTTATTTTGTATCATATTTTTTGTTCTAACAATCCATTATATATGTAGATAGGAGGTGTTTTCTTATGGAGTACGAATATACAGTGAAGTTTTACTTTAATGAGGATCGTGAAGAAGAATATAAAATCAAAAATAATATCGAACAAGAAACATTTACAGAAGAAATTTCTAATGAATTCAATGAGAAGCCTTGGTATTCATTTACTGAGACAGAAAATTTTAAAACAATTTTAATTAGTACTATCGATGTTTACAAGGTAGAAGTAGAAAAAAATATTTTGGAATTTGATTAGTCAAATGTACGAAGTCACATCTTTCTAAACAAGGTGTGGCTTTTATTATTATGCTTTGAAAGGATGGAATATACTCTAAAGGCAAAGAGACAGGGTTAATCGACAAACGCTTGTAGAATCAATTCTGTCATAAAGCGCACGAAATATACCAGTGTGCATTCAAACATTTTTTCCTTCACAGAATAAGACAACAACCGTAATGGGATAGATGCTCAAAAAGAGATCTATTATTCAACAAAATGATCATTTGATTCTTATCTCTGTTCTTTAATGACTATATTTTAAATAAAGGGGAATTTTTATCCAAATGAATCTAATTTGAGGTATTATTATAGTAACGGTACCGCTTTGTAGGGAGGGTGTTTAATGAATGATAAAAAAATGGGGATAGTGTTCTCATTTATTTTTGGTGGTTTAGTTATTTTCCTTGTATTTATTCTATTGTCTGTGTCGTTTTTTGGTCAAGAAATACTAGAATTTTTTAGGGATGGGTTGTCAGAGAAATATTAGCTAAAGTTATAGAGCTAAGGGAGAAAATAACTTGAAAAGTAATGATCATCGTCTGCGGGAGATTCACATTTCAGGAGCAGATAGTATGTTTCATTTTGGTATATAACCTTTGTCATGCATATGCAAATGTATATGAATGGTATTTAATGGAAGGGGGATATGAATTGGCTTACAAACAAAAACATATTCCATTTTTGAAACGTCCGTGGGTATCTTCTATTGGTGTATTTGTATTGTCACAGATCATTTTCATTACACTAGAAGCAACGGGATGGATCCCTAATTACCGAGATGTTAGTGGAACATTATTTGGAAGAATTACTGACTCTTCGTTTTTTAGAGAGTGGTTTACTTTTTATGAAACAAAGCATTTCAATTTACTAACTATCTTTTTTGGCATTGTATTTCTAGTGCCTGGAATAGTTGGTGCGATGAAAAGCGTTTTTTCACCAAGGTCTACATAAGTAAAGGCTGTTTCGAAAGAAAGTTTGAGCAATCCTTTAAGAAATGGTACTGTAAAAGATGTTTTCTTGAACAGATTTTCGAGGTGAAAACTTGAAATATACTTGTCCATGTTGTGGATATCTTAGATGAGGAACCGCCAGATACATATGAAATTTGTAAGATTTGCTTCTGGGAAAATGACGGGGTCCAATTTCGTAATCTTGATTATAGTGGCGGTGCAAATGAAGTATCCTTAAAACAAGCACAACGAAATTTTCTATCATTTGGAGCTTGTGAAAAAGAGTACGTAAAATTTGTAAGACAACCAAACAAAGAAAATATAAAAGACCCGAATTGGCGAATTTATTAATGTTGTTTTGTTCGACATAAATAGTAAAAGGTGCTGCTCTATAGTCAACAAGTCTATAGGGGCAGCACCTAAGTCATATTTAGTGGAAATATTTGTCGACACGTTGAAGTACTTCATCAGCAGAAAGTCCATCAGCGTCAATCACAGGTCCTGCCATGACTGGATCGCTAATTCCCATCATATCTCTGTCTTGCCCTGTGATAACACAGGCATCACATTTTTTTGCATCTTCTTCAGTACGAAGTTGAATAACTTCATAACCTTTTGCCTTTAAAGCGTCTTCAACGTTTGTTAATGTTTGTTCTACACCAATTATTTTAGTCATTTTTCTTCCACCTCCTATATGTAATGTGTCATATAGGATTGCTATTTATGCACTTAATTCATTTTTTTGTTATACATAATTAAATTTTAAATGGCGTGAAATGTATTTTCCAGGTTAGGAGTGATTTTATATGGGAAGTCTAAAGCTAAAAATAATTTGTATTTTATTTATTATCGCTTTTATATGGATAATTATGCTACTGAATGCTGGACCACCAAAGCCTGTTGTCTTGTCGGAAGGCAAAAAGGTACCAACCGTTCAAGGTACATATTGTTGGCAAAATTTGTTGAGTAATGAATGTGTGGATAAAATCTCACCACCTGAAATTATCGCTAATAATAAAATTACTCCGTTTTCTATTTCTCCCCAAAGTGAAATTAAAATCAATTTTAAGAAACAACCGATTGATGGAATAGAAGTAGAAAAATGGCTACGTAGCAATGAGGTTGAACAAGTGAAGGTAGATGGTAATGTGTTCTCTGTCCCAAAAGAGAAGGGGACATATATTTATAGTATTTTCGCTAGATGGGACAAAGGAAATGGTTCTTATATTTTTTCTATAGAAGTAAAATGATTAATTAAAGACACATTGAAGTTACTTTCCAATGTGTCTTTCGAAGAATACTTTACCTAAACGGATTGCATAAAGGGGATAAGTTGATCCTCTTGAATGGAATCAACAGCCACTTTATTACGATTAATCTTTTGACATTTTGTACATTGATGAATAAGCTGAAAGCCTTTTTTTCCAGTGTAATCGATTCCAATGGGTCTCATCATGCCTCTACAAGAACTTGCTCGATCTCCAGGAACATTATCCATATGCTTCGAAAATAAACAATTTGGACAATGATTTCGGAAACTGCCGTTGGTTAATGGTTCAACCATTGTACCGCAATTTTCACATTGAAATGCTGTATTTTCATTTTTTCTACTCAATTGCTCTTCCTCCAAAATGTTATTTCAACATTGGAGAAAGGGTTCCGTTTTCTTTTTCTACAATAGTAGTATCAGGCTTTTATAGGGAATTAACCAATTCACCGTCTTGCTCTTCAAAACGATTACTTCTAGTTCCTACTTCACAAAGACTTATTTCATCCTTTGATCCGGACCACGATTGTTTTTGTATTTTTGTGTCAACCACTGTAAGACGGACCGCTCCATCTTCCACTAGTAGGTGTTCTCCTATATTCACTGACTTCGGCATTCGTCCCCTAACGAGCAATTGTTTTGAATAGATGAAATGTCAATTTATCACCCCATATCATTTTCATTCACTAAAAGATTACCAGATAAATTAAATTATTCAAATAATTTTTCGGATTGATGGAGGACCAAAGTTGACTTTAGATAAAAAAAGGGGAATCTCAACAGTCATTTCAATGATTGTGAGACACCCCAAATCTTTTACTTATTGCGGAAGATATTCTTCGCCATTAATGGTTACTTTAGAAGCTGAAATTAAAATTTCTTTATTTGCTTTAAAATATGGCTCTAAAATAGTGTGGAATGCTTCCCATTTCTCTTCAATTTTTGTTTGTTCTTCTTTCTTATCTAGCTTTAAGATTTCTTCATAAAGCTGTTTTAATTGTTTAAGATCCGCTTCACTAACTTCAAAATCAAAGTCAGTCATGTATTCTTCAAATGTTTGAGGTTTTAAGAACTGATGAATGATGTCATAGAATTCCCCAAATAGTTTGTCATACAATTCAGGATTATCATCTTTTTCTGCTTTTCGGGCATCCTCATAAATATTTTTTAGTTTTGCTAAAGTTTCAGCAGGGATATCTACTAACTCAAAGTCTTCCATATATTTCTCAAATGGTAAAGGTGGATAAAGCTCTTCGAAATATGGTTTTAGGATTTTATGAAATTCGTTCATTTTTTCATTAGCTTTTTCTTCTTGGCCATCTTTTTCAAGCTTTACCCATTCTTCATAAATAGCTTGAAGCTGTTTTTTATCATTTTCTGAAATAACTATATTGTTTTCACTAAATTCATAATCCCCCAAATACTCTTCAAATGTTTGGGGCTGCCAATTAGCTAAATAATATGGTCTAGTAATTTTTCTCATCTCTACATAAATTTTACCCAATTCCTCATATTTCTGTTCTGCTTCTTCCATCGCATTATTTTCATATGCTTTTGAAGCTTCTTTTTCCAGCTTTTTTACTTCATTAAACATTTTCTCTAACTTAGTTAAGTCATCTTTTGATACCTCTTTAGGCAAATACTTTTTATATGCTTCGAATGTGTAGAAGTCTAAATAATCCTCTGCTACACTACCTTCAACTGTGATTTCCTGTCCTTCTACTAAGTTCATTTTCTCTAGTTGTTCTTCAGAAAATTTAAAGAAACCGATATAGTAGTTTTTACCGTCCCTACCTTTTAATTCAATCCCATCTCCGCTAATAGATTTAATCTTTCCTGTAATTTGCTGTTCGATTTGTACAGAAACACCATTTGTTGGTTCTACTGAAGTAGCACCTGCTTGTAGTGGCGTAAGAACAGCCATTCCTATAGTTAGTGCTGAAGCAATTATCCAAGACTTTTTAATCGGTACTTTCATTATCATTTCCCCCTTTTTACTTTGGAACCTTGCGTTTCCAATATTTAGACGAATTACCAAATAAAAAGGTTCGTTATTTTTACAAAAAGTTAAATGGTTCAAAACATTCTGTGGTTGTGCTTAGTATAAAAGATGAAAACGTCGTAACATGAAGATTTCAAAAGAATGGCTACCATTTCATTCAACCCCGCAGGTGATAATTTTGTAGGAGGAAATGGAAATCTGGGCTTAATGTTTGTTGTATTTCCGATGTTAATTATTCTTTATTTTTTCTTTGTTTTTTGAAAAGGTACATGAACGTTTTTTAGCGAAAAGGAAACTATTTCAAGCCTGCTATTCAGGGGTGCTTGTGCTGATTTTGAGCATAATGATTTACCGAATCGTATCATTTCAAAATGACATCAATCCATATTTTGACTACGAAATATCCTTTTTCAATCCTTTTTCTAATCATTTATTTTTTAACTTCTGGGTGTTAATAGACTGCCTTTGTGTCACAGGATTTTGCTCATTTTATTAAAGAAAAGAAAGTGAAAAAACAGCTGAATTCATATATTTCAGCTGTTTTTGGTATGGAAATAGTAAAGGATTTTACTATCCTAAAATAAGTTGCTTTCATCCATAACGTCATTTATTCGTTTGATATGTTTTAACTGTAGGAGGAACATAGGCTGCACATTTATCTAATAGTCCCGCAACATCTTCATCAACAAGTAGTGCATTTCGATATTGAGCTTGTAAAAACTGTTCGTTTTGCATATGGTCAAATAACCCAATGAGTAAATCGTAATAATGATTGATATTTAAAATACCACAAGGCTTTTGTAGAAGGCCGATTTGATTCCAAGTGAATACTTCAAATAATTCTTCTAACGTACCAGGTCCTCCAGGTAAAGCAATAAAACCGTCAGCTAGTTCCATCATTTTACTTTTGCGTTCATGCATAGAATTGACGACAATTAGCTCAGTTAAATGCTTATGAGAAATTTCGCGTTCCTCTAATAGCGTCGGAATAACCCCAATTACCTGGCCGCCTTCACGAAGAACTGTATCTGCAACTGCCCCCATCACGCCTACACTCGCTCCGCCATAGATTAAGGTAATATTACGTCTTGCTAATTCTTTTCCTAGAAGAATAGCTCCTTCTTTATATGCCTCAGAAGCACCGATGCTTGATCCGCAAAATACTGCAATACTATCCATAATTAATCCTCCATATCAGATAAGTTTCTTTCCGCATTATAGTGAACTTCTAACCATAGGAGATGATCAATCCACTCTGATGCAAGTTTCACTTTTATAGTATAATTTAATTTTAAGAGGAAAGAAATGGAGGAAGAAAAAATGGAATTAAATGAGTTTCAAAAATGGCTGAAGGATTACTATGATACACGCGGTTGGTCTGATTTAAGTATTTTCACACGCATTGGCTTCCTAGCTGAAGAAACAGGGGAAGTAGCAAGAGCTATACGAGCGTTGGAAATTGGTAGAGATAGACCAGATGAAAAGATTCAATCTTACGAGGAAAATAAGCAAGAATTAGTAGAAGAGCTTGGGGATGTATTAGGGAATATCATCGTAATAGCGAATAAATATGATATTTCACTAGAAGAAATTTTTTCAGCGCATCAAGAAAAACTAATGGAGCGTTACAAAGCATAAAAATACATATGGAAAGGGGATTCATTTGGATTATCAAGTTGAGATTTTAGCAGAAAATCATGATGACTTTACTACATTTTTAAATGCAAAGATTCGGGAATACAACGATGAACATTCATCGTACCATAAAAAAAGTAGAGAAAAGGGTTCTGTTCGTCCGTTAAATTTAATCGTATCTGATCATCAACAGCAATGGATCGGCGGCATCACTGCGGAGGTTTATTGGGGATGGGTAGAAATCAACAAGTTTTGGTTTAGTAAAGAATTCCGTGGAAAAGGTATTGGAGGACAGCTACTAGCAAAAGCTGAAGAAACGGCAAAGCAAATGGGTGCTACGAAAGCATTGTTAACGACTTATGATTTTCAAGCACGTACGTTTTATGAAGCAAGAGGCTATCAAGTGGTAGGAGAAATAAAAGATTATCCACCTGGAAGCAGCTATTATACGATGGTAAAACATCTAGATTAACGTCTTCCAGCAGGTGTCCAAACGTCGCTACGCTTTCGCACAATTAACATTTGCAGGCCTGAGCACAAAGCCGATTCATGCTGAGGCATAATTGATTGTTAGAAAGGCTGTCTGATTAACTCTTTGAGACAGCCTTTGGTTATATCCATGAATGTTCAATATTAACTGGACAACTATTTTCTTCGAGTTTCTACTACCTACTTCAGACTTACAATCCTCTCTCTTCTAAATTAGAGCATTATTCAAAAAAATATATGGTTGAAAGATGACTAAAAAAACACCCTAATGTCAAACTTATAAAAAAGGGGAGATTTAGTGTGTACTCGATATCAAACTTCAAATTACTAGTTGATAAGCAGGCAGAAATTGATACCATTCATCAAAATTGTGATCATTTAATGCAGACGACTGTCACACCTAAAATGGATGCAGAAGTCAATGCTTTTTTTAATGCCATTAATAAAAAACTTACGGAACAGGGCTTTACGATTACGGAGACATCGACTGGACTGATTGCAAAGTATAGTGAAGCTGTTATAAATGTTGATAAGCATTCGAAAGATTTGGAGGAGTGCTTTTTCATTAATTTAAATAGTTTTGCGGAAGATCAAGTTTCCATTGTTTTAGACGTTTCTGATACAATGATGCCGAAAATCTCCAATAATCTTGATGGGTATTCTGATATTATCGAGCAAATGACAGATACATTAAAGTATGCGAAAAGTCTAGAAAAAGCTTGTACATCACCAAAGTTTATTTATAAAACGCAAAGCAATATCATTTTTCATTCGGCTGAGGAAGTAGTCAATTATTATTTTCAGTAAAGAAGCAGCCACCCCTAAAAGATGCAATAGCCGCTCAAATTTAGAAAATCAATTAAACAAAGTAAGTACACTTTTTATCGGGTGTGCTTTTTTGTTGTTAAAGGATTATGAATTGAGTGTGGAGAATAGAGGATAGTAGAGAAGGAGGGAGTTTCAATGTTTCCTATTTTAGAGACAGAAAGACTGATTTTAAGAGAGCTGACGCAGGATGATGCACAAAGTGTTTTTAAGTGTTTTTCAAATGAAGATGTCACACGCTATTATGGGCAAGAGCCATTTATAGAGATGCGGCAGGCAGAAAATTTAGTGAAATTATTTTCAAAGAACTTTGCTGAAAAAAGAGGCATTAGATGGGGAATTGAAAGAAAGGGACCAAAGGATATAATCGGGACAATTGGTTTTAATGTATGGTCGCCTACTCATAGACGAGCAGAAATCGGTTATGAAATTCATCCTGATTATTGGAGAAAAGGATATACGCAAGAAGCGGTTTCCAAAATTGTATCGTATGGGTTTGAGCATATGGGGCTAACACGTATAGGCGCTGTAGTATTTTTAGAAAATGAAGCCTCGAATAAGCTGCTAACTAAGGTAGGCTTTGAAAAGGAAGGAACGCTAAGAGATTATATATATCAAAATGGTCAGTCACACGATACATTTATCTATTCTATTTTAAAAAACAGATAAGAAAAACTTTCTTTTAAGTAAAAAGTCTCTTAACCTACGTAAAATCATTTATTGTTTGATAAAAAATGATAACTATGACATAGTTTTGTGCTTGCTTATTTCGGATATAGTGCTAGTAATGGCTAGGATTATTATGAGTGATGAAAAAGTAAAAGTAAGGGGCTTTGTGAAATGGGAATACAATATAGTACAGCTTATTTTGAAAAGTTGGATTTACTTGAAATTCTTTATGCAGGGCAAGCAGCATTAAAAGAAGCGATATCCACGCACAGTGTCAGTAAAAGACAAAAGGATTGCTTTGAACAAATTGAAGCAGCCATTGCAAAGCTAAATAAGGAAATTCGAATACTTGAGCTAAACATTATCCAATCCGTAGATTCAAAATAAATAAAAATAACTCATGCAAAAAGTAATTAAAATTGCATGGGTTTTATGGATAAAACCATATCAACTGAGGGTGCTATAGTAGAGAAGGACAGATGGACGATTTGGAAAGCAGTGAAATGAAAAATAGGGGATCTTTTTGTCCATTCGTTGGGCCCTACTATCAATCATTTTAATGAATAGAAAAATGCTCGCGTTCACTGTACAAACGAGAGCATTTTTCTATTTATTTACCAACTATAGCGACTAGGTATTGATCGCGATCTGCTTCTTCTTGCATTTTATTATCGACCAGCATTGCGCCATATCTCACATTTGTCATATCTCGATCAACTAAAAATTGAACATTCACTTTTTCGATTTTATTATTGACAGGACAGTCTCCTTTAAATTCAACAACGTTCTGTCCTTTTTGTGTTTCAAAATACACCCAATAAGGATTTTCACAAGCGTTTGCAAGGCCAGACTCTAAAGTTTTATGACTATTTTCAAATGAATAGTTTTTAACATATGTAATATATTCATTATCGGTTATATCCTTTTGTGGACCGTAAAAATACCAAAATACCCCTAAAATCGCGATTGGCACAATCCACAGTATATTCCTTTTGCTTAATTTCCCCATATTTAAAGCCCCCCTTTATTAAAATATTTTATCATCTTTATGCTGATTTTTGCTAGCTTACTATAATATTTTCTAAATTAGGTTTAAATATTGTAGGGGATGACTACGGGAGTTCCATCGTTCCTTGTTTTTATGAAAGGGTATTTTTAAAATGAGGAAACTATACTGCTTACCATGACGTCATTTATGAAAGTAAGCAAGGAATTCAACTGGAATTAATCGGTATATATCACTTTGACCAACGATAGATTCAAACTTACGGGAAAACGATCCTTACTTATTTAATATGAGGAACTATATTTACTAAGAAATTAAATGCAAGGAGATTTACAAAATGAATTATGGAATTTTTCAATGGATTAATGATTTAGCTGGTCGCTTTCCTTTACTTGATAAAGGAATGATTTTCATTACAGATAGCGTTCCGTATGTCGTCATCGTATTCATGTTATTTTTATGGTTTACAGCAAACAAAGAAAAAAGGACAGAAAAACAATATACTGCTTTTTATATTGTCTTTACAGTTATACTTGGATTGGGTCTAAACGCACTCATTCACTTATTTTACTATCATGCGCGACCATTCATTACATATGATGTTCATCAGTTAGTACCACATGCTGATGATTCTTCGTTTGTCAGTGATCATTCAGTCTTAGTATTCGCTCTAGCATGGACGTTACTTTTACGAAAAGACTCGTGGAAGTATCCTGTGTTAATATGGGCTATCTTAGTAGGTATTTCGCGAATCTTCGTAGGGGTTCATTATCCAGCGGACGTAATTGGCGGAGCCCTTTTGTCACTGGGGGCAGGTTTTGTCATTATCAAATTCTCCAACATATTGGAGCCAGTGGTACAAGTTCTATTCAGTATTTATAACAAACTAACGAAACGCATCCCTTTTTTAGCGAAATTCGGACCTAAAGATTTAAGTCAAGGAAATTAATAAAGCAAAGATGAAGAGGCTGAGGCAAAACCCATCTCTAAACTAAAAAGCCGGTGAAATTCTACGATCAGTAAAATTTCACCGGTTTTAAATTTTAATAAAAAAAGATTGATAAAATTCAGTTTTTAAAAAAATTCTTTTCTTTTTTTATTAAAACATGCCAGTACTTGTCATGTTTTATAGCTAAAATAGTTAATGTTCCTTGATAAAGGAAAGTATATAACATAAAAGGAGAGATGATCATATGGCACGTGATGTAGTTTTATACATTGCTGCAAGTCTAGATGGCTTTATTGCAAAGGAAGATAATGATTTACAATGGTTAACTGAGACTGAAGGTGAGGGTGATGCAGGGTATGAAGAAATGTATCAATCTATCGATACAACGATCATGGGGAAAAAGACTTATGATTATGTAATGGAAAACTCAGAATCATTTCCATACCCTGGTAAAAAATGCTACGTCTTCAGCAAATCGGAAAAAGGTTCAGATGAGTACGTAGAATATGTCAATGAAGACGTTGTAGAGTTTACGAGAAAGTTAAAGGAACAAGAGGGTTCCAAAATATGGATGGTCGGTGGAGCGGGTATACTTGATGCTTTTATAAAAGAAAACTTAATTGACGAGTATATTATTACGGTTACACCTCATATCCTTGGCTCTGGTATTCCGTTGTTTAAAGAAAAAAATCCACAAATCGATTTAATTTTAATAGATACAAAACGGTATGGTCAGTTTGTACAGATGCATTATAAAGTGAAGCAGGATAAGAAATAGCATTTGGTTGTGTCGTATTACAACACTAATTAGGACAACTTTGCTTGTGGATGAAATTCGTAAACAAACTAAATATGAAGGCGATAAATTATGAAGATTGAAAAAGGAACAAACTATAATATTGAGGAAATTGAATCTTTATATAATGATTTAAATGATTATCTTGATGCTCATATAAATTACCCTGGATGGAAGAAAGGAATTTATCCTGTAAAAGAAACTGCAATAAATGGCATACAGGAAGGTAATTTATATGTGATTAGAGATAGTAATCGTATTGTTGGCACTGTTATATTACGACATGAGCAAGAATTAGGTTATTCTAAAGCTAATTGGAAAATCAATTTAGATGATGAAGATATATTGGTTATTTATACTTTCGCTGTACATCCTAAATATCTTAAAAAGGGAATTGGAAAAAGACTTATGGATTTTATTATCCAATATAGCGAAGAAATGAATATAAAAGCTATTCGTTTGGATGTATATGAAAAAAATAAACCAGCTATAAAACTATATAGAAAATATGGTTTTGAGTATATTGATACAATAGATTTAGGATATAGTGAATATGGTTTAGATAAATTTGAACTTTATCAGAAGCTTTTATAAATGTTTAAAGAGCAGTTAATCTATAAGGATTGACTGCTTTTTTGTAACCTAGAGAGTTATTTCTTTTTGAATGATTTGTGAATCATACCACTAGAACAAACGAGGGCTTTAGTGGAAGATAAAGATTTAAAATAATCCATCTTTTTTACAAAAACCAGTTATTTAAAATAGAAAAGAGCTGCAGTGTAATAATTGATAGTGGATAGCTGCTTGTAAAAAGCGATCTCAACAATAAAGATGTGAAGAAATAAGGAATAGAGCTAAACTCTATTTTTAAAGACTGCCTTGATGAATTCTCAAAGCAGTCCTTGAAATTTAGAGTTCAATTCACTTGTTTTTCTTTTTTATTTTTTCTAATAAACAGAGACAGTACTACTGCAATGATAGATATGACAAAGCCTAACATGAACGTGTCGCTATATCCTGCAACAGCTGCTATTAATTGTTGGGTTGCATCATTTTGATCAGCAGACTGCTCTAAATGACTACGGGAGCGTGCAGACATCGTAGCGATAAACAAGGATGTACCAATTGCTCCGGCGACTTGCTGCAACGTACTAAAAATCGCAGATCCATGCGGATAGTATTCCGATGTAATTTGATTCAGACCATATGTTTGAACGGGTACAAGAACGAGCGCGACACCTAGCATTAACAAGCAATGAGTTAAGGTGATTTGCAAGGTTGTTGATTCAAGTGTGAATCTAGTAAATAGATACATCGCAATACTAACGATTAATAGACCTGGAATAATAATAATTCTAGCACCAAATCTATCAAATAGTTTTCCTGTAATAGGCGACATTAATCCGTTGACAACACTCCCAGGTAACATAGTGAGACCGGACTGAAAAGCTGTTACTAGCAACACGCTTTGCATAAACATTGGCAGTAAGGTAGTCGTTGCGAACATCGACATCATCACAACGATTAAGAGAATAATCGAGAGTGAGAACATTGGAAATTTGAATGTACGTAATTCCAAAATGGGGTTTGAAATACGCAGTTGGCGAACTACGAATATAATTAAAGCCAGACTGCCAATAAGAATTGGCCAATAAACTTGTGGATCTGACCAACCACCATTGCCTGAAGCACTAAAACCATACACCACACCGCCAAAGCCAAATGTTGATAAAATAATGGAAAGAATATCAACTTTGGGTTTTGTGAGCTCCGTTACATTGACAAGATAGTAATAGCCAATAAAAATGGAAAGCAGTGATATTGGAATTACGATAAAGAATAGCCAGCGCCAATCCAATGCTTCAATAATGAAGCCTGAAAGAGTAGGTCCGATAGCAGGGGCAAATGTAAATATTAAAAAGAGCATTCCCATAACAGTACCCCGTTTTTCAGCAGGGTAAATCATTAACAATGTATTCATCAGTAGGGGGATGATTAATCCCGTCCCAATGGCTTGAACCACTCGGGCAACTAATAACAGCATAAAGGTAGGTGCCAATGCGGCGATAATCGTACCAATCAAGAAAGTAACCATGGACATAATAAATAGTTGTCTCGTAGTAAACCATTGTTGAATTAAAGCTGTTACAGGAATAAGTGCGCCAACAACGAGCAGGTAAGCCGCAGTTAGCCATTGTATTGTAGTTGCACCGACCTGGAATTCATTCATTAGAACTGGCAAGGCGTTTCCTAGTAATGTTTCGTTTAATGTTGCTACAAATGCGCCCGTCATTAGAGCAACCATGATGGGTGTCCGTTTTATATTTTGCAAATCTAACTTCATGTAGTGTTCCTTCCTTTCATACCCAAATGTTGTTGTTGCGTTTTCAATTATAGAAGTATATTTCATAGTGAAATATATTCAATTTTTCTACTTTGGGTAGTTAGGAGACAAAATTGAATAAATGTTGGAGAAATTGATTACAAAGAAGGTGAATGCGGATGGATTTAAGAAAACGTCGCTCCATGCAATTGTTATGGAAAGCAATGTATGACCTCATGACAGAAAAGAAGATATTATTTTCTAAATTAACAGTCGATCAAATCTGCGAGAAAGCGATGGTTCATCGTTCTACATTTTATAAACACTTCGATGACAAATTTAGATTGCTAGAGTACGGATTAAATGAAATTATGGAGGGCTATTGGGATACTCCACTGGAAAAAAGAATACTACAGCCATTTTTTTGGTCCAGTGAGTTCTTTGAAGACTCCAAATCCGATAAACTAGTTCATGCACAACGAGGTGATGAACTTTTCTTTGACTGTATGACAACTTACTCTATGCGATTATTGAAAAAGGACTCATTAAAATTTATCCAAAATTCCAAAACCATCGATATTCCGCATGATTTGTTAGCTGAATTCCATGTGGCTACAATGGTTGCTTTAAGCGAATGGGTGCGTAAAAATTCGAATCGAGTAAGCGTAGAGCAACTAGATGAATATTTTCATACATTAGTGAATGGGAATATTTTTGATGTTGAGGAAATGTAGCTTTTGAATAAATTTCGATTAAAAGTAAGTTGCAAACGCTGATTTTCTACATAAAGAAACCAACTGTTTTGAAACAAAGTTTGATCAAAACAGTTGGTTCTTTATTTATCTAGTTTGGTCTTTATAAGATACAATCTTTAATTAGAGCCCTCTTTTGTTGAACAAAGAAATTTTAAAAGATATTCCTATAATAATTGTTCTTAAAAAGCTATTATTGTATTCTGATTATTTCCATATATAGTTCTCTACTATTTATTTACTATTTATTTGCTGTAGTAAAAATAATGCTAAACCAATTAAGATGAGTGCGATTCCTATACCTTGTTGTAAAGAAATGACCTCATCCAAAATGAAATAAGCGAGTATGCAAGTTCCAATCGTTTCTCCTAATATGCTCATTGAAATAACTGAGGTACTAAGCCATTTCAACAACCAATTAAAAATAGTTTGCCCTAATATCGTTGCAATAAACGCTAATCCAATAAAGGACAACCATGTTTGTGTGGAATAATTAACGAAAGAAGTTTGCTGGCTGAAAACAAAAATACTTAAAAATAGTGCACTACTGATATAACCGATGATTGAATAAGGGATAAGAGATAGGCTTTTACGAATATACTGACCAATGAAGAAGTAGGCCGTAATAACACCTGCTGCAATAAATGCAAGTATATCGCCAAATAATGCCTGTCCACTAATTTGAAAATCCTGCCATCCAATGACAATACTTCCCGCAATCGCTACAAAACAGCCCATTATAGCACCTTTACTGAAGCGCTCTTTAAATACAAAATAACCACCAATCATCGAAAAAAGTGGCTGTAATGTAACGATGACAGTCGAACTTGCTACTGATGTGTAATTTAATGATTCAAACCACAATAAATAGTGTGCTGCCAGAAATAAACCTGAGAGTACTCCAAGTCCCCATTGTTTTTTTGACAACGAACTTAATTCTTTACGGTTCTTTTTATTTACGAATAAAAATGGTAAAAGTATTACTGCTGCAAAAAGCATCCGATAAAATGCTGTAATTGTTACAGGTGCATCTGCTAATTTCACAAAGATTGCTGAAGTAGATAATGCAAATACGCCCAAAAATAAGATTGTGTAAGAAATAAGTGGTGATTTCAATAATGTTCCCCCTCGTAGTTTGTTTACTATAATAAAATTAATACATTATAATGTACAAATGTAAGTATGAAATATTTTTGTTATTGAAAAAAGCATTATTTCTCGATGTTTAGTATGTCAGCACAAAAGGCATTAAATATACATTATTTTAAAAGGGGCATTTGCTATGAAAAATCATCGCTTAGGACAAACAGTATTAAACTATCGTAAGAAAAATGGTATGACAATTCGTGAGTTTGCTGATTATGCAGGAATTAGTACATCACTTATTAGCCAGATTGAAAGAGGACAAGGGAATCCGTCGTTAAATGTACTAGAGTTAATTGCACAAGCACTAAACGTGCCACTTTTTACTCTGTTTGTTAATGAAATTGATACAGATTCTCTCATTTCCAGAAAGCAAGATCGAAAGAAAGTATATCGTGAAAATAGTGACCATATTGTCTATGATGTATTAACACCAGACTTTATGAAGGCACATATTGAACTCTTAATGATGGATTTGAATGCACATTCTACTACTACAGAGAGTCATTACTCGCATGACGACAAAGAAGAGATTGCTGTTGTTATGAAAGGTCAAACCTATGTTGAACTGGAAGGCACCGAATATTTTTTAGATGAAGGAGATGTCGTACGCATTCCACCAAATGTTAAACACCGATTTTTGAACAAAAATGATGAACCTAATCATATTTTATTCGTCCTGACCCCTTCATTAGTTTAAATAGCTCCTTCACATGTAAATATTAAAGCAGAAACTTATCGGGCATTGAAAAACAAAAAATGCATAGTAATTTCCATAAAAATTTGAGTATTTTGATACAATAGATTTAGGATATAGTGAATATGATTTAAAAAAGTAGATAGCCATTCGAATGATGTTATATTTGCAAAATCTGGGATTAAAATTGCAATCATGTGAGCGATTAAAATAGTAAATCCAATGATATTTCTTTTCCGTATACTCATACTAAATTCTCGCTAAATATGATCTTTCTTCAATGTAATTTGGTGGTGTTGTTTATTCGCAATAACCTTAATAGAAATAGATTTTTTTCGTGTTTTAAGTGAATAAGAGTAGCCCAAGGAAAAACTATGGTCGTCTTTTCCTTGGGCTTTGTATGTGTTAATGAATAATCTAGGCTGATATAATATGGGTACTTAACAATAGTGTAAGAAGTGATTATTAATGAACTAATATGGATAAAGGGGGAAAACAATTATCAATTACACCAAGGCGAAATTGAAAAACTTAAATCTTCTTTTTCAGAATTGAGTATAAAAACTCAGCATCTTTTCCAACCCCACAAATAAGTGCCGATCCTCTTTGATGTTGCCACGGTAGTCCAATATAATATAACCCTTGTATTGGACTCACACCTCTTTTATGAAGAGGAAAACCTTTTGCATCTAAAATTCCCTCTATGTTTATCCATTTGTAGTCAGGAACAAATCCAGTTGACCAAATAATATTTTGCAGGTTTTTTTTACTATGATCATTAAAGATAATTTCTCTACCTTGTGTTTCTATGACTCTTGGTTTAATAGTAATTTTCTCTTTACGAATCAAATGCTTTAACTCAAGTCCAAAAATAGGATCACTTTGTTTTCGGAACCATGAACCGCGCCTTGTATCCGTTCCTGCATATAATAGACCAATCTTTTCTAACCAGTAAAAAACTTTTGCCTATAATACTAAGTGGTAAAAATTTAAATGGATGGCTAATAGCAATGGTTACTTCACGATTTTCTGCAAGTTCAGTAGCAATTTGTGTACCAGAATTTCCTCCTCCAATCACAAGTACAGGACCATCTGGAATCATCTCTGGTGATTGATATTGGGAAGAATGAATTTGAAACACCTCTCTTGAAAGACTTTGGGATATTGAAGGAATAAACGGTTTCTGAAAAGCTCCAGACGCGATGATTACATGTTTAGAATGAAATATCCCGTTATCAGTAGAGACTGTAAATGTATTTTTTATTTTTTGTACTTTATGTACAGTTGTCTCCATTTTCACCGGTAATAAAAAACGTTTAGCATATGCTTCAAGATAATCCGCAATTTCATCCTTTGTAGGGAATGCGTTTTTATCTCCTTCCAATCTCATTCCAGGCAGTGAACTATAGGATTTAGGTGTAAATAGGATTAAAGAATCATACCTATTTCTCCATGTATCTCCAATTCTTTTTTCCCCATCAAGTATGACAAAATTATAGCCTCCTTGCTGCAAATAATACCCCATACTTAATCCAGCTTGCCCAGCACCAATCACAATAATATCTAACATTTTTTTCATCTCGCTTTCTATTCTTAAATCAATATATGAACATTTAATCATATATTCATATACAATCGTCATTATAACAATTTCTTCTAATACGTCAAGTAATTTTCATCAATCAGACTAAGAGGAAACATAAGGTTTAGTTTGCGTAGGGGATGTCGAAATATAATTATTCCAATGACAACAGATTTTTAATCAATTACGCCTGGAAAGTACCAATAGGTAAACCGCGAACAATAAAGAATATGACAAATTCAGTGGGGCTGATTGCCGGAACTACAAAGTCTCGGGGTTATTCTCTTTTCATTATTTAAAATGAAAACTTGAGCTTCACATAATGTAAAGCTTTATAATTGACTTAATTATGCTTATCTCAAAATTCAGAGAATCTGGGGGGACTGAACGTATCAGTGGGGATAAAAAAACACTGATTAAAACTTCACTTTATCTAGCAGCTATTTCTCTCACTACACTAGCGCTTGACTACGAGTGAGTCAGTGGAACAGGATCCCTTTGTATTTAAGAAGAGGTGTCTTGCTGTTAACTTAAATTTCTACTTTTAATAAGATGCAACGATTCAATAATTAATTAACAATCTCCCACATCTCTCTAAACAATCATAGCATTTATAATTTTATTAATAGGGTAAAAGGGTTGATTAAACGTTTAGTATAAATTATTTAAATAGTACAAGGGGGGAAAGCAATGACTAAAAAGCAAAAGATTATAGTTGTTGGTGCAGGGATTATTGGTGCATCTATTGCTTATAATCTATCGAAGGAAAATCAAGATGTCACTTTAGTTGAGAGCCACTCAAAAGCAGGGTGTGGTGTAACATTAAACTCCTTTGCTTGGATTAATCCTTCAGGGCGTGTTCAAGAGAACATTCAACATTTGTATGAGAGGTCATTAGCAGAATATCATGTATTGGAAAAAGAGATCCCAGAATTAAAGGTAGATTGGAACGGCTCTCTTTCATGGGGAATTCCTGTAAACAGCCATAAATCTTATGTTGAAAAAATAACTCGCCAACAAGTATCGGACTTGGAACCTTCTTTAAAAGAATATCCAAATGAAGCACTCTATGCCTATAAAGAAGGTGCGGTAGACCCTACCATTCTAACGAATCTCTTAGTAAAGAAAGCGCAAGGTAATGGGGGAAAAATATTGTTCGACACAAAAGTAACAGGAATTAAAACTGAGGATGCTAAAGTTGTTGGCATACATACCTCAAAAGGCTTTATAGAATCAGATGTCGTTGTATTGGCAACTGGTACAGCTTTACCTGAGCTTTGTAAGCCTCTTAGTATAGATGTTCCTGTTGAGTCATCACCCTCTATTATTATTCGTATGAAATCTCCAAAAAAGCTTATTCACACATTAATTTCTAATTCAAGATTTGAGGCAAGACAACTATCTGATACTACTTTAATTGCTGCTGAAGATTATTTGGATGACCATGGAGAAAACGGACCAGAAGCGGTTGGAAGAAGAGCATTTGATACCCTTTGCCACGATTTGAAAGAAGGGGAACATTTAGAATTAGAAAGCATCAAAGTAGGAATGAGGCCGATGCCTAAAGACGGTTACCCCATTGTCGGTTTTCATGATCAGGTAAAGGGACTTTATTTAGCAGTTATGCATTCAGCAATCACGCTATCGCCTATTATTAGTCGATTGGTTGCAAAGGAGATTGTGGATAATATGCAGTTGAAAGACTTGGAAAGTTGTAGAATATCTAGGTTTTATCCACTAAATGATTCATCACTAATAGATAAGAAAAGTGGGATGCAACAAGTTATAGAATAAATATCTTTAGTAAAACTTTTATTTAAATGACATTAGAAGTGAAAAGATGAGTAATCCAATTATTAAGTTTAAAGCATGTTGGGATAAAGCAAAAAGCAATTCGACACTAAAGCATCCAAGTGCAGTATGTGTTACTACGATTGACGAGCATGGCTTTCCATCTGGTTGCTTTGTAGATTTAAAAGCTGTTGATGACAGTGGATTTATTTTTTGTACCAACCTTGATTCTCAAAAAGGGAGGGATATCCAACGAAATCCAAAGGTCGGGTTAACTTTCTGGTGGGAAGCAATTGGTTATCAAGTAAGGGTTAATGGAATTGCAACACAAATTCCATCATCTATTTCAGAAAAATACTGGGAGATGAGGCCTAGAGATGCACAAATAACTACATTAAGTTGTAAACAGAGTCAGCCTCTTTTATCAGAACAAGATTTAAATAAACAGTTTGAGGAAGCTAAAAGGAACATAGGAGAAATGCAAATACCGAAACCTGAAAATTGGGGAGGCTTTATCGTTAAACCTGAGTCTATTGAATTTTTAACTTTTAAAGAAAGTCGTCTACATATAAGAGAATTATACTCAACTTTTGGAGATGGATGGAAAAAAAGTTTGTTGCAACCTTAAACTAATGAAAAATTCATTCGGTGTAATGAAGCTGGTTGCCTCTTGCCTGTTTATTGTATATGAAACGAACACCGATCTTCGCAAAACAACTTTTCTCTTCTAAACTACCTGGGACAGAAGTGAAAAAACACCCTTCTTTTTACATTGGCTTGAATAGTTTAAACATATTTAACTTTAACTGTTAGATTTAATGGAGGTAGATATATATGAGTTTAGAGTTGAATCTATATTCGATGAAAAGCGACATGCTTGATAATTGTGTTGACTTATTTATGGACATTTTTTCAAAAGAACCTTGGAATGATGTTTATGAGTCAAGAAAACAAGTTGTAGATTTTTTTGAGAATTATATGAAAAACGATTATTTTATTGGTTACGTTCTTAAAATAGGTGATGAACTTGTTGGCTTGAGCCTAGGAGCAAAAAAGCCATGTCTAAAAGGAATGGAATATTTCATTGATCAATTTTGTGTAAGTGAAAAATTTCAAAAAAAAGGAGTAGGTAGTAAGTTTTTAGAACTTATTGAATCTGACATTAAAAAGAAAGATATAAATACTATTGTGTTAACTACTTCCAAGGGGTTTCCATCAGAAAAATTTTATATTAAAAATGGATTCAAAGTATCTGATAATGCAATTTTACTCGCAAAGTGAGTGTATCTAATAGTGAATGGCCATTATTTATATAGTAGTATTCTACCGACACCATTTTTGGAAGGTTTAGAAACGATTATATTAATGGTAGAAGACACCCTACATCCTTTCAATATAGATACACCAAATATTGAAGCTTATGAGTAAGCATTTTAAAGAAAATAACAAAAAGTATATTATTTCAATATATTGCGTTTGAAGAGTTAGTACCATGACTGTTTGAAATTGTAGAAGAAAAAGAACCGCTATAAATGCTCGAAGTTATGTGAATCTAGTTTAGTCAATGAGCATATGTAGCGGTTTTGGAATCTTACAGTTTAAGTATGCTAATACAAAATTTATTTTATACGCAAGTAGTAAAAAAGATGATTCACTTTAAATTATATTGAAGGACATAGCAAAAAATTCCCTTGTCATTATTTTGTTTTTTAATCTTCTTGTTAATAAAAAGGAATCTATAAGTCTTTAGTATTACGAAAAGAACAACTTAGGTAAGGCTTGAGTGTTAGCATACATCAACTATGAGAGCAAGTAGTAAGTACTTTTTGCAAGGAGCGAAGGTATGTTAATTAATAATTAAAAAAAGAGGATATGACATGTGAAAAATGGTTGAGCATAGATTCCTATGCATATCAATTATTAGCGGTAGTGCTCTAAAGTGGAAGAGTGAAACTAGTCGAAGTATCTTTAAAGTAACAATAACAATAATAAACGGAGGTTTTTCGTGTGTCTCAACTGTCTGGTACGGGATCAGAATACGCTATGAATTCAACTGATAACGAAAAAAAGAAATTGCTGATGTTATCCAGATTGTTGCAACACAATTGATTGTACTAAACTGAATAGGGAGATTAGGTTATGGAAATAAATTTTAAAGAAATTGATAGCAGTAATTATGGAGAATGTGTGGAGTTAAATGTAAAAGAAGAACAACAAAATTTCATTTCACCAAATTATTTATCTCTTCTTCAAGTGCACTATGAAGATGTTGAAGCTTATCCTATGGCTATTTATCAAGGAGAAAACATGGTTGGATTTATTAAGTATGTTTTTTACCCTGCTGATGAGGATTACTCATTGGATTCATGGTGGATAGAACGTTTTATGATTGATAAGGCTTATCAAAATAAAGGTTATGGTAAGGAGTCACTTAAAATGTTTCTCGACTTTTTCAGAAAAAAATATGGAAATATTGAGATCCGAATAGGAACGGCACCCGAAAATAGCGCAGCCATTTATTTATATGAAAAAATTGGGTTTGAAAAAACAGGGGAAATTGCAGTAGGAGAAGTGGTATTATGTCAAAAATTATAAAAACATCTACTACTATATCTAAAGAAGTGCAGCAATTCGACAACCAGCTGACATCACTTTTTGATTCGCTTAAAGTTCCTGGCGTAGCTGTACTTGTATTTACTAAGGATAAAGTATTATACAAGAAAGAGATCGGATATGCCAATATTGAAAAGAAAATTCCTTACACGTTGGACACAGTTACCAATATTGCTTCTATAAGTAAAACCTTTATTGGGGGGGCATTGGCAAAAGCTCAGGAAGATGGCTTGCTTATTCTGGATGAAGATATCAATGACATACTTCCTTTTAAAGTTGTAAACCCATATTTCCCAAATGAGAAAATTACGTTAAAAAATCTTGCTTCACATACATCTGGAATTGAGGACGACGAAACTAAATATATCTATTCATACAGTGCTTATGGCGCAAAGAATATGACCTTGAAAGATTTCTTATATAGCTATCTGAATCCTGAGGGTAAATGGTATTCAAGGGACAATTTCTCAAACAAAAAACCAGGAACAAGCTTTTCTTACAGTAATATCGGGTCTGCACTTGCAGGATACTGCATCGAAGCAAGAAGCAAAATGACATATGCCGATTATGTGAGGAAAAATATATTTGAAAAGCTATCTATGAACAACAGCGGTTGGAACAGGAGCGAATTCAAACTAGCAAATATAGCTTTAAATTATTCTAAACTGAGGATTGATTTTACCAATCATACAGAATCCATGGGTGCCACCCTTGAACCAATGCCTGCTTATGAATTAATTACATATCCCGACGGAGGTGTTATGACAACGGTAAATGATCTATCGAAATATTTGCAAGCTGTAATGAAAAGACAAGATACATTTATTACCGCGAAAAGCATTGATTTAATGTTGCAAGAACAATTTAACGACAATAATGTTCCTCCGGAATGCAAAGAAACTAATGAAAATATAGGATTATTCTGGAGTTATAGCGGCGAAAAGGTTTGGGGACATACTGGCAGTGATCCCGGAGTAGATACATCGATGTATGTAAATTCAAACAATGTAGGTATAATAACTTTTATAAACACTGACAACTCCAGTATGAATGAAGAGAAATATGATGAGTTAATGAAACTACTAATAAATTGCCCAATTAAATAAAATTCATATGTTATTCTTTTGTTTAGTAATCGGTCATTTGATTGAATACCAATGAAACCAATATAAATGTACATTCTAAATATAATTAAAGGAGTTTGTTTTTGATGAGCGATTTAAGAAATGAAAAAATACCAAAGCAAGCTTGGCAAGCATTAAAAATCGTAGAGGATTTGCTTGGAAATTCAATAGTTGGAGTATATCTATTTGGTTCTGCAGTAAATGGTGGTTTACGCATTAACAGTGATGTAGATGTTCTAGTGGTCGTGAATCATAGTTTATCTGAAGGTATTCGAAAAAAACTAACAGACAGACTAATGTTTATATCTGGAAAGATAGGTAATACAGATTCTATGAGACCACTTGAAGTCACGGTTATAAAACATGGCGATGTTGTACCTTGGCGATATCCACCAAGAAATGAATTTATCTATGGTGAGTGGCTCAGGAGTGAGTATGAGAAAGGAAAAATCCAGGAACCAACCTATGATCCTGATTTAGCTATTGTTTTAGCACAAGTGAGAAAAAATAGCATTTCTCTATTTGGTCCTGTAGCTTCAGATGTGCTTGACCCCGTTCCGATGATAGATATTCGAAGAGCGATAAAGGATTCTTTGCCAGGGTTGATTGAGGGTATCAAAGGTGATGAGCGTAATGTGATTTTAACCCTAGCGCGAATGTGGCAGACAGTGTCTATCGGTGAAATTTCTCCAAAAGATGTGGCTGCAAAATGGGCTATACCTCGGTTACCCAAACAATATTCGACTTTACTCGACTTAGCCAGAAAAGCTTATCGAGGAGATTATGTTGATAAGTGGGAAGGACTAGATTCCGAGGTGACAGCACTCGTTAATAATATGAAAAATTCTATAGAAACTTGTTTTAGCGAGACCTTGGAAAAGCATTAATGTGGAAACCTTTTTATAAAAATTGAACAATACGCAACAAAGAAAGAATCCATTTTGATTAAATTTTATTCAAAACGGATTCTTTTATTTTTGTATAAAATGTGGGCTTGGAATGTGCAGTAATGTTAGTAGGGTGGGTAGACAACTTACAAAGAATATATTTGACCGATTGATTAGTTTTTGATATTATTTATTTGACCGTTCGGTTAGTTTTGTGTTGCGAGACAATTATTTTGGAATAAATTATATGTTGAGAAATGTTTGTTTCTTCCTCGGTACCAGAAAAACTACATAAAAATAATAATCCTTTCTTTTTGAATCATTATGTTTTTAAAGTGCCGTATTTTACAAAAAAATAGAAAAAGGAGATTGACGTAATGGCAGTACATATGATTTTTTTCTTTAACTTAGTTGGAGAGCCCATGATGATAAAAATGCAGTCAAAGGGGAAAAGCAAATGAATTTTTGGGATATTGTTTTGATAGTTGTTAATTTTGGAATTCTGAGCAGAGTGATGTTAGTAAATGGAAAAACAAAACGATGGGCCGCTTTCGCATCGGTGATTGCCTTTAGTTTGGTTATTGTGCAGCTTATTGCAGTAGGCTTCCGCTGGCAGATGGTCCCAGCCTATCTGTCTCCAGTTATTTTGATAATGTACTATCAATTTGCAGGTCGAAAAAAGAGTAGCAAAAGCTGGATTTCGATTTCATTTAAGACAATGATGCTGATCATTTATTTGTCTGTAGCAGTTGCTCTGCCCTCACTCTTGCCGGTGATTTCATTTGAAAAACCGACAGGTCCCTTTACCGTTGGCACGACACTATATCATTGGGTCGACCAAAAGCGGGATGAACCTAATACTAAAGATCCGAATGATCGACGAGAGCTAATGGTGCAGATTTGGTATCCAGCTGAGGAAACAGGCGAGGGGAAGCGCGCACCTTATATTCGGAACATAAATGAGATTGCTGAAGGGCTAGAAAAAGCGTTGTCTATTCCTGCTTTTGCATTCAGCCAACTAGGTTTGGTGAAATCGCATGCGTACGAGGAAGCTCGACTGTCAAATTCAGAGAGTCGTTATCCTGTATTGCTCTTCTCCCATGGTTTTAGCGGGTTTCGAAATCAAAACACGTTTGAAGTTGAGTCGTTGGCCAGTCAAGGTTATATCGTTCTAGGTATTGATCATTCATTTGACGCTGCCGCTACCGTCTATCCGGACGGAAGAATTGCGTACTTACAGTCTATCGATTTGAACGATTTTGCCAAATCAGATCGTCACATCGAATTATGGAAGAAAGATGTCGCGTTTGTTCTTGATCAAGTGGAGAAGCTAAATCAAAGCGACGAGGCTGATCTCTTTACAGGGAGGATCGACACCTCCCGTATCGGAATGTTCGGGCATTCTTACGGTGGGGCTACTGCTGCGCAGATGTTAGCAGAAGACTCACGTATTAAGGCAGCCATTAATATGGATGGTACGTTGTACGGCTCTGTTTTTCCTGATTCCGGAATTGGCAAGCCGTTTCTGCTCATGAGTGCTGATAATAGTGAAGAATCTGATGAGGATTCCAATGAAGATTTCGATGAAGATTCTCAAGAAGTGGAGGCTCGCGATAAACGAGCGCTTGCCGGCGGTGGCATGTCGATGGTCATCCCCCATACGAACCATATGAGCTTTACTGATTTTTCTTTGTTCTCCCCTCTGTTGCGGAGCAATGGCGAAAATCCACGACAAGTTCATCGTATCATCAACGAATTTAGCCTCGCCTTTTTTGACCGGTATGTAAAACAAATCGACGACGGTTCGACCCTGAGCAAGCTGGCAGCCAAATATCCGGAAGTTGATTTTCAAGTGAATTGATAAAGTTGTTCAGAAACTTATTTGCCATATTGTTAAACAACTATAAAAGAAAATTTAGTATTTTGTTAAAATATAGTAGTATTATGGGGGTTTGAGCTTAAACTAAAAGCTGGATTGCCGAATAATAAATCGAATTATTTGTTTTAAAGAATAAAAAGGGGTGATTCAATGAAAATCTCTAAATTAGATCATTTGGTTTTGACTGTAAAAAATATTAATAAAACATGTGAATTTTATAGTCAAGTTTTAGGAATGGAAGTTATTACATTTGGAGAAGGAAGAAAGGCACTACACTTTGGAGAGCAAAAAATAAATCTACATGAAGTAGGCAAAGAATTCGAACCAAAAGCAAAAACACCCATGTCCGGTACTGCTGATTTATGTTTTATCACAGATGTTCCTATATTAGATGTGATAGACCATTTAGATAGTTACGGAGCTCATATTGAAGAAGGTCCAGTAAAAAGAACAGGAGCATTAGGATCGATAACCTCTATTTATATAAGGGATCCAGATGGTAATTTAATAGAGATTTCTAACTATTAACTTTTCAACCAATTTAACTTTCTTAGTTAATAAAAGGACGCTTTATGAAAATAGGATAATTTTAAATACTTCCCCATCTGCATTTGATGATAAAATTAACTTGTTTTGTTGGGCAAATGGGGTTTAGAAAACCATTAAAATATAAAGATAGAGATTGGTAAAGAGAAAAATTACAACTTAATATTTTAGTAGTAGAAATTTTTGTTTCTATCTGAGATTATAAAAAGCGTACCTGTAATAAGCAGGTACGCTTTTATAGTAGATATAGCGGAAAAAGCTCAATCTATTAACTCTAACCGCAAAACTAACTCGTCAATAAGCTTTTATAATAACCATCACAAACAGTGTGGTGGATTACTTTAACTTTAGCGGACAGTCCAAAACCATTTTATAGCATCTTTTTCAACGCTTTTCACAAAATGATCTTTCCCGTCACCATAACCCTCTATATCATTTGGATATGCTTCGGCAAGTTGGCTCTTTAGTTCCCCATATTGCCTACACACTTCGGGATGCACTCGAAGGTAATCTCTAAATGCTAAATGTCTTTCTATTTCTTCAATGTTGTTATATGGAAAAGCGTGAATTTGGTGTGTGCGATGATCGCCACCTTTACGGAAATATCTCCTTCCAGTTATCCCGAATTCCCCCATGACCTCGTAGCCTATCTCTTGAAATTGTTTAGAAAAAGAATCCAACTTATGAATATCATTGACTACTAGTAAAATATCGATAATTGGTTTTGCTTTTAGACCTGGAACTGATGTGCTTCCAATATGAAAACTTTTCACCAATTCTTCTTGAAGGATGTTCTTAATAGAATGTTCTTCTTGTTGATAATCACTACTCCAATTCAGATTATAATCTACAACTTTAATAATCATTTCAATACACCCCATTCTCCAATTTAGCAAATTTTATGCGTTTTTACAGAATATAAAAAATTGAATTGGTTGTCAATGAAGCTTTACATCAGGAGTGTTGAAATCAATCCTAACTATTCAAATTAATCAGAAAGAGTGAATTTTTTATCATACCATCACGTGTTTTGTAAATTACCTTTTATTTCTTGTCGATAAGTGACTGAATATAGATTTCGGTCATTTTAATTTGTTCTTTCCACAATGAAATAATCCATTCCCTGTCTTCTAATGATATTAGAAAAGTCGCAAATCCATTTAAATAAGTAACTATTAAATCGTTTATTAGTTCAATGTCAGAAGGGGTTAATTGATCACCATAAAAGTCATTTAATAAAACCTCAAATAAATCAAAAGGTGTCTTATCTCTGTCTTGATTGAAGATAAGGTCATCAAACTCTTTATCGTACGAAGATTTCACTACGAACTGTAATTGAACATTAATCAGATTTAAGTATTCTTTATTTTTTTCGTCAATAAAAAAAAGAAAATATTTTAACATAATATCTGAAAAAGAATCTGTTAATTTAGATTCAATATAAATTTGTTCTAAAGCTTCATTCATGAGTATATCAGATAAAATAAAAGCCTCTTGTTGAATAGTTTCCATAGAACCGAAGTGATGAAATACACTTGCTTTACTGACATTTGCCTTTTTTGCAATGCTACTAGCACTTAACTCCTCTATACCATTTTCTGCAATTAACGAAATAGTAGCATTTAGTATCGCCTCTTTTGTTTTATTTCCCTTTTTTTTCCTACCATCTATCATTAAAGTACCTCCTAACAGAATGGTTGTCACATTTTTATTCATTATATCACAAACAATTTATTTGACCGATTGGTTAGTTTTGGGTACAATTTAATTGACCGTTCGGTTAGGTTTTGGATGAAGACAATTTGTTTATTAAAAATTTGTTTAAAAGATAAGGAGAGAAATAGATGAAAAAAAGAAAATTACTTATTTTTGCGATATTACTTGCATTGTTAACGTCTTTTATAAGTTTTAGTCAATTTTTAAGTCCTTCTCAAAAAGAAGTAGGGGAAACAGAAAAGGATTTTTCATCGGATCGAGCCATTAATTATTTAAAAGAAGTAGCAAAGGAACCGCACCCAATAGGTTCTTCTGCGAATAAAAAGGTAAGAGATTATATTGTTAAACATTTTCAAAATATAGATATTCCTGTTGAAATTCAATCAAAGCCAGTGAAGGATATAAATGGTGGGGAGTTTGCTATAGAAATAGGTGCAGAGAACGTTGAAAATATAATTGCAAAAATCCAAGGGACATCCGGTAATGATAATGCGATTTTATTAACAGCTCATTATGATTCTGAAATAGAAACTCCTGGAGCATCAGATGATGGTTATGGCGTTGTCGCAATTATGGAGACAGCAAGAGCTTTAAAACAAATGCCGGCACCTAAAAATACAATTTATTTTGTTCTAACAGACGGTGAAGAGCAAGGTTTACTCGGAGCGAGTGCTTTACAAGATCGAACGGATATTTTAGACAAAGTACGTGTTATGCTCAACTTCGAGGCAAGAGGTAATACAGGGGTACCAATTATGTTTGAAACAAATGCAAATGATTTAAAGTTGGCGCAATTTTTTAAGGAGACTGTTCCATACCCTGTAGCATACTCCTTTGCTTCTGAAATGTATAAAAAGATGCCGAATGATACAGATTTTTCGGAATTAAAAGTAACAAAAAAATTAGGGTATAACTTTGCAAATATGGGTGGTTTAGAGGCATATCATGCAGAGATAGATCGTATAGAGAATAGTGATGAGAAAACGATTCGTCACTTTGGTGACTATGTTCTTCCTTTAGTAAAAAAGTTTATGATGATGGACGCAAAAGAGTTCCAAGCTTTAGAAGATAGTAAAGGTGATGCCATTTACTTCCCATTAATGAAAAAAGTATTAGTTGTGTACTCAGAAAAGTTTGTACTTCCATTAATGGTTATTTTACTTATCTTAACAGTCGCAATATTGTTCTTCAGCTTTAAAAAGCAAGTGACACAGATTAAAGGATTTGTTTTTAGTTTTATAGCGACGATTGGTAGCCTCGTCTCTATTTTCATTTTCTATTTCCTTCTAATTCGTCTATTAACAATTGTATTCAATGTTGCAATAGATGAAGATGGGATAGTTATGTTTGGTACTTATGATCCGTTGATCCTTACATTGTTGGTGATATTAGCTATTGTGCTTTCGTTCTTTTTGGCAGAGAGGATTTCAAAAAAGTTTGAAACTGTGAATTTTGCCATAAGTACGCTAGTTTTATGGATTGTATTAGCTGTAATGTCGAGTCTTACTTTCAAAGGTATTAGCTACGCATTTACTATTCCAGTAATCATTAGTTTACTGTTGATTTTACCAATCATAGTAAAAGCAAAATGGGCCAAAGGTGTCTATCATTATGTAGCAGTTGCAGGATGGATAGTATCTAGTATTCTATTACTCGAGCCAATTATGTATCTTATTTATATAGCAAAAACAATTAGTATAGCAACTATAATAGTAGTTGTTACAGCATTAATTACATTCCCTGTAGTAGGAATCGTGAATTGGTTGACGAAAGATAATGGTGAGGCATAAAAAATAGGAGAAAAACGATTTAGTTTTTCTCTTTTTTCTCTTTTTACCTTTCAAGTTATAATTTTTCGTAGTGTTTCAAAAGGTTTTGTATTTTAACTTGGATAATTTGTTTTAATGAATCAGGCTTAACATTTTTAACATTATGACTGTATTTCAGAAAATAGTTAGCGATAAATTCCTCTTCACCAGGGTTATAAAATCCCTTAATGACTGTTCTACTACCAACTTCTATATTCATAGAAGGGTAATGTTCTTTATAAAAAATATCCTTTGCCTGTGTTAAAATTTCAACTTCAAAGTCAATGCTCTTCTCCGATTGATAAATTTCTAATGAACGACTAATAAGGTCATCTATTGAAAAGTGAGAGTCTATATTTTGTTCTTCTATAGAAGTTAATTTATCACATCTAAAAACTCTATACTTATTCGTTTTGAACTCTATTCCTGTAGCATACCATTGACCGAACCTGGCAGAAATTTTGAAAAATTGAATATGGTAACTTTGTTGCTCGTTATTTTTCAAATATTGAATCTTACAAGTGCTTTCATTTAGAATGCTTTTTAAAATTTTATCTAAAAACTGACTAATATTATTATGTTGATTTACTTCAAATTGCAGTACTTTTTTCATTTGGTGGATGTGCTTTATTTGATTTTTAGACAGACAGTTTTCAAATTTTTCATTTAGTTTAGTAACACTTAAATGGAATGGTGTTGATTGATAAGATTCTAACGTTAGCATTGCAAAGTACAGAGCATATACTTCATCTATCGTAAAGATAATGGGGGATAATAGTCTATTTTTTAAGAGACCGTAACGACCATGCCTGCCATGTTCAGAAAAAATAGGCATACCTAATTGTTCTAATGAACTAATATCACGCAGAGCCGTACTTTTGGAAATATTGTATTTAGACATTAGATCATTTAAATTAAAGTACTCCCGGTTGTTCAAGTATCTAATCATGTCATTTAATCTTTCTGACTTCTTCATTATTAAAACTCCTTAAAGGTGTCGTGTTTTGATATCTTTACATCTTAAAATAAGGTCAAGGTAATATCAATTGATAAGATAATTACCTAAAATCATTATTTACAGGGAGATTGATACTATGAGTACAACACTAGAAGTAGCCATTTTTTTATCTATGAACGGAAAAGCTGAAGAAGCGGTTGAATTTTACAAAAAGCATTTTCATGCAGAGGAATTGTTACTCGTTACCTATGAAGACATGGCAAAACGCGATAGCTCATTGCACCTTACGGAAGAAAATAAAAATTATATTTCCCATTCCGTCTTATCTATCGGAAAAACAAAGGTAATGCTAGCAGAAGAAATATTGGATGTTACAGAAAAATATGTAGTGGGAAACAACACTTCACTGTGTATTCAAAGTGCGGACTTAGAAGAAATTGAACATTTTTATAAAAGCTTGACGGCAGATGAAAGAGTAAAAATAATTGTTCCATTGTCTAATAATGTTTTTAGCAAAGCATACGGTATAATTGAAGATCCTTTTGGTATTCAAATTCAATTAATGTTTGACGATAGATTACATTAACAAATGGTTGGGCAGTAAGAGGGCCATAGCCTAAAAGTTAGATGGAGATACCTGTTTGAAAATAACTTGATTAACAAACTATTATTTAAGCTCTTTTAAGCAGCTTTTAGAGGTGGGAAATGCTGGGTATAGGAGTAATCAATACCCAGCTTATTTATTGCTTATCGTAAATAATGGATTGAGTCGGTGAAAAGTAGCAAACTTGATAATGGATCGGAGATTGCTGATTCCGGACTCTTGACTTCAAAAGCTCACAGTGTATTTTTTATGAATTTTGATCTGCACCAATTATTCCGGCTTTGCGTAATTCACTAAGCAACTCATCATCTTTTTCAACAACATGATTATTTCCCTCTGGCTGGTGAGCCAATTCCCATTCAAGCGTTTTTTTCAGCCCTTCCTTAAAAGAGAAAATTTCTCGATAACCTAGTTCCTCTCGAATTCGCTTGGATTCGACGATAATATTTTGTTCCGTACGCAAGGGAATACCTAGCTCGTCTGGAAGGTGACCAGATGGGACTTGAATGAATTTACCTTGCCAATTTAGCTGATTACCAATGGCCTGAATGAATTCGAGCATCGTTCTTGTCTGAAGCTCTGCGATGTTATAGAGTCGTCCTGCTGCACGTTCATTCGTAATTGCTAAGGCAATGCCATAAGCGACATCCTCAACGTATCCGTGTGACCAAAGCCAATTTGCATAACCTTCATCCAGTAAAATATACGGTCGTTCATCATGCAGTGGTTTTAGTTTGAAATAATGATATAGTCTATGCTGCGGATCATTTGGCCCATAAACTGCGGGTAGGCGGACAACAGTTGCTGATAAGTAAGGGTCGTTCATGACCATCTCTTCTAGAGGAATTTTGTCATAACGATTGCACCAATCGTCTGGATCCTTAGCTGGGTCTTTGTATGGGTAACGATTATTTCTAACTGTAGAAATCTCTGAAATCGGCATTGGTTCTAATGGCCCTTTGTCAGCCTGTCGGACTACAGCATAAGCACGATAAACATCCTGGCTGCTGATCATCACAAGCCTTTTCGTAATGTCACGGAATGTATGCAATACGGGCTCGATATCTGCTTCTGTATAAGCAATCATATCTACTACAACGTCGGGAGACAATAATTTAAATGCTGCCTTGTGTTGATCTAAATGCATTTTGTCCCCATATATGTGCTTTACAGTGGGAGGCAAGTCGACTTCGGTCTTGCCACGATGGAATAAAGTAATATCATGATAACCCATGGCATGAAGATGGTGAATTACGTATGGCCCGATAAAATTAGTTCCTCCAATAATGAGAAGTTTAATTTTGGACACCTCTACTTTCCATTGTTTTCCACCTATTATATCATTAGACTTCTTAGAAAAAGCAAGCACTATTGAATAAAAGAATTGAACAAAAATTTTAAGATGAATCGAAGAGGTGCTTTTAGATAAGCTTAGATTATTTCTTTATCGGCAAGTTTACTAAATTAGAAAACTATGATGAAGAACTGTACTGTTCGAGTCTAAGAGAAAAGTGATTGGGTACACCACTAAAAACTGCTCGGGTGCAAGATAAAGGCGATCAGGATTGAAAAGTCTTGAGTTTGACACTGTGTGAAGCTTTATAATATCTGAATGGCAGTAAGACTTCCACCTTCAAAATTCAACGAAAACAGTGGAAGTAGGTGGGGCTGCCCGTAAAAGCCCAATTAGTGAAAAAATAATATAATCAGTGGGGAAAAAACCACCACTGATTAGAGTTTCGCTACAAAACGAATGACGCTAAGGGGAAATTAATGTAAGAGATAATAGTATAAGTATATATTTTAGACTATCAATAAGGGAAAATTGGATTGAAAATTGAAAAAATTCTTGAATTTGAAATAAATGTAATTAAGTATAGTAGATAAAGGAGAATTGTGATGATGAACGAAAGAGATTTTGATAAAATTTTCGCACTTATGGAAGTATCATTTCCGGAAAGTGAGAGAAGAACATATATGGGGCAAAAGGAGCTACTGTCCGATCAACATTACCGTCTTATTACGGAAACGAATAACAACAACCAAATTTTTGCTTTTTTAGCTACATGGGAATTTCCTATGTTCCGATTTGTAGAACATATTGCTGTTGATCCAATTATGCGAGGAAGTGGAGTAGGTGGAAAAATGATCACCAAGTATATGAAAGAATCAATAAAACCTATTTTATTGGAGGTTGAGCATCCTGACACGGAATTGGCGCAACGAAGAATAGGCTTTTATGAGCGATTAGGTTTTCACCTTAATCCTTTCGAGTATGTACAGCCTCCTCTTCAAAAGGGGCAGGATGATTTACCGCTTAAAATCATGAGTTATCCTCAACTTTTAACGGGTGAAGAATTTGTTTTTTATAAAGAAAATCTTTATAGAAATGTATATAAGATTAAGGACTAACAATAAGCTAAATGGTGCTAACAAAGGAGGTGTTTCGCCTTGTATAAAATAGGGGAATTTTCGATGATTAATAAAATATCTAAAAGAATGCTAAGATATTACGATGAGAAAGGTTTATTAAAGCCAAAAAAAGATGAAACGAATGGATATCGATATTTTACGAACGACGATATTGCTAAAGCAAATAAAATAAAATTATTACGTAGATACCATTTTTCCATTGATGAAATAAAAAATGCTTTGGAAATGGATGCCACAACAATGAAAGACAAATATGAACAGAAGATTGCTGAATTGTATGAAAAAACTATTGAATATTATCAACTTATAGAGGAAATGAAAACTTATGTTGAACCGAAGAACAAAATAACAAGGGTTAACAGCTATGACGTGTTTAGGGGAGTAAGGAAACCATTTCATGCTATATGCTTAAGAAAAGTTGTCGATGAAAATGGCTTGGAGTTGTTAATAGATCAACTTCTTATATCCGTGAATAAAACGGATCTAATTTTGAAGGGCAAACATTTGGCGATTTTTCATTCTATGGAGGAAGGGGATTTTTCACAGTATGATGTAGAAGTATGCCAACCAATAATAGTTGAAGAGGAAGTAAAGGATAGTAGAATAAAATTTTTTGAGGAAGCAAATTATATCTATACTATACATATAGGTAATTATGACAGTATAAGTTATGCCTATAGTGCCTTATATGATTGGGCTCATTTAAATGGATATCATTTAGAGGGCCCTTTTATTGAAAGATATTATACAGATGAATTGATTACATTAGATAGAGATGAATACGTCACAGAAGTTAGTATTGCTATAAAAAAACACTAATTCGAAGAGAAGCCTTTGCTAAGGATGGACGCGATGAAAATTTTGTTGGAGCAAACATCACGACCGTTTTGCAAAGGTTCTTCTTTATGTATGAGAAACTTGAGTTTATCACTATGTGAGGCTTTACAATAGGGCCATAACCTTATGGTAAACAAAAATTTAATTTTAAGAGGTGAATTTATATGAAAAGTTTATGTAATCAAACGATAGATGCAGCAATTCAACAATTATTTAACAACCTTTCACCAGACGAACCGGGCTGTGCATATATTGCAAGTTTTGATGATGGTGTAACTTATAAGGGGGCAATTGGTTTAGATTCAATAGAAAAGAAATTACCCATAACAACAAAAACTGTTTTCAATCTCGCATCCGTCTCAAAACATTTCACAGCATTCTCCATTTTGTTATTAGAGCAGGAGGGGAAACTGCGTTTAGACGATTCAATTTTAAAGTATATACCTACTCTGGGGGGATATGCTGAATCTGTTACGCTAAGACACTTAATTCATCATACTGGTGGATTGGTAGATTATATGGAATTGGCTGAAAAATCAGGGATTTCGGATAAAGAGAAATTAACTGCTGAACAATCTCTAGAACATCTTGCTAGTCATCAAATTGCAGATTTTCCGGCTGGAACAAAATTTGAATATAGTAACACAGGATATTTTTTATTGTCTTTAGTAGTTGAAATAGCTAGTGGAAAATCTCTTCGTGAATTTTCGAAGGAACGTATTTTTGGCCCTTTAAATATGAATGATACAACAATCGTGGATATCTATCCAACTAATATTCCGATTGCTCGTGGGTACACAAAGAATGAGCAAGGTGAATTTGAAATTTATGAAAGTCCTTGGGAACATACTGGGGATGGAGCGGTTCATACAAATGTTGAAGATTTAGTCAAATGGGGACAAAACTTCGCTACAGGCGTTGTTGGTGGGAAAGAGCTTGTTAAAAGAATGGGTGAGGTAGGACCAAAAACTTCTTCAACTGGTGAGCTAATTATAGATAATGAAGCCTATGCTTTTGGCTTGTCTAAAAATAAAAATTTTGATAGTTCCTACTTGGAGCATTCAGGACTCTGGGCAGGCTATCATTCTCACTTTATGCGCTTTCTTGAAGAACGTTTAACGATTGCAGTATTAAGTAATTATGAGGATTTTGATAATGAAGAATATGCTATAAAAATTGCAGAAATTATTTTTGGGAAAAATGCAACGAAATAAATACAGAGACTCCTAGTAAAAATCTCTGTTGCTAAAACTAATTATATAGGAGATTACAATAAATGAATATAACGCTTACTGATGTGGACAAAAATAATTATGAAGATATGTGACCTATCTGTAGCTGAAGATCAGTATGATTATGTAGCAGAAAATATGTGGTCACTCGTTGAGTCAAAATTCAACGCCTCTTTTCAAACACGAGCAATTTGTTTAGACGGGAAACCTGTTGGATTTTTCATGTGGGTGCCTGAAACACCAAAGAGAATATCGATTTGGAGATTTATGGTAGACCAAAACTATCAAAACAATGGAATCGGACGTAAAGCTTTGCAACTAGCCCTTGACGAAATAATAGATGGATTAGAAGAGATTGAAATCTGCTACAATCCAAATAATCCTGTAGCGAAAGACTTTTACGGAAGCTTCGGTTTCGTTGAAGCAGGTATGGATTCAGAGGGTGAAGATGTATTAGCCATTATAAAAATTTAGTCTCCTACTTTTATAGGTGGTGAGATGAATGCGAGATTAAGTTTCTTTTCATAGGAAGTCCAAACTGCCTCTGATAGAAGTTAAAGTTTTCTCACGTAATTATTCCAAGGCATAAATGCTCTGTACATACCGGTTACTTGCACTGCTCCGGCTTTTTTGCGAACGATATCCGCACGTTCGTCTTTTGTTAGGCCCTCGTTAAGGTCACAATTTGAAAAAGATTCTGTGGGAGGGTTTCCCCAACTACCCATTAACTACATGTTCTACATTAATATTGTATCAAAAGATATACTATTAGGTGAGGGTTGCTCTTACCAAACTTTCTTCTATCGCACGTTATTGATAAAAGGGGCTGTCAGCTTGACCGAACTAGTATTAATAGTGTAGAGGCCATTACACAATGTACAATGGTTGGACTCGGTTTTGTCTTACTCCTGAAATGTCGCTTAGGGAAGAGTTACTTTTACCTTGAGATTTATCTGAAATACATTTTTCCACTCAAATACTGTGGCATCAAGAGAAATGGAAATAAACTACTTAAATGTCTCATCAAAATAGTTATATTTAAGCCGAACAAGAAAAGGTCTAATTCAGAGGTATTAAAAATCTGAATAGACCTTTTTTTCTAGAAAGAGCACAGGTGGTAATCAGAAAATTCGGATTTATAATTCAGGTTTTTTACTCTTTTTTAGCTTTACGATTAAAATCTAGACACATTGATTCAATGAGCATTTTATTTACTTAGTAGCAATAAGAGCTTTTATAATTTCATTCCAGTAGTCTTTAAAAGTTTTTTTCCTTTTAGTTAAATGAATAATCTTTTTCTTTTTGACGTTTTTTGTTAGGCTCTTCATAGAAAAATCTCCTTATAAATATGGTATGCAAATGTCTAACGGTCAATAAAATGAATGCCGCTCAATTTAAACGCATCTGAATTTGGAGTATATCCTACTAATCTTTTTGTTTCTTCAATATTTAAACGTTTAAAACGATTATCAGATAAACCATGTAATATTGAGAAGTGGGGTAGATTTTTAGCAGTAATCGTTTTAAGGAGAAGATCACTAAAATCCTCTGGGCTTATATATGCACTCATGTCTCGAGCTGAAAGTGGCTGACCCTCAGGCTTGTAATCGTCATAAGCACCAATACGAATAACGATACTTTGTAAGTGTTTCTCATAAGCGAAGTATGATGCTAGTGCTTCCACAAAACATTTACTAACCCCATACATATTCTTTGGTCTAACAGGTGAAGAATCGGTAACTTGAAAGTCTAACGGATATCCTTCAACTGTTTGAGCACTGGAAGCAGCTATGACTCTAGTTACCCCGTTATCCGATGCAGCTTTAAAAATATTATATGAACCTTTAATAGTATTCTCTAATAAAGAACTATAAAAATCTGCATTCGGAGAAGGATCTCCTGCTAAATGAATAACAATATTTATGTTTTTACAAGCTTCCTGACATTCTTCTAAACTTGATATATCTAGATAAGTAACTTCATGACCTGACAATTTCTTAAATTTTTCTAAAGGCAATAAATTTATATCTGCCAATTTTAATGGATAGTTTGTTTGTTCCATTAAAGTTTTGGTTATATGTTGGCCGATCTTTCCAGCGGCTCCTGTAATTAAAATTTTTTGCTCCATAAATACAGCTCCTTTTTGTTAAAGTTAAATCTGAGTATAAGTACATGTTTGCCATTAGTACAGCGAATAATTATAATGAAGGACATGAAAAAAATTCTTGGGGTGTCAACGATGAGCTTAGTTAAGTATGAAATTTTTAGTAAAGCAGCAGAATTAAATAGCTTTACAAAAACAGCGGAAGAATTAGGATTAACACAATCTGCTGTAAGCCATGCCATTACTAGTTTAGAAAAAGAGTTTAACTTTCCTTTATTTATTCGTAACAACTCGGCAATTAAGCTAACTCAGAATGGGAAGGATTTATTAATTACTATTCGAAAGATTTTAAATTATAATGATATATTAAAGCAGGAAATAAACGCTATTAACGGATTAAATAAAGGAACGGTAAAGGTAGGGGTATTTAGTAGCGTATCTACAAACTGGATTCCTTATATTATTAAGGAAATGGAGAAGAACTATCCTAATATAGAAATTCAACTAAT
The DNA here is from genome assembly GCF_023337835.1 of Lysinibacillus sp. Bpr_S20. Lineage (NCBI taxonomy): Bacteria > Bacillati > Bacillota > Bacilli > Caryophanales > Bacillaceae > Lysinibacillus > Lysinibacillus sp. Bpr_S20. The sequence goes on from NZ_JALNLQ010000001.1 coordinate 672,237, forward strand.
TGAAGGAAATTATGCTGAGATAGAGAAATGGTTGCTAGATAGTGAGGTAGATTGTGGTTTTATTAATAATAATACTACGTCATTGCAATCATTTGAAATTGTAAAATTAAAGTCTGAGCCACTTTTATGTGTAGTTTCAGAGCAATCACCTTTACGAAGCAATAAGCATCTATCTTTTGAAGAAATAGAAAATGCTCCCTTCATTATGCCTACTTATCAATGCTTTGACGATATACAATTATTTTTTAAAGAAAATAACATTGAGCCAAATATTCGATTCGAAAATATGAACGAAAATTCTATTTTTTCGATGGTTGAGAATAATTTAGGTATTAGTATTTTACCGGAAATGATTATCCCAAAAGGATTAAATTCCATAAAGGTTATCCCACTTGAATTAGAGCAAACACGAACGATTGGATTAGCGATCAGAACGCCTATTTCACCTGCAGTTAAAAAGTTCACGGAGATTACTGAGAATTGGGTGAAAAATAAGGGCAATAGTTAATTAAATCATTTTAAAAATCTTGTTACATAGAAGGTAGCAAGATTTTTCTTTGTTATTGACAGGTGTGTAAATTAGAGGGGAATTGGATTGAGCGATAAATAGAGTTTTTTGTTATGTGTCTATTCTGATTGTAGTGAAGGGCTACAAGTGCTTCTGTCGCATCACTTTCGTCGCTGAGCAAAGCTTCCAGCGGGAAAGTGAGACGACGAGACCCTACACGAAGTGGATGTTTTCTGTAAGAAAGCATAGTGCTATAGCAGAGGAAGCGACCCGATGCCCGTAATAAAAGGTTGTTTTTTAAGTGCTTTTTATAAAAATACTTGAGCTTCACAATGTGTAAAACTTTATAATACTTTTAATTGGTGAAAAGTATTTCAAGGTTAAATTCCTGAAAATGCTTAGCCGATAAAATTTCAAGAGATGGGAGTTAGTCGAGAACATAAACAGAATATAAACTATGGGGGGAATAAATATGCCTTTGTTTTCACAAACGATAACTGACTTTTGGGAGTCGCAATTTTTTAATGGAGATGTTATCTACAACGATGAATCCTTTACTGTCACCATCAACCATGACCTGAACGAAGATAGTCGAGTCATGGTGCTGGAAACTTCTGATGGCCGGGTTTTGGCAGTCTTGACGCCTGAAATGGCCGAGAAGTTAGACCTTTCTAAAGGACAAGAACTATCTGAGCTAGACTTCTGTCATAAATTGAATGAAGGAGGAGTCATCCTGCATGGTGCAGATTATCTTTTTTATTTTTCGGAAGCAGAAAAAAACGTCTTGCTGCAAGAAAACCAGGAAGAGACATTGCGCCAATTAACAGAACAGGATGATGCGATTTTCTCAGAGTTTGAATCCTCCGCTTCTGAACAAGATTTGGATGACGCTTATGTAGAGTTGGACCATTGGGCAGTATTTGGCTCTTTTGAACGAAATCGCTTGGTCTGTGCTGCTAGCATGTATCCTTGGGAAGATGATGTACAAATAGCGGATCTCGGCGTATTGACTCTGTCATCTTTTAGAGGAAAAGGTCATGCTCGTAAAGTGGTGCGTTCAATCTGCAAATACGCCTATGAGCATGGTTACGAACCACAGTATAGATGCCAGCTCGATAACGAGGCTTCTACATTTTTAGCTAAAGCAGCTGGTTTAACGCTGTTTGGAAAGTGGAATGTGATTTCCCCTGACTGTACAATCGGTGGGTCTGAATAGGTTTGCGGAATAACGTTTAAAATTTTAATTCAAAAATAAACCGGCCATTTTTTTATTAAAAAAAATCGAACTTAGTTATTTTAATTACTTGCATCTTACTAATCATTCAAATGGGAAGTTCGTATAAGAGTTTTCAGGAAGATATTTTTGATAAATCGTGGTTTTCAATTATACTTTCAAGTTCATACTAGAGGTCCAGTGAGAAAAATTGAAATACCTTAACACCTTTAAGAGAATGCTTCTATATTGTTAAATATAGAGCAATTCTTGGAGGTGTTTTTATATTGATGTAGGGTAAATACTCCGCTAAAAGTGAGCCTGAACGCCACTGAAGTTATATTAATATTAATTACTTGATTGATTTGATCGCTTGAGATTCACACAGTGTGAGGCACTATAATGTGGCCATACACTATTAAGATCGGTTGCTAGCGGGATAGTATCGAAAGGAGTGGGAGCAGAGTAAGAATGAATTTTTTAAATGTGATATATAGATTTAAAGAGGTGCTATAAGCATTGTAATTATTAGCGGATGTGCTCAGGAGAAAGATATCAACAATGGTAAGGAGGTAGAAAATGTGGAAAAATATACATTTCCAGATGAAAAAAATGAACATGAAGGAACTTGGTTACAATGGCCTCATGCATACACTTATGGTGAAGACTATAGAAAAGAAATAGAACATGTTTGGATTGAGATGGCAGCCGCATTAAGCGAAGGTGAAAAAGTTCATATTGTTGCATACAACCAGACTGAACAAGAAAAAATTATAAATATTTTAAAGAGCCAAAATATCAATATGAAAATGATTGATTTCTTTATTGCTCCTAATGATGATGTATGGTCAAGAGATAATGGTCCAATTTTTGTGTATGATCAACATAAAAATTTGAAAATTTGGAGTCCAAAATTTAATGGATGGGGAGAGAAAACTCCTTTTGAAGAGGATGCTTTGATAAGCGAACGTATCAGTCGGGAGTTAACCATAGAAAGAATTGATATGAACGAATTTGTTATTGAAGGCGGAGCGATGGAGCTGGACGGCAAGGGGACCTTTTTATCAACGAGAAGCTCTGTCGTCAACAAAAACAGAAATCCTAACTTATCCGAAGCGGAAATTGAAAACTATCTCAGTAGCCTTAATGTGACAAATTTTATTTGGCTCGATGGAGTCCCTGGCGCAGATATAACTGATTTTCATATTGATGGATTTGCTAAGTTTTACGATCAAAAAACAATTATTACATTTTCGGAAAATGATTTGGTCGAATGGGGTCTATCAACTAAGGATATTAAAATATTGTTGAATGCTAAAAATGCTTTAGGTGAGCCCTATGAATATGTATATTTGCCGCTTAGTAAACATAATGTCGCGTTAGAAAATGAGGAAGTTTTAAAAGAAAAAGGTTCGTATGTAAATTTCTATATAGGGAATAAAGTCGTGTTGGTTCCTAACTATAATGACCCTAATGATGAGATAGCAAATGATATTATCCAAAAACTCTATCCTGAGCGTAAAGTAGTAGGTATTGATGTTAGGTCGCTTTATCAGCATGGTGGTATGATTCATTGTGTAACACAACAACAACCAGTTAGATTAAATGGATAGGTGAACAGCTATCATGATATAACAATTGAACCTATGCAGCAAATATGTTCATGGGTTTCGAGGGAAATTTCAAACTTTAACGAAAATGAATAATGACGATCTAGCTCCTTTTTTCGAAAAGCTTTTTGAGCATACGCCCACTGATCCAGCAAGCCAAAGAATGGTTGCTTTGCAAGAGAGAGAGGCATTTGGCCATCGAAGCAAAGGAGTAGGAAAGCAGCTAATGCAGTGGGCACAGGATTTTGCTTAAGCAAAGCCAAATATTGATAGGCTAAGTTTACACGTTTCGGGTAAAAATCCAAGGGCCAAGTTTTTATACGAGAAATTATCATTCCATACTTATTTACAAGAAAATAGTTTCCTCTGGCATTTTTTATTTGATGAAAAGGAATGGTATTATATGGGGAGGCTATAACTCTTTAGTTAGAGATTTATTCGGAAAACCATGCTGTGTAGAGTCACTATCCGATAAATGCAGGTAGCAATTCTCCTATATTGCATTGTATTTGTATTTTTTAACTTATTGGTGAATAGAGAATCTTAATTATTTTTACACAATCGATTTCATGTTTCTAGAAAAGGAGAATCACACTTATGAATCATAAAGAATTAAAAAAGATCGCAACTGCAGTTACTTCACCTACAGAATTAAATGATTTTGTTCAGTACGGAAGTGTTGGGGCAGCCATTGAAACTGTAGATGGTAATATCTATACAGGGATTAGTATAGATACAGCTTGTTCCATGGGTTTTTGTGCAGAGCATGCAGCGGTTGCTGACATGTTGAAGAATGGAGAATATCAAATAAAAGCTTTTGTAGCAGTAGACTCAGAAGGTAATGTTGTTCCACCATGTGGGCGTTGCCGTGAGTTGATCAGCCAGCTTTCAAAAGGAAATTTAGAAGCAGTTGTAGAGGTTGAAAATGATACGTTTGTTTTATTGAAAGAGATTTTGCCGTATGACTGGAAAACCAATCAAGGTAGGGAATGGTAATTGGTTACTCTTTACACTTTATAAATAAACAAATACGTACGAAAACATCATTCCAGTATTAATTCAGAACATTTACTTTCTATCGATTAAAGAGGAAGGCAAAGCTAGTAACAATGGCTTTAGTGGGAGAAAACTATGTTAAGTTCAAAGCTGGTTTTCATGATTTAAAAACTTTATGCATTCAGCAATCACGTAATCTCCTATGATTAGTAAGTAACTTCAATGCTGTTCCTGAATTTCCTTCGTTTCAATCCAGCAAAAATGCAAAAGGAAGAAAAACAACTTGTTTTTCTTCCTTTTGATTTAAGGGCTTATACTACCTATTTTTATTTACCCCGATGTACATAATGCTGTGTGGCATTTCCTGCATTAAATTGCTCAGTAATATATTGGACAGCCTGTTGTAGCGCTAATTTACTGTTACAAGTGAAAACATCTATTGCGGCATAACCGAATTCTGGCCACGTATGAATAGTCAAATGTGATTCTTGAATAATGACTACACCGCTAACTCCATAAGGTGAAAAATGGTGGAAATGTTCGGTCACAATTGTTGCCTTTGCTTTATGGGCAGCTTGACACATAATCTTTTTAATTTGTTGTACGTCATTGAGCAAGGCAACATTGCAATCGTGCAACTCTAATAAAATATGATGCCCTAATGCTTGCTGGGATTGTGATTTTTCTACTGTTCTCTTAATTTGTGAAAACTTGTTGTTTTTGCAATACGCACAACCGCTGGAATGAAGTTGAGTAATCGTAGTATATTCGTTGCCAGCACCTACTGTAAGTGAGTTCTTACAATGATTACACTGATAAACAACAGATTTCCGCTCAACCTCTCCTGTGTAAATTGATCGCGTAAATTTACGCTGATTAGGAATGTAGGGAATCATTTGATCGGTTGTTTGTAAAACAAATAACTGGCTTGTAGCGCCTAAAATCTGCGCACCTTCATAAGTATTTATGTCGTATTTAATACTATTAATTACAAAGCCCATAGCATGTAAGCTTTGCTGTAGCTCCCACTGTTTTTGATAGCTACGTTTGGCGTAGGAAAAAAACACATGCCGCATTGCTTCTGGCTTTAGTGCATCAATTGCACGAGATAAAAAGAGCTGTGCGCCAATCAAGGTATATGGTGTATCTGTGTATACGCAATCAAACTGTTGAGCGTATCGATTTGGTAGTGGCTTCTGAACGTTATAATAATCTGCTTTAATCGGAATCTCATAGTCTTTAGCTATTTTGTCAATAGTCCTTAAAACGCGTCTATCAATATCTAACACAACAATTTTAGTTGCAGAATGTGGAGCGATTTTCTTTAGTAAAAACGCTAGTGCAATACTGATAAAATCATCATCGCCTAAACACAAAATACGCTTATTGAGTAGCATCGAATAATCCAGTGCAAGCAATGCACGTTTTAAGGCTGTCTCAACTGTACATTTTGCTTGATCAATTGCCACGTCAGCTGTAGGTCTAGCATCATAAATAGTGCTTAATTCGCTTATATGTTGATTAATCCATTCTGTCCGAAATGCTTCATCTGTCGTTAATTGAAGGTAGAGTTCAGCATTGGCACCTGAGAGTTGAAAATATTGCGAAACGGCTAGCTTGCCTTTTTTCGTTAAGCTATGTTTCCCCCAACCTTGTTTGGCAAATTCTTTCTTCATTGCTGAAACGATGGGTATTGGTAAGTCTGTCATATAAGCTAAAGATTTAGTTGTACAATTTTTATAGAAATATAAAGAAAGTAGAGCTTTTTCTAATGTATGATAATGTTCTTCAAGCTGCATATCAGCTGTAATTTGTTGTAATTGTTTTTGCATTGTAGAATCGTCCTCTCAATTTTAATAAGTACAAAATTAAAATTGTCTAAATCAACGAATAGAAAAAGCGCGACTAAAATTAGTCGCGCTAAAGTTTATACTAAGCTCACTAATTCTAATCCTGCTATTTTTTGCACAACAAATAACACCCATAAAAGGTGGTATTGTTCAACAAAATTAAGCTATAACGTTGATTTAGATTAGAATTCTACAGTAACAAAAAGTTCACCCTTTAATAAAATAGTACTTCAACTATATAATAGATATAGTAAATATGCAAATTTTAGTATTTCTCGCTAATCTGTGAATTTTGCTCAAAATGTGGATAGTAATTTATAAAAGGGGATAGGAATGTCCTTATACAAATTGCGAAGGATGAGCCATCAAAATAATTAGAACATAAAGCTAGGCATTTATGATGGAACATTTATTTTTTTGGAGATAAATGTAATCAGGAAACTTGCGAACAGTACATCTTTTTTCAACATGAAGGCATAAATATTGAAATAGCTAATATTCAGTGCTATTATGGATATATAAAGTCTTTTATTGGGGTGAATAACAGTAATGAAATATTCTAAGGCTACCAATTATGCACTACACACAATGCTTTTTCTTGCAAAACAAATACCAAATAAACCAATGGGTGTCCAACAATTAGCTGAGATGCAAAATGTCTCTCCCACTTATTTATCTAAAATACTAACTAAGTTAGTAAAAGAGGGAATGATCAACTCCGTTTCGGGTGCTAATGGTGGATATACACTTCGTCACGATTGGGAAGATATTTCATTTTTAGATATTATACATGCAGTTGAAGGCAAATCTTCGTTGTTTGATTGTTGTTTATACAATGATCCTAAGTGTGTAATAAAAGAAGTAATGTTATCTGCGGAAGAAAAACTGGAGAATGAGCTAAGAAATAGAAAAATATCGGATCTTGTGAAAAAATAGTCGTGGATTTAGTCCACTATTATTTTTTGAACAATTGCGGATATAATGAGTCTTTTAAGTCTTTAAAAAGTTAACGGGCGATCTTAGAATTTTTACACTCTGGAATTTTTCTTGGTGCTTATTTTTAAAAATATCAAATGGTTATAGCTTAGATTATGCTGTTTAAACTTTAATTTTGGACTAAAATGCATGTTGTACAACATGTACTCTAAACAATTAATGGAGGAAAGTTACATGGAATTTTTTGATTGTGCAGTTATAGGTGCAGGTGCCGCTGGTTTAAATGCAAGTTTGATTTTAGGAAGGTCCCGTAAAAAAGTCGCGTTATTTGATAATGGGACAAATCGGAATCGAGTGACTCAGGAATCACATGGGTTTCTAACACGTGATGGGATTAAACCAGCAGAGTTTAAAGAAATAGCTATAAATGATGTAAAAAAATACCCATCAGTTCATTTTTATAAAAACACGGTTATGAATATAACAAAGCAATCAAACGGATTGTTTAAAATTGAAACGTTAGAAGATGTAGAGATTGTTGCAGAGAGAATTATATTAGCAACAGGTGTACAAGAGGAATTCCCATCGGTTTCGGACATTAAAAAGTATTATGGAAAAAGTTTATTTAGCTGCCCAACTTGTGATGGATGGGAATTAAGAGATCAACCCCTAATTATTATTTCAGAAAATGAAGAACATACTCTTTTTAAAGGAAAGCTTATTTATAACTGGTCAAAGGATTTAGTAATAGCGACAAATGGTCAGGAACTTTCTACTCCGACATTGAATGAACTACAAAGAAAAGATATAACAGTTATTACTGAACCTATTCAGAATCTAAATGGTGAGGACGGATATTTAAACAAAGTAGTGTTTAGCTCTGGACTTGAAATTGAAAGAGCTGGAGGATTTATAGTCCCTATTTTTGTACGTCCCAATCAATTTGCTGAGCAGCTTAGTTGTCAATTAAATGAAAATGGTAGCATTGTGACAGATGAGGCAGGGCGAACGTCACAGGAAAATGTTTATGCAGCGGGGGAGACAGCTAAATTGGGTCAGTCTTCATTAATAGTTGCTGCTGCTGAAGGATATAAAAGCGCGATGGCAGTTGTTTTTGATAGTACAATTTAAAACTTCACTTTAATTACGGATATTAAAGGTCTCTTTAGTATTTATTGAAAGGGGGGATTGTAGGTTCAGGTAATTAACACGTAAAGCATATTTTATCTTTAAATTTTATATTTCCATGAAGGAGGAAAAATTATGGCAATTGCACATGTAACAACAAAGCAAGAATTAAGAGAACACTTAGAAACTGAAAAAATGGTGTTAATAAATTTTTGGGCGGAGTGGTGTAGCCCATGTAAAATGTTCGGAATGGTTCTTAATCAACTTAACGATGAATGTAGTGATAAGGTGAAAATTTTAAGGGTGAATGTTGACAAAAGCCCAGAGCTTGCAGCGGAATACCAGGTACTTGGGATTCCTCATTCCCGTTTAATTATTCATAATAAATTACATGAACCAATTGTTGGATACATTCCTTTTGAAAATCTAAAACAAATTATTGGCGTTTGATTCGTCATAAATACAGGAGGGAAATAGATGAAAATTTTTGATTGTGCAATTATTGGTGGAGGACCAGCAGGATTAAATGCAGCATTATTGTTAGGTAGAGCGAATCGAATAGTAGCATTGTTTGATACAAATAATGACCATCTTGCATTCGAGCTTCAAGAGAGTATTTCAAGAAATGGCAATGCAGCTATTGAATTCATGCAAGTAGCAAAAGAAAAATTAAATCAATACCCTACTATACATTCCATTGTTAGTCAAAGCGTTAGGGCTATTAAACAATCAGACAATAAGCTTTTTAAAATTTATACAGAAGATGGCGAGAGTTTCCTTGCTGAAAAAATCCTTTTGACAGATGGTACAAAAATACAGACTGATATCCCAAATATTCAGCAATATTATAATAAAAGTATTTTTACTTCGCCATACGGCTATGGTTGGGAATTAAAGGATAAAAAATTGATTTATATAAATGAAACAGGCGATGTTGCACGAACTGCTAAAATAATTTATAACTTATCAAATAATTTAGTCGTGGCAACAAACGGTCATGAAATAAAGGAAAATGAAAAGAAAGAGCTTGAGAATAAAGGGATAAATGTGATTACCAATAAGATTAAAGAAATGAAAGGATCTAATGGGACATTGAATAGTGTTATTTTTGAAGATGGGTTAGAAATTGAACGGGAAGCAGGTTTTATTACCCCATCCATTTATACAACAAATACCATTGGTCAAGGATTTTCCTGTGATTTAGATGAACAAGGGTTAATCATTGTTGATCACTTCGGAAGAACATCGGAAAAAAATGTATATGCTGCCGGTGATGCTGCTCAACCTGCACCAACGGAAATTGTTCTTTCAGAAGCAACGGGAATTCAAGTAGCAATAACAATTAATTCAGATTTATCAATTGAAAAATTTTGAAAAATTTAACATACTCTCATCTTAAAAGATGGTGAGATGAAAGTGATTGTAATTCCTATTCAGCGGGTCTAAACACCTGCTGAATGAAGATAAAACCTCAATTTATTTTTCCCGATAAAAAAAGTAAAAAAATTAAGGTGTCATCAGGACTTTTAATTGTTGTAGATTTAATATTAATGAAACCTTTAGTGTGCCAGTTTTTAAACTGTCACACCATTTTTTTAGTCAATATCTTACAAGAGTGCATTAACTAAATGTGTTACATTAATTATCAGAAATCAAAAGGAGGCTGTTCGTATGGGACGAGAAGAAAGAACGGTATGTTTTGATTATGATCTACAAATAGAAGCTTATCGTTTTGAAGGTATCATGCAAAAGTTTCCGAACCATTTCCATGAATATTATGTGATTGGGTTTATAGAGAGTGGACAAAGACGATTATTTTCTAAGAACAAAGAATATGTAATAGGTACCGGTGATATTATATTTTTTAACCCCATGGACAATCACGCCTGTGAATCAATTGATAACGAAAAATTAGACTATCGCTGCTTGAATATCAAGCCTGAAATCATGCGAAAAGTTACAAAAGAGATTACAGGGCAAGATTATCTTCCATCCTTTGCTTCACCTGTTGCCTATAGTAGTGAAAAAGCTCATTTGTTGCAAAAACTTCACCAGATGATTATGGATGAAATATCAGATTTAGAGAAAGAAGAAACTTTTTATATTCTCATTCAACAGCTTATCGAAGAATATACCGAAGCCATCAAAGATACAGAACCGAGAGCTATTAATCAAGATGTTGAAAATGTCTGTCACTACCTAGAAGAACATTATGCAGAACATATTGCTTTAGATGATTTAGCGAAGATAGCTAATATGAACAAATATTCCCTGCTACGCTCATTTACACGAATGAAGGGGATTACCCCGTATCGTTACTTACAAACGGTACGTATTAATGAAGCAAAGAAACGATTGGAACAGGGTGTAAAACCACTTGATGCGGCAATAGAGACAGGTTTTGTAGATCAAAGTCATTTAAGTAATTTCTTTGTAGAATTTATTGGATTAACCCCCGGGCAATACAGGGATATTTTTAAATGATCTGCTTTAAATTTATTACCATTTAATTTGAGGTTCAATCCAAATGCAGGAGTTTGATTTTTGTGGGTAAAAATCAATCATCGGAAAAATGTAATCCTAAATAAGATAAAAAATAAGGGTGTGATCATTTCATGTTTAATGAAGAAAGACGCTTTTCCAAAGCACTCAAATCGATTGCTAGAGATCAAGTACTAAAAGCCTATTTTCAAAATTCTAAAGAACTTTTCCCGATTTTTATTAAAGGTGCTAACCGATTTGTGGCCGGAGAAACACGTACGGAAGGGATAGAACGCGTTATATATCTATATAACAAAGGTTATCAGATTTCATTGGAATTTATCGGCGAAAATACAACATCCGAAGAAGACTGTATGCTTGCCAAAAACGAATTCAAAGAATTAATAAAAGATCTCGGGAATAATCAAATGAAGGCTACCGTATCATTTGATCTTTCTCATATTGGAATGATGATTTCTGATGCAGTAGCATTTACTAATTTAGAAGAATTAGCAAAAGAAGCACAAAAGCATAATATTCAACTTATGATAAGTATGGAAGAATCACAAAAAACAGATAAAATTTTATCACTATATAAAAGGATATCTAAGTCATTTTCAAATGTTGGGATAACATTACAAGTTCATTTGAATCGTTCTTCTATGGACTTAAATGATCTATTGAAAACCTCGGGTAAAATACGTTTAGTAAAGGGGGCTTATCAAGAGTCTGAAGATCTGTATATTGCAAGATCCGAAGAGTTAAATAAACGGTATATAGAATTTGTATCTATGTGTATAGATAGTAATCAGCCACTATCTGTTGCTACACATGATGAAAATTTATTGATGGACCTAAAAGCAAAAGGATTTCTTTATAGTCCGAATGTTGAGGTAGAGATGCTAGATGGGGTTCGACCTGATTTATTAAGATCTTTAAAGGAGGATAATATCCAGGCTAAAGTTTATGTAACATATGGTAGTGAGTGGTATTTATATTTAGTTCATCGTATTGCTGAATATCCATCGAATATTTATACATTTATTTCAGATATAATTGAACAAAATACTGATAAAGAAAAAATAAATACCTACTAATATATCCTATAATTTAGTATCTCCCACAATCGAGCGCGTTTATGGAATAAGAAAAATGTTAAAGGGTGAAGGGTGACAAAATTAAGACTTCCTATAGTTATTTTTGTTGCAAATACAACAAAAATAAGTTAAATTGAATACATGCCTTTTATGTTGCACTTACAATATGAATATTTATAGAGAGTTAATAATAAAGGAGTGTAATCAATGACAGTAAAGTTAGGGAAGAGTACAATAGAAGATTTAATAAAACTACAAGAAATCAGTATCGAAACATTTAATGACACATTTAAAGATCAAAATTCACCTGATAATATGAAAACTTATTTGGAGAAAGCATTTAATACTTTACAGCTGGAGAAAGAATTGTCCAATCCAAATTCGGAATTTTATTTCATCTATTACGACGACGAAACTGCGGGCTATTTAAAGGTAAATGTTAATGAGGCTCAATCTGAAGCTATGGGGGATGACTCACTCGAAATTGAAAGAATTTATATTAGAAACAACTATCAAGGAAAAGGGCTTGGCAAACATTTAATCAACAAAGCGATGGAAAGAGCCGTAGCACAAAACAAAAAAAGCATCTGGTTAGGTGTTTGGGAAAAGAATGATAATGCCCATAGGTTTTTATAAGAAAATAGGTTTTATCCAAACGGGAGGTCACTCTTTTTATATGGGTGATGAAGAACAAATTGATATTATCATGACAAAAACACATATATAAAATATTCATGGCAGAAACGTTGAGATAACAACATTTCTGCCTTCTGTTTTAGTCATTTTCTATTTTTCTTCATGGCTTCTGCTACTGCAGCAGCATTAGGATCCTCTTCTTTAGAAAGCTTGCTTATAATATTTGCGTAATCAGTAGCATTACGATTTTGACTTAATTTATAGGCAGCTTGAACTTCCTTTATGTTAATTCTAAATCCTTTTATTCCTTTTATCTCTTGTTGTAACATTTCAGGAGAAAGTTTATCCCACAATACAGGATTTTCACGGAATTTCTCATATTTTTCAAGTAAAAGAGTTAAATCCTGTTCTAACTCACTTCCTTCTATGAGACTTGCTTTTCCATAAACATGAACTGATTGATAATTCCAGGTTGGTACATTTTCCTTTTCATACCAAGAAGAAGAAATATACGCATGTGGACCATTAAATATAACTAATATTTCATCTATATCCTCAAAAGTCTTCCAAAGAGGATTTCCATATGCAAGGTGACCTGTTAGGTAATATTCATCCTTAATTTTATTCAATAATAATGGTACATGGGATGCTATTGGTTTTCCTTTTCTTATTGAAATAATTGTGGCAAAGGAATTGTCTTTAATAAACTCTTTGATTTCCTCTAAATCAGTTACTTTGTAATACTTAGGAATATACAAGCAAAATCTCTCCTTCTTTATAGAAATCATTGTGGGATGTTACAATAAACAAGATTTTCTCTACCACAATGTAGTTTTTATTATAGGCTGTTTTCAAAAAGATTGTTGCTGTTAAAACATAAAAACATAGTTAGAACCAATTCTGTTTTTATGTAACTAAAGTACCTTGTTAGCATACGAAGAGATCAAATTGACCAATCGCCCCGTTTATTAAGTAAATTTTTCACCAAAAATGTTTCTATATATTAATGTATTTTTCCGAACTTATCACAGCTAATTTCTATAGTAAATAATTTATCAGTTGATAAATTATTATTATGGTGAATACCTTCAATACGAATGCTATACGTTTGGTCATCCAGCAAAGAGGCTTTGTAAGACGTTTGCTCCCACGTTCCTTCCGAACCTTTTGCTACTTGCGTTGATATCTTGTTTATTCCTGCAAATACTTGACCATTTCTAGATTCGCTGTATTGTGTTTCAAAATCCACTATAATCTCAAGTCGAGTTACTATACCTGCAACATAAATATATTTTTCTAATGCCCAACCACCACTTACTTCGGTAGCATCTTGATTTTTATTCTTTGTCATAGCAGCTAACGCTTTACGTTCCTCTTCCAAAAAAGCATCTACTTGTTTCTGAATCCTATTTGCAAAAACTTCCGGTTCTACCCAATCTGCTGCTTTAAATTCATCTATTGGGGAAACTCCCAGTTGCATTCCTAACTTCTGTTGATTTACTTTATCTATGATTTTTACATATTGATTATGATATTCTTTCTTTTGTTCTTGAGATAATTTTAAAGGAGTTTTTGGTCTTTCTTCATTTATATCAGATACAGCATTATCTACTGTTGCTTGATTAACAGGTGAAATCTTAATCTCCTCTTTCTTACCTTGTTCTTCTGTTTCTAACTTTTCATTGCACCCCATGAATACGAATGTAGTTAACAAAATTCCTACATGTAAATATTTTTTCACCTTCATTCAATCCCCTCTGTTACAATATTTTCTATTTATTATACTTCAAAAAAATTAGACGGAATTAATTGATTTGCGATTAGAGATTAAAATTTTTAAAAGGGCTACGGTACAAAGATTTTTGTAAGTGATATATTAAATTGTTTCAAATGCCATTTCCTAACACATGAAAAAGTATCTATTCTTACAATTGAGTAAGAATAGAGCATAAATAGTTAGACAACAGTTATTCAAATATAAAGAATATCTAGTCTATAATTTAGACATCAGTAAAAAGGAGAAAGAAAATGAAAAAAATTATAAGTTTAGTTTTAGTTATCGCCATTTTTTTAGGTATAGGATACGGAGTAAAACGTTATATTCAAGGCCCACCACAACCAGCTAATGGAATAGTAGTTATCGGCACAGAACAAGATGTAAAGAAAGTTAAGCAGGAATATAAAAATAAAACTGAACAAACTTATGATTACAAAGCGAAGTTCATCGTAACAAAAAAATGGTGAATCAGAAAGTGAGTATTTGGTTATTAACAAAACTACTGCTAAACAATTAGTTAAGAAAAGAGTTATTAGAGCAAGAAAAGAACCAGGCAGTGTATCTACCATTTCAGAACCTGTTAAAGAAATAAAAGAATTACCTGGTTCACTAAATTTGTTCTATTCTATAAGTGATTATGATTTGGTAGATCACCAGATAGATTTGAATGGACAAATGATACCTGTAAGTTATATTAAGAATCAAATATGGATCGGATATTTGCATATGGATATTGTTATTTTAAATGACAAAACTTATGATGAGTTAGCTGACCCAGATTCCGTTATGACACTGATTCACTTAAAGGATTATAAATTTGATTATAAAGAAGATAAAGAAGAAGTAGAACAAGTTTTCAAAACAATTGAGAACGTCTATCCAGATAGCCAACGCAAAGTAAATTTTGTAGACATACAAGATTGAGTTTTAATGATGAGAGGATGAGTTATATGGAAGTTGTACGTTTAGAGAATATAACGAAAAGTTATGGAGAAGGCAATAACAGGGTAGATGCATTAAAAGGAATTGATCTTTCTATTCAGCAAGGCGAGTTTGTCTCAATCGTCGGTGCTTCTGGTTCTGGAAAAAGTACGCTGCTACATATTTTAGGTGGGTTAGATCGCCCTAGTTCTGGAAAGGTATTCATAGGGGATAATGACATATATAAATATTCAGACAATGAGCTTTCAGTATTCAGAAGAAGAAAAGTTGGGTTCATTTTTCAATTCTTTAATTTGATACCTGTATTAAATGTCCAAGAAAATATTGCTTTACCTACGTTATTGGATAGTGAATCTATAGATATGGAGTATTTAAATGAAATTATTAATATCCTAGGGCTTCAAGAACGTAAGAATCACTTGCCTTCAGAACTATCTGGCGGGCAACAGCAACGGGTTTCAATTGGCAGGGCGCTTATTAATCGTCCGCATTTGATACTTGCTGATGAGCCAACAGGTAATCTGGATACTCGAAATACGAAAGAAGTTATGGATTTATTAAGATTCACGGCAAAAAAATATAATCAAACCATTGTAATGATTACTCACGATTTAACGATAGCGTCAGCTTCAGATCGGATTATCACAATACAAGACGGTGAAATCATTTCGGACCAACGACTGACTGCGAAAGAGTCACTGACCGGAGGGAATGATTTTGATCAATAGTTATAAGCAACTAGGTACTAAGTATTTAAAAGCGAATATGAAACGAACAATTTTGACCTTGGTTGGAATCGTGCTCTCTGTAGCGTTAATTTCAACTATTGGACTGTTTATGAAAGGTTCACAAATCTCTCAAATTGAGAACGCCAAGAAGATAAACGGCATTTCTTTTCACGTTGGAATATCAAACTACGATGAGGCGATTTTAAATAAAATCAGATTTAATCCCCAAATTGAATCGTTTGGTCTAATGTCCCAGGGTGACACTGTTCCGGTTGAAGAGGTTTCTGTGCGTATAAATTTCGCGGATCATCAAGCCTTAAACTTTCTAACTTACAGCCTATTGGATGGAAAATTACCGTCCAATGCTCATGAAGCAGCTATCGATTCCTGGTTAATTCCTTTTATAAAAAAAGATCTTCGATTAGGTGACTCATTTGAACTGGATGGAAAAACATATCAACTGGTCGGTTTACTGAATAATAGCGGGTTTACACAAAAAAATAAAGAGGGGAGATTATTAACATATAAAAGTGAGTTTGCTATTGGAGAGGGAAGGATATTAATTGAAATTAACGAGAAGGCAAACTTTAATGAGGTTTTAGACGAACTTAACTCAATTACTGAGGATAATAACATTGTTATTAATACGCATTTGATTCAAGCTTTGAAACCGGAAACGAATCAATCGCTTCTGATTATGCTAGTTATCGTTGTCAGTATTGTTGTAATTTCTACAATTATTGTTATTTACAACGCTTTTCAAATCAGCGTCGTAGAGCGAATGAAGCAGTTTGGCTTGCTGAGAAGCATCGGTGCTACACGAAAACAAATTCGACAAATTGTAATGAAAGAAGCAGCCGTGCTAGCTTTCATAGCCATACCAATTGGGGTTGTATGCAGCTTATTGGCGCTTGCTATTCTCCAAGCCTTTTTCGTGATTTTAGTAGACAAAGGTTCAGATGTTTCTTTTTTCTATATAGATTGGAAGATAATCTTGGCTAGTTCGATTCTTACTCTGATAGCTGTATTAGTATCCAGTTATTTTCCTGCTTTTTTCGCAGGAAGAATATCTCCTTTGTTGGCAATTAGCAGTAGATTGTCAATAAAAAAAGAGAGAATCAAAAAACAAAATAATAAGGTGCTAAGAAAACCTTTTTCATTTCCATTAAGTATGGCCATTAAAAATGTAAAAAGAAATAAAAATCGTTATGTCGTTACTATTTTATCAATCATTATAAGTAGTGTATTGTTTATTACTTTTTCATCATTGATGGACATCGCATTTTCATCCAAACTTGTGAACGATCCGTCCAAGTCGGATCTTACAATTGAAAATAATGTTTCTTCTGAGAATCTGGAAATTTTAGAACAAATAAAGTTGATTAAAAATGTATCCGAGGTTTATGAACAAGACTTAAGTATTAAAATTGAATTGAAGGATACAAATCAATCTATCGCAACTGTTGAAGACATCCAGAAGACCATTGGAAAAAAACACTCCATTACAGTGGTCAATAACTTTGAAGAGAATAAAGCCAAAAATGAGTCAGCTCTCGTTATCAAAGTTCTTGTATATGCTTTTATTGTGGTCATTTCTTTAATTGGCAGTTTAAATATCCTTAATACGATTACTATAAGTATCATGATTAGACGAAAAGAATTGGCTGCACTAAAATCCATAGGCATGTCCCAAAGGGATTTGAAAAAAATGATTATTTATGAAGCACTGATTTACGGTTTTTCTGGAAGCTTGCAAGGCATTTTTTATGGTTGTATACTTTCATATATTTTGTACACGGCTGCATCCGGTCTCTTTAATGTTGAATGGTCGATTCCCTATAACGCTTGTTTCATTACGTTTGCTGCAGCTTTGTTAATCAGTTATTTATCTGTTCTGCTACCGCTGAGAAGAATCCAACAGGATAATATTATAGATACGATAAGAGAAGAATAATACCAAAGGCCTGGCTACGTATAGTCAGGCTATTCTGATTTGGTGGTAACTGCTAATATAGAGTGAGAGGAAGGAGAAGATATACTTGAATAAAATATTACTTGTAGAAGACGATGAAGCACTCGGTCTAGCCATTGAATTTTCATTAAGAAATGAAGGTTATGAGGTGACTAGAGCCACTAGTGTAAAAGAAGCGAAAAGTCAATTTAATGATAATACTTTTGGCTTGGCTATATTAGATATCAACCTTCCAGATGGAAATGGGTATGACTTATGTTTGCACTTCAAAAAACAAAATAATGCAACAGCTATTATTTTCTTAACAGCTCTGGATGAAGAAGCAAATGTGGTAATGGGATTAGATATTGGCGGAGATGATTATATAACAAAACCTTTTCGAGTGAGAGAACTTATGTCGAGAGTAAAAGTACAATTACGCAAACAAGCTAGATTGGAAGAAGTTTCAATGATTATAATATCTGAAAATATAAAGGTGGATATGAACCAAGTAAAGGTATATAAAAATCAAGGTATTGTTCCATTAACAACCTTAGAATATAAGCTTTTGTTAACTTTTATGAAAAACCCTCACAAAATATTAGAAAGGGATGAAATCTTACTGAAAATAACAGAAGAAGAAGATGTTTTTTTTGGAGAAAATACGTTATCTGTATACATAATGCGTTTAAGAGAAAAAATTGAAGATGACCCCAAAAATCCACAGTTTATCATAACTAAAAGAGGATTAGGATATCATTGGGACAAGGATGTGAACCGAGAATAGATGATGAAAAATACCGAATTGAAAGGTTATATGATAATACTGGTGGTTTTATTTTCTCTATTTGTGGTTTGTCAGTTAATTTCACATCAAATATTTTACAATCATTTAAAAACGGATTCTATTACAGCCTGGGGAGAAATTACCGCTAAATTGATTGAACAAAATCCTGAGAATGAAACAGAAATTATGAAGGTCTTAACAAGTAATTCTTCTGATTCAAGTGAGTATCAGGAGAAAGGGAGAGAAATCTTTAGGCAGTATGGATTATACGAAGATTTGGAGACAAAACTTTTTCCACTTTTAAATAACCATATTTCTAGCTTTAATCAAACAATATTATGGGGATTGATTGGTTTCGGATTAATGCTTTTTTTGGCAAACTATATACAATACAAGATTATTTTCAATAAAATCAAGCAACTTACTTCAACTGCTAAGAAAATAATTGATGGAGATTACTCAGTTACAATAAATGAAAATAAAGAAGGAGAAATCGCCAAATTAGCTGTTTCATTCCGCTCTATGAAAGACATAATTAGGAAAAATATGAAGGATTTACTTGTAGAGAAGGAATTTTTAGGACAAATGTTACAAGACATATCCCATCAATTAAAAACGCCACTTTCAACTATTTCCATCTATAATGAAATGTTATTGAATGAAGAATTGCCCCGTCAGCAACAAGTTCAATTATTGCAAAATAATGAAGTTCAAATTTCCAGAATGAATGTCTTAATTCAAAACTTGTTAAAAGTAGCAAAAATTGATGCCAAAGCAATTTCATTTGATAAAGAACCTTTAAACTTGGTGAATACCATTAATGAAGTTTTGAATCGTTTGGAAAATATAATCAATGAAAGGGATTTGTCAATTGACTGGGACGGGCCGAAGGAAGTAATGGTTATGCACGATAAATTATGGATGCAAGAAGCTTTGATGAACTTGCTAAAAAATGCGATTGAGCATTCCAAACATAGTGATAAAATCACAATTCAAGTTAATGATACACCGATTTATACAGAGCTCATAATTCAAGATTTTGGAGAAGGGATTGCTGCTGAAGACTTACCACATATCTTTAATCGATTCTACAAAGCAAGCACTTCTAAAAAACATGATTCTACAGGGATTGGCTTGGCTTTAACAAAAGCGATTATTGAAGCGCATCAAGCGTTGATTAAAGTTGAAAGTGAGAAAAATGCTTATACAAAGTTTACAATTACCTTTATAAAATTCTAAAATTTTTTAATTTGTAATCGATCCATGTCCATAAAAAGTTTTCTACATATAACAGAAAGGCAGTAGCAACAAGGAACAAATCCTTGTTGCTACTGCCTTTTTATGAATATCATGTAAATGCATTGCTATTTATTGGTATTTCCAATCTTCCAAACTTTTTGTTTTAGTTTTAGAAGGGATCTAATAGTTGCGGTGAAAAATTTTAATAAAATAATTAGATTGAGTAGATTCTATTATCGATATTCAAATATTCCATAGTTAAATTCGAGATTAAGTTTTTCATGATTAGGAAAAGCATTAAAAGAAGAAATGTCCGCATTTTCCGAGGAGATTACAGCAGGAGTAATGGAAACAACAATGCTTGCTAATAAGGCTGCAAAGGCAACAGAAAGTGTTGTAGAGCGTACGATAGAGCAAGAAAGCTACAATAAAGATATCCTGTATTCTGTTTTAGAACTGAACAAAATGGCAGAAGAACTTGAAAAATCCGTTTCAAAATTTGATGTAGATGGTAGTGCCGCAAATAACTTCATGTGATTTAAGATGGAAGGGTGCTCTAGGTACAAAGATTTTAGTAAGTGATATTTTAAATTGTTTAAAGTAAAATAGTAGTAAGATATGCCATAATAAACTCAACTAATCTGATTAGTTGAGTTTAATGTTTATATATAAAGCTACTAAAATATTTTAAAGAAGATGTGATGATTAATGGGGAAAATCGCCATTTTGGCAGAGAAACCATCTCAAGCAAGAGCTTATGCAGACGCATTTAAAATTAAACAAAAAGAGAAAACGTTTATTGAATTGGAACCTTGTTCTACTTTTCCTATGGGCGCAGTAATTACTTGGGCAGTTGGTCATCTTGTTGAGTTAAAGGAGCCAAAAGAATATCAAAAGGAATGGGAGAAATGGTCGCTTGGATCTTTACCTATCATTCCACAAAAATTTGAAGATAAAGTTGTCTCTAAAATGTATACACAATTTAATGCAGTCAAAAAAATTTTAAGTGATCCGCAAGTAACAATGATTTATAATTGCTGCGATAGTGAACGTGAGGGTTCAAATATCTTCTACTCACTATTAAAAATGACGAAAGTAAATAAGCCTGTAAAACGATTATGGATCAATTCATTAGAAGTTGAGGAAATTCGAAAAGGGTTTAATAATATGCAAAGTAATGAACGTGATTTGCTCATGTACCAAGAAGCAAAAACACGTCAAATTAGCGATTGGTTAGTAGGTATGAACTGCAGTCGCCTATATACGCTACTTTTACAAAAGAAAGGCTTTAAGGGTAGTATTTCCATCGGACGTGTGCAATCACCAACCGTATATTTAATTTATAAAAGGCAACAGGAAATCGAACATTTCAAACCTGAAAATTTTTATGAAATTGAAGGGGTTTTTAAAGCACAAAATGGCTTATATAAAGGAAAGGCAAAGTTAAAAACAAAAGAGCGTGCAGAGGCAGTGCAATTATTGCAACAACATGGGGTCGAACCGAAGGATACAGGTCTGATTACGAGTGTAACGAACAAAACGAAGCGTATAGCACCACCCAAACTACATGCATTATCAACATTACAAGCTGCCGCCAATAAACGCTGGAAATACAGTCCGTCGCATGTGTTAAAACTGACGCAATCCCTTTATGAGAAAAAACTCGTTTCTTACCCACGTACCGATTCACAGCTCATTACACATAATGAGTTTGCCTATTTAAATGAATCCTTGCCAAAATATCAGCAGCTCGTAGGAAAGTCATTTAATGTGATTAATCGAGGAAATAACAAACGCTACGTCGACAGTGCCAACGTTGGGGAGCACTATGCTATTATTCCAACGAAAAAAGTGCCGACCGAAAAAGCGTTACAATCTATGAATGCGGATGAGCGAAATATTTATTTTGAGATAGTCAATACGACACTCGCTATGTTTCACCAAGATTATGAATACGATGAAAAAACGATTATAACAAATGTCAAAAATTTAGAGTTTAAAACGGTAGGGAAAACAGAACTTATAAAAGGTTGGAAAGAATTGTTTTCAAGTGAAAAAGAGTTAAAGGAGCGTGAAAAGTCGTTACCTATCGTTTCCAAAGATGAGATGGTACAAAGTAAGATTTCTATTTTAGAAGGCACGACAACTCCTCCTAAGCCTTATACAGAAGGGCAACTCATTACGATGATGAAAACATGTGGTAAATCAGTTGAGGATGAAGAAGAAATCGAGGTGCTGAAATCGATTGAAGGTATTGGTACAGAGGCAACTCGGAGTGGCATTATAGAGACGATTAAAAAGCATGGATTTATTGAAGTACGAAAAAACATAGTGAGCATCACGCCTAAAGGGGAGCTTTTATGTCGATCAATTGAAGGAACACTACTTTCAAGCCCTTCTATGACGGCAAAATGGGAAATTTACTTAAATAAAATTGGTCGTGGGGAAGGCTCTGCAAAACATTTTATTGAAAGTATAGGCAAGTTTGTTAATCAATTAATCGGGGAGGTACCGCAACAGTTAGAGTCACTTACAATTGAAGCTGAGCAATTTAAACCAGCTGCTGCGAAAGATATTGTGACATGTCCGACATGTAAAGTAGGAAAAATAGGTTTGCGTAAAAGTTTTTACGGTTGCTCGAATTATAAAAATGGTTGTAAGCAAACGTTCCCAGGAAGGCTATTAGGAAAAAAACTGACTGAAAAGAACATTAATGATTTATGTAAGAGTGGGAAGACTGCTGTGATTAAAGGGTTTAAATCAAAGAATGGTAAACAATTTAGCGCGTCACTCCGTTTGGTAGAAGGAAAGATTGAATTTGAGTTTAATGAAAAGTAAAAGCGGAAGCATTAAGAAAAGAAAAAGAGTACCATTTGATCAGTTCCTTTTTAAACTGATTGAATGGTGTAATGTTATGCTACTAAATGAACGGATTAGTTGAATAACAATAATTGTAGTATGCATGAAGTTTCTGTAACACCAAATGCGAATCATTCCATATTTGTCATAGAAATAATTAGTGGTCTTCGTTTTTTTGTATTGAATTTTAGTTTTAAATAGTATAAAATTTTACAAAATTGCATATGAAAAGCTATGAAAAGAAGAGTAAACATACGGACTATCTACAGAGACCTCTGGTAGCTGAAAAAGAGGGATAGGAAATATGTTGAAACAAGCCTTTGAGCTGTGCATTGGATTTGTTTGTTGGAACAATGATGGTGCAACGTATTCTCACGTTAAAGAGATAGAGTATCGCAGGATTTATTTCCAAAGCTGTACTCGATAAGGCTTCTGCAGCAATGTAGAAATGAACTGGGGTGGCACCGCGATATGACTCGCCCCCAAGATAACTATCTTGGGGGTGAGTTTTTTTATTTTGTTTTTCAAAAAATAAAATAGGAGTGGTGTTATGTCCAGATGGAAGTATCCTTTAATACTATTAGGGGGAATAGGTATTTCAAATGTGGGTGCATGGGTTTACCTAATCGCACTAAATTTAATTATTTTGAATGAAACAGGTTCCCCATTTGCAATTGCTTTTTTATATATACTTGGTCCAATTGCAACTATATGTTCTAATGCTTGGTCAGGTAGTTTAATTGATCGGGTAAATACACGGCGACTTATGATGGGATTAGATGTTTTCAGAGCAATATGTATTGCATTAATTCCATTTTTACCTTCACTTATTTATGTTTATGTACTAGCGTTTATCATTAATATGGGAAGTGCTATTTTTCAACCTACATCTATGGTTTATATGACTAAACTTATACCAGAAAAAGATCGGCAACGATTTAATGCACTTCGTAGCTTTATCAACTCTTGTGGTTCACTAATAGGTCCTGCTATTGCTGGGATTTTATTTTGGATGGGTACCCCTTATACTGCCATTCATATTAATGCAGTGGCTTTATTTTTTTCAGCACTGATTATCTTGATGCTACCAAATGTTGATTCAGGACTCAAAGAGACTGAGGGGCAAAGATTTACATGGGATATGATAAAAACTGATTTTTTAGTTGTTTTTAATTTCAGTAAGGACGTTACCTATATCACAAAAATATATTTATTATTTAGTGGTACTACTATATTCATGACCGCAATAGATTCTCTCGAGGCAGCATTTGCTAAAGGCGTACTTTCAATATCTGACACCAATTATGGGTTTTTATTAAGTGTCTTTGGAGCTGGAATAATAATAGGATCCATTATTAATTCGTTATTTTCAAAGCAACTTGCTGTTAATCTTTTAATAGGTATTGGTACCATTTTTACCTCAATAGGATATTTAGTACTTTATAGTTCGAGTGGCTTTTTTAGTGCAGTTCCTGGTGTGTTTTTAATCGGGTTTGCTGTAACGTTTGCAAATACAGGGTATTTGACGTTCTACCAAAATCATGTTCCTGTGAAGATGATGGGAAGATTCGGAAGCATCTTTAGTGTCATTGAAGCAGGTTTCATTGTTGCTTTAACGGTTTTAATAGGTTTAGCTGCTGAATTAACTTCGATCCGTCCTGTGGGGTTAATGGGTTCATTTGCCTTCTTCTTTTTAGGGTTAGTGGCATTAAAAGCTGTATCAGGTGGTAAACGGCAGGGATATTTTAAAAAAGCTGCTTCTTCTTTAAACAGTTAAATAAAAAAGGCTTGAATCACACTATGTTATGCATTTTATTATGAGTAGAATTTTAAATAAAGGGGTCGAAGAAATGAAATATATTGAATCTGAAAAGGTCACTGAAGAAGAAAAAGAACATATTATTCAAGAGTTATTAAAATACAATCTTGATAATATTGAAGATAAGATAGTAAAAGATATTGGTCTTTTTGTAGAAGATGAACAAGGAAAAAGAGTTGCGGGGTTGATTGGTGATACACATGGAAATTGGTTAGAAGTAGAGTATTTATGGGTAAGTGAAAAACTTCGTGGACAGCATATTGGTACGGAATTGATGCGTAAAGCTGAGAAGATTGCTATTAATAGAGGATGCAAGTTTGCCGCCTTAAATACGTTTAGTTTTCAAGCACCTGATTTTTACGTGAAGCTAGGCTATAAAGAAGAATTTGTACTCAATGATTATCCACTAACGGGTAAGCGGTACTATTACACAAAAAAACTTTAAGATTCAATAGTTAATGAGAACGTTTTGGAATTCTTGTTGGTTAGGGGTATTGTTTGCTAACGGTGAACAAAATGCAATAAATATCTCAAAACCTGATAATGCTTCGAAGTGTTCAACTTCAGAGAATATAGTAACGCTTTTATGTAAGTCCAATGCAGTAACCTAACGCTTTTTTGCCAAAAGTAGAATGAATAGAAATTATAAGCTGTCAGAAATGGAAATGAAATTAGTTTTGTTTTTTAGCCACAGTTCAATAAGAAAATCTTAAAAAGCGCGAGCAATCAATTTTTAGAGATGTTGATTTTTCGCGCTTTTCTGATGTGAATTTTTTTATTTTGCTTTTAAAATATACTTACGTTTGTTTATTGATTTGACTTTAAATTTTTTCCGATATATTGGACAATCTTGCGAAGTTCAGTTGATGATGGGCGTCCAAATGGACTTGTTTGTCTTTGTTGATATAGCAGTTGTCCCTTCTCATCAACAAGGAAATAAGCTGGCTCTCCATGCGTACCATGATCCTCGTAAGGCGCATCTTCTCCGTGATAAAAAACATCATATGCTTTTAATGTATTTAACTCTTCATCGGCTAAGACGGTAAAAGAAAGGTTATGCTCATCGACCATATTCTTTAAGTTGACCAACTTATCCGTTGAAATAGTAATTAGATGAACATTCTTGCCTTCAAAATAACTTTTACTTTCTTCGAGCTCTTTTAAGTCATGAAGACAAACAGGACACCATGATCCTCTGAAAAAGATAATGAGATGCCAGCTTTTATGCTGGTTTTGATGAGATGCAAAAGAGAATTCCTCTCCATTCACTGCTGGAAGAGTGAAATTAGGTACTTTATCACGCAATTTAAATGTAGACATACTGATCCTCCTTAAAATTGAAAATTATATTGACCACTTTGTATTATTTCCTATTATAAATTAGATATGTAAAATAAAAAAACAAATCCCGAGATTCCATGATTCATTGTAGGTAAATCTTTTTCTCTAACAATTTTTATGTCATTCGTTCTTTATAGAAATTTATTTATGCAACCAAGCACAATATCATTGTTATTTTGACATTTATAAACATACTTTATTGTTGGATTATTTAAAGACAATATGGCAAACTGAATACGAAGATATATCTTAACATGATTTATCGGTACTCGGGCCCTACCCGATCACTTTTCAAGGATACCTGATCACATTCGGGTCCTACCCGATCACTTTTCAAGGATACCTGATCACATTCGGGTCCTACCCGATCAACTTTACAGGGATACCTGATCACATTCGGGGCCTACCTGATCACTTTACAGGGATACCTGTCACTTTCGGGGCCTACTGATCACTTTCGGTACCTAAGGACATGAGTATTTTTATTATGGAGATGCAGAAATGCTACTAAACTAGTTTTTAAATACGATAGTTAGGGCGTAGAAATATTGGAGGTTGTAAAATTGAGCAAAAGGAGATCGGTTGGATTAGAATTGCGCACATTATCGCTCCTAATGAGAAGGCAATTGGATCAAACCACATGTACGACAATACCGGAAAAAGATAACCTTACTGCCATGCATGGTTGGACCATTAGTTATCTTTACAAAAACCAAGATAAAGATGTCTTTCAAAAGGATTTTGAACGAGATTTTTCTATTCGTAAATCAACAGCGTCTAGAATCCTAAAATCTATGGAAAGTAATGGGTTAATTACAAGGCAATCTGTTCCCTACGATTCAAGACTTAAAAAAATTGTTTTAACAGAAGAGGCACTGAAAATACATGACAATATCATGACTCGTAGGGCGATTCTTGAACGAAAATTACTCACAGGTATCCCAGAAGAGAAACTTGACGTGTTTTTTGAAGTAATGGATGCTATGAAAGAAAATATAGAATCTTGAGGAAGATGCTATTTTTAAAGTTTTTATTTGTATATAGTTAGCATGCTAACTATATGAGGAGGAATGCAAACGTGTTGAAATTATTTAAATATCTAAAACCAAAAGAATGGACGCTTATTTTAGCTAGTATTGTGTTCATAGTAGGGCAAGTTTGGTTGGATTTAAAGTTGCCAGATTATATGTCTAAAATTACAACCCTTGTACAAACGGAAGGTAGTAAAACGAGCGAAATATGGACAACTGGAGGGAAGATGCTGTTATGTGCCCTTGGCAGTATGATATTGGCAGTCATTGTGGGCTATTTTGCGGCAAAGGTAGCAACGTCGCTTTCAAAGGAATTACGAAAAGGCGTATTTGATAAAACGCTCTCTTTCTCTATGGAGGAGATTAATGGTTTTTCAATCGCAAGTCTAATTACTCGTTCTACAAATGATATAACACAAATACAGCAAACGGTTGCGATGGGTCTTCAAGTAATGATTAAGGCGCCTATCCTTGCCGTATGGGCTATTTTTAAGATTACGGGGAAAAGCTGGGAGTGGTCAGTGGCAACCGGAGTAGCTGTCATTGTTTTACTTATTTTGATCGGCAACCTGATCATCTTTGTGTTACCGAAATTTAAAGTCGTTCAAAAAATGACAGATAATCTTAACCGCGTAACGAGAGAAAGTTTAACGGGTATTCGTGTTGTTCATGCTTATAACGCACAACAATATCAGGAAGAAAAATTTGACAAAGTAAATAAGGATTTAACGGATACAAATCTTTTCGTGACCCGACTTATGGCCCTTATGCAGCCGGGGATGGGTCTGATTATGTCAGGATTAACTCTTTCTATCTACTGGATTGGAGCGCATTTAATTAATAATGCAGAAGGTATGAATAGAATCGGTTTGTTCAGTGATATGGTCGTATTTTCATCTTATGCAATGCAAGTGGTTATGGCATTTATGCTGTTATCAATGACGTTCATTTTGCTTCCGAGAGCTGCAGTATCTGCAGCACGTATTAATGAAGTGTTAAATACACCTCAGACCATTATTGATGGAGAAAAGAAATCGTCACCTAAGGGAATCGAAGGTGAGATTGAATTCAGAAATGTTAGCTTTAAATATCCGAATGCAGAGGACTATGTTTTAGAAAATATTAGCTTTACTGCACATAAAGGCGAAACGGTCGCTTTAATCGGTTCTACAGGTAGTGGTAAGAGTACGCTAATTAATTTACTCCCAAGGTTTTACGATACTACTAAAGGTGAAGTATTCGTCGACGGCATGAATGTGAAAGAATATGCACAGGAAGCGCTTCATAACAAGATTGGTTACGTTTCTCAAAAAGTCGTATTATTTTCGGGTACGGTAAAATCGAATGTTGCTTATGGTGGCAACAGTCAGGCTCCCTCGACAGATGAGGAGATCAAAAAAGCGGTGGAAATTGCGCAAGGGAAAGAATTTGTAGAGAAAATGGATGACGAATATGATGCAGCGATTGCGCAGGGCGGTACAAATCTTTCAGGGGGACAAAAACAACGTCTTTCTATCGCCAGAGCAGTGAATCGAAATCCGGAAATCTTTATTTTTGATGATTCGTTCTCTGCTTTAGATTATAAAACAGACCGTCAACTTCGTTCTACCTTGAAAAAAGAAACGAAAGGTGCAACCTCTTTGATTGTGGCACAGCGAATAGGAACGATTAAAGATGCTGATAAAATCATTGTTCTTGATGAAGGTAAAATCGTTGGTATGGGGAAACATAGTGAATTATTGAAAACTTGTAAGACCTATCAGGAGATCGCCTATTCGCAGCTTTCAAAGGAGGAGTTGGAAAATGCGTAATACACAAACAAATAAGCCCCGAAAAGGTCCCGGTGGCCCAGGTCATATGGTAGCTCCTGGAGAAAAGCCAAAGAGCTTTAAAAAGCCTTGGGGAAAGTTGATTGCCTATTGTAAGCCTTATTTGCCAGCGATTCTCTTAGCCCTTGTATTGGCAGTTGTCGGAACAGTTTTCACGATTATTGGACCGAATAAGCTTAGTGAGATCACTGATAAAATAATGGCAGGCATTAGTGGTGAGATTGATATTACAGCTATAGGAAAAATTGGCCTGTTCCTTGCTATTTTGTATGGGTTGAGTTTTATTTTTAATTATACGCAGTCGTTTATTATGGCTACGATTACACAGCGTGTTTCCAAAAGTTTACGCACAGACATTTCGAACAAAATTGATCGATTACCATTGAAATATTTTGACTCTACAACTCATGGAGATGTGCTAAGCCGTGTCACGAATGATGTAGATATGATTGGACAGTCTTTAAACCAAAGTATTGGTTCGCTCGTAACAGCGGTTGTAATGTTCTTCGGATCCTTAATAATGATGTTCTATATAAATGTAACGATGGCACTTTCTGCAATTGCTGCAACTTTCATTGGATTTGTATTAATGTCCTTTATCATATCCAAATCCCGAAAATACTTTATACGCCAGCAGCAAGACCTTGGTAGAATGAACGGCCATATCGAAGAAATCTATTCAGGGCATGATGTTATGAAGGTCTATAACGGTGAACAAGCAGCGAAGCAAGAATTTAATGCAATCAATGAAAGTCTTTTTAATAGTGCTTGGCGCGCACAGTTTATGTCGGGCATGATGATGCCTCTCATGATCTTTATCGGAAATTTAGGATATGTTGTTGTTTGTGTCGTAGGGGCCGCATTAACAATGAAGGGTTCCATTACATTTGGTGTGATCGTTTCCTTTATGGTGTATATCCGCCTATTTACACAGCCGTTGTCTCAGTTAGCACAGGCAGCTACAAGCTTACAGTCAACTGCTGCAGCAAGCGAACGTGTATTTGAATTCTTAAATGAAGCGGAACTAGAAGACGAAAGTGAAAAGAAAACGATTTTAGAAGCTAAAGATGTCGAAGGTAATGTGGAATTTAAAAATGTTAAGTTTGGCTATACGAAAGAGAAACTGATTATTAAAGATTTCTCTGCTCAAATTAAAGCAGGTCAAAAAGTTGCCATTGTCGGACCGACTGGAGCCGGAAAAACAACGCTTGTTAATCTTCTCATGCGTTTCTATGAAGTCGATAGTGGAGAAATCATGATTGAGGGCGTACCAAATAAGTCGATTACTCGAAAAAATGTTCACGATTTATTTTGTATGGTGCTGCAAGATACTTGGCTTTTCGAAGGGTCCGTTAAGGAAAATATCATTTATAATAAAGATGATGTAACCGATGCAGAAGTGACTGCAGCTTGTAAAGCAGTAGGTCTGGACCACTTTATTAAAACCTTGCCGAAAGGTTATGACACAGTTTTAAATGATAATACAAGTTTATCTGTCGGACAAAAACAGCTGATAACGATTGCAAGGGCAATGGTTAAAAAGGCTCCGTTGCTTATCTTAGATGAAGCAACTAGTTCCGTTGATACGCGTACGGAAGCACTTATTCAACAAGCGATGGATAAACTGATGGTAGGAAAAACATCATTTGTGATTGCCCATAGACTTTCAACCATTAAAAACGCCGACTTGATTTTAGTGATGAAAGATGGAGATATTATCGAAAGCGGTAATCATGAAGAGTTACTTGCGGAAAAAGGATTCTATGCGGATCTTTATAATAGTCAGTTTGAAGATGCTTCTTGAATTTGAGTGCCGATAGACTCGCTAACGGCTACTTGGGAAGCGTGTAGCTTTGAAAAATTCATAATAAGGCATTGATAAAAATCACCTCGTTATTTTCTAAGAGGTGATTTTTTCATTGAATACTGTTGACAACGATAAATTAAAGAAGTTTCTTATTAAATTTACGGAGTGGGAATGTTCTTAAGAGCAGTCGTTCTTGTGCCTGGCCAAGCACAAAGCCAATTTCGATCCCCATTATGGCGAATCGCGAAAACTTAAAGATTGTGAAGTCTTCATGCTAATGTGCATATACTTTAATAGCGAAGACCGTTTTTTCTTGTTTAACTTTATGGCGGGTACATTTTGCAGGGCTATGGGTGCACTTCAGTGTCTCGGGTGCTCCATTTTTATTAGACTAAATGATGGAGGCGGAAATTTGAAAGATGATAATGAAGTCTTAATAGATAAAGAGAAACGAAATGATTTAAAAGTGAAGGAAGAAAGGAAAGAAGGAGAACCGACTCCGGCCTTTAAAGGGGCTTCGTGGGCAGCGCTATTAGTAGGTGTTGCATCTTATCTTATAGGTTTGTTTAACGCAACGATGCAATTGAATGAAAAGGGATTTTACTTTGCAGTTTTAGTGTTCGGACTCTATTCAGCGATATCTTTACAAAAAGCAGTTAGAGATAAAGATGAGGGAGTAGCAGTTACTCATATTTATTATGGTATTAGTTGGTTCGCGCTTATTGTATCGATTGCATTAATGGCCATCGGTTTATACAATGCAGGAAGCATTGTTTTAAGTGAAAAAGGATTTTATGGTATGGCGTTTGTTCTTAGTTTATTTGCAGCTATAACAGTTCAAAAGAATATAAGAGATACACAGAGGGCAAGAGAAAAAGGCTGAGTTATGTACCACAATGGAGCAGAATCCTACAATATGCTGGGGTTTTCATGGCTCGCCAAGGGTTCATAGCTACTAAAAAATAAGATCAAGCTGCCAAAGTCAAAGGCAGCTTTTCTTATTGATGAGAAGAATTGTTGAAAAAGATAGCGAACTTATTAGCTTAGTTAACTAAATCGACTGAAGAGGATTGGGAAAAATGGGGGAAGTATCTTCCCTCTAACAAATAGTGAATTAGTAGAATAAGTGGGGGAAATATAAAAACAGGATTTTAGAAATGAAAGAAAAGCCAACGTTTTGAAGAAACATTATTCAAAACATTGGCTTTTTATATACAGTGAAATCAAACGTTTGGCATGATGATCTTGAAAGTTCAACTGTAGCTGAATAGTTTCACCCGATTGCACCGCGTATCAATTTCTCGATATACGCTAGTGAATCGAGAAATTTTTCCTGTATTGTATATGATTTTTTTATGGAATTTACTATATGGTGCACATAGAAGGCGAAGCGGGGTTTTCATACAATGATACTAACTTGTTGACAAAGGGGGGCGTTATATGAGTAATTGCACAATATATGAGGCAATCTATAAGGCAAATGAAAAGATGTTGGATAAAGAAGTATGCTTTGATGGTTCAAATAGGAAAACATATGCAGAATTATTTGAAGATGTTGAGCGATTAGCAGGTGCGCTACAAGCTATGGGTGTACAAAAGGGAGATCACATTGCTGTAAGTTTACCAAATTGGTATGAGTTTTATATTGTTTTCTTAGCAATTGTTAAATCTGGTGCAACAATTGTCCCGTTTAATACTGCCTATAAAATAGACGAGATTCATTACATTTTACAAAATTCCCGTGCCAAAGCTTTTTTTACAACAGCTGAAAATGCTCGTAAGCTTGAAAGTGTTAAGCAAAGTTTCCAAACATTAGAGCATATTGTGCTAGTACGTGAAACGGATCAAGAAAAGCTAACATTAGAAAAATTACTACACCAAGAATTGTCATTTATAAAGCCAAATATTGAACCATCAGAGGATGATGTTGCCATTATTTTATATACGTCAGGTACAACAGGAGCTCCAAAGGGGGCAATGTTAACACATTCAAATGTATTGTACAATGCTGTCGCGATGAAAAATGCCTTGAGGGTAACGTCACTGGATGTTGTGTTAATACCGGTCCCGCTTTTTCACGTATTTGGAATAGTGGCCGGAAGCTTAGTAACACTTATTGCAAGTGCCCGAATTGTATTAATGGAAAAGTATAACGCACAAGAGGCTTTACATTTAATTGAAACAGAGCTTGTAACAATTCATCACGGAGTGCCAACAATGTTTATTTTGGAATTGAACCATCCGAATTTCGTCAACTATAATTTAACAAGTTTACGAACAGGTATTATTGCTGCTGCACCGTGTCCTGTTGAAATTATTCAGCAAATTCTTTATAAAATGCATTGCAATATTTTGGTAGCTTATGGTTTAAGTGAGACTTCGCCAGCTGTAACAGTTAGTGATTGGGAAGATAGTGACATTCAACGGTCAGAAACAGTTGGTTTAGTTATTAAAGGCACGGAATTACGAATTGTTGATGACAAGCGAAATGAGTTGCCGCGAAATAATGTAGGTGAAATAGCGGTTAAAGGGCCAGGAGTTATGAAGGGATATTTCAATGATTTACAGCGAACGAAAGAAGTATTGACTGAAGATGGATGGTTTTACACAGGAGATTTAGCAACTTTGGATGAAGAAGGGTATGTGCGGATTATTGGTAGAAAAAAAGAAATGATCATTCGAGGAGGGTATAACATCTATCCACGAGAGATCGAAGAGATATTTTACCAGCACCCAGCTGTTTTAGAAGTTGCTGTAGTTGGTTTACCAGACACAGTATTAGGTGAAGTAGTGTGTGCAGCAATTTTAGTAAAGGATAAAGCAACAGTTCAAGAGGAAGAACTTCTGAATTTTGTCCAAGAAAACGTAGCAACCTATAAATGCCCAACCAAAATTGTTATTTTAGATGAATTCCCTGTGACTGCAAGTGGCAAAATTCAAAAGGTAGAATTACAGAAAAAATTGCGAAAACAATTACAGACTGAATTACGTTGACAAGCAATAATAACTGAAATGGATCTAGAATAATAGGTTTCAATATAAAAAATTAAGGGAGGAAATAAAGTATGACAATTCAAACTATTGGGGTTATCGGCGCAGGCGCAATGGGGGCAGGTATTGCAAATTTAGCTGCATTACAAGGCTTTCAAGTTATTTTACAAGATATTGAGGAGCGTTTTTTAGAAGGTGCTTTGCAGCGTATTGAGACGTTTATGTCTAAAAGTGTGCAACGTGGAAAATTAACAGAGGAGCAAAAACAGCAAACATTAGGTCGTATTAAAACAACTACTGCTTTAGAACAATTTAATGTGGTAGATGTTGCCATAGAAGCTGTGATTGAAGATATTGAGATTAAGAAGGACGTTTTTGCAAATTTAGATCGCATTACGAGCCCAAATACAATCTTAGTATCTAATACATCATCATTTTCTATTACAGAAATTGCTGCAGAAACAAATCGTCCAAATCAAGTGGCAGGATTACATTTCTTTAACCCGGCACAAATTATGAAACTTGTAGAAATTGTAAGAGGTTATGAGACAAGTGATGTAACAGTGGCACATCTCCGTGAGTTAGTGACGGCATTAGGAAAAGAATCGATTGAAGTAAAAATTGATGCCCCTGGTTTTGTTGTGAATCGTATAATGATTCCGCAATTTATAGAAGCTATTCGAGTTTTAGAAGAAGGAATTGCGACAGCCGAAGATATAGATAAAGCCATAAAATTAGGACTAAATCACCCGATGGGACCATTTGAATTACAAGATTTTGCAGGCATAGATATAGGCTATCATGTAATGGAGTATTTTAGTAAGGAATTTAATGACGCTCAATATGCACCACCGTTATTATTAAAGCAAATGATGCGAGCAGGACGTTTCGGTAAAAAAGTTGGTGCAGGATTCTACGATTATTCTCAAAAACAAACGAAGGAAGGTGTTTTAAAATGAATTTTAAGCACTTATTGGTAAATGTTGTAGATTATGTGGCCACTATTACAATAAGCCGTCCTCCTGTAAATCCATTAAACTCTGAGGTATTTGAAGAATTAAATGAAATTATAGATGTATTAGACCGAGATGATCGTGTACGGGCAATTATTATAACTGGTAGCGGTGAAAAAGCGTTTGTTGCTGGTGCTGATATTAATGAAATGAATGAGTTGGATCTAGTTGGTGTAACGAAAATGAACAAGGTATCACGTAAAACCTTTACAACGATTGAGCATTCAACAAAGCCAGTTATAGCTGCCATTAATGGTTTAGCTTTAGGTGGGGGATTT
Source organism: Lysinibacillus sp. Bpr_S20 (assembly GCF_023337835.1). Lineage (NCBI taxonomy): Bacteria > Bacillati > Bacillota > Bacilli > Caryophanales > Bacillaceae > Lysinibacillus > Lysinibacillus sp. Bpr_S20. The sequence goes on from NZ_JALNLQ010000001.1 coordinate 707,084, forward strand.
GAGTTAGCTTTGTGTTGCGACTTCCGTATAGCGGCGGATAAAGCTAAATTTGCCTTTCCAGAATTAAACTTGGGTATTATTCCAGGTGGGGGTGGTACACAACGGTTATCTAAGATTACAGGTTTAGCTATTGCAAAAGAGTTACTTTACTTTGGTGATACAATTACTGCTGAACAAGCCTATTCGTATCACATTGTTAATAAAGTAGTGCCACAAGAAAACGTCTTAGAAGAAGCACAGGAATGGGCAGGTAGATTAGTTAAAAAGCCCCCAATTGGGCTTCAAGCATTAAAAGTTGCTGTTCAAGCAAGCGTAAATACAGATACTGAATCTGGTTTGGTGATAGAAACTACATGTTTTAATACAGCATTTGCTGCGCAAGATCGTATTGAAGGACTTGCAGCATTTATAGAAAAACGTAAACCTGTTTTCGCTGGAAAATAACAACAAAAAAGACTTATCATAGTATTGCTATGATAAGTCTTTTTTTAATGGGGGGATATTATGCAGAATACAAAGCGACAGAAGTTTGTTGATTATTTGAATGCATATTTACGTGCTTTGTCAAAAAAACTTATTCGTTTTGATAGTGAAAAAGAGCTACTAAAAAACTTAGCAAGCATTTATATTGAGGAACAAAAATGTGATGCGTTTATTGTATTGGAAAAAAGACAATTTCAATTATCTGCTAATGTGCATTATGGAGTTGAGGATGAATTTATAGAAAAATTTTCGCTATTCATCACGGAATGTAATCCGGATTTATTTAAAGATAGTGCCATGTTTACGAATGAGACACCAAAAACAGATTGTGCTATTCAACAACTTATGGAACAACAAGGCTTTAAAACTTGGTATACAATTGTCATTAGAGATCATGAAAGATTATATGGGCTATGCATCATTGGCTATTATAAGGAGATCAAACTATATGAAGACTTACGTCAAACGATTACGGAGTTTGGGGAGGATTTAGCCTTTGCCTTGCAAATAGCACGGGAAAAAAATACCCAACAAAACCGAAATCATATTATGAATGAATGGTTATCGAAAGGTATAGCAATAAATACTTCGTTGGAAGAAATTGTTGTTAGAATGCTTTCGTTAATGGCACATAGTCTTCATGTGAAAGATGGAGCTTTTTATATTTTTTCTGAGCAAGAGAGTGCTTTTTATCGAAAAGGACAAAGCCTTGGTAAGTACGTATTTGCAGAGGAAATTATAGTAAACGAAGGAAATGTGTTTTCTGATTATTTCCCTTATTTAGAGGAAGTTGGTGGTGATTTTATGTCAGTCCCACTCATAGTTAACTATAATGTAATAGGTGTATTAATTGCGAAAAAAGAGTATCCAAATGAACAATTTTCAACTGAAGATTTGCAATTAATGCAATTTATCGCTCAACATGGAGCTGCAATGATTGGGAATATATATTTATATGAAAATGAAAAACAAACACAGCGAAAGCTACAAAAGTTACTTCAACTTCAGCAAAAACTTGTAAATGAAACGATACAACATGATAAATTTACAGAAATTGCACAGTTGATTAGTGAATATTTACAAAGTCCGATTATTATTTGTAATCGTTTTTTAAAAACCTTAGCTCATTCATTTGCAGATGACCAATTGGGCTACCAGCAATTACTTGAAAAGGCCATGTATTTTATTACACAACCATCTACACAATCGCATTGGTTATCAATTTATACGAAGGACGACATGCAATATATTCGAACGTACGAAATTCTTGATAATGACGGCTTAGTAGGTTACTTGATGATTGGCCATATCGTTCAAATTGATGAATATACACAGTTGGGGATAGACATCTGCTTAAATATTTTATCGATTCAATTTATGAAACAAAAATTAATTTTCCGTGCTAAAGAGCAAGTAAAAGATGGAATGATTAATCGCCTATTATCTGAAAACTTTTCAGATGAAAACGATATGATGACATATGCAAATGTCTTTAATTGGAATGTATACGAGCCACATCGAATGGCAATTGTGAAAATAAAATGTGCTAGAAATGCAAAGGGCACAATCATTGAAAATGAAACAGCAAGAACTGCTATTGAAGATTTAATTAAATCCCGGTTAAAAGCTTATAATAAAAATTTTATTTACAGTTCATATGAGCAAACGCTTGTACTTATTATAAAAGCAGACGAAGAGTTAAAAGTATCAGATTTTTGGGAAAAGTTTTACAATTATATGTCCAGTATTGTTAGTATGAAAGATAAAAATAATGAAATGTATTTGGGGATCAGTAATTTCACTAATGAGAACCTAGAAAGCTATTATAAATGTTATATGGAAGCTAAACAAGCAGTGAAAATTGCGGAAACAAAGCAAAAAGAACCTATATTTTTTGAAAATCTAGGTTCCTATTTAGTATTACATGAATTAGAAAAAAATATTTCAACAAAGATGTACATTCATCAGTATTTAGGGTCATTATTATCTTTAAAAAATAATAAAGATTTACTTACGACTTTAAATTACTATTTATTGAATAATGGAAATCTAAAAGAAACGTCTGAACAACTGTATATTCATCGCAGTACATTACAATATCGTCTTCAAAAAATTCAACAAGTTTTAGATATAGATTTATCTAATGCGGAAACACGTTTTGATTTATTATTAGCTTTAAAGATGTATTACTTAAAAAATTGTTAATGAGTACGGAACTTTCAAATATTCTTCATACACAGTGTAGGTATATACAAGGAACTTACCTCTTTATAATGTAGCTTAACAACAAAATTATTAAGCTTACATTATAGGGGGTTTTTTTATGGAAGAAGTATATATTATTCAAGGTGCACGCACTGCATTTGCAGAAATTTTACAGTCTTTCAAGGATGTAACAGCTACTGATTTAGGTGCTATAGCCGCAAAAGGGGCTATTAAGCGTGCCAATATTAAAACTGATCAAATCGATCATGTCGTCTTTGGAAATGTCCAGCATTCTACTAAAGATGCACATTTTTTGGCTCGTCATATTGGACTGAAAGCAGGAGTACCTATAGAAACGCCCGCAATTGGCATTAATCGTTTATGTGGTACGGGTTTAGAGGTACTGATCACAGGGGCTCGTTATATTAAAGTTGGAGAAGCACATGTTGTTTTAGCGGGAGGTACTGAAAATATGTCACAAGTCCCACACGTTATTCGTGGTATGCGTGATGGTGTTAAGCTTGGCGCCCCTGCTATTGAAGATTGGCTGTGGGATGGTTTATATGACACATATGGACAATGTTCAATGGCAGAAACAGCTGAAAATGTAGCGAAAAAATATCAGATTACGCGTGAGGAAATTGATGAGCATGCGTTTTTAAGTCATGAACTTGCGAAAAAGGCACGTCAAGAAGGGTATCTAGAAGAAGAAATTGTCCCGGTTACAATTCAAACACGTAAAGGCGAACAAGTTATTGTAGAAGATGAGCATATTCGAGACACTAGCTTAGAACAACTTGGAAAATTAACAGCTCGATTTGTCAAAGATGGAGTTGTAACACCAGGTAATGCAAGTGGGATGGTTGATGGTGCAGCATCAGCTATATTAGCTTCAGAAACATTTGTAAAAGAGCATAATTGTAAGCCAATAGCTCGTTTAGTTACCTCAGCTGTTACAGGGGTAGAGCCGAAATATATGGGGATTGGTCCAGTTCCAGCAATTCAACAAGCATTAGCAAAAGCAAATTTAACGATGGGCGATATAGATTTAGTTGAGATTAATGAAGCATTTTCTGCCCAATATTTAGCCTGTCAAAAGTTATTAGGTTTTTCACTTGAAAAAGGCAATGTAAATGGTGGTGCTATTGCAATTGGACATCCTCTTGCAGCAAGTGGAACGCGTATCACTTTATCATTAATTAATGAGCTCCGCCGTCGAGGGAAGAAATATGGTGTTAGTGCTGTTTGTATTGGCGGAGGGCAAGGAATAGCAGCAATTTGGGAAGCATTATAAGGGGGAGTTAAATATGAGTGTCACATATGAAATTAAAGTTCGTTGGGGTGATACAGATGCAGCAGGTATCGTGTTTTATCCTAACTTTTTTAAATGGATGGATGAAGCAACACATGAATTTATGTTGCATTTGGGGAAGAAATCTTCTGAATGGATTACTCAGGACAACATTATAATTCCGTTATTACAGACAACATGTGAATTCAAAACCCCACTTTATTTTGAGGATGAAGTGATTGTTACAAGCGATGTTGTAAATGTTGGAAATAAAGTTTTTACGTTGGAACATTTATTTACACGTAATGGGGAGCTTATTGCTACTGGTAAAGAAACACGAGCTTGGACATCATTTGGAGAAAAATTAAAGGCAACACCCCTGCCGGAACATCTTAAAGAAATTATGTATGCGTTATAAAACGAGGAGGATAGATATGCAACAAACAACTAAAGTGAATTTTTTAATAAGTTCAATACAGCCCCAGGAAGTATTTACTCCTGAACAGTTTTCCGATGAACAAAAAATGTTAGATGAGATGGTACGCAAATTTGTTTATCAATCTATTCGACCAAAATTAGAAAATATAGAATCCAAACAATTTGACTACTCAAAAGCGTTTATAAAAGAAGCTGCTGATTTAGGGTTGATTGCAGCTGATATTTCAGAAAAAGATGGAGGACTAGAATTAGGGAAAGTAAGTGCAGCTATAATTGCTGAGAGGATGGCTGATACACGATCATTTTCCATAACATTTGGTGGTCAAACAGGCATTGGGGCACTGCCAATCGCATATTTCGGAAATGAAAAACAAAAGAATAAATATTTACCTAGTATTTTAAGTGGTGAAAAAATTACGGCATATGCTTTAACAGAGCCAGCCTCAGGCACAGATGCACTAGGAGCCTTGACAACAGCTACACTTAGTGAAGATAGTAAACATTATATTTTGAATGGTGAAAAACAATGGATTTCCAATGCAGGATTTGCTGATTACTTTATTGTTTATGGTAAAGTGAATCGCCAGCACTTTACTTGTTTCATTGTAGAACGCCAATATGAAGGTGTAAAGATAGGGACCGAAGAAAAGAAAATGGGGTTACATGGATCTTCTACATGTTCGGTCATTTTGGATCAAGTAAAAGTTCCCATTGAAAATGTACTCGGTGAGGTTGGTAAAGGGCATATTATTGCATTTAATGTCTTAAATATTGGGAGACAAAAAATTGCTTCTTCATCACTAGGAACGATGAAACGTGTTTTGGAGATAAGTTCACAATATGCTAATACGCGAAAGCAATTTAAACAAAGTATTTCCCAATTTGGATTAATTCAACAAAAGTTAGCGCAAATGGCTATGTATATATATGTAAATGAAAGTGCAATTTATCGTACAGCCGGTGCAATGGAAGAAGCTTTTGTGCAAGAAGACATTGATTATAGTAGGATCATTGCGCAGTTTGCGCTTGAAAGTTCTATTAATAAAGTGACATCCACAGAATATCAAGATTTTGTTGTTGATGAAGGATTACAAATTCATGGTGGCTATGGCTACATGGAAGAGTATGAAATTGAGACATTGTTCCGCGACGCCCGTATTAGCCGAATTTTTGAAGGTACAAATGAAATAAATCGTATTATTATTGCTACATCTATTCTAAAAATGAATTTACATGTAATAGAGGAGGTAGCAACAACTTATGAACAACAAGTTTTGCATACGCTAAAAGTACTTCTTGGGCATGTACATCGCTTAGCAAGTGCAAAAGGTTATACAAATGCATCTGTTGAACAGGAAGTAGCGACCGTAATTGCTAACATTGCTTCAGCAATCTATTTATTACAAAGTGCCATTCTTCGTACAGAACGATATAGAACACCGCTTAAAGAACAATATACAATTATGTATGCAAATGAAATCGCTAAGCAAATGTTTAATGAGTTTAATAATATCGCTTTATATATAGGAGCAGATGAACAAACTATGAAGGCAGCTCAAAAACTTATCGTGCAACCACCTGTTTGTCCAGTCGAGGTAAAGCGTACAATTGCAGAAGAAATTAGTAAAGCTGAAAAGTATATAGTCTAGCGGAAAATAGAATTTTAAAAATCTGAGTTCATAATTTTGGAACTCAGATTTTTATTTATGATCATGTCTATTTCCTTCTAAAGTGCTAAAAAATGATTTGTTATTTAATCCCTTGTTAAAAATTGGAGTTAATGCTATCATGTGAATATAACATATGAATATTCATATAAAATATTCATAAATGAGGGGGTGCTTATCTATGGCAAGAGGAAAGAAAGTTTTTTCAGAAGAAGATAAAATTCTGATTAAAAGTAAATTGAAAGATGAGTGTATGGCATTTTGGGTTTCTCCGGGTTACAAAGAAACAAGTATTGGGGCATTGTGTAAAAAGGCAGAAATATCGACAGGTACTTTTTATAACTTTTATGCCAGCAAGGAAGAACTTTTTTTTGAAGTTCTGTATGATATTCAAGATACGATTTATGAAAATTTCATTGAGCGAATTGAACAATGCCCTGAAAAGTCCGGCTTTGAAACAGCCATAATACAGCTTTACTATGAATACGAAAGCAAACCATTTCTTTATGACGTGAAAACGGTTGATTTCACAGCGTTTTATAGTAAACTTTCGGAGGAAATGAAAGAAAAACTAATATTTGATAGTAGTGAACTTTTTCGCACAGCAATCAAACGAGCAAATCTTAAATTAAAAGTCTCTGAAAATTTAGCTTTTTCTACCTTCTCAGTTCTTCTTTCAAGCGTTGCCAGTAAAGAAGGAATTTCGAAGAACTGTGATCACTTAGCCGCCTTTCAATTTATGACAAAGCAATTGGTCGCAAGCATCTTTGAGTAGAGGCTAAATATCAACTATACAATTGGAGGAGATATCAATGAGTTTATTTTGGAGTATTATAGACTTTCTAAAAGAAACAGCACCGTATTTTATCGCGCTGAATATTATTTTAGCAATCTTCCTACTAATCTTCGGGTTAGTTTTAATATCCAAAAAGAATAGAGAACAGAGGTCGAAAATGATTGGCGGAATGGTTTGTTTATCATTTTCAATGTTGGCTTTTTTGGGTGCTCTGTCCAATGCATTCTTTTCCTTTTTCGTATTCTAAAAATAGGAGGATAAAAAGATGTTAGACAAACTACAGAGTATCATGGATGCGGCTTGTAAATGGGGAAATAAAAATATGGGAACCTCTATTCAATTCCCTAAACCAACAAAAAAGTCCATAGTATCCAGTGCTTTTTCAAGTGGAATTATTGGTAGTGTAATGACGATCTATGGGCTTTTATTTAAGAATATATGGATTTTGTTATTTGGTGGGCTTAGCATAATTAGCAGTATTTTCATCTATCTGCAAAGTGAAAAAAACGATTAGATAAATTTAAACACTGGAGGAATCTGTTTTGATTAATTATTATCAAAATAGATTTTTCTTTTTTGATAAACAAACGTTATTATTGTTTACAAATAAATAAACTTATTATATATTGTTTATTAAATGATGAACAAAGAGAGGTTTTGTTTATGAGTTTAACTGATTTGACTATTGATGAATTATCGAGGGGGTATGTAGACACAGGGGAAGCATATGAATGTATATTTTGTAAAGAAATTTTTGATGGCCAAGAAGTATTCAACATAGAGGGTCGTTTCTTTACAGCTAAAAAAGCTATTCATCTCCATATTGAGAAAGAACATATCTCTGTGTTTGAAGCGTTACTTCAATTAAATAAGAAGGATACTGGGCTATCAGATATCCAAACCGAATTGCTGAAGTTATTTGCAACAGGGGCGCCAGATAAGGAAATTATTAATAGCACTTCCGCAAATAGTATTTCAACAATTCGACAGCATCGATTTAAATTGAAAGAAAAAGAAAAACAGGCAAAAGTTTTTCTCGCAATTATGCAGGCTTTAGAAACAACAAAAGTATACGAGCCAATTCATAAGGGGGCAACACAGGTGGATGAGCGTTTTGCGATTACAGTAGATGAGAAAGAAAAAGTACTAGCGACGTATTTTAAACATGGCTTAGATGGTCCTATTGAAAGTTTTCCAAGTAAAGAAAAACGAAAAATTATTTTACTGCAATACATTGTCACGAAGTTTGAGGTAGGGCGTAAATATAGCGAAAAAGAAGTAAATGAGATTTTAAAGCCTATTTATAGTGATTATGTATCTATAAGAAGGTACTTAATTGAATATGGTTTCCTAGATCGAAATGACGATTGTACAACGTATTGGGTGAAATAAGTTTAACATGAAAAAGCATACGTATTTTTAAACACCTAAATGTTTCCATAAATCACATTAGTTATCACTATTTTTTATATTAACTATACTTAAGTTGTAGTTATATAGAAGGGGTGATTGGATGAGCAAGAACTATATTATATTTGGAGCAAGCCAAGGATTAGGTGATGCATTTGTAAAGGGGTTACCAACTAAAGGAGATACAGTATGGGTGGTTTCTCGAACACGACCAAGTAGTTTAGATCTAGATGATGGCGTTAATCGTAAATGGCTGACTATTGATTTATCTAGTCAACAACATATTCCAGCTTTAAAAGAAGCTTTACAAGGCGTTGCTATAGATGTATGTATTTACAATGTTGGAGTATGGGAAAAGCATGGTTTTGAAGATGACTATACGTTTGATAAAGATGAAGTTGGGGATATTGCAAACTTAATAAATATTAATGTAACTTCCACAATTAAATATATTCAGGCACTACTACCTAATTTAAGACAAGCGGAAAATGGGAAAATAATTTTAATAGGATCGACAGCAGGTTTAGATCATTCGAATAATGCGCAAGTTTCATTTGTGACATCTAAATTTGGCTTACGAGGCATTACGAATGCTTTACGCGAGCATGTGAGAAAAGATAAGATCGCTGTAACGTGTATAAATCCAGGAGAACTTGCTGCTGAAGTACCTTTTGAAGAAAGGGCTGAAAAAGCAATTAAGTTGTATGAAGGTACACGTATTCCTGTACAAGATATTGTAGCCATTGTCCAATGTATGATTAATTTATCACCAGTTTCATGTGTGAAGGAGATCAATATTCCTGCTATTACTGACATGAATGTATAATAGTAAAAAAACGGCTCGTATGTTGAACGATTCTGTTCAATATGTGAGCCGTTTAAAATAGTGCTTATTTCACAATTATTTTCTTTGGGTTTTTCCCATATCATTTTCCCAATGAACAAAATTTTTACCCGATTAGTTATCACTTTTTTCTTGAATTAGAACTTCTAATTCAAGAATATTACTATTAGTAAAAATGCCGCTTGAGAGCTCCATTACATAGATAGGACCATTTTTCTTGTCGATAATGGATACTATTTGTTCCTCAATTTCATCATCATTTTCACCCATAATAAATATAGAACTATAGTTACCTTCATTCATGATGAAATCAGCTGGATGTTCTGTTTTTATACACATATGATATTCATCTTCTTCAAAAACATAAATAATATCATTATAAAAAAATTGCGTTGATAATTGTAATTTTAAAAAATCTTTGGCTGATAAAGTTTCATTCGTTTTTAAAGTGATTAGTCTTTCTAAATGACTCTCTTCTAAGTATTTTGTTGAATTTACTTTTTTGTTTGTAATAGTAACATAATGGTGATCAATGGCCTGTTTAATCTTTTGTAATTTGTTTATTTCCTCTGAAAGTTCTTTTGATTTATCTCCTAATAAACTCAAATAATCATTTTTTTCATACGAAGTTACAACTTCTTTAATTTGTGCGATTGAAAGATTTAAGTGCCTCAACATTAATATTTGAGCAAGTTGATAAATTTCCTTAAGAGAATATTTTCGATATCTATTATGATCTGTGTAGGATGGAAATAACAGCCCCTTTTCTTCGTAATATCGTATTTGATGATGGCTAATATTAAATATTTTAGCCAATTGATTTATTGTAATTGTTTCATCCATAATATCCCTCTTCTCTAGATAAATATAAACTCTAGGGCTAGCCTAATGTCAAACAATAAACTTAAGTGATAATAAGAATTTAGTTGTCGACGTATGGGTTTTAGCATCATTCTACCCATGAATAATTGGGCAAATGAATGGAGAGTTGAACACAAACAAAGTTGGTTTGACATTAGGTCAACCCTATAGTTTAAAGTGATGATGTATGAAGAAGGGCGCAATTAAAGAAGGGGGAACATTTATGGCCAAACAGATACAATTTAAGCGGATTGAAGGGTTAGATTTCGCTCGAGCATTAGCTATGTTTGGGATGCTTATCGTTAACTTTAAAATTATTATGGGAGCAGCAGGAAACGGGCCAGATTGGCTTATATGGTTTACTGGACTTTTTGAAGGCAGAGCGTCAGCCACTTTTGTTACGTTGGCCGGTATCGGAGTCGCCTTAATGACAAGAAAAGCTAGAGATGGCGCTGAACTTTCTATTATTAAAGAAAATAGGGTGAAATTATGGAAACGTTCCGCATTTCTTTTTACTCTAGGTTTACTTTTATATGTTGCAGATTGGACTGGAGATATCCTCCATTATTATGGTGTTTATATGCTGATTGCATCGTTTCTTATCGTAGCTTCTACAAAGCGCATGATCATCCTATCTAGTCTTTTTTTAATTACCTCGCAAATCTTACAAGTGACAATGAATTATTTGAAAGGATGGCATCCAGAACAACTATTTATGGAATATCTTGATTTTTGGACAATAGAAGGTTTTATCAGAAATCTATTGTTTAATGGGTATCATCCAGTATTCCCTTGGATATGCTTCTTTTTGCTTGGAATGATTCTTGGCAGACTTGATTTATCGAAGAAAGCTGTAAGAAACAAAATGTTATACATTTCTTTATTTACACTTATAACGATAGAGGTACTTTCAAAAGTATTGATGCGACTATCTCTGTCGGTATTAGATGGTAACAGTGCAGAATTTTTGTTTCAAACTGGACCAATTCCACCAAACATTTTATATATCTTATCAAATTCCGCTTCTGCGATTATTGTTATTGTTGCTTCTATATATATTGTAGAAAAGTTTGCTGGGCAATGGTTGATAAAATCACTTATTCAAACAGGACAATTAACATTAACGCATTATGTAAGTCATGTATTCAATGGTGTTGGCCTATTGGCATTATTCAATCGGTTAGAAAACCAAACGTTAGCATTTTCATTAGTATTTACAATATTATTTTTCGTAGTGAGTATTTTCTTTTCTGTCTTATGGAGAAATAAATTTAAAAGAGGGCCCATCGAATGGATTATGAGAAAAATGACAGATTAATTCGAAGAGGCTGATTTCCGCTACGGGCTACTCCTTTCCCGCGAGAGTCGAGTAGCCCTCCGCTACAATCAGTTAAAAATGGGCATACATTTTCAAAAAAATTTTAAGGTCAATAATAAAGCTATATTTTTCCTAATCAACACGCCTAATGAACATTACTATTAACGGACAGTCCAGTGCCATTTAATAGCATCTTTTTCAACACTTTTGACAAAAGCGTCTTTTCCGTTGCAGTAGCCATCAATATCATTTGGATACTGCTCGGCAAGTCGGCTCTTTATTTCCCCATACTGCCTGCAAATTTCGGGATGCTCTCGAAGATAATCTCTAAATGCTAAATGTCTTTCTATTTCTTCCATGTTGTTATATTGAAAAGCGTGAATTTGGTGTGTGCGATGATCGCCACCTTTACGGAAATATCTTCTTCCAGTTATCCTGAATTCACCCTTAATTTCGTATCCAAGCTCTTGAAATTGCTTAGAAAATGAATCCAATTTATGAATATCATTGACTACTAGTAAAATATCGATAATTGGTTTTGCTTTTAAACCTGGAACGGATGTACTTCCAATATGAAAACTATTCACCCATTCTTCTTGAAGGATAGCCCTAATAGAACGTTCTTCTTTCTGATAGAGGCTGCTCCAATTGTGGTTATAATCTACAACTTTAATAATCCTCATTCAATTCACTCCATTGTTCGTTTTCATGTTACTTTACAAATTTCATGGATTATTACAGATTATAGAAATCTGATGCAATGTCAATGTTGCTGTTTGAAAACAAAGAATATTTTAATTTTCTCTACAAAGCACTTTTCCTGGTGTTGAAATGAGCGATGAAGAGCTTGATAGCAATTCTTCATCGCCCTATAGGGGAGTGAGGTAAGCAGCGCTCAATCATTATTTTTTCGTCGCTTTAATTAATGCTAAATATTGAGAATCCCCTAAACCGTACTGAGGGAAGAGATGTAGCAGGTTTCGTACGATTTCATTTTGAGGTAGATGTTGATGTGTTTGAATATATTTTGTGATTTCGTTGTCGTTGTTCAATAGTTCTAAATACAATTTGATTCCTTGATACATAACTGGCATTAATTCTACATCTGGCATACGGTGGTCTATTAATACTGCTTTATATATATCAAAATAGTTACCTAATGTTATGTCAGTTTCTTGCACATCATATGTTTGCTCTCTCACCGCATGATAGTAAATCGTTCCTTTGAATGATAGTTGTTCTAAATAAGCTAACACGGTTATTAAATTCATCTGACAAAACATATCTTCACCAAACCAAAGAACGATGCATTGATATTCTTTTGAAAATAAGGTCTTTTTAAGAGGTGCAACTGTAATGGCCTCATATTCTGCTAATGAGACTTCATGTCCTGCCGCTCGAACCTGTTTGAATGAGTCGCTAAAAATGGTTTTAACGGTGTCATGTACACACATCGCTTCATTAAATGGTGCGTAATCGCTTTTTCCCATTAATTGTTGAGAACTGAATTGTTCATACATATGTTGTCCATTTAAAATGTTCAATACTTCATGATCAAAATGTTCATCCACATGCTTTTGTAAATCTTCAATTATTAATTTTTTAGAAATATCCATATAGTAACTCCTCGCTTCATTCATAGTGAGCTTTACATAAGATTGCAATGGTTCAGGACTTAAACGAAAGGCATTAGGGGTAACGCCGAATATTTCCTTGAAAGCACGAGAAAATGCTTCTTGCGATGAATAGCCATGCATTATTGCTATCTCAATGATCCTAGCATCTGTTTCACTAAGGGAGATTGAAGACAGATAAGTTTTTCGTAGGGTCATATAGCGTTTAATGCTAATGCCTGTTATTTGATGAAATTTAAAGGAACAGTAATAAGAAGAGTAGCCCATTGCTTCGCTTAATTTCATCAGGGAAAACCCCTCAAACAGGTGCTCTTCAATCCAATCAATCATATCTTGAATCATATTGTTCATCATGTATCACTCCTGTTTTTAATTATAGTGAAGAATGAAAAGCGGTTTTGATATTCGTTGTGTTTTTGGAATGAGACGAACTAGCTTCAACGTTAAGGTTGATGTGGGGAAATAGCAAGTGTTTATTGTGCGAAAGTGAAGCTACAGGATAAGAGTAAATTGGACGATTGGAAAATAATTTAAATTAAAAACATATGATAAATCTAGGCGGCTAAAATTCAGCTTTAAGAAATTGTGAATTGGTTAATGGCTTTTGATGATAAAGCATAGACGGATTAAAGTAAGAGAAAAGCATTTCGTTTTTCTCCTTTTCTTCGTCCAAGCAACAGCATTTATTTAGAGTTATTTATCAACAATTAAGGACGCTGAGACAAACGAAATTTTAGCGTATGAAGTATCTGCTTCATTAAGTATGGATATCGCGCTCGATACTCTTCGTAAATTAAAACGAAATCACCACCATTTAACGAAAGATGCATTTATTCATTCCGATCAAGGATTCCATTATACGAATCCAAAATTCCAGAAACTTGTCAAGAAAATGGGACTAGGGCAATCATGTCACGTCGAGGAAACTGTTGGGATAACGTCCCTCAAGAATTATTCTTCGGTCATTTTAAAGATGAAACTAATCTGAAAACGTGCGAAACATTAGAAGAAGTAAAACGAGAAGTGAAAAGTTATATGATATATTACAACCGTTATCGAGGGCAATGGAACTTGAAAAAGCTGCCGCCTGCAAAATACAGACAGCAGCTTCAAGAGGTTGCCTAGCTTTTTTTCAAAATGCCCTTTACAAAGGGTACACTTTATCTTTACCCAGAAATTTTATTTCATTATTTAAAAAGCCACCAATAATGGCAGCTTTTAAATATCGTATTGGCTTTTAAACTTGAAAATCTCGTCAACAGCTTTATGATACCCACCAGAATGTTGGTAGGATTCTTTAATGCTTACAACAGCATTCTGGATGGAAGGGGTGTTTAACACATGATTGGCAGCTTCATATAGTTTATTGGCTGTCAAACTTTCCATTTGTAATTGAATACCTGCTCTGATGTTGATAACTTGTTTAGCAATGATCGGCTGATCCGCACTTAGTGGGATCACGATTAGCGGAACCCCGTTATAGAGAGCTTCATTGGTGCTATTCATGCCGCCATGTGTGATAAATAATTTAGTGTATTGTAGCAATTCGGTTTGTGGAACATAATTTTTCACTATGAAATTTTCAGGAATCTCTCCTAATGCTTCAAGTGATGTTTGTTCCCCAATCGACATGACAACGGTATGCTCAGTATTCCCGAATGCCTTCATACACAACTTATAGAAATCAATGGCTTGATTTAAGACCGTACCGAGTGAAATATAAATAGGGTGTTTTCCCTTGATCGCAGAAAGGTCGAAGTTTGCTTGTGTTAACCGTGAGGAAATGGATGGACCTATAAATTTAAAGGATGGGTCAAATGCTTCTCCAAAAGGTTGAAATTCTCTAGTTGTATAAACGATTGTAAGCGGTGCGGGATTACAAAATACTTCATATGGAGAATGGATTTCAACACCATATTTTTCTTTGATTATTGTCGTTAGTTTTAAAAAATCATTATGGATCCTTGTTAAATCTTCATTTGGGACATTTTGTGAAAGATGTTCTAAAGTTTTTTCGAAAGATTCTTTTGTCTCAGCAAAAGAGGTACATGAACTGATTGCCGGAAGCTTCAGGATTTGGGCAAGTATACGGCCACAACCAAACATAGAATCATGGATGATGTAATCAAAATGCTCTCCTTTAATTTGTTCAAGAACACTAGGTATGACGATATCTGCAGTAAGTAAAAGACCGTTGACTCTTTCTAATAAATGATTTCTTCCGCCTGAGATAAAAGCTTTTATAAATTTTTGACCATCTATTGTGCGTACTGTTGCTCCTGTCTTCTCTATACGCTCGCGAAAAGCTTCTATCGTAAAGAACACGACCTCTTCTCCACGTGAAATTAGCTCCTGCACAACTCCAATCGTTGGATTGATATGTCCTTCTGATCCAGCATTTATAAATAAAACACGTGCCAATTCTACCACTCCTTTAGTAAAAATAATTTCAAGATTGTGTAAGAGTAATGGATACAGTCACATATCATTGCTTAACTATGTTAATGCACAATGAGTTCCTTTAGCAAGTTTGTTCATGTATCATTATAGATGAATGGTCTATATTGACATTTTAAGCTTAGAAAAGAGGCAAGATATCCATTAATACTGTATAGGATTTCATCTATTACTCCATTTCCCATAACAACTTATGGTGTGGTGGTCAGCAAACCAGCTAGGGTAGACAATTACATTTTCGTGTTTTTAAAAGGATACTGAAGAACACATTTACGATGATTGAGTCTATAAATTTATTTATAGGGGTGTTGAAATGAAAAAAATAATTTTATCCATTTTGATGGTTACTCTTTTGAGTGGTTGTAACGGTTTTCAAAACGATACGTTTAGTCAGCCTGAAGGCAAAGTTATTGTGAACGGAGAACCATATACAATGATTCCAAGTAATTTCGAATGGGATGATGGGGATGTAAAAATAACAGAATTGCGTTCGCGTGATCTAAATGAATTAGCCGATGATTTTGAAACAATAGATGTCGATAAAAAAGATATATTAAAATTTGAAATTGAAAAAAATCCTTCTTTTATAACAATAACTAAACAGAATGAAGATGGTACAACTGATAATGTTGAAATGAATGATAATAAAATAACAATGCCATCTAAAGAAGGATATTATATTTATGAACTTAAGGTAACATGGAATAAAGGAAAAGAGACTTTTGTTTTTGATGTAAATGTAAAATAAAAACTACAACTACAATGATTGAATAGAAGAATCAAAAATTCATCAATAAGGAGATTTTATAAAGGAGAGTATCATGTACACAATTGGGCAAGTAGCTAATTTTTTAGGTGTATCTAGAGATACCTTAAAATTTTATGAGGAAAAGGAATTAGTAAAGCCAAAGCAAAATATTGAGAATGGGTATAGAAAATATAATCATTTTGATATCTATGATATTACAACAGTAAATTTCTACAGAGAAATTGATATTGAAATTAAAAAAATCCAGGAATTAAGAAAGAGTAAGAGTATTGATGGCATTCAATCATTATTAGAAGAAAAAGAACAAGAGGTTTTACTGGAAATCGAATATAAAAAAATGCTATTGAAAAAGATTCAAATAGTAAAAGAAGATTGTAAGCAAATCAAACAATTCTTAGGAAAATTCATAGTGAAGGAAATGAAACCTTTAGCAATAAAGGGAGAAATAGAACATTTTACAGCATATGATGAATACGACACTTTAAAAAAGAATGCAGACAGCTTAAAAAAAGCAGTTACACTCACATCTTTAAGAAGAGTCATCAGCTTCAATGAAGAAGGTATTATAGGGGATAAGTTTATTATTGTAAGAAAAGTGGAGGATTTTGATGGAGCAATAGAAGGTGAAATTCTATCACATCCAAAATGTCTATATACAATTATTGAAGATGGAAGATGGTCAACTGGTGGAGAGAATATTGATCAACGTGTGGAAGCGAATTTAAGAAAATTTGCAATAGAAAAAGGGTATGCACTACTGGGAAAAGTTTATATAAATCTATTACTGACCACTTATGAAGATGGTCTTGAACGTGTATTTTTAGAGATTTATGCACCTATCGAGTGAATATTATTGTTGCTACCTATGCATACGTTATTCAACATGATTTAATGAAGGAAGAGCCAATTATTAAATAGCTCTTCCTTTTTTTTGAATTTAATGCTTGAAAACTTAATAGTCATAGTGTACTATTTAGCTAGTACACTATGGCGTGAGCATGTAGAAACCATTTGATATGTTATGAATAAGGATGCTGACAATGGATGAATATGTATTTTAAGTATGATGAGCATACAACTAATTGTTCAACTGCGAAGTTTACTATTGGTGGTAAGCATTTTAATTCAACAATTGAATATCGATTTAAGGTAGGGAGTGGTTCTGTAAACATTAAAAAGGAACCAATAGCTTTAGCAATATAAAAAAAACGGCTAGTTGAAAAGGAGACTACAATGAAAAGATTTACTTTTTATGTATTAATGGCATTCACGATTGTATTGATGTGTGCTTGTTCAAACGATACATTGTCTAATGAAGCAAGCGATGAAGCAAGCAATAAAGAAAGTAAGGGAAATGCCGTAAGCAATGTATCTGCTAAAATTCCAGATGATCTATTCGTTTCTACTAAAAAGAACGAAACTATTACTGAAGATGAAATGAAAGCAAGTATAAAAAAGTATATGGATTATAGTCATGTCATCGATAAAGAAATGGAGACAATTGTTTATGAATATGAGGATGCTACTGAATCGGATCGGGAAACATTAAATAAATTAATAGATGAAGGGAAAAAGAATGATACGAATTTTAATGATTTTATAAGTAATAATAGTATCCCAGATGATTATAAAGAACCTTCAAAGACAATTTATGAATTTGTTTCATCAATTCGGGCAACTTTAACACAATTTGATGAGGAAATTGTTGGAGCAGTTGAAAATGGTAGTTTGACAGAAATAACAGATTTTGCTTCAGAGCATTTTTCTAAAGCGAACGGCAGGCAGCAACTAAAAATCGAAAAATTTTTGGACGAGAAAAAAATTAAAACTACATATTTCGATGAATAGAAAGAATATATTTTTTACCCTTCAATGTCTTTGAAGGGTATTTTTTTCGTGGGATTTTGAGATGGTAAAAGTATTGACCTGTGAGCAACCCCCAGGTTTAAGCTAAAGATATTGTTAAATATATTTACGAGTTTGAAGCGGGGGCATATGTATGAATAACGAAAAGAAACTAAAAAAACCAGTAGCAAGTTTTATAGTACTAACCAATATCATTTTTTTACCACTTTTTTGTCTTGTAGGACTCATCAGCATGGTGGGTCTTCCTAAATGGATTTTTGATGTCATGCTCTGTGTATCAGCTTGGTCCTCAACATTTGCTTTTGCGATATTATTTAAAAAAATCTATCCTAGGCAAAGTTTTATACAATTTGTAAAAGATCAATTCAAGAATAAACTTAAGTTTTCTGTCATTTTTATGGCAATGATGATTCAAGCTTTCATATTTTTGATGATTTTGTTTATTGTATCTAATACTAGTGAAGTAGACTCAATTTTAACTGTTTCTTCATGGGGAATGCTAATTTATTACTTTTTTAATCATCTCCTTTCTGGGCCTCTAGGAGAAGAAATAGGGTGGAGAGGTTTCGCTCAAATGGAGCTCCAAAAGAAGCATTCGCCATTAAAAGCTTCAATCATTATAGGGTTTTGGTGGGGGATGTGGCATCTACCTATATGGTTTACTACAGGGCTTGTGGGCATTGATTTAATCAAATATATTCTACTCTTTATGATTGCAATCATGTCAACTAAGATCGTCATGACAGCATTTCATAATTTAAATCAAAATTTAATCGTCCCAATCATCATCCACCAATTCTTTAATTTTTTTCTGGGCTTAATAAATGGAAAATTAATTGATTTACTCATGTATAATGCCATTTTTTATTTTGTTTTAGCGGTTTTAGTCATCATGATCAATCCAAAGAATGTACTTTATGGAAAGAAAGAGACAAACGTAAATCATGGAAAGAATTCCGTGATTTAGACATACTTCAACTACCAGGAGATTTTCTTTAAAAAAATATTTATCAATGGGTGTGGCTGTCAATGTAGGGCAGTTTTCATTAAAAGCCACTGTTGCTGAAGGATCTAAAGTGCTTATTTATAGATATTAAAGGTCTTTAATGTGTAATAAAAAGGAGAGAGTAGGGTCTAATAATAATTAATAGCATATTATAACTTCAAGATTTTTATTTTCAAAAGGAGGAAAAGAATGATGTCAATTGTACAGGTAACAACAAAGGAAGAATTACGAGAACACCTAAAAACTAAAAAGATTGTGTTAATAAATTTTTGGGCAGAGTGGTGTGGCCCATGTAAAATGTTCAAAGGGGTGCTTAAAGAACTTAATGAAGAATTCAGTGGTAAGGTGAAAATTATAAGGGTGAATGTTGAAAAAAGCCCAGATATTGCAGCGGAATATAAGGTAATGGGCATTCCTCATTCTCGATTGATTATTCATAATAAACTACGAGAACCAATTATTGGATATGTGCCATATGAAGAACTGAAGCATATGATTGGGATTTGATGTCTAGATCAGTAGAATATCCAAATTTCAAGATTGTCGCCATTCATAACGTTGGATAATAGAAAGCGCTGTTACAATAGAGAGATTCGATAACGATATCTTGAAGCTGTTTAAATATATACCAGTTCATGTTATAATGAATAACTTAAGGGTATTAAGACGTTCCTTATAACTGAACGGATGCCAAAAAGCCTCCGCATAGAGATAAAATATAGAGGTGTAAGAGATTGAATAAAAAATGGACGATTGATAAAATTAAAGAATTTGTTGAGACTAATTCGGAAAGTAAGTTACTAACGACGGAATATCATGGTTTTTCTCAAAAGTTATTATTGAAATGTGCATGTGGTAATAAATTTGAAAAAACATTTACAAAGTTTAAAAATAAACACCAACGTAAATGCGACGTCTGTCAACCCCCAAAAGAATCACGCTAATCAATGATAAACAAAGTATTTAAATGAACTAGCTAATAAAAAAAGTTCAATGTTTACAGCTACAAAGAATATTTTAAAAGTGAGTAGGAGAACAAACATGATCGAAGTAAAAACATCTCCAATAAGTGATGGAGAATTCAATAGAGGGATATTTGCTACATGTGATATTAAAAAAGGACAGCTTTTTCATGAAGCACCTGTCATTTCTTATCCAAACGAACAGCATCAATACATCGAACAAACCCTACTCGGTGATTACGCTTTTGAGTATGGGATAGGTCGATCTGCAATCCTTCTTGGTTATGGAATGTTGTTTAACCATTCTTATGAACCAAATGCAATTTATGAAATTAATTTTAAAAATCAAACATTTGACTTCTTTGCTTACACAGATATTAAAGCTGGAGATGAAATTCTAATCAATTATAATGGCGACGTTGACGATAAAGAGCTACTATGGTTTGATCAGGAATAAAAAGTATTTAATAGAAAATAAGGCGTTGATCCAAGAAGGGTTGACGCTTTTTTTGTTGAAGTTATTGGGGTACAGGATTTAAAGCTAAATTTGATAATTGAAGCGGGCTCTTTTTATTAGAATTTTTTCGGGAATAAGAGGTGTCCAGCAAGTACTTTGGTACGAATGAAAAGCATTTAATTTATATAATTATCTACACCTGGTCCCAATTATAAACCAGTTGCCGACCCTTAATCGGTAATTGGTTTTTTTGTGCCTAACAAGGAAGTACTTTCTTATGTTATAAAAAGTTAGACTCCTTTAAATTATCAACGTCAATTTTTTTAGTTTTCTATGTCTTTCCATCTTTTTCAAAGTAGATCTTAACTGCTGGTGAACCTATGATAATATCATTTCCATATTCATTAATTATTACTTTTTTATCTCCAGAAGTGGACTTCTTTTCAATTAAGAGATTTTCTTCAAAATAGCCCCAGTAAATTAAGTATGATAATAAGACCAAGAAACCGAAAGTTAATACTTTGAGTGTCATCTTTTTTGTCTCTAATATCTTGAATCGATTTAACTTGATTTTTTAAAACCTCCTCATTTATATCTGATTTTAATAGTATCAAAATTATTGATATAGCTTACAAATTACAAGAATTACGAAGATAGAAGTAATGGTTAACCAAGTGTGAGGGTGTAAAACAACTTTCCCCGACTTGTATGAAACGTTTTCAAATTACCTTTAATACTTCTAGGGAACAGTCCAGTCACTAGATCAAAGATAGCATACAATAACAGGGTGTGAAAATTAGTATGATTTAATAATGATTGAGCGTTTTGCTTAGGACAGTTTTAAAAAAATAAATTAATGATTTGATCCGGGTGAGTTTGAAGGGAGGCAGAATCAATGAAGTACAAAATTAATGGTATATTCAATAAAAAGAAGCGTCAGATTAAAAATCATACGGATGAAGAAATAAAAGGAGGACGGGGAGCCTGTGTTTCAGAAAATAACTATAAGGAAAATAGCATAATGGATTATTGCGAAATGTACAGGAGAAGCTATTAGTCATGGAATAAGTAGCGTAATTAAGCGTTTTGGAATGCTTCCGACGTCGGTTTCCTGGTTCAGATGCCCCTACAAACAAACGAAATCAGAAACGAAGCAAGATGTAAAATCAAAAAACTACATCCATTTGGATGCAGTCTTATTTTCTTCTAAGCAGTGTATCCCCAAGAGGGATTCCAAACACAACAACCAAAACCGTTAGAATTACCAGGACTCTAAAAATAAAAAACGCAGCTTGATCGAACATTGTATCTCTCCTTCTTTTCTTAATAATTCCTACCTTATATTCAGCAATTCTCCAACTCCTATTGAAAAGTTAAACTAAGGTACAAAATCATTTTGTACTTTTTATAATATAGTTTACTTCATTACAACGTATGTATACAGTCTGCACTTTTTTATATTTTGTGATTAATAACAATAAGGCGCGATTGTTTAATAAGCTTTGCTGTTGTTTTTAAACAGGGGGTTTAGTTGAATAAAAATAATCAAACTTTTTTTAAAAATCTCATACTAAGTTAAAAAGATAAAGATCAATGATTTTTCAAAATGGAGTTTTTTATATTAGCGATTAAAAAAATATATTTTTTAATCAATAATGATTCTAAAGGTACACGATAGATTGAATAAGGCTTGGTAATTACCTTATCATCAATTTCAAATCTTGTTTTTTTTATAGAGTTAAAAAGCAATAACACTGTCATATACTTTTACACAAAAAAGTAAACCTGCCTCGGTTTTGCAAGCTGTTAGTTGGTTTACTTTTTTTCTCATTGCAAATCGCCTTTGAAGCGATTCAATCATTTCCTGCCAGAAGACTTTTACGTGAAAGAACGGAAAGGGCGTAGCTCAGTGACCGTATTTGGATAGATAGTACGTGTCTTTATTCACATAATAGAATTTGTCGTAAAAACGATTGCTTTTTAGCAACACATCGATCAGCTATAACAAAACCGGCATCTTCTACCATGTCATCAATTGTTTCAATAGTAACGACAACTACCTTATCTGCAATGCGTCGAGCATGTTTTAAAATATTGAATTGATCTTCGGTGGAGGTATGCGTAAATAAATTATAGGGTAAATCAATGATAGCGACATCATAATGTTCCTTCACTTCGGAGATTGGACCTAATGTAATGTTGCCTGTCAACCCAAAATAAGTGATGTTCTTTCTGGAACCATGACAGACATTGTAATTAATATCTCGACCTTCAATATTAATCCCCATGGATAGGGCTTCAATTACGACTGTCCCTATACCACAACAAGGGTCGATTGCACGAATATTTTGAGGCTGCGGAACCGCGATATTCGCAACCGTACGAGCTACTCTAGTACTAAGTGCCGTGGAATAACTGTGTGGCTTGTGTAAATGTTTACGCCAAATGGATACACTCTTCATATGCTTTCCAAAATACCATATGCCATCGATTATAATTAGACCATATACAATTGCAGGATCATTTAGTTCTGGTTCGCCCTCTATGCACAATCCTACCTCACGTTCTATCAATCGACGCTCTGGCAGATGAATTTTCTTCTCTTCACCAATATCCATACTATTTAAACAAACTACTTTAAAAGTGGCTTCATTTTTTATCGCCTTCACCAATGACTTGATGTTCTCTAAACTATTATCTTCATATAGCACTTCCAGTCTATCTTGTATAAAAGGACTGCGGCTTGGATCAATTTTAATATCGCTTATTATAAAGTTTGATGGGGTATCCAGACTAAAAAATGAACGCATCTCCATTCTACATAGATCATATTCGTCAACATGATGGACATAAGTGTATATAAATTTACTGTTATTTTGTTCGTTACTCAATTGATTATCATCCTTTTAAGTTGTTGTTCACTTGATTTCACTAACGCTCATAAAAAACAAATGAAGTTGTTTATTTGGTAATCGTATCATAGGTGACTCTATCAAGCCACTGGATATCAATATATAGATTTGAAAGAGGGGAACATCTGGGATTAGATAGTATTTAAGTAGGGATGAGGTCTATTCCTAAAGATTGCTTCCTAATTGTTGTTTTTATGTCAACAAACCAAACAAGCAAAGGTATTAATCCTGTTGCTTGTACACTTTGTTTTGCTTGATTGCTAAATATAATGAGTAACTAAACGAAATGAATATTATTACAGAAAAAGTAAACGAGAACGTGGCTTTATAGTAGATTGAAGTAAACAACATGACGATAGAACTGATGATGATGGCTACACGTAGGTAAATATCTGTTTTTTCACTTGGATTAAAAAAATCTTGAAGAATAGCAAATAAATAACTAAATCCGAAAAATATAAAATATTCATAAATAAAAATAGGCTTTACATATTCAGGAATACCAAAAGAAATTATTTTAACTATAAAAATGAGTAGCACTACATATTTTGTATATTTGCTAAAGGAATTTAACAAAATATCCCTCCCTTATAATGTTAGAGTAACATATTTTGTTAAAAATAAATAATGCAGTTATGTGGTCATTTCTTTTGGGCAATGGATTGAAGCATAGGTAGCAACAATTACAAGCAAAATGATTTCAACAAATCGTACTGAGCAGAAACAGCGATATATAGTCGTTGAATTTCTGGAACAGTATTCGAAAAATAAAATCTAATTGTTGACAAAAGAGGTTTATTCCAATAAACTCACAAACAAGAGGTTTACTACGATAAACTTAGGAGGACGATTAGAATGGAACCGTATAAATTGTTCGATGCTGAATACAAATTTGCATGTCTGATTTGGGATCATGAGCCCATTAATTCTACTGATCTTGTTAAGCTGTGCGAAACAGAGCTTGGCTGGAAAAAGTCCACGACCTATACTGTTTTAAGAAAATTATGTAAGCGTGGAATCCTTAGAAATGAGAAGGCAACGGTCACAGCCGTCGTTAAAAAAGAGGACGCACTGAAATACGAAAGCCAAATGGTTGTTGAAAAATCCTTCAATGGTTCCTTGCCACAGTTTTTAACTGCTTTTCTAGGTGAAAAGGGACTTTCGAATGAGGAAGCGGAAGAGTTGAAGCGGATTATTGAGGAGGCAACGAAAGAATGAACCTGTTTCTTATAATCCTTAATATGAGCATTACTGCAAGTTTTGTCGCACTAGCTGTGATCATGGCGAGATTCCTATTGAAGCGCGCTCCTAAAATATTCTCTTATATTCTATGGGTGGCCGTAGCAATCAGACTGATTATTCCCGTTAGTTTCGCTTCAAGCTTTAGTATATTACGTTTCGTGAAACCTCAGGATAAAACAGGCACGGGTTTCCTGGAATTTGTGCCAGCGGAAATTGGTATGCAGAAAACGCCTGTTGTAGATGGTGGCATTAAAGAAGTAAGTCATTTTATAAATTCATCTCTTCCAGTGGCTACTCCGATGGCAAGTACAAACCCTATGCAAATCATTATCTGGATTGCAAGTATAATTTGGATAGCAGGTGTAGTTATACTGCTACTTTACAGCATTATATCGTACTTCAAAATAGTAGTTAGAGTTCGAACTGCAACACTTGTCAAAGATAATATTTATGAGACTGACCAGATTGCAACACCCTTTGTTCTTGGTTTTCTGAATCCGAAAATATACATCCCAATCGGCATGAGTGATCATGAGCTGTCTTACATTTTACTTCATGAGCAGATTCATATTATGAGGCGTGATTATCTCATAAAACCTTTGGCATTTATCATGCTGATCATTCACTGGTTTAATCCGCTCATGTGGTTATCTTACGCGTTGATGAGTAAGGATATGGAGATGTCCTGCGATGAGAGTGTCGTTAATAAGATGGGCAACCAGATAAAAAGAAGCTACTCAACCTCATTGCTTACTCTTTCCATCAGCAATAAAAGGTTTCCAACCGGAAGTCCGCTTGCTTTTGGAGAGAGCAATGTGAAAGCAAGAATTAAAAATATTCTTACTTACCGTCAAGCTTCTAAGAGAACAATTGCAGCATATATGATTGTTATTATGGCTTTAGTTGTAGGATGTACTGCCAATCCAAAGCCTTTGCAGCAAACGTCACAGGGACCATCAGGATATAATATTGATCAGCTAATAGAGAACAAAACACTTTATGTAGGTAATGCTACTAAAGTAGGCGGGCTCATCGGTGGAATGCCCAATCCAACAGATTATCAATGGAACATGGCACTTCAAACGAAGGTTCAGCCTTATGGAGTGACGATCAATTATAGAATGAAGGATTCTATAAGTAGGAAAGAAGAGAGGAACATAAATGGCGAAGCTTTTCATCGTAATGCCATAGTCCTCTTAAGCCTGATTGATAACATCGATAGTATAACCTATTCGATTGTGGACAGCTCGGGTCAAAGCGATGATATAGTTAATAGCTTTACGTTTACTAGAGAACAGGTAGACAAATTAGTTGGAGAGGATGTCAGACAGTACGCCACAGACGAAAAAAGCCTGCAACAACTTATTGACCGTTTAGAAAGTCTGCCCTTAAATAAAAACAGTAAGAACCCTTAATATTTTCATGGATCACCTTTTCTGAAAACTTTCTAGGATTTGGGTCTTATTGAATACAAGAGACTGAAAATTCGCGATATAGTTTGATTGAGATAAAAAACTAGGTTTCACCAACAATGTGAGCCTAGTTTTATTGTGATGTATAAAAATGTATGCGAAAGTACGAAAAATAAGAGGGAAATACATAAAAATTCAAAAAATTAATTGACTCTAGTATTAAATGTGTGATAAAAATGATAGTATCAATTCGGAAAATGAATATTTGGGCAATGATAGGATTAAGTAGTGAAAATCTCCCTATTTCAGAGAGCTGATGGTTGGTGCGAATCAGTATATAGATGATCATGAATTTCGACCTGGAGCATCTTTCATAAATCACATGTTGTGAGGAAGTGGAAGACGGTAGTGATTACCGTTATCAAATAAAGTGGTGAAGATTTTTCACAACTAGGGTGGTACCGCGATATATATCGTCCCTACGTGTTTACGTAGGGGCGTTTTTTTATTAAGGTTTAATTCTTGTTGTATTTTCATAACTAGGGTGGTACCGCGATATTTAATCGTCCCTACGTATTTGCGTAGGGGCGTTTTTTATTAAGGCTAATACTCTTGTTATTTTTTCATAACTAGGGTGGTACCGCGATATTTAGTCGTCCCTACGTATATGCGTAGGGACGATTTTTAACTTCTTTTAGTGGGTATCCAAACACCCGCTAAAAGAAGTTAAAGCCTTCGGCGGGTGTCACGGAATCGGAGAGGATTTCTTTGTGTAGGTACAAAGCCGATTTCGGACGCAATTATGCTGAGGCATAATGGATTAAGGTTTTATTCTTGTTGTAGCTTCATAACTAGGGTGGTACCGCGATATTATATCGTCCCTACGTATTTGCGTAGGGGCATTTTTTGTGAATAGTTTGATGGTATTTACGCAACCAGGAAGGTACCGCGGTATTTTTATCTTCCCTAGGTTTGAAGGCAGTGGTTGTATGTGAAAGGGGTCATGATAGGCCAAAATGAACAAAGACCGAATTGTCATAAACAAAGAAATAGTAGAAGAGAGGAGTTAAAGAGATGGAATCACAGCAATGGACATCGAAATTAGGTTTCATTTTAGCCGCAGCAGGCTCGGCAATAGGTCTAGGTGCGATTTGGAAGTTCCCGTATATGGCCGGTATTGGAGGTGGCGGTGCATTCTTCTTAATTTTCATCGGTTTTACCTTATTAATTGGTTTACCGTTATTATTGGCGGAATTTGTCATCGGAAGAAGCGCACAAAAAGAGGCTGTTGAAGCATATAGAACTATTGCTCCAAAGTCGAGGTGGCCGTGGGTTGGTAAATTAGGGATTGTGACTTGTTTCATATTGCTGTCATTCTACAGTGTTGTTGGAGGATGGATTTTATTATATTTATGGAATGCCATTACAGGTAGACTGTGGGAAGGAAATGGCTCGTACGAAGCAACCTTTGGTGACATCATTTCTAATCCATTTTTAGCGGTTGGATCACAATTATTATTTATTCTGATGACTATTTTTATCGTAAGTAAAGGTGTACAAAATGGTGTTGAAAAAGTGAATAAATATTTCATGCCAGCCCTATTTGTCTTATTCTTTGTATTGATTATTCGTGCTCTTACATTAGATGGGGCAGTGGAAGGGGTTCGTTTCTTCTTACAGCCAGATTTCTCAAATGTTACATCTGAAATTATTTTATATGCGATGGGGCAATCGTTCTTCTCATTATCTGTCGGTGTGGGCGTAATGGTAACCTATAGCTCATACTTACCGAAAGAAGAAAGTTTACCACGTTCTGCATTTTCTATTGTCGGTTTAACGCTTGTCATTACATTGCTTGCAGGGCTTGCTATTTTCCCAGTAGTATTCGCATTTGGAATGGAACCATCGCAAGGACCTGGTCTATTATTTATTGTCTTGCCAGCTATTTTCAGTAAAATGGCATTCGGAAAAGTGTTCTTCATTATTTTCTTGTTACTATTTTTCTTTGCAACGATTACATCAGCCATTTCCATGTTGGAAATTAGCGTGGCCTCTATAACGGCAAAAGGGAATGGGAAGCGCGAAAAAATGGCATTGATTGTCGGATTACTAATCTTTGTTGTTGGGATTCCATCGGCTTTATCATATGGCGTCTTAAGTGATGTGACATTGTTTGGGAAAACGGTATTTGATTTAGCAGACTATACAGTCAGTAATATTCTTATGCCGCTCGGTGTATTATTAGTTGCGATTTTCGTACCGTTTAAAATGAAGAAAGATGTCTTAATGAATGAACTGGGCGTAAGTAAAAATAAGGGCTATAAATTATTTGTAATATGGTTATTCTTACTTCGCTATATAGCACCACTTGCCATTATTATCGTATTTTTAAATGTAATTGGATTGATCTAAATATAAAAGGCCCTAGCATATCGTTATGTTAGGGCCTTTTCGCTATAAAGTTAACCGTTTTGCCATTCGTATACTTTAACAAAGTAAACTGCTCAGGTCCAAGAGGAAAGTGATCAGGTCCTGCAAAAAACTGCTCAGGTCCAAGAGAAAAGTGATCGGGTTCCTCAAGAAACTGCTCAGGTCCAAGAGAAAAGTGATCGGCTCCCCCTAAAAACTGCACAGGTAAAGAGAACACCAATCGGATCACTTCAAGAATCGCTCTGGTCCCTACGAATACAGCCCCTCCACAGAAAAAAGAAACCTACGCAAATCAAAGCAATACCCGCCTAAAACAGATAAAAAATTCAAAAAAAAGAATAGCTTGACATCATCCATAAATAGCACAAACATCACAATTAGTTCTGCATATCATAATGGAGAAAGCGTTTTCTTCAATTAATATAGAAGAAAGGCACTACAATTTTATTAAGTATGCTGAAAAACACTAAATAATTTAAGTATGCACAAAAGGGTTCTTTTAGAGAAACTACGTTATACAAACAAAATAGTTCATATGAATCGCCACATTTAGATTGCTAAAGACGTGGTTTGTTTTACCACGACAGATCTAGGATTGAAAATTTCTGTAAATTTGATGATTTCAGCTAGTTCAGACAAATATTTGTACGATTATAGGAATTCTACGAAAAAAATTTGTAAAAACCTTAACTATTTCATACGAAATCCGTATAATAAATCAAACAGTGTGAAAATTGTCCATTTTCTATCGATTAATTGCGTGAATTTTTTAAATTGTATTGACGTGGGGAACGATAATTTGTACACTGTGTACATTCAATTGTTTTTTGGAGGAATACATTCAATTTAAAAAGTTAGGATTTGATGGTTATGATCGTATGTAAATTTGGTGGAACATCTGTAGCAAGTGCAGAACAAATTCAAAAAGTAGCAAACATTGTAAAATCTAATCCGGCACGTAAAATCGTAGCCGTTTCTGCACCAGGGAAGCGCTCTGGTGACGATATAAAGGTAACGGACTTATTAATTAACTTAGCAACGGCAGCATTAAAAAATGAAGAAATAGAAAAAGAATTACAAATCGTTGTCAATCGTTTTATGGCGATTGCGGATGATTTGGGGTTAGATCATACAATTTGTGATGTGATAGCTGAAGATTTACGTGAACGTGTCCAAGGTGATAAATCGAATGAGGAATTATTTATCGATAGCATCAAAGCGGCAGGAGAAGACAATAATGCGAAGCTAATCGCTACTTATTTTAATTCAATCGGTATGCCGGCACGTTACGTAAGTCCAAAAGAAGGTTTGGTCGTCAATGATTTACCTGAACGTACGTATGCTTTACCAGAGGCTTATGCTAATTTAGCGCATCTAAAATATACCAAGGAAATTATTGTATTCCCTGGTTTCTTCGGTTACACTAAAGCGGGCATACTACGTACATTTGACCGCGGAGGCTCTGATATTACAGGCTCTATTTTAGCAGCTGCTGTTGAAGCGGAGCTTTATGAAAACTTTACGGACGTGGATTGTGTGTTCTCCGCGAATCCTAAAGTTGTAAATGATCCAGTGGAAATTAAAGAAATTACGTATCGCGAAATGCGCGAATTATCCTATGCAGGCTTTTCAGTTTTCCACGATGAAGCGTTAATGCCTGTCTATAAGATTGGGGTGCCAGTTAACATAAAAAATACAAATAATCCATCAGCCCCGGGAACTCGTATCGTTCCAAGACGTTCTACAACAGGACGTCCGGTTACAGGGATCTCGGCAGACAGTGGCTTTTCAACTTTATATGTGTCAAAATATTTGATGAATAGGGAAGTAGGCTTTGGACGCAAGCTTCTACAAATTTTAGAAGATGAAAATATTTCATATGAACACACACCGTCTGGATTAGACGATATTTCTGTCATTATGCGTTCAAATCAAATAACACTAGAAAATGAAGAACGAATTCTTTCTCGTGTGAAAAGTGAGTTAAATGCAGATGATGTGCAAATGCGTCATGGGTTTTCGATGATTGTTATAGTAGGCGAAGGTATGCGTAATAACACAGGTTTAGCGGCACGTGCTGCTACTGCGATTTCAAAAACAGGTGCAAATATAGAGATGATAAATCAAGGTTCATCTGAGGTTAGTTTAGTATTTGGTGTGCTACAAGAATATGAAAACCAAATTTTACAAGCACTTTATGGAGAATTTTTTGCGCATGCAAGAGTGTAGGGAAATAATGTGAAACATAAATCAGTGGGGATTCTTTATCCTCACTGATTAATAGTGTTCTTCCATCGAGCTTTAAGGGCTTTGTTTTCGGGATAGGTAAAAATTACTGCTCGTTAATGTGGTGTAAACGCTAATCCTTAAACTGGATTGGTGTTTTCTTTTTGGCTGGAATACGGTAAAATCGAGGGCGTACATTGATTGGAGGTTGTTATTTTGAAAAAATTATCAATTGGTATGCTTCTTTCAATGATTGGCATACTATTTGTTTGTTTAACTATTGTGGATATTTTACCGTCCTCGACAAAAACAATGAAAATTGTCTATATCGGTATTGGCTGGGTATTTATCATTGCGGGTTCCATTATTCGTTTTAAAACCTTAAAGCAAAGGCAATAAACGAATATATCGAAATTGAATTGTGATAACTCGTGAATTTGTGATACAATTTCAAAAAAATAAATAATTTGAAAATGTTGAAGTTGTGATGCTGTACGATCATTCAAAGGTTTATATTTGCAATAAATTATTAAATTAAAAATAAACAGTACAAATTCTTCTTTGTAAGAATTTGTTTTTTTATTTTTGTTATCGCTTGCCCAACATATTGAAAAGGAGGCGAGATAATGCCGATATTACGCAAGGAAGATATTCATATTTCTGACCATTATGTTGCCATTCAAACAGACTCACCAATGAAGGTCGTATCGTCAGCGGTACATAATCCGGGCTTTGGCTTTTATACACATTTGATGAATCGTTCCGTGCCTTATACGTATGATGAACGTAAACCACAGAAAGAATTACAACGGTTTCTACAGTCTGAGGGCTTTCCGATTGATAATACAGTTGCGATGATGACGGCCGTCTATGCTAGGTATGCAACAATTCGTGAGTTTACATATGAAGGAATTCATCTTGTCATTATGATTACGGCTGGTCTTGGCAATGCGGTCGATATTACGCGTGCCTTTCATCGTCAGGAACAGTATCATGCTGGGACTATTAATACGTGGGTATTAATAAACGGGAAATTGTCGGATGAAGCATTATTTCAGGCCATGATTTCTACGACAGAGGCCAAGGTCAAGGCACTGTTTGATGAGGACATAACAGATCCAACAACGGGTACACAAGCGACAGGTACTTCAACGGATAGCTTGTTGATTGCCTCGACAGAGGAAGGTGCTTACCATCAGTATGCAGGGCCTATTACAATGCTAGGTAAAGTCATTGGCCATGGTGTTTATGAAACAATGCGTGAGGCCATTCAAAAATATAAGAAAGATAAAGAGGAGAATCCTTTATGATGGCACTAGCGATTGCTTGTATCATTGGGCTTGTTTTTGATGTAATAGTGGGGGACCCTCCTAAAATGCCTCATCCAGTGCGCTGGATTGGAAAGCTCATTCAATCTCAAACAGAATTATGGAATAAGGGAAGCATGAGAAAATTTCGTGGCATGGTGATGACGCTCGCTGTAGTTGGTACAACGATGTTTGTTGTCACGGCTATTATGCTACTAAGCTATCAGGTAAACCTGCTATGTGGCATTTTGGTTGAGGGCTTACTTATTGGGATTGGATTAGCACAGCGTAGCTTGAAGGAAGCGGCGATGGCTGTCTATGAACCACTCGTAAAAGGCGATTTTGCTGAAGCTCGCGTGAAATTGTCTTGGATTGTTGGACGTGATACGGAGAAACTTGACGAGGATGAGATTGTTCGAGGTGTTGTGGAAACGGTATCAGAAAATACGAGTGATGGGGTAACCGCACCGTTATTTTATGCCTTTTTATTTGGCGCGATAGGGTTATGGGGCTATAAAGCCGTCAATACGTTAGACTCTATGATTGGGTATAAAAACGAGAAATATAAAGATTTTGGTATGTTTGCGGCAAAGCTAGATGATGTATTGAATTTTATTCCTAGTCGATTAACAGGTCTACTGATGGTGCTAGGGACGAAAAATGAATCAAACGTATCTCTCGGTAAGCGCTTAAAACGTTGGGCACAGGATGCGAAAAAGCATCCAAGTCCTAATAGTGGTTATTTAGAAGCAGCTACAGCTGTTCAATTAGGTGTACAGCTTGGTGGAAAAAATACATATCAGGGTGTCGTTTCTTATCGAGCAGTGATGGGCGAGAAATTAGTTCCATTAACGAAGGAGCATATCGCAACGTCTGTAATTCATATGCGCATTGCGACCTTGCTCTTTACTTTAGTTATGTTAGCAGTGGAGGTGTTTATTTTTGCAATTACCTAATCACGGAGCAAATCCGCAAAATGTTTATTATCAGCTAGGGCTTGCTATGCCCGAAGAGGTGTATGATTTCAGCGAAAATGTTAATTCGGCAGGGCCACCCCCGTTTGTCGAGGCGCGTTGGCGGACATTTTATCCGCTCATTCAACGTTATCCAGATCCAGACGGTGAGCCGTTTTTATCAAAGGTGGCAGCTTTTCATCAAGTTCAAAAAGAATCTATATTACTAGGTAACGGAGCATCTGAGCTCTTTAGTGTTCTAGTTAGACGCTACGCCAATAAGCGTGTTATTATCGTACATCCAACTTTTTCAGAATATGAACGAACATTAACAGCAGCAGGCGCTGAAATTGTGCCTATTATTGTAGAGGATATTGTTCACTATACATTGCCAATGGAAGACCTGGAGCGTGAAATGGTGAACGCAGATGCGTTATATATTTGCACACCGAACAATCCGACCGGGGTGCTACCGAAGAAAGAGGAACTTCTCAAATTAATCTCTCATGGCGCAAAGGTCAATTGTGAGCTCGTCATTGATGAAGCATTTATTGACTGGGTGGATGAAGACTATTCATTGATCCAGTATGTAGCTGAAAATCCTCATATGATTGTCGTCCGTTCGATGACAAAAATGTATGCCATCCCAGGTTTGCGCCTTGGCTATTTAGTAGCAAGCCCGGTAGTTGTTACTGAGCTAAAGTTGAACCTACCGCATTGGAATTTGAATGCATTTGCCCTTATTATAGGTACAGGCTGTTTAGATGAACACCTATATTGTGAGCAAGCCATTGCCTATGCTAAAAATCAACGTGAATCGCTACAAAACTATTTACATGAGCATGGTTGTCGGGTAACTAATAGTGTAACGAATTATGTATGTTTTGCATTGCCGAAAAATCAGCATGCAGATACATTTTTTACTTATTGTTTATCAAAGGGCGTTGTTCTGCGCCATACAAAAAACTTTAAGGGCTTAAATGGCGAATGGTTCCGTATAGGAATTAAAGATATAACGGCTATGACGTATTTACATAATTGTTTGCAGGCGTGGTTTAACGAAAATTTGGGGTGAGAAAGTTGACAACTTTTTATTTAGTACGACATGGTGAAACGATGTGGAATAAAGAACATCGGCTACAGGGATGGTTAGATTCGCCATTATCCGAGATTGGTAGTTTACATGCTGAAAAGCTACGAGATCATTTGAAAAGTATCTCTTTTACTGCCGCATTTACTAGTTCAAGCGGACGTGCTAAGGAAACTTTGCATATACTTCTAGCTGATCAACAGCTTCCAATCTATTATGAGGATGATTTACGGGAGATTTTTTTAGGAGATTGGCAAGGAAAAACAGTCGAGGACATTATGACTTCTCATCCCGATTATGAATTGTATACCAATTATCCTGGACAATTCGTCGCAACCCATACGGAAAGCTTTGGGATGGTAACAGAACGAGCGATGTTTACACTAAAGAAAATTGCAGAAAAATATCCCGACAACAATGTTTTAATCGTGTCCCATGCTGTGACGATTAAATGTATCATTAATGCTGTTTTGGGGCGAGGCATTGATAAGTTGTGGGCAGAGCCATTTATTAATGGGACAAGTGTAACGATTATTGAAAAACAAGAGCAACAATGGCTCGTTCAAGATATCGGCAACATTCAACATTTACAATAGGAGGCGTAACGATTGCCACTGATATTCATTACAGGGGGAGTGCGCAGTGGTAAATCCCACTTTGCTGAAAAAGCGGCTGTTACTCACTACCAAACAGAGTTTATGCAAGCACAACGCCTTATTTATATTGCTTCAGGCGTAGCACTGGACCATGAGATGGAAAAGCGAATAGTGCGTCATCAGGCAGATAGACGTGCACAAAATATTGAATGGTTGACGATAGAAGCACCTTATGACATCGCCAATACGTTGTATAATCTGAGCGATGGAGATGTCGTGTTATGGGACTGTGTTACGACATGGTTGAGCAATGCTTTTTATGAGGGTTTTGACAGGGGTACTCCCTGTGTAGAACAACCAGGCTGTTTACAGGAGAAAATTGAAGGTTTAAAAAAGGCGGTAAAGACGTTACTTGAGAAAAGGGTGACGTTTTTTATCGTCTCCAACGAATTATTCGACGAGCCGCCATATGCTAGCGAAGAAGTAGAGTTATATCGACAAATGCTTGGGAAATTGCATCAATGGTTCGTGTCTATAGCGGATGAGGCATATGAAATAAATTATGGTGTGGTAAAGAAATGGAAATAACGACAGACGCTTTAAAAATAAAAAGAAGGTAGGCAAGACGATGAAAAATTTCTGGCATAGTATGCAACTTGCATTTCAATTTTTTACAGTTTTGCCGGTTCATAAAGAAATTCCATTAACGAAAGCAACAATTACAGGGATGTTCGCCTTTTTGCCGTGGATAGGGGCCCTTATGGGTACCACAGTGGCAGCGGTGGTTTATGGTTTAACGGAATGGACGGCTAGCAGTGAGGTCTTGCTTTCCTTTGTGATTATCGGATTATTTGCCTTATTTACGGGTGGTTTACATTTGGACGGTTTTATTGATATGGGGGATGCTTATTTTTCCTATCGGGATCGGGAAAAGCGGCTTGAGATTTTAGATGATCCCCGTGTTGGTGCATTCGGTGTGCTTTCCGTGCTATTTTTAGTGCTTGGTAAATTTGTCGTACTGCATGAGTTATTCGTACAGCACAAGTTAGCACTGTGGATGCTTGTGTTTATTCCGTTATGTACACGAGTAGGCATGAGCTTTTATTTTATGTCGCTCAAGTGCTCAAAAGAAAAGGGACTTGCCTACTTTTTTAAAACACATATTAAGCCGGGATTACTGATCTGCTTTATGCTTCTAACAGTAGTTGTTGCGAATATCACTTTATTAGTTGTAATTGGTTTCTCAATTGTACCTTTTGTGTTGATGGCTGTAGTAGCGATTGCTTTTTTAGTCTTTCGGCAATTTACTGTGCGCAACTTTGGTGGCGTTTCTGGAGATTTACTAGGGGCATCAATTGAAGGAATGGAGGTTGTATTGTGGGTGACGTTGTTATTGTGCACTTAATGAGACATGCACCAACTAAGGAAAATTTAGAAAAGCGTTATATTGGTTGGACAGATTCTTCACTAGTGAATCCATCTTTACTAACGATTGTAGATAAAGATGTCACGAAGGTGTATGGCAGTGATTTACTGCGCTGTCGGGAAACAGCTGCCCGTTATTTCCCGAATGCAACATACGAGTCTAATAGGAGATTTCGAGAGTCGAACTTCGGTGTGTTTGAAGGGCGTACATATGAGGACTTGAAATTAGATAGCCGTTATTGTGCATGGTTAGATGATCCCGTACATTCACCGCCTCCAAAAGGGGAAGGCTTTGATGCTTTTTGTGCACGTGTCATAGAAGGGTTCAATGAATTACCAAAAGGTGAAGATGTTTATCATCTCGTTGTGCATGGTGGAGTTATTCGAGCAATTCTCGTAGCTTTTGCACCAACTGAGCAACCTTTTTGGTCGTATCAAACGCCACATGATAAAATGTTTTCTTTAACGTTTACAAGAAAGGCTTGGGAGGAGGGAGCGAGATGCATGTCTTTATCGGAGGAGCCTATAGTGGAAAAACCGACTATGTCATGAATTTGCTTGCAGGCCAAAAAATCAAATTAGTAGAAGGAACCCTACCTGATGGCGCTCCATCTTGTGATGTACTAGTGATTAAAAATTTAGAGAAATGGCTTGTGACACAAAATCTTGAGGATGATGAACCCCTTGTCAAAATGATTTTGACAAAACTAAAGATACTTGAAGAAAATTGTGCCCTGTACATAATAGTGACCGATATGGGAAGAGGAGTTGTGCCGATGGAAAAACAGGCGCGCTTACTTCGTGATACATGCGGGCGTTTGTACCAGGCGTTATTTGCTGAAGCCGAACAAGTCGTCCGTATTTGGTACGGTATTGGGGAACAAATCAAATGATATAGTTTAAAAAAATTTATTTTAGGCTTTTCATTTTGGGGATAAGTTTTCTAGGACGTATGCTTTGTAAATAAGTTGATTGGAGTGGAGGTTGGGCGACTCCTTGGGGATTAGCGATAGGGGAACGAAGGCTAAAAGCATCACATCCTGTGATAACGCCTTCGTGACCAACATCGGTGCTGCTGACGCTTCGTGAGCACTACGCTTTCGCGCAAAAGACATCTGTTGGCCCGAGACCCTGCAGCGTAGCGGATGTTTTCTGTGCGAAAGCGTAGTGCTAACGCAGCGGCAGCAACAAAAGCGGCTCATCGGACGCCCCCAGGAAGCTCTGCTCTGCGCGAAAGCGAAGCGTCAGCGGCAAATGTTTTCTGTAGCGAAAGCAAAGCGACAGCAACAAATGTTTTATCTGTGCGAAAGCAAAGCGACAGCAACAAATGTTTTATCTGTGCGAAAGCGAAGCGACAGCAACAAAGCGCACAACCGGAACGGAAATCAACCCCGCGCTATAATAAAAAAATATAAAAGAAAGAGGAAATGGGATGGATCGACAAAGATTGATGAAATTGACACTTACTGCGATGGTAGCGGCAATTTGTGCAGTAGGTGCAGTCATTAAAATTCCTACATTTATTTCAACTGCTGCCCTTGACGCAGCACCCGCATTTTTGAGCGTTGTGTTTTTATCTCCAGTATTAGCTGGGATTGCGGGAGTCATTGGGCATTTTATTTCAGCCTTAACGATGGGCTTTCCTTTAGGACCATTACATATTATCATCGCAATGGAAATGTTTATTGTTGTATGGATCTTTGGGGTTATGCATAAAAAAGGAATGCATTTCTGGAAATGGCCTGTAGCACTTGTTTTAAATGGCGTGGTGGCACCATTACCATTTTACTTAATCATTAGTCCTGCGTTTTACTGGACGTCACTTACTAGTCTTCCATTGGCAACACTCGTAAATCTAGTGATCGTTGCGGTCGCGATGCCAATTCTCTCGAAAGTGTTTGTGCGTAAGGAAGGTCGAGTCCATTGAGAAATGCTATAAAAATTGGTGAATTAATTGCTACCACTGATAATGCAGCAGCAATTGGTGAAAAGCCACAAGATGTTGTGTCTGCGCCAGATCAACTAACTGCATACTTAACGGCACGTGTTACTTTTTTAGAGCAGCTCGCTGCAAATGCTTTACCCAAACATATCCTACTAGCTAACTTTTCAGGGGATGCAGCATGGTCTCGTTATATTGCAGGTATTCAGCAGGTATTTAATGAGGCAGGTTTTAGTTGTCCGCCAATAGATGGTAGTACAGAGTCCAATATGCCGACTCTTCAATCGGGTTTGTCTATATCGATGCTTGGTGAGCTGCGGAAACGCGCAACATTGAAACATGAACAGCTTATTTGGTACACTTATGGCCTGCCGCTTGTAGGCGATGAAGTCCTCGCACAGCCTGAAGATGTCGCACAGCTCCAACCTATTTTTCAAGCGTGGAAAGAAGAAATCGTGCAGCAAATATGGCCAGTTGGATCAAAAGGTCTACAAGCAGAATTTACTCGACTTTTTGGTAAGCAACAGGTCAAAAGTTCATTAAATGTTGAGAAATCGGCTGGTCCATGTGCAGTAGTTTTGCTAGGAATTGATCCAGAAAAAGAGCAGCTGGCACAAAAATATTTTTCTAGAAATTTTGAAAAACTACGTAAAACTGCATTGTAATTGGGCTTGCTTCGAGAAAAAGTAGCACTTTATAAGTCGCAAGGGGCAAAACACCTATTGCAACAACAAACACAATATGTTAGATTTGTTTAGGAATTAAAACACAATATATAGTATTTTGGACGAGCGGTACCAATATGGTTTAAATGGGAATTCGGAAAAAGAGTCAGCTCTTAAGCCGAAGCTGTCCCCGCAACTGTAAGTGCTGACAAATGATGAATAGGCCACTGTGAACAATGGGAAGGCCATCATTTGGAAGAAGCACGAGCCAGGAGACCTGCCGAGTCGTTCAAGACAGCAACACATTCTTCGGGGATTGAGAAGTGGAGGCGAGAGATTTGTTCACTTCTTTGTGTGCATGTCCTTCATTTCCATTTCCGATTTTACAGCGATCACGTAACCGATAGATGTTGCGTGATCGCTTTTTGTGTTGCTGGAGAAAGAAAGGGAGAGAATGTATACATGACAATTCAAATCGAACAGCAATTAGCTAAGCTCAAGAAAAGTTACACGGAGGATGAACTCGAAAGTTTTGTAAGATTATCGGATCGATGGCTACGAAAAAACGACAATGCCACGTTTGAAGCATGGGCAGATGCGATGATTTTACAAACGCTTAGCCTAATTGATGAGGAGGAGCCATACTGGACATTTGTCGCTGCTCAAATTTATTTAGAAAAATTATATGACCAATTTGCAATGCGCCGCGGCGTTTCAGTAAAGGATGTTTATAAGGTTTTTCCGCAACATTTAGCACACTATACAGAAGCTGGTTTGTATCATGAAAGTTTAACAACAAAATATAGTGAGCAGGAGCTTCAGGAACTTGCTGCTTATTTAGAATCAAGTCGAGATGAATTGTTTACGTATATTGGTTTAAAAACATTAATGGACCGCTATGTAGTCCGTGATTATACGAAAACTCCAGTGGAACTACCACAAGAACGATGGATGGTCATTGCGATGACACTTATGCAGGATGAAACAGAAAATCGTTTAGAAAAAGTACGAGAGTCTTATTGGGCGATGAGTAATCTATATATGACTGTTGCCACACCGACATTATCGAATGCAGGTAAAACACATGGACAGCTATCAAGTTGCTTTATCGATACAGTAGATGATAGTTTACAAAGTATTTATGACACGAATACTGATGTCGCAACTCTATCTAAGTACGGCGGTGGTATAGGTGTTTATATGGGCAAAATTCGTAGCCGAGGCTCATCTATTAAAGGCTTTAAAGGTGCATCTAGTGGCGTTTTACCATGGATTAAACAGCTTAACAATACGGCGGTTTCAGTGGATCAGCTAGGTCAACGACAAGGAGCTATTGCAGTTTATTTAGATGTTTGGCATAAAGACGTCTTTACGTTTTTAGATTTACGTTTAAACAATGGGGATGAGCGTTTGCGTGCCCATGATATTTTCACAGGGCTGTGCTTACCAGATTTATTTATGGAAACGGTTGAAGCGCGCGGGGAATGGCATTTATTTGACCCACATGAAGTACGAGAAGTGATGGGCTATTCACTAGAGGATTTCTATGATGAGAAAAAGGGTGATGGTTCTTTCCGTACAAAATACGCAGAATGTATCGCGAATCCATTGTTAAGTCGTGAAGTTGTACCAGCCATTGATATTATGAAGCGTATTATGCGCTCACAGCTTGAAACAGGTGTGCCGTTTATGTTCTATCGAGATGAAGTAAACCGCATGAATCCGAATAAGCATGAAGGGATGGTTTACAGCTCGAACCTGTGCACAGAAATTTTTCAAAATATGTCAGCTACAGAATTCGAGTCTATTACCCTTGAAGATGATGTCATCGTAACACGTCGCAAACCTGGTGATTTCGTTGTATGTAACTTATCATCAATCAATTTAGGCAGAGCTGTACCAGCTGGTGTTTTAGAACGATTGATCCCGATTCAAGTACGTATGTTAGATAACGTGATTGCACTCAATACAATTCCGGTCAAACAAGCAGAGCGTACGAACTTACGCTATCGTGGAATTGGACTTGGCACATTTGGCTGGCACCATTTATTAGCGTTGAAAGAAATTCAATGGGAGTCTGAGGACGCTGTAGAATTTGCGGACAAGCTATATGAGGAAATTGCGTATTTAACGATTCGTGCTTCTAACAATCTGGCATGTGAAAAAGGGGCTTACCCATTATTTGAAGGCTCGGATTGGCATACTGGTGCGTATTTTGACAAACGAGGCTATGACAGTCAGGAATGGAATGAGCTACGCGCTGCGGTTGCAGATAAAGGAATGCGTAACGGCTATGTTATGGCAGTTGCACCGAACTCATCAACATCAATTTTAGCGGGCAGTACGGCTACGATTGATCCTATCTTCCAAAAGAGTTATTCAGAGGAGAAGAAGGATTACAAAATTCCAGTAACAGTACCAGATTTATCACCAGTAACGACTTGGTATTATAAATCTGCTTATTTCATCGATCAAAATTGGACTATCAAGCAAAATGCTGCACGAGCACGTCATATCGACCAGGGCATTTCACTTAATTTATACGTTCAAAATACGATTAAGGCGAAAGATTTACTGGCATTGCATATGAATGCATGGGCGAGCGGTGTGAAAACGACGTATTATGTACGCTCAACATCTGTAGAATTGCTAGAATGTGAGTCTTGCGCTAGCTAGGAGGAAATAACAATGACAACAATTACAAAACGACAAATTATGGATAAGGAAGCGCCAAACCGTTCAACAGGCATTGTGAACGGGCGCTCTTCTAACATTTTAAACTGGGATGATGTACGTTTTAGCTGGGCTTATCCTAAGTATAAAAAAATGCTGGGCAACTTCTGGACACCATTTGAAATTAATATGAGCAATGACGTGAAGCAGTTCTCTGGGCTATCGCCAGATGAACAGGAATCCTTTTTAAAAATCATTGGCTTATTAGCATTATTGGACAGTGTGCAAACCGATTTTGCAGGGAAAGTAGCGGATTATTTAACAGATTCAAGCCTAAATGCATTAATGATTATTTTAGCGCAACAAGAGGTTATTCATAATCACTCTTATTCTTATGTGTTATCAAGTATTGTGAACAAAGATGAGCAGGATCGTACGTTTGACTTTTGGCGTACAGAGCCAGTGTTAGAGCGACGTAATGACTTCGTAATTAAAGGCTACCGCGCATTTTCAGAGGAACCAACTGTTGAAAATATGTTAGAAGCGATTGTTTATGATGTTATTTTGGAAGGTCTATTCTTCTATTCGGGCTTCGCGTTCTTCTATCATTTAGCACGCAATCAAAAAATGGTCGCAACGTCAACGATGATAAATTATATTAATCGCGATGAGCAGCTACATGTGGATTTATTTGTGAAGATTTATCAGGAGCTATTAGAGGAATATCCTCAATACGATACACCTGAACGAGCAGCTCGTGTACAAGAGATTTTCCGTGAAGCCGTTCAGCTAGAAGTCGATTGGGCCAATGAAGTGATTGGCGATAAAGTTGATGGCCTCGATGTGGAAGATGTGCATGATTATGTACATTTCTATGCGAACGTACGCTGTAATCAGCTTGGCGTGGAGCGCCCGTTTGAAGGCTATCGCAAAAATCCATTGAAATGGGTGAAAGCGTATGAGGATGTTGACTTAGGAAAAACAGATTTCTTCGAGCAACGTTCTCGCCAATATGTGAAGGTCAATGTAGAAGATAACGGGTTTGATGATTTGTAACAAACTTTAGAGTCAAAACAGCCATGTTAGCGTGATTCATGCTAACATGGCTTTTCTCTAGTTATTCAAAAAAATCGTCTTCGAAAAATGGTGGAATACCAGCTTCCCTTAAAAAGTATTTGTATTCAGTAGGGTTGTCTAAAAGTGATTTATTGGGAAGTAATACTTCATCTCTTAATCGTTGAACGAGTTGAGCATCTAATTCGGGAAACCATTTTTCGTAAGGTACTTTTCTTTCTACTTCAATAGAAATTAAAAAATCAATAATATATTCAAACATCACAGGGAAATCTTGTTTTATTTGTTGATGATGAGTAACGATGGCTTCGATGTAATTATTCAATTCATGAAATGGTTCATTTGGATTATATCCACGTAAATATTTTCGGTCGTGCTGTGGAATAAAAGTAAAGCCACTAAGAGCATGCCATGCACCGAGCATTACTGTAAAAGCTGCAAGAGCACATCTCCGTGTTTCTAAATCTCGATCATTAAAAAAGCGATAATATTCATCATACTCAAAACCACTACTAGTATAAAAACCTCCAATACCAAAACCTTTAAGACCCTCTGTTACTTTTTCTACGATAGATTTTGTAGTAGGCTGTAATGGCTGATTTTTATCAATTGTGATAATTTCATCGCTACTAGAATCTAATCGACTACCTAAATAAGTAATTGTTCGATAGTGCTTTAATATATCTTGATTAGTTGTCGTAAAAGCGAGGTTGCCAATTAAGAAACCCATTGCATCAGCATGGTCTCCTAAGTTATATAATGCCATCGCGTAAAATATTTTCATTTGTTCTTTTTTAGGAAATTTACGCATTGCTTCTTGGTATAGCTTTTTCGCCTCTAAAAAGCGTTCGTGCGTTCGATAAATGCTTCCTAATTTGATGAATGCATCCTCTAGTTCGCAATCAGTTAAGCCCAATTCAATCGCTTGCTCATAAAATGGCATTGCCTTTGTTTCTTCAGCTAAAATATCAAAGCTTCGTGCACATTGATAGTGGAGAGAAGGATTGAGTGGATCAATTGATAATAATGTCAAAAACATTTCTTTCGATTCTTGTAGTTTCCCTTGTCTTCGTAGATGTAATGCACTATGTATAGTGTTTTCCATGAATCATCCTCGTCTCTGCTTTAATTTAAGGGTTGGACAGCCCTTAGGAAATGCTCAGTCGGAATGGTATACAATCTCAAGTTATGATGAGCTAATTATTACCTATAATCATTATACTGGAAAAAGGGTTTAAAAAACCCTTTTTTAGCCAGAAGTTCATTTACATAATTAAACGTTTCCCGAATATTACGAGACGCGAAAAATTAATTACCACTTGAGAATGATTTTCAGTTATAATTAAGATGTGAACGAAAAGAACGGAGACGAAAGAATGCAGGCAATTAAACAGTTAGGAGGGTATTTAGGACCCTATAAATTTTTTACCTTGATAGCACCACTATTAATGGTACTCGAGGTGACGATGGATTTACTACAGCCGACTATTATGCAGCATATGATCGATACGGGGATTGCGAATGGTGACAATCCGTATGTGCTGAAAATGTTCGTCTGGATGCTAATGAGTGCGGTATTCGGACTTGTTGGTGGGATAGGCTGTTCCTATTATA
Source organism: Lysinibacillus sp. Bpr_S20 (assembly GCF_023337835.1). Taxonomy (NCBI): domain Bacteria; kingdom Bacillati; phylum Bacillota; class Bacilli; order Caryophanales; family Bacillaceae; genus Lysinibacillus; species Lysinibacillus sp. Bpr_S20. The sequence goes on from NZ_JALNLQ010000001.1 coordinate 751,109, forward strand.
GTTCAAAGGCAGCCATTCATTTTGCATCGGATGTGCGTCAGTCACTTTATGAAAAAATGATGACTTATTCTGCAAAGGAACGTGACGCTTTTACAACAGGGAAGCTTATTACGATTTTAACGAGTGATGTGGAAAGTGTTCAGCGCGCGTTTATGATGACATTGCGTATTTTTGTACGTGGTCCTTTATTATTTATTGGGGCCGTAATTATTGTTTTTGTGACAGCACGTGAGCTATTTTCTATACTTCTTATTATTGTACCGCTATTGATTATTGCGATGTACTTTTTCACAAAGTATTCTGGTGTATTGTATCGACGAGTGCAGGAAGCAATTGATGGTGTGAATACGAAGCTTCAGGAAAATTTAGCAGGGATTCGTGTTGTGAAGGCGTTCCGTCGTGAAACGCAACAGATTGAACAATTTAGTGGGCTTAATGATACGTTGACGAAGCGTTTTATTACAGCCGAGCAAATTGTTGGTGTGCTTGTGCCGTTTACGATGTTTGTTGTCAATCTAGGGATTGTAGCAGCTCTTTGGCTAGGCGCCATTAAAGTAGAAGCTGGTACATTAAAGGTTGGGGTCATTCTCGCTTTTATTAACTATTTAACGATTATCCTAAATGGATTGATGACTTCTAGTATGGTGCTGATGCAAATTGCGCGTGCTATTCCTTCAGGGGAGCGTATCGTAGATGTCTTAAATAAAGAAGTAGCGGTCAAGGAAGCGGAAAATGCACTTACCGCACCAATACAAGGAGCGATTGACTTTCAAAATGTGAGCTATCGTTATTACGAATCGGCAGAGGATGTGCTGAAAAACATTACGTTTTCCGTGAAACCGGGGCAAACGGTAGGTCTGATCGGAAAAACAGGTAGTGGGAAATCAACGCTAGTGAAGCTATTACCACGTTTATTTGATCCAACATGTGGAGAAATCTACATAGATGGCAAGCCTCTAAAGGATTATGCATTATCCACTTTACGCAAACATATTGGTTATACATCACAAAAAGCATTACTGTTCTCGGGCGCAATTGACCAAAATATCCGTCTTGGTAAGGAGGATGCAACGTCTGTAGAATTACAGCAAGCTCTTGAGGCAGCATGTGCCACTGAATTTGTGGGCCGACTGGATAAAGGTTTAGCGCATGAACTTTCGCAGGGGGCAACCAATCTTTCGGGCGGTCAAAAGCAGCGACTAGCATTAACACGTGCACTCGTAAGACAGCCTGCCATTTTAGTGCTGGATGACACAACATCAGCTCTGGATAGCGCCTCTGAAAAACATGTCCAACAAGCAATTAGTCATCAATATAATGACACAACGACATTTATCGTAGCGTCTAAAATCGCTTCTATTCAACAGGCAGACCTGATTCTAGTATTGGGTGACGGCGAAATTGTTGGACAAGGCACACATCAACAATTATTACAGAATAATGAATTCTACCAAGCAATTTACGCTTCACAGCAAAAGGCTGGTGTACACCAATGAGTCAAAGTCAACCAAAGCAAATGAATTTTGGACGCGGACCACGTATGGCTGGGCCAGCTGAAAAGGCTAGAAATCAAAAAGCCACGATCAATCGTGTTTGGCAATATGTGAAACAACAAAAAACAGGGCTATATTTCTCTATAGTCTTTGTCATAGCTTCTACATTTTTAAGCTTAGCAGGACCGTACTTAATCGGACATATCGTTGATGAATACATTATGAAAAAGGACGTTGCTGGTACAATTCGGCTAGGAATTGTTTTAGGGGTTATCTATACAGCAGCATCTATTTTTACATGGCTACAAACATATGTCATGATTCATGTAGCGATGAAAACAATTCGCACATTACGACTTGAACTTTTTAAGAAGCTACAAATGTTAAGGCTGAAATTTTTCGATCAGCGAGCACTCGGTGATTTAATGAGCCGTGTAACAAATGATATCGATAATTTAAATACGGCACTTGCACAAAGTGTGACACAAATTGTATCGTCAATTTTAACGGTAATCGGTGTGAGTATTGCTATGTTCTCACTAAGTTGGCAGCTAGCAATCGTGACGCTAATCATTATTCCATTAATTGTTTTTACGACGAAGCAAATTGTTAAGCGTAGTAGTAAAAACTATGCGGCCCGTCAACGGGATTTAGGAAAGCTGAACGGTTATATTGAGGAAATGATTACGGGAGCAGAGGTTGTGACGCTTTTTGGGACAGAACAGCAAACGATTGAGACGTTCCATAAGCACAACGAAAATCTTCGAAACTCGGCACAACGAGCAGAAATTACCTCAGGTCTTCTAGGTCCCATTAATAATTTTATGAATAACTTAGGTTTAACTGTTGTCATTGGCACAGGGGCGTTTTTGGCGGTAAAAGGGATCGTGTCAGTAGGGGTTATTGCCGCATTTGTCACGTATACTCGTCAATTTTTCCGTCCATTGAATCAACTATCAAATCTTTTGAATACCTTCCAGTCGGCGATTGCAGGTGCAGAACGAGTCTTTGAAATATTAGATGAACCATCGGAATCAGCTGATAAAAAGCATGCCATTGATTGCCAACGTCTGAAAGGGGATGTGACATTTAAAAATGTTTCCTTTAGCTATTTGCCAGAGAAGCCAGTATTGAAAAATATTAGTTTCCAAGCCAAGAAGGGTGAAACCATTGCTCTTGTTGGTCCAACGGGATCAGGGAAAACAACGATTATCAATTTGTTAACTCGTTTTTATGATGTTGATGCTGGAGAAATTTTGATTGATGGTCATCCTATCGAGGATTATAAAATGGCCACAATTCGTCAAAGAGTGGGTGTCGTCTTACAAGATACGTATTTATTCTCTGGGACGATTCGTGAAAATATTCGTTTCGGCAAACTTGATGCTACAGATGAAGAGGTGGAAGAAGCGGCGAAAATCGCGAATGCTCATAATTTTATTAAACATTTACCAGCGCAATATGATACACCTGTGCAGGTAGGTGGGGCAAACTTAAGTCAAGGTCAGCGACAATTGCTGGCAATTGCCCGGGAAATTCTTGAAAATTCAGACATTTTAATTTTAGACGAAGCTACATCGAGTGTAGATACGCAAACAGAAGTTGATATTCAAAAGGGGCTCCAGCATTTAATGCATGGGCGCACAAGCTTTGTTATTGCACATCGTCTAAAAACAATCGAAAACGCTGACCAAATTCTTGTGATTCAACAAGGTAAAATTGTGGAGCAAGGAAATCACCAGCAGCTCATGCAAAAACAAGGCATTTATAGTAACCTGCAGCAAAAACTTTTGCTGGAACAAGCGGAATAACATATAGAAGGCTGTCTAGTAAGTATTTTAAATACTTATTAGGCAGTTTTTTTTCTACAAAAAATTAATTAGAAATTTATTTTTATTGTTTATCGTTTTCATTATCAACTGAGAGGGGAATTTTATGAAAAAAATATTTAAGAAAATAGTTATCTACTTTATTGCAGTTATACTTATTGGACTAGTGGCGATATTCAGCTATCATCGATATCAGCTTAGTAAGGAATCCAAACTTTTAGATACTAATGGAACACTTGTTGAGGTCGATCATCAAAAAATCAATGTTTACACGGAGGGGGATGGTCAGGATACTTATGTGTTTATGGCAGGCTCAGGGGTTGCGGCCCCCATTTATGAAATGAAAGGGTTGTATAGTCAATTTTCTCAAGGACATAAGATTGCTGTTGTTGAAAGAGCGGGGTATGGCTATAGCGATGTTTCAAAAGACGAACGAGATATGGATACAGTATTAGCACAGACGAGAGAGGCGCTCCTGAAAAGTGGCAATAAACCTCCTTATATATTAGTACCACACTCTATTTCAGGTGTTGAAGCGATTTATTGGGCACAAAAATATCCTAAAGAAATTAAGGGGATAATTGCGCTTGATATAGGTTTGCCCAGTCAATATGCGGAACATAAAATGGGAGCAGTCGATTTATGGACTGTTAAAGGAATGAATTTGCTAACAAAATTGGGCATACATCGCTTAGCCCCTTCGGAAGTGTACAATCAACAAGTAATCAAACAATCATTTTTATCTGAGAAAGAAAAAGAAATTTATAAAGCATTATCCTATAAACAAATTTTTAATGATGATATGAAAAATGAGCTACTACAAGTGTACGAAAATAGTATAAAATCAGAAGAGCTTCCAAAACCAAAAGACACACCTATTTTATTAATAGATGCTATTGCTGAACAAAATAAAGATTCGAAATTTACGAAGTATCATAGCCAGAAATATGCGGAATTTGCCGAACAAATTAACATTGCGGATGTGAAAGAGTTAAGTGGTACGCATAGTATCTATTTATATAAACCAGAGGAGATTTATAGGCTTGCTATAGATTTTATGAAGACTAAAGTTGACAACAAGGAAAGGTCGAGGGAATGAAAGGATTTACGATTTTAATAGTAGAAGACGACCCAATGATTGGTGATTTGATGCAAAAAATACTACAACGCGAAGGCTATGACGTTGTATGGAAAACAGATGGACGAGACATGATGACAATCGTCCATCAAATCGATTTAGTTATAATGGACATTATGCTCCCAGGGGAAGATGGCTATCAGCTGACAAAGAACATTAAAAGTCTAGGCTTAAATATTCCCATTATTTTTTTATCTGCTCGCGCTGATATTGAGAGCAAGCTGCAAGGGTTAACAGTTGGGGAGGACTATATGACAAAACCATTTGATCCAAGAGAGCTTCTTCTAAGAATAAAGAAAATGCTCGAGCAGCAATATGGAACATTCACGCAAATTCAGCATCTATTGATTGATGCAGAGCATCGTAAATTATTTAAAAATAATATACATGATGAAATAGCATTAACTGCGATCGAACGTAAAATCTTCTTTTATTTATTTGACAACAAGGATAGGGTCTTATCGAAAGATCATTTTTTTGACTATTTATGGCCACTTGAAGATCGCAATCAAAATATCATCAATGTTCACATCAAAAAGATCCGAACGAAAATCAATGATCCATCGGGTACTATCCTACAAAATATTTACGGAGAAGGGTATCGATTAAATACCTACATAAAGAAATGACTTTAAAAACAAAATATCGATTATTATTATTTACGGCCATCATCAGTGTTCCAATTGTCCTGTTAGGGATCAGTGTGTCGATGTCTATTGTGTACGAATTCGCTTTTAAAACTAGAAATAAAGGCACTCCATTCCATGAATCTTTCGCCTATCCAACGATGCTGATTGTATTCTTCCTTTCCTTATGTTTGCTAGCATATTTATTTTCGAAATCGATCAATTCATTACTGACGAAAATAAATATGCTCAACAAAACAATTCGTGACTTAGCGAGTAATGAAAGTACACCGAGTACATTAGAGGTCGGCAGTGAAGATGAAATTGGGCAGTTAATTCAGTCGGTGAATTTACTAATTGAGCGAACTACTTATCGGGAATTAGAGCTTCAACAACAGCAGAAGCTGCAAAAAGAACTACTACAAAAGCTAAGGCACGACATTAATACTCCATTAACAGCGATGCGTTTACAATTATTTTATTTAGAAGATAGCTTTAAGGATCAACCAAAATTGGTAGAGTCCTTGAATGAGCAAATTCAATACATCGCTAGCTTAACGAATGAATTGAATTGGCAATCCTTAGATACGTTGGAGAATTCTTATATTGTACAGGAAGAAGTGCAACTCACGATATTATTTGAAATGATGATCAAAAAGTGGAGCTATCTATATCGAATGCAAAACATTGAATTAATCTATCATCAGGAGGATAGTCCTGTAACGTGGACAAGTAATGAACTATGGCTACAACGAATGTTCGATAATGTATTCCAGAACACCTTGAAACATTCAAAAGCTACAAAGCTTGAGATCACGATTAAAGATAATAAGGTTTTCATGACTGACGATGGTACTGGCTTTAAACCAAATCTCAGCGGACAAGGTCTGGGGTTGAAGATAATTGAGGATATCGCTAGAATTCTTCAAGTAAACTATTCCCTCCATTCAAATGAAGAAGGAACTAAAGTTAATTTTTCTTTAAATAAGCTAGTTAGGTGATAAATTAAAAAAGTTGGTCGATAAATTTAAAAAGTTAGGTGATAAATTAAAAAAGTTGGTCGATAAATTTAAAAAGTTAGGTGATAAATTAAAGTTGGTCGATAAATCTAAAAAGTTAGGTGATAAATTAAAAAAGTTGGTCGATAAATCTAAAAAGTTGGGTGATAAATTAAAAAAGTTAGGCGATAAAATTAAAAATTAGGGCGACAAATTCTAAAATTGTTCCGATAAATCTCGAAATTGTTCCGATAAATTAATCTAGACCCTATCAATCAAACTAGCTTTGATCGATAGGGTCTTCCAGCAATGATTCAATTACTTGTTTTAATTGAACAATAGGAGATTGTTGACTTTCGCTTTTCTTATAAATATATACAGTTTCTATTTCTTTATTTAGCTGCTGCAAATCATAATAGTAAATGTTGGCATAGTTATAAAGATCAATTAGTTTCGTATTTAACACAGCTATCGTGTTGTCTATTTGTAGAAAATCAAGGATACTACTTACCGATTTTATTTCCTTCATCGTAAAGGGCACTTGATTCTTTTTTAACCACTCCGCCATCGCCCGAGTATACATACAGCCTCTACTTAACACAAGTAGTGTAATAGGTGAACATTCGTTGAAATTAATAATATGTGAATTATTCGATATCACTTCAAATGTTTCGGTTGTAATCATGTCATAATTTAAATCAGGGTAGTGTTTAATAGGATTACTTGTCAGAGCACAATCCATTGCAGCATTATGTACTTTTTCATTTAAGGAAGTGCTGGATTCCACCGTGAAATCTACATCTAATGGTATATTATTTGTCTGTAAGGCATTCATAATGGATGCGCCATAAATTTTAATTGTTGTATGGGAAGAGCCGAAGTTAATTTTTTTATTCGTTTGTGCTAGACCAATTTCTTGTAAAAATTCATCATACTCTTGTGTAATGAGCTTTAAAAATTTTAAATAGCGAGTCCCAACATCTGTGATCTTTAAGCCTTGCGGTGTACGTTTAAACACTTCCTGACCAATTTCAGCCTCCATTTTTTTCACTTTAGAAGTTAAGGCAGATTGCGTATAATTCGTCATTTCAGCGGATTTACTAAGGTTTTGCCTCTCCAAAATTTCGATTTTTAATGTTATTTCTTCTATGTTCATGTTGTTTTTCACACACCTATAAAAATTTTTGATAGCTACTATCATTTTCCTCCATTTTACGCAGTCATAAAGCAAGCGTAAACTCAAATACGTAATAGGAATGTGTAAGAACATTGGAGGAATGTTTATGAATACATATTATAAATGGATCATCGTATTAGTAGCTACACTGTCTCAAACCGCGGCAACTTTCGTGACGTACGGCATGGGACCCATTGCTACATTTTATCAAATTGAATGGAATTTATCACCGTTACAAACAGGGTTTATCGTTTCGGCCGTTAATATTGGACCCATATTCTCGATGATACTGTTCGGCTATTTAATGGATAAAAAAGGGGAAAAGCAAATTATCGGATGGGGCTCCATTTTGCTGGGACTCTCCGCTTTACTCCTCATGTTAGTAAATAATTATGCAGTATTGTTATTTTTATTATTCATCGTCGGTGTATGGTACGGAAGTGCACAAACGGGTGGAAGCACCGCAATTGTGAAATGGTTTCCGGACAAACATCGCGGGTTGGCGATTGGCATTCGACAAACAGGGATCCCCATTGGTGGGGCACTAGCATCAGTAATTCTCACATATATGTATCATCATTACAGCCTAGCATCGGTGCATTTTATGCAGGGCATCGTAGCTATTGCTGGCGGATTGCTTTTCTTACTTATGTATCGGGAGCCTAGAATTCGCGGAAAAGTATCTGCAACCTCCGTTACTTTTAAAGAGAAGCTAGTAGCAATTAAAAATAATAAGGATTTATATCCAATCTATATTGTAGGAATCGTTATGATGTCCTTACAAATGATACTCGTTGCCCATTTCATGAGTTATTTACATGAAGAAGGGGGATATTCTTTAACACAGGCAGGGCAGTATTTAAGCCTTGTATTAATCGGTGGGATGATTGGCAGGGTAGCCATTGCTTGGATGAGTGATCAATTTTTTGCGCACAAGCGAGAATTTTTATTAATAATCGTCATGGTTTGCGCAGTAGTTCTGACTGTCCTAGTACCATTTATGCTACAAGCAAAAATGTTAATGCTGTTATGTTGTTTCTTATTAGGCTTTGTAGCACTTGGCTGGTATTCATTGTTTATCGCCTGTGTAACAGAGCAATCGAACCCAAATTATATCGGTCTAACTGTGAGTGCTGCCTTGACGTTGAATCAACTATTTATCGTCATTGCCCCTTCGTTATTTGGACTTATGGTAACGGCATTTTCAAGCTATCAATTGGCGATGGACATTGTGGCAGCCTTTGTAGCGCTGGGTGCAATAAATCTATATAAGTTTACAAAAGGTAAATTTTGTTTTATTTCCTAAATTAGGATAAAATCGTTTGGGATGTATGATTTCAGCAAACGGAGGAATGCGATGATGGATCAAGAAAAAAGTTCGGTTTGGATTGATGCAAGTATTGCGACAGTTTGGCGAGCTGTCACCGAGGAACAGCTGCTGATGCAATGGTACGCCCTTGATTCAACTTGGGAAATTCCAAAATTAGAGGCAGGAGCGGAGGTCATTTTCACGTTACTACCGAATGATCATAATCAGCTTGTAGAAAAATTGCCGATGGTGTTAACGATAAAAAATGTAACGCCGAATCGAGAGTTTTCGTTTTACTTAGGTATTGAAGAAACACTCATCGCTATTGTCTTAGAGGAAGAACAAAATGGCACCGTGGTTACATTTAATTCGAGCGGCTACGAGGCTTCTCTCGCTAACTTAAAAGCTTTAGTGGAGAGTGATATCCTTTAATATATAAGTTTCATGAAGAAATTGATTTTTTCATGAAACTTTTTCGTTGTTCATCAGTCTAACTGTAAATGCTTTAGTGGGGGCGAGCAAAATGTTAAAAGAACAGAAAGACGCTCACTTATCTAGTGTTATGACAATGTATGGAGATTATTTATTACGAGTTTGCTATACATATGTACAAGATTGGACAGTGGCTGAGGATCTGGTCCAAGACACATTTGTTAAATACTATGAAAAAATGGAGCAATTTCGTGAAGAAGCATCCGTCAAAACTTATTTATATCGAATTGCGATCAATAAATGCCATAGTTATCTTTCAAGCTGGCGCTATAAAAAAATACAAGTGATTGACTATTGGAGCAAATTAAAGAGCCTATCCGATAATCCTGAAGAGGAAGTATTGATGGGAGAGACGGATGCATTGCTAGTGGCAGCAATTGAAAAACTTCCAACGAAATATAAAGATGTACTATTGCTATTTCATTTTGCAGAGTTTTCCTTAAAGGACGTTGCAGAAGTGCTAAAGCTGCCAACAAATACGGTGAAAACACGTTTAAGACGAGCGCGTCAAATGGTCGGCATCACGCTATTGGAGGAGGGGTTCGAATATGGATCAGATTCGTAATGCCATCAACGAAATGTATAAGGAAGGCAAATTCTCTCATGAAAATCATGTAATAACATTTCAAAAAATCAATCAAAAAACGAAGAAGCAAACGCCAATAGTGCCAGTTATCTTAACAGTAGTTGTATCAGCTTGTCTGATCATTGGCTTAAAGATGATGCTTTTCCAACATGATATCCAATCAACAACATCGACGGTTATCGATTCAAATTTCTATCCAGAAAAGTCGGGAAGGGTGAAAGACTATAGCAACTTAACACGACCATGGATGGTAGCAGGATTAGTGAGTTCTCTGTTCTTATTTATTTTTGCGATAGTAGCATTTTTGAAAAATTGGTTTTGGCGCGTACTACTATGTATTGTCATTATAATTGCTATTTTAGGGAATATGTCTGAACGAATCGGCTATCGCGTTTATGTACAAAATGAAGCAGAAATTCAAAATGTTATAAAGTGGATACCATTCCCTGATGATGTAAAAATGAATGATACAATGACGATTCGTCAGTATAGAATTGGTTATTTTTCAAAGGATTCTTTTCGAGGCATTTTAATCTTTAAGCATGATGGAAAAGGCTATGTAATGGATCAATTTATACAGAGCAAATTAGATACCATGAATGCAATTTATTTGAAAGACATCCACCATATTGTTATACCATTAGTTGAAAATCATAACATTGAAAAATTAATAATAGACACTGGGGCCGAGCGTATTGAGAAAGCAGTTGATTCGAATGATGCGCAATTAATAGCAGTGCCTCTAAAATCAGAAATAGCTACTTCTCAAATGCTGATACATGCAATGGATCATGAAGGAAAGACTTCTATTCTCTATAATGAGTCACGTATTTTCACCTATTAACAGCTACCCCGTATGAATATGATGTTTTCATACGGGTTCATTTTTGACATTTCCATGGAAGGAGTTCTCACTAAGTCTTAGGTCTTAGACGGATTTAAAGCGGAGGGTCGTTTTTATAAATGAAAATTCCTATATAATGAATTTATTGGAATATTATATAGTGGGAGGAATTACATTGAAAAAATTTATCGGACTTGGTTTGGTTATAGGTGCCTCATTAATTGCGCTATCGGGGTGCAACTCAGTCATACCAGGTAAAACCAAAGATGAAACGATCCTAGTCGAAAAGGATAAAGCAGAAAAGTTAGATGTTGAATTAAATCTTGGCATTGGACAAATAACAGTAGAAAAAGGTGCCAAGGATTGGGTGGAAGGTACAGCTCAATATAATATTGAAAAACTTGCTCCAAAATTAAAATATGACTTACGCGGCAAGACAGGTAAAGTATCGATTGACCATAAAGGCTCAACTAGCGTGCGTTTGGGGAAAATAAAAAATATATGGGATATTAAACTAAATGAAGATATTCCAATGGATCTCTCCATCGAAACGGGCGCTTCGGATGCAGAGTTAGACTTACAAGGTTTGCAGCTAGAAAATTTAGATATTAACACGGGTGTTGGCGATCTTAAAGTGAATTTAGGTGGAGATTGGAAAAAAAGCTTCGAAACGAATATTGAAACAGGTGTCGGGCAAACTACGGTCATTTTACCATCAGAGGTAGGGGTAAAGCTTACGACAGAAAAAGGTATCGGCTCATCCAATATAGAAGGCCTCATTTCTAAAGGCAAAGGGGTTTATGTAAACGAAGCGTATGACAAAGCAGATGTAAAAATAGAGGTCAACTCAGAAATCGGAGTAGGCGACATTACCTTCAAATTGGATAAATAAAGGGAAATTTAGTAGGCTACTTGAGATGAGTAGTCTACATTTTTTTTTAGTAGAAACATAGAAGTCGGATAGATCGGTCAAAGTCGTGGATAGGACGATTAAAATCGTGGACAGAATATGCAAAACTGTGGATAGAACAATTAATTTCGTGGATAGACCGAATAATATGCACGATAGAAGAGCCGAAGTGACGGATTGACTGTCTCCAGAAAACTTTGTTTAAAAAAATTTATCAAAATGAAACCTTTTGATAGAGTTATTGACTCTAAGTATTGAAAGGAGGAACGGCATGGAACATGACTTATCGATCGTTAAACAGGCAATTGCAGGGAGTAAAGAAGCGTTTGAGCAGCTGCTCATTCTAGAAGAAGAAAAATTATTTTATACCGCGCTTTCTTATGTTGGCCAAAAAGAGGATGCATTAGATGCAATTCAAGAAGCAGCGTGTAAAGCATATTTAACCGTTCATCAGCTAAAGCATCCTGAATTTTTTTCTACATGGCTGTTTCGTATTTTAATACATGAGTGCTACCGTTTACTAAAAAAGGGGCAGAAAATCATTCCTTATGAAGAAAGTGAATTATTAAATCGTTTACAGGAGCAAGAAAATGTTGTGGCGAATCCAATTGATTTATCGGATGCTATTCAGAATTTGAATCATTCACAGCAAATGGCTATCATTTTATTTTATTATCGAGATTTGCCGATTAAAGAAATATCAGAAGTAATGGAAAAGCCAGTTAGCACGATTAAAACGTATTTGCATCGTGGGAAAAAACAATTAAAGCGAGAATTAGAAAGGAGTGCAACGTTCAATGAAAAAGCCATTTAATGTAAAAGGTACTCTTCCGGAATTCCCGAAAGATGAGGTAAGAGCAGCAATTTCCAAAGGAATCCAACAAGCAGAGGAGCAAATAAATATGACGCAAGCCCCTATTCAAATGAAAAGAAAAAGCAAGCGTAAACCATTATTATATGTAGCGAGTGCCGCGGCCGCATTCAGTATAATGATTGGTTCCGCTGCCTATGTGTCGCCAACATTCGCAAGCACATTATCACAACTACCAATCGTTGGTTCGGTATTCAGTAATTCGGAATTACCTGGCTTAAAACAGGCAAGTGAACAAGGGTTAACAAGCACTATTGGAGAAAAGCATACAATTAACGGTATTTCCGTAACAGTAGATGAAGTCCTTTATGACGCGTCTATTATAACGGTAGGACTGACATTTGAATCTGAAAAGAAATTAAGTGATTATTACTTCGGGGCAGGACCGAACTTTACTATTAATGGTAAAAACCCTAAAGTGAGCTCTGGTGGCTACGGTGAAAAAGATTTAAGTCCAACGGTCCGTACAGGCATCGCAAGATTTGAAGTGAAGGAGGACATGCCGGACTCCTTTGAAGTGGGCTTAACGTTAGAAGGGAAAGAAGGGGAAAAATGGGCATTTTCAGTTCCTGTTAAAAAGATTACGAATATTATAGATGTTCCTGTACATCATCACCAACAAGCAGAGGGCATTCAACTGGATGTATCCAAAATTTCGTTAAGCCCATCAGGTATTGCACTTGATTATAAAGCTACTGAAAAGGGGACGATTGATAATCCGAAAGTAGGTGCATCCTTTATAGAGTTCCGTATGACCGATCAGAATGGCAAGGAGATTACTTCGCATTCTGGTGGGGGAGAAGGTCATTTCGACAATGGTGTTTGGAACTTTAGTAGTACCAAATCCTTTGACCCGATTTCAGACGATGTTCAAAAATTAATGATTACACCGTATTTAGTGATTCCAACAGGTGGAGGCGGTGTACAAGTTGATACAAACGGCGTAGAAACAAAAATTCCATTTAAGAAACCAACTGTGAAAGAAGTGAAGTTCCAACCATTCACAGTGGATGTACCTAAGCAAACTAAATAAATATTCAAGCGTCAAATACAACCTTTGTATTTGGCGCTTATTTTATGTTAGTTTATAGGAAGGATTGAATGAAGGAGCGAACGGATTGAAGATTTATACATACAAACAACCAGCGGCCATTGAGTCAACAGAGTCAGTCGCCATTTTAAATGAAGCAGGGGAAGTATCATCTACTGTTCAGCGTGTTTATTCGAATGGATTGAAAAAGGCGTTTGACCGCACGATGGACTATCGCTATTTTGTACGTTTTGATGTCAGTGATGGCGTTGGTCAGCCGCTTTTCACATGTAAGAAGATGTCGCGTCGTGGGCGAGTGCATTTTAAAGGGAAGGATTTCGTCACAGGAAAAGACTATATGATTGCCTATGATGGCTGGCAAATTATGATCCCTGACTTAATCATCACGGATGGCGTCCAACAAATAAAACTAAATAAAGAAATGGAAGACTGGTCTGTATTTACGCTAGATGATCAACCGATTGCACGCTGGCAGGCTATTTTTCGTGAGACACATTTTGAGATTACGCTACAAATTGAGGAAAACAGCCCAATACAACATGAAGCCTTTTTTATTGCGATCGGACAAGCAGTTTTGTTTGTAGGAGCGTAGATTTCGATAAATCTGAAAAACTATCCGATAAACGGAGAAAGTTGGGTGATAAATCCAAAAAGTTGGACGATAAATCTAAAAAGTTAGGCGATAAACTGAAAAAGTTGAGCGATAAAACAAAAATATAACTCGATAAAATAAAAGCAGACCCTCTGCTACTTAAGATGGTCTGCTTTCATGTTTAAATATCAATCATTTCATTCGCTAATTTCTTACGGCTAATCCAGTATCCTTGGAGTGTAAAGACAATGAGTGTCGCGGCTAAAAATACGATACACGTAACTCCTAATGTTACGAAGTCATAAGATCCTTCGTCAATCGTGAACATTAATTTTGTTACTAGAAGTCCAAGAAATGTCCCAACAGCCAGTCCATAAAGTACAAAGGATAACACTTGCGTCAAAATCAGCTTGATTAATCCTCGCGGTGAAAGACCAATAAGCCGCTGAATCGCATAATCAGCACGTTTTGAGTAAATGGAATGAAGCAGTGTTTGTAATACGCCGAGACAAGTAGCAGAAATTAAAATAACAAAGACACCAACAAAAAGGCTCCAGCGTTGGAAGGTCATTTCATCGTTTTGCTTGATAAATGTCTCTTTATCAGTAATTTTTAAAGCTGGCCACCGCTCTTGTAAGTATGTGAGATCAGCCAATGCCTGCTCTGTATCATCTGCTTCCACCATGATGTCAGTAATGATAGTTGAATCGGAAGATACTGTAAAAGAGGACCAATCCACAAATAAATCTATATATTCTTTATAAGAATCAAGAGCTATATCAATTACGAGCAATTCACCAATCGGCACATTTTGTTGAAGACTTTCGTTAAATATCCCTGCCGTTATGTGATCACCAACTGCTAATTGATGTTTTTTAGCAAATCTTTCTGTAATGATTACTCCATTTTTTAAATCTCCTTTAACAGCATCAAGCTTTTTTAACTGGACGTATTTTTCGACATCAATGGCCTCAAAGTTACTACCGTCCCAGTCATTTTCGCCTGCAAGCGTTATCCAAGGTGCATTACTTCGTGCATAGGCATAGTCCACACTCGGCAATGTCTCAATTTCTTTAACTAGAGCAGGTGTAATAGTTGGATCATTTAATTCATTTTCAATTTTAATCGATGCTTCATATTGAAAATTAATATACTTATTTGTGCCTTCCTGAACTGATTTAAATAAAGAGCTACCGAATATTAAAATGACCATTAACCCGATAATGCTTAGTATAATCGGCATATTTCTTCGTACCTGTGGCATGAGCTGCTGACAGGCTAAGTATGCTTCTTTGCCGAGTACAGTACGAATGGGCTTCAATGAAATTTTGAATAGTGCCGTAAAGAGGTATGGCATTATATAAAGGAAAATTCCACTGACAAGCAATGTGCCGATTAAAATCATGAGTGCACCTTCCCCACTATTCTTTCCGACTTTATAAGCATTCAAAAACAAAAATAGGGATATAACTGCAACCCCACTCACAACAATCGTTTTCCATTTTGCCCATCGTAAACTTAAATTTTCATTCTCAGTTGCGATTTGTAAAGGTAATAGACTAGAGCTTTTATGGACTTGCCACTGCGTGATTAGCTGGAGCAATAAAAAGCTTCCAATAGCAATCACCAATACAAAGATCATCGGTAAATCAGTTTTTGCATCGGGCATTTTCATCAGGCTAATGAGTTGAGGTAGCCAACTTTTTATCACCAATAAACTGACTGCTGTCCCTAGCAATACACCGAAGCTGATGATTAAAGATAATTGCAATTGTACTATGCGTTTTACTTGCTTAGTGGATGCGCCAAGTGCACGTAATACCATAAGCTGTTCTTTAATTTTGTAAAATAATAGCTGGAACGTTGATAGAAGTAAGACACTAGAAATAAGTAAGATAAAGAATGACAATACAATTATAAAAATTATTAATGCTTGTAAATTTCTCTTAATTTCATCATAGTCACTCATAACATCTACACGTAATGTTTCATCAAGTTGTTTCAAATCTGAACCAACAGCTGAAGCCAGATTATCTTCTGTTTTAATGAGTGCAAACATACCGGCTGTTTGTGCATCACTATTATCCATCCAAGTTTTCAACTCATTATTTTGCATAAGGATAAAATTAGGACTATCTGTACCTTTAAGGGGTGGAAGGATTTCTTGTATTGTAAAGCTACCTGTATTTGCTTCAACAGAGTCTCCAACCGTTTTATTGAAAGTAACGTTTAGCGTATCGCCGACCTCTTTGTGGAAAAGACGTGCCACATTTTCAGCAATCACAACTTCGTTCGGGCCAAGATCGATATTAAAATGATAGCGGCTTTTCACTAAGTCATCGTTTTCAACACCAACAGTATAAAATGATGTATTTTTCTCATTTTCAACAGTTGTTTGAGCTAGTGACACACTCGAAACGTTTGTAACACCAGGCATTTCCTCGAAATTTTTGATTTGCTCCGTAGTTAATAGCCTATGTTGCTCGGGATTATAGCCGACCATTAAATCCATATCGCCATATAATGCTTGTATTTCTTCTTTCATTTGACTATGGGCATTCCATATGTAAACACTCATTGTCATGACAAGACAAATGGAAATGGTGATAATACTAATACTCGTTAAGACATTGGCCCATGCTGCACGAAATAGCTTCAGCGCAATGGTACGCATCTTAAACATTACACATCACCTCTAGTAATCAGCTTGAACTTCGCTAAAATACAATCTAGATCCTCAGCTGTTTGCGTATTTTGATAGGAATCCACAATGGCACCATCGTGGAAGAATAATACGCGATTTGCATAAGTAGCCACATAAGGATCATGTGTCACGAGTAACATGGTTTGATTCATATTTTTTTGCAACACTACTAACAGCTCTAAAATTTCATCTGTCGTATTCACATCTAATGCACCCGTCGGCTCATCAGCCAGCAATATTGGTGGATTTGCAATGATGGCGCGAGCTATAGCCACTCGTTGCTTTTGACCACCAGAAAGTTCATTTGGTCGATGTTTTGCCCAGGCGGCAATATTTAGCTTTTCCATCATTTGCTGCACACGCTCTTTGATCTCTTTACTTGGCACATCATTGAGGATAAGGGGGAGCGCAATATTATCTTCAACTGATAAATCCTTTAACAAATGGAAGGATTGAAAGATAAAGCCGATATTCTCTTTGCGGAATTTCGATGCTTTTGGCTCTTGATAAATATCATGCGCTTCCTTTCCAAATAAGAATAACGCCCCTTCAGTCGGTTCATCGATGGCGCTAATCATATTGAGTAGTGTGCTTTTACCAGAACCGCTCGTCCCCATAATGGCCACCATTTCACCTTGATAAATTGTACAATGGATATTTTTCAATGCATTGACCGTATGATGCTTTTGTTGAAAGATTTTTGACATCCCTTCGATGCGTAACACTTCTGTTAATCGTCCTCCGGGAATTGGAATCGCATTAATAACTCCTTTCAACGGATTGAACCCATTCATCTATATATGCCCCCTTTAATTGTTGTCGTAAAGCTTGTAAGCCTCTGCGAATATGCGTTTTCACAGTACCCTCAGGACATTGTAAAATCATTGCAATATCTTTTACCGAGTAGTCTTGATAAAAACGTAATAGTAAAACCGTTTTGTATTTTTCCTCTAGCTCGCAGAGAGAATGCCATAAATCAAGTTCTTCTTCGATATATGTAGGTGATGTACTATTGAGATCCTCTAATGTATGTGGCTCTACAAGCTGTACCGAGTTTTTCTTGGCAAGATAGGTTTTACAGCAATTTATCATAATGCGTGTTAACCAAGTAGAAAAATATTGAGGCTCGTTTAATTTAGGTAAGCCCTCATAAGCACGGATAATGGTTTGTTGAAAAACTTCTACGGCGTCATTTTCATTTTGGACATAAACATAAGCCATTCGATATAACTTATCTTGCTCCTGCTCAATAAGCTGGTAAAAGGCTTGCTCATCTCCGTTTTGTGCTAACCGTATGAATGATTCTTGCTTTGTAGTAATGAAAATCGCCTCCTTCCGACTATTAGACTTGGCAAACTATCATTTCGATTCAACTTTTTTTATTTTATGGAAAATTAGTGGGGCATCACCAAAAACAGGAGATTACATTTGCTAAAGCTAAACATTGAAAGTTGATCTTCATTCCAATTGAGCGACTCATCAGACGCCTACAGGAAGCGCTCTGTCGTGAGGGAAATCAACCCTACTTTATGCTGTTGTTACAATTTAACAGGTGAAATACAATTTCTGCTTAAAAATGATTTGTTGCTATAATACCATTGATTGGTGGAAGTGATTAGGTTTAGAAGGAATAACTAAAAATACTAGACGCCTTTTAGAATAAAGTACAAGATGAAACAAACTGCTGTACATAAGGTTCGTATTTTAGGTCTCCTTTTAGAAAAAAATAAAAAAATAGTGAAGGAATCCACCTACCTTTAATAGAAGGTCATATAGACACAAAAATAAAGGGGGGATTCGTTGCGATTAACGAAAGGGATTTCAGGTTTTGATGCAGACCATCTCATTGAACAGGATATGCGATCTTTCCAGTCGATGGTTTATCATTTAGTGACAAGTGAACAACGAGCAAAAGCTATACAATTTATTGACCAGCCTCATGTTGTTTATATGCAAGCAGTGATTCAACTGGGGGATGAACGTTTGACGATTATTCATCATAGGCTAATGCCTTATATTGCGTTTGCTAAGTTCGATGAAGAGCTAAGCTTTCAATTTATTACGAAAGCTCACTTACACAAATATTTTCCGATGCGTAAATGCCTTACAGCCGATACCCTAAACACATTGTTGACGCAGGATAAGGAGCTACACAGTTTATCCGAGGTGGAGTGGAAATATATTTCACGCTTTAACAGTAAAACAATCGGAGAGGTTATGTTTAATTATTGGGATTAATATTTAAATAGAAGGAACAGCATATTTTTTATGACTGTTCCTTTTTTATGTGTGATAAAAGCACTATGTTGATTTTTTGGGTAGTTCATCTGTTTTATTTTCCGTAGTGTATAATCTGCTATAAATTACATAAAAATTAGCTAGTTATTTCATTTAATGTAGAAAAAATTCCTGATACATCCAAGTTCTTCATCAAAATGGTAGATTACTAATGGTATTCAAATTATGACAAAGCAAATTTAGGTTTGTATTGGAAAATAAGGAGAATTTGAAATGAATTTTAAGTCCATTAGTAAAAGAATTGTTTTTTCCTTCAGTATTGTTGTAGCAGTAGTGGTTTTATACATTGGTTATAATTTTTATGCAGTCAAGCAAAGTAACAGCGCAACGGAACAAATAATTGATGAAGAATTGCAATTACTCATTTCAGATTATGAGGAAGCCCAGACGATAGGGCTAAGAATTGCGGCAGCTAGAGGATATATACTTTCTGGTGATGAAAAGTATAAGAAAATTTTTGAAGATAATGTTAAGCTTGCTGAAGAGAATGAGAAACTACGTTCAGCGGTATCAGAGTCGGGTGATTTCAGCAAATTTGCGGAAATGGCTAAAGAATGGAGTAGTTTTGTAGAAAAAGAAGTATTTACTGTTTATGATCAAGGCCAGATTGACCAAGCAACAAAAAATTTAGCAACTATGAGTGATGAGGCGACGGAAATACGTGAAGGCTTTGAGGGGTTAGCAGAGCATCGTAAGCAATCGATTAATGCAACTGGTGCAGACATTATTAGTGCAGGCGAGACGAAGCAGCTAACAGGCATCATCGTCGGTGTTGTAATTGTTATTGTTGCCATTATCATTGCATTGTTAAGTGCTAGATTAATCTCAAGACCAATTATCGCTGTGACAAATCGTATGCAACGAATTACTGAAGGTGATTTAAGTGAACCTGCACTTGTTGTGAAATCAAAAGATGAGGTAGGACAACTGACAGAAGCGACTAATACGATGTCCGATATTTTAAATCGTTTATTAAAGCAAATTCAAACAGTATCCAATGACGTAGCTGCGCATAGTGAAGAACTTATGCAATCAGCGACAGAGGTGAAAACTGGTACGGAACAAATTGTCGACACAGTTACTGAAATCGCGAGTGGTACAGAAGTACAGGCAAGTAATGCATCAGATGTAGCTACAACGATGACAGAATTTACCACTAAAATGACGGATGTTAGTAATAGTAGTACGGATGTTCAGCAATATTCCCAAAATGTCATGGCTTTAACGAAAGAGGGCCAAGGTTTAATGGACGCATCTACTGCACAAATGACATCCATTCATCATATTGTGAAGGATGCTGTTGATAAGGTAGATGAACTAAGTAAACAAACACAAGAAATTTCAAAAATCGTAGCTGTGATTCAGGACATTGCTGCACAAACGAATTTACTAGCACTGAATGCAGCCATTGAAGCGGCTCGCGCAGGGGAGCAGGGTAAAGGATTTGCGGTCGTCGCAGATGAAGTACGTAAACTCGCCGAACAAGTAGCTGTCTCAGTAGACGATATAACAGGAATTGTCCATAAAATTCATCATGATTCTGACACGGTGACAACCTCACTAGAAACTGGCTATCAAGAGGTTGAAAAAGGTACGGCTCAAATCGCATCTACAAATGAAACGTTCAACCAGATTGCAGAGGCTGTTTACTCCATGTCAACGAATATTGATAGCATGACGGCAAAGCTAGAAGAGGTAGTACAAAATACGGTTACGATTAATAAGTCTGTGGACGAAATTGCTGCTGTATCAGAACAATCCGCTGCAGGCATACAAGAAACTTCAGCAACGATCGAACAAGCAGCAAGCTCTATGGACGAAATCAAACATAGTTCAGCCAATTTAGCTAGCATGGCAGAAAATCTAAACGACCTTGTTGGAAAGTTTAAATTGTAATTAAAATTATTAACTAGTACTGTTTGTAGTAGTTACAAGAGAATAAAAACGGTTAAACCAGCAATTGACGAGGAAATCGTGATTGCTGGTTTTATTTTGGAGTTTAGAAAAAAACAGCTTTAACTTCTTAGCAAAACGTTTTGCGGTATAAATAATTTATACAAAATTGAATAACAGGAAGTTCAATGGGGATATAAATAAAATAAAACCGACAAATGATTTCATGAATTTTATGAAATAGCTTTGTTAAGGAGTGTGGAGATGGCGACACTTGTTGTAAAGAGAAGTATTATGCACCGTTACCAAAGTATCGGGCAGGCGATTGAAGAGGCAGAGCCGGGAGATTTTATTGAAATTCGGGATGGGATTTATGAAGAAAGCTTTGAAATTGCCAAAAGGCTGACGCTTTATGGAGTGGGGAATGTGACGATTAAAGGTGGCGTATTTATTCGCTATCAGACACTTGCGAGTATGCGAAATCTACGTTTTACACAAGGACAGGGTATTTATGTAAAGGGAGATTTACAGCTAGAAAACTGTGTTATTGAGCAGCAAATGGTGCAAACACAAGTGACCGTTAGCTTCGGAAGTCTCATGATGAAAAATGTTGATATTTTGGCGAGCCCTGTTAATCACTTTGGCATAAATATTGATAATGGTTCAAGCGTTATATTAGTGGATACGACGATCCAGCATCATGTAAAGGCCCAAATTAATGTTAGAAATAGTGAAATTGCATTGACTAATTGTATGTTGTTGGAAGGGCGCAAGAATGGAATTTATGCACGACAGGATGTCAAAATGGAACTTGTGGATTGTGAAATTCATGGGCATCAACAAGCACAAATTGTTGCAGCCTCCAGCACGATTGCTATGACTAATACACTTATTCATCAAGGGCAAGATGTAGGGATACAAGTTTTCGATCGCTCGAAACTAACGATAGATGGCTGTGAAATCAAGCAACATCAAGATACGCAATTGGTTGTTCATCAAAGTGAGTTGTGGGTGACGGATGCTATCTTTTCTGAAGGAGCAGGGAACGGCCTTTATCTTGGAGAGAGCTCTAAGGCGATGTTGTACGATTGTCAAATTCATCGACATGCGAAGTCGCAATTTTTAATTGATAATAGTAAAGCGGAATTTCGTACTTGTAGGATAGATGATGGGAAGGCGACAGGACTTACAATTGTCAACGAAGCCGATGTATCGATGACAGAATGTAATCTTCAAGAACACCCTCAATTTCACTTTATTGTCGACTCAAGTGGACTAAAGCTCAATCAGTGTATCATTCAGTTTGGGCAGGCGGGTGGTATTTATGGCAATGATCACGCCAAGATTACAATTCACAATACAACCATTCGAGAGCTCAAAAGTCATCATATTTATATCAATAAGGCGCGACTCTTTACTGACAATTGTGATTTTGAACATATTAGCGGGAATGCGATTACTTGTATTGATGCTATTTTTGAAGTAGCGAATAGTAAATTTAACAATTGTTATGAAGGCCCTTATGCAATAGTCTGGTCTGATAAGTCAATGGGGCGCATTGAGCATTGTACAATTGATCAAGCAGAACGTCCATTTTTAGCAATGTCCAATCAATCGTTACTTGAGATGGTGCACACAGATTTAACGGTTGTAAAAACACCGGCGATTGTTCAGGGGAAGAGTCAGTTATTCATCGTGGGCTATACTAACAAGACAAAATGGAAGAAGGATGCAACGTCGAGAATAGTTCATTTGTCAGTCAATACTAGTGACAAGACAAAAGGCGTCATTTTAAAAGAATTAGATGCTTAAATCCAAAATTCGAATGAATTATCAGTATGGAATTTACAAAAACTTAACAAAGTATTACGAGGAATCATATTAATAAAAACAGTGTTGGAACCGAATAAAAGACTAGGATAAGTAGTTTCAATTTTATTTTGAAATTACTTTTTTAATGGGATAAGCGCTGTCATACGAAAGGGTGTATAATGAAGATGACTACAAATAAAGACATTTACTGTCATTGCTCATAGCAGTTTTGTAAACGGTTTCTTATAGTGATTTTTAGGAGGTAGCACAGAATGCTAAAATTCGACAAAAGTGTTTATTGTTTTTATAATAGAGTTAATGAATACCAAGAAATCAATATAGGTACCCCATTGAAAAGTATTATTAAATAACAATCATTTTTTACAGTGGTTAAAATTTTATTACATTTCAACAGATTTTGGATTGATTAAATTCTATGTGTTATCCTATAATCAGTGGAAATAGGCCATAGAATGGTTGGATGAGTTTGCTGTTTGAGAAAAGTGAATAATGATTATGAAATAATAATTGGAGGTGAATAAATATGTTTGGGCTTTCGAAAGAAGAAATTATGTTATTGCTTGAGAAGGTAGGATTAGAAGAAAAGCAAAAAAAAGCAATTGCGAACATCATGTATCTTAATAATGAGCGAATTGAACAACAACTTGCATTTATTATCCACCTAGTAATGGACGAGCGCGAAAGAAACATTTCAGCCAATACATATTTAAATTAATAAATATTACATATCTTTTAATATCTAAAATAAAAGGACTTTTATGATTTGTGTTCCTGTTATAGATCCTTTATTTATCGAAAAAATAAAAATCACAAGTGTGTAAAAAAGCACTTGTGATTTTTTTCTTTTTTTAAATACTAACTATATCTATACACTCGCAAGCTTATAAAATCTTAATTTATTATAGTATCATCAATCGAATTCTTTTTATAATTCCTTCGTAAAACAAATAATTCGATTTGCCTCGGAGAAACCTAATTTAAGATGGACTGCTAAACTTTCGAGATTTTGTATTTCACAATCACTCGCGAATTCTGTACATCCCTTATGTTTAGCCCAATGTTCACAACTCTCAATCAGAAACTTTGCAAAGCCTTTCTGTCGATATTGTTCTTTTACGAAGAGTCCTTCTAAATAGCCGACTGGGCTTGAGTGTGTACCTTCAACATAATCTGTTCGAAGTTGACATTGCGCAAAACCGACTGCTTCATCATCCACATAGGCAAGGAAAATCGTAGCGTTTTCAGCATTTATGAGTTGCCCCAACTCCTCTTTAAATTCATCTAGCGTATGATTTGGCCAGAGTTGTAGTGCTAAAAAGGCTGCTGTTTGAACATCTTCTATATTGGCTTGTTTAATCATATTGAGTCTCCTTTTTTAAAATGGTAAAAATTGAAACTTTTGAATTTTTTAAACGTAAAAATATTAGATATAAAAATACAGGGAGGTTTATATTTTTCAGCAAACATTAATGACCTGATAAAAAGAGCTGAAAATCAAATGTCCCTATCCTTTATATTAGGAATGAATTTGAGCGAAAGCAATAATTCACTGTAAATAAGCAGGAAATTTTTGAAAGTGAAAATAACAAAGAGGCGGTTTTGATATGACGCTTTTACAACGATTAATTGAGCAAGCTAAGAAGCCAAGAGGATTCGTGGGATCTTTGATGTTAAGAATTATGAATAAGGCACATAGTGGTATGAATACTTGGCTAATTAGACAAGAAGTAATAAATGATGGCGATATTGTATTAGATATTGGATGTGGGGGTGGAAAAACACTACATTCCTTATCGAAAATTAATCCAGGTGGTAAAATATATGGTATAGACTTTTCTGAGCAATCTGTTAAAGACTCCATCAAAACAAATCAAATGGATGTAGAAAATGGAAAAGTAATCGTGACACAAGCTAGTGTTTCAAATATTCCATATGCAGATCAGTTTTTCGATACGATTACAGCGTTCCAAACGCATTATTTTTGGCCAGACTTAGCAAATGATGTGAAGGAAGTTTTTAGGGTGTTGAAGGAGGATGGGAAGTTTATCATCATTTCAGAACTTTATAAAATTAATTATCATATGAAAGCATATAAAACAAAACCTGAAATCAAGCAGCTGTTTGAACGTGCTGGGTTTAAAACCGTTACGATTAAAGAAAACACGCAAAAAGGTTGGCTTTGCATAACAGGCATTAAATAATACATAGAAAAAGGAGGATGTTTAAATGACAAGATGTGAATGGGTCAAGCTAGATGAACCTTTATATGTTGACTATCATGATAAGGAGTGGGGGATTCCCGTCTATGATGATCAGCATTTATTTGAGATGCTCTGTCTAGAAGGGGCGCAGGCTGGACTTAGCTGGTGGACAATTCTACAAAAAAGAGAGGGCTACCGGGCAGCTTTTGACCAATTTGATGCTTCGAAAATTATTCTCTATTCTGAGGACAAATTACAGGAGCTTCGTCAGGATCGACGCATCGTTCGTAATAAGCTTAAAATTGCTAGTGTTGTGACGAATGCTAGGGCCTTTCTAGAGATACAAAAGAAATATGGTTCTTTCTCTGAATATATTTGGAGCTTTGTAGATCATCAGCCGATCATTAATGAATGGTCGTCCATAGCAGATGTACCTGCTACAACAGAAATTAGTGAACGGATGAGCAAGCAATTAAAAAAAGATGGCTTTAAATTTGTTGGTAGTACGATTTGCTATTCATTTATGCAGGCAACAGGGATGGTGAATGATCATGTTGTCGATTGTTTTTGTCGTGGTGGGGGGATAGCCAATGAAAATTGATGAAATTAAAGCTCAAATAGTAAGGCAAGCAACGATCTTTGAAACAGGTGGAGTTAGACCTACATATGATCTACTCGAAAGCTGGATTGGCAGTGTAAGATGGTCATTACCAGGGGAACATTTGACTCAGGGATTTCAGCCACTTGCAACATTGTTTTTAACGGACCTTCCTTTTGTGCCCAAATCCCTGCAGCATATTGAACTGCTAACATTATGTATTCATGAAGAAATATTTGATCATTTAATAGAAGATGATCTTAGCCGTTTTTTCGAAATAAGAGCATATACTTCCTTAGAAGGGTTGATCCAGAAAGACTGGCAGCATGATCGCATTCGTGCTTTCCCTCTGATTCCAAAACTTATTGAAAATGATTATCCGACATGGGATGGAGGAGGGATTCCATCTGAAGTGGAGGATGAAATTTTGAGGTTAGAGCACGAGGAGGATGTTGAGTACTTCGATGATATCGTAGAGGAAATATACGCAATTCATAAAATAGGTGGCTATCCAGCTTTTTGCCAAAGTGGTCATGATTATGGAGATGATTTTCCGTTTGTATTACAGATTGCCTCTGATGAGAAAGCGTATTTCAATATCATCGATAACGGAAATTTCTATTTCTTTTTTAATTCAACGTTAAATGAGTGGCGCGTTCATTGTGATTTTTATTAGCCGTAAAAGGGACATCTATGGATGACATGATTAGGAGGAATGAAGATGAGAAGGCATACTTCCGACATAAGAAAAGTTAAGAGGGTGAAGAAAATGGAAAATAAAACAGTTATTAAGAACGGTATTAGTTTTGGCTCGGTATTAGCCATTACTATTTCTTGGAGTGCCAATCATTCGATCATCTGGGCAATCATACATGGTTGTTTAAGTTGGTTGTATGTCATTTATTACGCAATAATAAGATAAAAAATAACAAATATGTGAAATCC
Organism: Lysinibacillus sp. Bpr_S20; assembly: GCF_023337835.1. Lineage (NCBI taxonomy): Bacteria > Bacillati > Bacillota > Bacilli > Caryophanales > Bacillaceae > Lysinibacillus > Lysinibacillus sp. Bpr_S20. The sequence goes on from NZ_JALNLQ010000001.1 coordinate 777,497, forward strand.
TATCAAAGTAACGAAACATTGCATTGTATACATACAATAATGAATGTGTGCTACGTTCATAACTTTTGAGCAATTCGCATAAATAACTAAGTGCTCTTTTTTCAATGAAAAGCTCATATTAAGAAAGATTACAGACATCTTTCCATGTATCGTAGAAGAAAGGTTGATAGGATGACACATCAAGTGACCGCCACAAGCAATATTGATTTGAATGCTACAGGCGTTGATGAAATATTGCAAAATGTAGCGTTTATATTATCTACTTTCGTAATATCTTGCCCTTTTTACAGAGACTTTGGTTTAAAACTAGACACTCTTCCACCTTTTCAGCTTGTCAAAAGACGTAATACCGCACGTATTTTAGAAAGCATTCAACGTTTCGTGCCGCGAGCTATCGTCATAGATGTTGAGTATGTTGGGGATGCTTATGTAGGAAAATTAGAGCCTGTGGTGAAAGTCATCGTAAACGATTAAGGTGTATTTTACCATTAACTTCCATAAATTTGCCAGGCGGTCGATCAGGAAGTCTGGCAAATATGAAATTGAGGTTTTCAATGTGAGACCGGGAAAGTGGGATTCATTATTTAATATGATAAGCGTAGTCTATTAAAAAGATGAAATGGAGAGAATGTATGAGAGGGCTAATAAAAGGTCTTTTTATTTTATTTTCCGTAATAGTCATAACTGCAGCTTTGATTAAATATAATCAACCTTCATTTGAAAAACCCATTCAAAAAAATCCCGATACAAATTATAATGAAGAAATTAGTGAAAAATTACAAAATACAAATTTTACAAAAAAAATTATCGTAGCGTTACGAGCTGCTGGCTATTTTCCAGATAGTACGATTGGCTATTTAATTGAATCTCCAAACAATCAAGCAATTACTATACAATTACATAACTTAGATAAAATTGAAAAGAGTACGGAAAGCGAAATCCAACATATCGTCAACAGTATTGCGGAAACGAATGATCTTCAATTGTTTATCGTTACTATCAGACTTATTGATGTTCACTAACATCCTCAATATTGATAGAAAATTTGTGTGCTATAATCAAATGAAGAGGTGATCATGTTGAGGATTTTAGTTTTAGGTGCTACGGGGCGAGTGGGTAGCCACATTGTTTCCTTAGCGTTACAAGATGAACATAGCGTTACTGCTCTCGTTCGTCACCCAAATAAGTTAAAAATAAATGATGAAAATTTACATATTGTACAAGGGAATGTCTTAGAAAAACAAGATATAGAAAATATTATGACAAATGTTGATGTTGTCATTAGTGCGTTAAACACAGATGGCACAAGTACATTAACTGAAAGTATGCCGTTAATTCTTGACTCCATGGAAAAAGAGCGTGTGAACAGAATTATAACTGTTGGAACAGCTGGGATTCTACAAAGTCGACTGACACCAAGTATTTTACGTTATCAATCGAGCGAATCCAAAAGAAAATCAACTTTCGCAGCAGAAGAGCATCATAAAGTCTATCATTTATTGAAGGAATCAGTCACTGATTGGACAATCGTCTGTCCTACATACTTACCTGATGGTGAATATACGGGTACCTATCGTATCGAACGAGACTTTTTACCTGAAGGTGGGACAGAGATATCTGTAGCAGATACCGCGGAGTTTGTCTATAAACAAATTCATAGTAAAGAATTTGTGAAATCGCGTGTAGGCATTGCGTACTGATTTCAGAAGCGGATAATTTTGAAAAAGCCGATAAGGGTGGAAGTGCGTTAATCGAAATGATTAACGCTTTTTATTAAGGTGATTGATTAAGAAGGGTTTTCAGGATATTTATGGAATATGTACACGGAGAAAAGCAATGTTTGAAAGAAATTAAGGAGTGAAGAATATTTCAAATCGTAAAAGAAGTTTCCTTTATTTCGGTACTATCATTTTAGTATGTCTCGATTATGGTGTATTTCTATGGTTGTATCTTCAAGATATAATTGGTGGAATTTCTTATGTTGCAATACTATTCGTTCAGTTCATCGTCTTATTAATTGCTCGCATTTTGCTTAGAAAAAAGCTATATAAAAGAAAAATCACACTCGCTACTTTTATCATGTTCTTGGTGTTTAGTTTCGAAATACCTCTTATATTTTATGAAGGAACTTCGCATGTCGCATACATATACATAGAGCCATTACATGCCAAAGGTACTGACATCTATTTAATAGGGGTAAATAAAATAGAGTTTCAATTTATGGAGAATACACAATCCGTGGAAAATCTATTAAATAAACAGCAAGTTCCTTTTTTAAATGTAGATGAAATTACGAATTCAGTGCGTTATGAGAGCAAAAATCAGCAAATATTAAAATGGCTTCATCTCCAAGAAAATGAAGTAGTTCAAATGAAAGACAACGTAAATCATTATCTAGGTAAAGAAGATGAACGAATAAACGAATTTTTTAAGCAGGATCATATGGATGGCAATAGTGCTGGCTTAGGGCTTGCATTAACAGGACTCATTATGCGAGGCGATGTACAAAACGACGTACCCATTGCAGTGACTGGGGCAATAAGCGAAACAGGTGAGGTATTACCGATAGGGTTACTAAAGGAAAAAATACTAATCGCAGAAAAATCCAGTGTACCTTTCATGATTATTCCTACTAAAAATGCAGAAGAGGCAGCACAAATTCAAAAGGAGCATAATATCAACGTAAAAATTTTGGATGTGTCAAAAATCGATGAAGCTGTGCAATTAATTAATGAGATAAATAATCAAGCAAATGAATGAAATTTACGAAAGATGGCTATAAAAAAATCTACTTGCTTTCTTCTGATAAAGGCGTCAAATGATGTCTTTTTCTTTTTGCCCGGGTGTGAAGGGAATGAACATTGGGTATACCGTCACTCTGGACAATTTATCCGTCCCTTCGACAGATATATCCGTCGAATAGCCAAATCTTTCCGTCGTTCAGGCTGTAGTATCCGTCCCTTCCTGTCGGTACCGTCGCTCTCGCTAATCTATCCGTCCCTTCGACAGATATATCCGTCGCATAGCCACAACATTCCGTCGTTCAGGCAATTGTATCCGTCCCTTCCTGTCGGTACCGTCGCTCAGGTCAAACTTTCCGTCACTTCGACTGCTTTATCCGTCGCAATGCCACTTCTTTCCGTCGTCCAGGCAATTGTATCCGTCCCTTCCTGTCGGTACCGTCGCTCCGGCCAATCTATCCGTCACATCGACAGATATATCCGTCGCATAGCCACAACATTCCGTCGTTCAAGCTGCTGTATCCTTCACTTCGTGTCTTCAAATCAAATTAAATTTAAAAAATACTAGTACGTGACTGTTTCATTACAACCGACTAAAAATAAACTAAACAATGCAACAAATAATAAAGAGGTTTTTTTCATCAATATACCACCTTTTCAATTTGGAAAATCGATCAAAATTAATGGGTTTGATTTATGCGAAAAAAATATTAAGAATTTATTTGGTATTACTAATATTACCAGTTATGATCTCGCATTTACAGTTTAATGGAAGAAGTAAATGTAGAATGAATAAAATAGGAATATCGACAAAGTGTATACATTTGTATACAATAAAAATGTAATTAAGCGTATACAAATGTATACATATAGAGGAGGGTAATATGAGAAGTGAAAAAATGAAGGAATTTAGAGAAGAGGGACATCATCGTGGGGGACGCCATAGAGGAAGAGACGGCTCACAACGTGGACCTAAAACTTTCCGACGTGGAAGAGCTATTGCTTTTTTAGAGATGATGAATTTAAAGCGTGCAACGATTAAGCAACAACTAGAACAACCAGAGTTTCAATCGATTCAGCCAATATTAGTCGGTGAATTAAAAGCCATTGATATGGTCATCAACGAGTTCATTCAATTATTTGAAATACATGAAAGTGAAACAGTGGATACCCCCGACAGTCAAGAAGACGAAAAATCTTTAAATCATGATGAAGAAGGGAATAATCAGAATGAAAATAATTAATCATTACATTGATTCAGTGTTTTATAAGCAAGACGCTATGTTAGAGGAGGTTATTACATCTATCGAAGAAAACGGAATGCCCGCCATTTCTGTATCGGCTTCCTCTGGAAAGCTTTTAACAATGCTTGTCTCGATGAGTGGCGCTAAAAACATTCTTGAAGTAGGGGCTCTCGGTGGATATAGTGGCATTTGTCTGGCTAGAGGGTTCGGCAATGATGGAACATTAACTTCTCTAGAATTAGAGGAAAAATACGCGCAGCTGGCTTATAATAATTTAGCGAAGGCAGGTTTTGGTGAACAAGTGACATATATAACGGGACCTGCATTGCAAAGCCTTGAAAAACTGGTGCAAAGTAATGAACGATTCGATTTTTTCTTTATTGATGCTGATAAAGAGAATTATGAAAACTATTTAAATTATTGTGTACAGCTTGCAAATCCCGATGCTATGATCGTTTCCGATAATGTTCTTGCGAATGGGAGTGTGGCAGACCCAAATATCCAACCAAAACGTTATACGGAATTAATGAAGAAGTTTAATCTAGCGGTAGCAAACCATCCCCAATTAGAGTCGATTATTATTCCAATCGGTGATGGTATGACACTTTCAAAAGTGAAGAAGTAAGCACCATTTTGTTATTAGGAGGCACTGACGGACTGCATGTTAGTGCTTTTTTGCTTGCTATATTTTTTTAACCTACAAGTTTAAATGAAACCATGCAAAAAATATAAGGGCCACATTAGTGACCCTTATTATGGCTAAATTAGGCTTTCATTATGAAGAAATTAAAACTAGTTTTGGGCAATCACTATCCCAAAATTCTAGCATTAACTAATTTTCGTTCCGTTTGGTACAGGCTGATCAGGAGCTAATAAAATCACATCTCCTTCTTCAGGAACGCCGCCAATCACTAAAACTTCAGATTTAAAGCCTGCTACACGACGAGGAGGGAAATTAACGATCGCCACTACTTGTTTATTTATAATTCCTTCTGGCGTATAGCGTTTAGTAATTTGTGCAGAGGATTGCTTGATGCCAAGATCTTCTCCAAAATCAATTTTCATTTTAATAGCAGGAACTCTTGCTTTTGTAAGTTCTTCTGCTTGGATAACAGTACCAATTCTAATATCAAGATTCACAAAGTCTTCTATAGTTGCCATAAAAAATACTCCTTACTTTTCAATTTGTATAAACTCTTGTAAATTCTTTTCGATGAAAGTATTTATTTTTTCTATAGTAGTTGGATAAATATTTTCGAATATTGCATATAGCGATTCAAATGATGCATGGAGCTCATTGTTATCATTTAATTCATCTCGAGTGATTGCAAAATTCTCTAATGTAGTAGGGTGATTATGTCGTTTTAGTTCTTGTTCAATTTTCTCAAGGAGTAAAAGAAAAGGTTCATCATGAAAATACGTAAAACATGATTTAATCGATGCCCAAATTTTAGGCTGAGCCAAGAAATAAGCACTCCACCAATAAAATTCGATTAGAGATTTACTAATATGATTAGAATAAACATTAAACATAAATAATGCTCTTTGGCCTTCCGTAAGTTCCTCATAAAAATGTTCTTTCACACCGATAGTAGTTTCTTCAGACATTCTTACCTTATAAATCTTAATGAGTGGTTCGAAACACCTTTGACTTAGACTAGAGCTGTTAAACTCAAAATCCTTTTCTTTTACATTTATTATCAAAATAATCACACTCCTTGCCAATAATATAACATTATGGAATTGGAATGTGCAGCGTTATTTACTTACATTTTGGATTGTTAGTGGTTTTATACCAGTTAAAAGTGCAAAATTTAAAGCATTTTTTACTGTAAACCTCAAATAATAAAGAGTAGAAATAATGAAATGCAGGAGGTGAAAACTTGAGGAAATTTTATCTGTTAATTGCATTATGCACATTTGGGCTACTCTTATTTTTTGTAAATGAAAAATCTTTTGCAGACAAGGGTAGGAAATATTACGAAAAAGCAGGGCAGATTTTGTGGGATATTAATACAGATGAAAAAGTGATCGCCTTAACCTTTGATGATGGTCCTCATAAAAAGTACACACCTGACATTTTAGATATTTTAGACAAGTATAATGCAAAGGCTACATTCTTTATTGTAGGTGAAAACGCAGAGAAAAATCCTGAGCTGGCTTACCGTATACACGAAGAAGGACATGAACTAGCCATTCACACATATACGCACCCTTTTAGAACAAATGTCTCCAATTTGATAAAAGAAATAAAACAAACGCATGCAACAATTTTTGGTATTACTGGTTATGCCCCTGTGTTATTTAGACCAGTTGAAGGTCAATACACAGATTCGATGATTGATGCAATAGCAAAGGAAGGGTATAAAGTGGTTATGTGGTCATGGCATTTAGATACTTTTGATTGGAAAAGTCCTGGAGAAAAGAAAATTATCAATACGGTTTTAAAAGGTGCAAAGCCTGGAAGTGTTGTGTTATTTCATGACGGCGGTGGAAATCGTGAACAAACAGTGAAAGCATTAGAAAAAATCTTACCAGAGCTAGAAGACCAGGGATATAAATTTGTAACGATTTCAGAGTTGCTGGAGATTCAAAAATTAAGTAAAAAGGATGGAAATAATAAATAATATATAGGCAGGGCTCATTTTTTTATATAACCTGGGCTTTGCTTTTTTATTTGAACCTGGTGTATTCGATCCTTGCTAGGTTAGCGGCGCAATTTTATAGTTTGACGGCGTTCTCCAAAACATGTTGGCTCTTGGCAAACCTAGTGGCGCAATTTTATGGTTTAGCGGCGATCCTTGCTAGGTTAGCGGCGCAATTTTATGGTTTAGCGGCGTTCTTCCTTCAGTTAGCGGCGCAACTCACACTTTTTGCGGCGAACCCAATATGTGCAGGACAATTTGGCAAAAATTCTTTGCTGTACTTTTTATCGAAAAATAGTATGCCTAATGAAAAGTTTTTCATCTAATGGATGCGTTCCCTTTAGAAATTTAATATAATTAGAAAATACAGTATTTTCTAAAAAGGAGGGGAAAAGATGAAACAAATTATTGCATTAGGAGGAGGAGGCTTTTCTATGGAGCCTCATAATCCGTTATTAGATACATATATTTTACAACAATCTAACAAAGCGAATCCTAAAATTTGCTTTGTTCCTACGGCAAGTGGAGATTCAGAAAATTATATATCAAGATTTTATTCCTTTTTTCACTCACAGCCATGTACTCCGTCCCACTTATCACTTTTTTCTCCACCTACTCGGGATTTGGAAAGTTTTGTGTTGGACAAGGATATTATTTATGTAGGGGGAGGCAATACAAAAAACCTTTTAGCTTTATGGAAAGAATGGTCTTTAGATGCCATTTTTAAAACTGCTTGGCATGAGGGAATCGTGTTAACGGGCATTAGTGCTGGCTCAATTTGTTGGTTTGAAGAAGGAATAACAGATTCATTCGGGGAAGATTTAGAGCCGATAAAATGCTTAGGTTTTCTTCCGGGTAGTAACTGTCCTCATTATGATGGAGAAATCCATCGCAGACCAGCATATCACGATTTGATGAAAGCTAAAAAACTCTCATCTGGAATTGCCGCAGATGACGGGGTAGCCGTTCATTTTATCGATCAAGAAATCCATAAAATCATCAGTTCAAAACCTAATGGTAAAGCATATAAGGTCTCCTTGAATCAAGAAATTAATGAGCAAGCGTTACCTGTTGACTATTTAGGAAGTATTTAATAACTTCAAACAAAAAGCTACCTCATGATTTTTTAAGAGAAGTTAATGCTCTCCATAAATGGCTTCTATAGTATTCCTGAGGCGAAAAATTCAGTAGCTAAGACGAAACAAAATATGGTATCAAACATATAATAAGGATAGGGGGATGCTGGGTGAAATATTTATTAATTGGTCTTTTCTTATCACTTTGCGGTGTTTTAATATCGATCATTTTGTGGGGGATGGAAAAGAGTTATTTAGTGTCAGGCACGGTTGGCTGTATCTTTATTGTCATTTCAATGATTTTTTCAGGAGCCATGGTTAGTGGGGACAGGATGAGGGCTAACTTTGCTACCGAAACAACAGACCATCGAGACGAACGCAATAAATTTACTTTAAATTCCTTATATATTGCTATACCAAATATTGTTGTGGCGGTTTTATTTTATTATTTAAATAAATGATATTTAATTGGCCGCCGTAGGAGAAGTAAAGCATTTTATGGAACAAAGAGCATGATAAAAGCTGAACAATCTGAAATAAAAGGTCACTCGGACAATAGTGACCTTTTTTTGTTTTCACTGTAGTATGTTAGGCTGGTTTTTTATCCTACTATTACTAGGTATGTGATATTTAGCAAAAGCGGTTTTGGAAAAGATTAATTGTGACAATGATAAATAGCCTTAACTTTTTCATTAAAGACCTGAATAGAAATTAAAGTATTAAAAAATTTAATACATGAATGTTGCACCAACAATAATTAAAAGGATGAAAAGAACTACAATTAAGGCGAATGCTGAACCAGTACCTCTGCCGCCATAGCCATAACCACCGCCATAGCCACAACCGCCGCCGTAACCGCCGTCATAGCCACCACCGTAGCCTCCGTAACAGCAGTTACCATAATTTCCACCGTAGTATCCCATGAAATATCCCCCCCTTCTACAATCATAGTATGCTTGGGTGTTGAAAGGAGGGGAGGTATTCAACTAGATAATACAGATTTACCGAGTGAGAAAACCCATTGCTTTAGGTGTGGATGAAATAAGGTTGCATTTTTTCCAAAATTCTACTCTTTCATGGTTTAAAAGTCAAAATGCTTCTTCGAAATTTTTATAGAATAATAAAAATGAAACTATTACTCATGTCAATCGTAAAAAATAAGGAAGGCTCTAGGAGGTGTTTTGCTATGTCGGTTATTGGATGGATTGTGCTAACTTTTTCCATTGTATGTTTCTTACCTTTCTTTATCTGGCTTTCTGCTAGTTATTTAAGGTACGGTGATCAATCAAAAAGAAAAAATAACTATTGGTTATTCTTAATGTTAGCTGGATTATTAAATTCTTTGAATTTATTCTTGTTTAAGATTCAAGATACATATTTCTTAGCAGTAATAGTCATTATCATTTTAATGTTTAGCCTATACATGTTTTTAATTGTTCGGAAAGATAAAAGGAAGGTATCGTTTAGATAAATTAACCTAGATAGAATGACTAACAAATCGATTGGTGAAACAGTGACACCATTTGAAAACTATGAAAGAGAATATCCCAAAGCTAGTTTTATACGAAAATAATAAACAGGAAAATGAAAATACTTTAAAAAAATTCGCTTAATAATCACCAAAAAGTGGAATCTTCTTCTTTTTTCTTAAGAAACAGGAGTTTTACCAAATGCGGAATTACTTACTTTATTTTTTATTATTAATCATAATTTTTATAGCAATGGTGGACACTTGGGGTGAAACGAATAAAACAATTATGTATGGAGTTGCGCTTATAAGTGTTGTTAGCTTAATAATTTTAAAAATCAACAGAAAAAAGTAAAATTTAGCATAGATAAGGGTCACTCGAACCAAAGTGACCCTAAACCACAAACTAGGAGGTACAAAGCTAAGTTAGCTTTATACTATTATTAATATGATTTGGTAGCTATGTTTGTATAGTGAAATGCCTGTGAATGAGATTAAAAAATAAAATATACAGGTAAATAAAAGTAATGCATCCACAATGATCACAGACCATAATAGCCTATTTTTCCATATTTATTTACTAAAACATAATTTTCCGCTGAAGTACAGCTTACATATAAGAAGGCTTAATACTTAAAGCTGCTTGTAATACTATGTGTATAAGCTCATGGTCATTAACTACATAAGGAATTTGCTCCGGCTCAACCCAAATGCGGGAAAGCGTTTCATATTCTCGAAGAAATGTGAGACTCTCTTGAATGTCCATGCGATAAAACATTTTTCCGATAAAAGGGTACTTACTTTCAGCGTTGTATAAAGGGTTCTCTTCGTGGCTGACTTCGATGTCTCCTATATAATTGATAGGACCCTTGACATAGCATTCCTCAAATGCCTCTCTATGAAATGCTTCTTCAGGTGTTTCTACTTTTTCTATATGACCTCCAGGAAAGTTAAATCCTCTCCCGTCAAAATGAACTAACAAAACATTCCCTTGATAAAAACAAATCCCATGTACACTTGTTACTTTGTTGTAATCCTCAATCATTTTGCTGAAACAGTAATCACATCGATTGAATAGAGATGGTATAATTTAACGATGCCGTTTCTTTCTCGGTGGAAGGAGTTCGAGAGGATACATATGATTGTGTAAAAATAAAGGGTAGGGAGGATTAATATGTTAAAAGATTGGACGTTATTTGAGAAAACATGGTTAATAATTTCAGTAGCAATTATCACATTTTTAGGATTTTTGTGGAACGACACTTTACTAGGAATGATTTCATCTATTGCCGGAATCATCTGTGTGGTATTGGTAGCTAAAGGGAAGATTTCGAGTTATTTGTTCGGCATCATTCAATGTTCAACTTATGGCTATATTTCATATACATATGGACTTTATGGAGAGTCGATGTTAAACCTCTTATTTTTCTTACCATCTCAGTTTATAGGTTTTTATTTATGGTGGAAAAACCGTAAAAATGCTAATCAAATAAACGGGGAAGATGTTTATGCAAAACGCTTAAATCGTAAACAATGGATGTACGTTTTAGTTTTTGTAGTTGTTTCATATATTGGTTATTCGGCATTCCTTGCAAAAGTAGGCGCAAATTTAGCTGGTTTAGATGGGTTAGCAGTAGTTCTTTCAGTAGTAGCACAGTTATTGCTAGTGTTACGTTTTGCAGAGCAATGGTTAATGTGGATTATCATTAACGTGATTACCATCACTCTTTGGATTGTTATTTTAGTGCGCAGCGGAGGAAACGATTGGACTTTATTAGCAATGTGGGTAGCCTTCTTAATTAATTCTATTTACGGATATGTTAACTGGCTACGTATTAGTAAAGTCGAGAGGAATGAGGCGCAATGAATTACGGCGTACAAGTAAACGAGTATGAGGGAAAGACAATAGGCTATTATGGAGGGAAGTTTCTGCCTTTCCATTACGGCCATTTAGATTGCATATTAAAAGCACAGTCTATGGTAGATATTCTATTTGTAGTTGTAGGGTATGATGTCCTTCACGACGGTAAAATCTGTGAAGGTACTAAATTTGAACATGTAAATCACCGAGTACGAGAGCGTTGGATTACGAAGGAGTTAAAGGAATTCAAAAATATTAGGGTATTGTCACAATATGAAAGACGATCAGATGAATACATGAATGACACTTCTATTGAGCAATCGTATACGGAACTTCTAAATAAAATCGGCGGAAAGATTGACATTGTATTTAGTAGTGAGAAAGAATATGACGATTACTTTGAGAGATACCTTCCTGGCATTCAACACGTAGGTTTAGATGAAGGTAGAACTGACCGTCCTATTTCAGCTACGCAAATTCGGCATGAAGGAGTGTATGCCAAGTGGAACTTTTTGCCGAAGTCAGTACAAGAATATTACACAAAACGGGTAGCGATTTGTGGTATTGAATCCGTTGGAAAGTCGCATTTAACAAAAATGCTAGCGAAGCATTTTCATACGAATTATGTTGGGGAGTATGGACGATCTTATTATGATGAAATAAACGGTTTTCAAGACATTTCACACCCTAACGATTATATAGATATTGCAGTAGGGCATTGTCATTTAATCAATGATGCTAGTAAAAAATCTAACAAACTGTTATTGATAGATACAGACCTTTCTTACACTCAATTCTTTCATTTCTTAGAGAACGAGCGTTACAACAAGGTGATTGATGAATTAATTAGAGCAAAAGCTGAAGGAATTGCAAAATATATTTATATCGAACCGCATAACTTTCATGAGTTAGACGGTACTCGTAGACATTTAACGAAAGAAGAACGTCATTCGCGAAATAATTTACTTAAAACGATTTACGACTATTACGAAATCGAATTAGTAATTGTCGATGAGGAGGACAGAAATAAGCGTTTCGAAAAATGCGTTGAGGCGATTACAAACCTGTTTTAATGAATGGTGATTCGAATAAACTAGTTTACAACTAAACAAAAATACAAAAAGAGTCACATTTAACTAAGTGTGGCTTTTTTTTATGCATTTACTAACTAGTAGTGGAAGCTTTCTTAATATTAGTCGATTAAGGTGCTGCTATATTTGACATCCAGTTTACGCAACGAAAGAGGTGGTACTATGCAATTAACAGATGGTACATGGACATTTGATTCTGAAGAGATCGATGAAGCCGCAAAGAAATTACAACGAGATGAGCAGGAGCGGGAAATGCTAAATGCTTTTGCTCGGTATGCTTACCTTCGTTACAAGCAGATTCGGGATTGTGTAAATCCTCGTAAATGTAAATACATGAGAATTGATCAAGTACGTGAACAATTAAAATCACCCGCTAAACTACGAAAAGTGAGCACCCTATTTACGATTTCAGAAGAAGAAGTGCTATACATTGTAGATTTTGTGAAAAAGTATTTGAAGTATGTGAAATAAATCAAAAAACTCCCGGTCAATCATTTTAACCGGGAGCGTATCATTTTATTTAAACAGGCAGTTCATCACTTAAGTGCCAGATTAATTTTTCATGTAGTTCATTGACTTTGAGGGATTGTTTCACGGGATAGCAAATGAGTTTCTTCCATAAATAATTCTAAAAAGTTCATCGCATACTTTGCTAAATAGCGATCTTTTGGCCAAACAATATTCGCATTGGATTGGATATTACAATTAGCAAAATTAATAATTCTAATATCTCTAATTGAAAATTTTTCGAGACTTGCTTTTGGTAAAATCGTTACCCCCAATCCTTCACTTATTAAGGAAATGACCATTGCAATATCAATACATTCACAAATAATATTAGGCTCAAAACCATGACTTTTAAATTCATCGATAATAATGCGAAACGTATTACAACTACGATGACGATAAAAAGAAAGAAACGGTAAGTTTTTTAAATCTTCCATACGAATTGGGTTCGGTAAATTCCATTTTGCAGGAGTGGCAAGTACAAACTCCTTAAATTCTAAATCTATCGAAGAGAAATTTTCATCTTCAATTGGTTGCTGCAGTACAGCTAAATCGATTTCTTTACTTAAAAGACTTTTCGTTAAGAAAAATGTATCTCCTTCAATAATCTTGAAGCATAAATTAGGGTATCTTTCGCGCATCAGCTTAATTTTTTCAGGTAGGTAAGATAAACAAGTTTGATCTGCGCCAATCGATAATACCCCCTTTAGCCCTTCACCAACTTCTTTTATTTCCAAAATCGTATCTTCAAAATTAGCTAATAATGCTTTTCCTTTTTCATATAAAATTTTTCCTGGTTCAGTAAGCTCTAATGTTCTACCATTTCGATCCAGTAGTTTACAATTTAATTCTTTCTCCATAAATTTCAATTGATTGCTAAGTGGTGGTTGTGCCATATGCAATCTTTTGGCGGCTTTCGTAATTTGTTTTTCTTCAACAATTGTAATGAAATAATTTAATTGTCTTAAATCCATTACTCTCTCACCCCTATACTTAAAATTAAATAGTTTATGCAATTTGTATACTTCATCTGTATAGTAACACTTTTTCGAGTATTTTCGTAATATTTGTTAGACATTTCTGACTTTTTGGATAAATAATCCACAAAAACACAGAATTAATAAGGGTTTTGCGGATTTTTAAATAGTGTGTTTTTTATGTAATTTATATAACAATAAAAGTACGAGTATACCTAAAACGTATATATATGAATTTTTTATATATATTTTTAGTATTTATCATTTATTAAAATACATGTTATTCTTTTGAATAATCGAAATCTGAAAATTCTGCCTAATGTAGCTGATAAGCTTCAATAATCTAATTTTATCTTATTATTTAAGCAAAATAATATATTGCAGATATCATCAAAGGTTTTTATTTTCGTTAGAGAGGCTATACATACCGTCATTTTAAAAGGGGATGCGGTTTTATAGGAATAAAAAATTTTTAAGGGGTGTAGGATTTATGAAAAAGACTTTATTGTCTCTATTCCTATTGATGGGGGCACTATTGCTTGTGGCCTGTAGTTCATCTTCGGGGAAAGGTGATGCATCTTCCGCCAGTACAGGTTCTGAAGCATCAGCTAATTCAATCAAAATTGCTGGAATCTTCTCAGCATCTGGTGGGGCAGCTGCTCTAGGGGAACCAGAAATGCAAACGTTGAAGATGTTAGTCGATCAAAAAAATGAGGATGGAGGTATTAACGGTCGAAAAATTGATTTAGTCACATATGATGACAAATCTGACCAAAATGAAGCCATTCTTTCGATGAAAAAAGCATTAACGCAAGAAAAAGTATCGATTGTTATCGGAGGGACAACAAGTGGTAACTCATTAGCGATGTTACCTTTGGCAGAGCAAAATCAAGTACCTTACATTTCTGTTGCTGCCAGTAAACAAATTTACATGAATGAAAATGGACAAGCACGCAAATGGGTATTCAAAATGCCACAAGATGATCAACAAGCTGTGGAGCGAATTTTACAATATTTAAAAGATAATAACTTAACGAAAGTTGCCTGGTTAAACGTTGCGAATTCTTTTGGAACTGGTGGTCACGAAGAATTTGTTAAACACATGGCAAATTACGGTGTGAAATCAGTAATTGAAGATGAATTTGAAGCGACAGTCACAGATGCAAAACCACTGTTAACTCGTGTGAAAAAAGCAAATCCTGATGCAATAATTGTATGGGGAACCGTACAAGAGTCAGCGGTTGTCATTAAAAATATTCGTGAATTATCACTTGATTTACCAGTTCTTGCAAGTCATGGTGTTGCAACGGGTCAATTTATCGAAGTAGCTGGTGAGGCAGCAAACGATGTGGTGTTGCCAACTGGTAAATTATTAATTGCGGACAAATTAGAAGATTCAAATCCACAAAAAGAATTATTATCAGCGTATAACGAAGCTTTCACAGCAAAATACAATAAACCAGCAAGTACATTTGGTGCGTATGCAGCAGATGCTTTCTCGATAGCTACGAAAGCAATTGAAGCAAAAGGCAGTGATAGCGCTGCACTTCGAGATTACATTGAGCAAGAACTAGGTGAATATATAGGCTTGACAGGTACATTTAACATTACTGCGGATAATCATATGGGATTGAGTCCGGATAGTTTTGCTATGGTACGAATTGTTGATGGAAAGTGGACTTTAGAAGACAAATAAATGGTTAATCAACACACCTCAATAAAATACAAATTTAGTGAACAGTGGTGTCTCTCCATCACTGTTCATTAAATTATTAGCTTAGTAATCCCGAAATGAATGGAGTGAACGACATATGGAAACATTTTCTCAAATGTTGCAATTATTATTTTCAGGCTTAACTATAGGAGCCATTTATGCATTGATTGCGGTTGGATTTGTCATTATTTATAACGTGACAGGCATCCTTAATTTTGCACAAGGTGAATTTGCCATGTTTGGTGCTTTAATTAGTATTTCACTGGTGAAAGCTAATCTACCATTATGGTTAGCTATTATTTTAAGTATCGTCATTGTGGCGGCAATTGGCGCTGTATTTGAACGAACAGCAATTCATACAGCACGTAAATCATCCATGACAACACTCATAATCATTACAATTGGTGTATCCATTGCATTTCGAGGTATTGCGATTTTAATTTGGGGAACACAGGCCCAAACATTACCGCCGTTTACGGATAATACACCTATAAAATTTTTAGAAGCTGTATTGCTTCCGCAAAATTTATGGGCAATTGGTCTATCAATCGTTATTCTAATCGTA
The DNA here is from genome assembly GCF_023337835.1 of Lysinibacillus sp. Bpr_S20. Classification (NCBI taxonomy): domain Bacteria; kingdom Bacillati; phylum Bacillota; class Bacilli; order Caryophanales; family Bacillaceae; genus Lysinibacillus; species Lysinibacillus sp. Bpr_S20. Next base: position 793,386 of record NZ_JALNLQ010000001.1, read on the forward strand.
ATGATGTACTTCTTTAACTTTACATTTACAGGGAAATCATTAACGGCTTGTGTTGTAAATCCATTTGCTGCACGCCTAATGGGGATCAACCCAAATAAAATGTCATTGATTGCTGTTGTAGTAAGTGCTGGTGTGGGGGCTTTAGCGGGTACAGTTATCGCGCCGATTTCCGGTGCTTCCTACGATATGGGGATGATGCTTGGCATAAAAGCGTTTGTAGCAGCAGTTGTTGGTGGTTTAACAAATGCCCCTGCTGCAATTGCTGGTGCCTTTCTAATTGGAATTATTGAAGCATTTACAGAGGGGTTATGGTCATCTGGATTAAAAGATGTAGTGAGTTTCTCTTTATTGCTTTTAATTTTGTTTATAAAACCAGAAGGCCTATTTGCGAAAGCTTCTGGAAAACGTGTATAGGGAGGTTACAACTATGAACAAAAAAGGCTTAAAGCTTATCTATAATAACAGCTTAGTTGGACCAAGTATTTTTTTCGCACTATTATTTTGTATCCCACTAGTTGGATCAAATTATACACTCGCTATTTTTACGATGATTGGTTTTTATGCATTAATATGTATTGGTTTAACGATGCTAACAGGCTATGCGGGACAAATTTCACTAGGGCATGCGGCCTTCTATGGAATTGGTGCCTACACGTCTGCTTATATGACAGCTACATTAGGGTTTTCTCCCTGGCTAGCAATATTGGTAGGAGCGCTCATTTCTGCGCTTGTTGCATTATTAATCGGAATTCCTACCTTTAAGTTGAAAGGCTATTATTTAGCATTAGCAACTCTAGGATTTGGAATTATTGTTTACACAGCATTTAAAGAATTAACATCCATTACAGGTGGCTCGAATGGCTTCTTTGGGATACCGTCTATTCATTTATTCGGCTTTGAATTCGTTACAGATCAAAGTTATTTTTATCTTATTTGGCTATTTGTTTTTATGGCACTTGTTTTTTCACGGAATATTATACATTCAAGAATCGGGCGTGGCCTACGTTCGATTGAGGGAAGTGAGATTGCTGCAGATGCCGTTGGTGTAAATTTAATGAAATATAAATTACAAATTTTTGTGACAAGTGCTATTTTCACATCTATTTCAGGTTCATTATTAGCACACTATGTATCATTTATTAACCCAAATTTATTCACAGCCAATACCTCCATTTATTTATTAATAATGGTTATTATCGGTGGGTTAAGTAATATTTGGGGTGCCATTGTCGGTTCAGCTGCGTACGTTTTACTTGGAGAATTATTAAAACACTTTGTGCCAGTTTTCTTTCCTAACATTGGTGGGGAATTCGAAATCGTATTCTTCGGTTTATTACTAGTCTTAACATTAATATATATGCCTAATGGCTTAGTTCCTCAATTTATGAAAATTGCCAGAAAGCTTAACAAGAAAGAACGCCATGCATCGATTGCGTTCACAATTGATACGCAAGCTACAGGGGGGAAAGCAAATGACTAACAAAGAACTTATCTTAAGTGTCGAAAACTTAACGAAAGTATTTGGAGGAGTTGTTGCGGTAGATAATGTGTCCTTCACGATTAATAAAGGTGAAATATTCGCAGTTATTGGTCCTAACGGTGCAGGGAAAACAACACTTTTCAATATGATAACAGGGGTCTTGCCAAGTTCATCAGGAAATGTCTATTTCCAAGGCAAGCGGTTAACAAGCAAAAAGCCTTATCAAATAGCACAAGCAGGTGTTACAAGAACATTTCAGAACCTAGAAGTTTTCGATAATATGACCGTTATCGAGAATGTCATGACCGGTGCCCATATTGCGATGAAAACAAATATTTTAACGGCTGGGTTACGTTTACCAACTGTCGTGAAAGAAGAAGTTGATACGATGGAAAGAGCATTACAATGTTTAAAAGATGTAGGTATTGCTGAGTTTGCCTATGAAATGGCAGATAAATTACCTTATGGCAGCCAACGACTTCTTGAAATTGCACGTGCGGCAATCTCTAAACCTCAATTGATTTTATTAGATGAACCAATGGCGGGCCTAAATGCTGAGGAATCAAGGCAATTAGTAGAAGTCATATTAAGAATGCGCGCTGAAGGAATGACTTTTTTATTCGTCGAGCATGATATGGAAACCGTTATGTCTATTTCAGATCGTTTAGTTGTTGTAGATAACGGGGTCAAAATTGGAGAAGGTACGCCAGAAGAGATTTACAAAAATCCAAAGGTTGTGGCAGCGTACTTAGGCGATGATGAAGCGGAAGAAGGTGCGGTTTATGCTTAAAGTCGAAAATTTACATACTTATCACGGGCATTTACATGTTCTTGATGGTATTGACTTTGAACTAGTAGAAGGAGAGTTATTATCGATTGTTGGATCAAATGGTGCGGGGAAAAGTACACTTCTCGGCACATTAGCGGGTGTGTATTCACCGAGAGAAGGAAAAATTGAATACAAAGGGATAGATATTACGAAAGACGGTGTACAAAAGACAGTTGTCAATGGGATATGTTTAGTGCCAGAGCGAAGACAGATTTTTTCTGCATTATCTGTTAAGGACAATTTGATGCTTGGTGCTTATCATCGCTATAGGAGAGATAAAAAAACGGTTCATCGAGACTACGAGGGAATCGTGGAGTTATTTCCGCGCTTAAAGCAAATGCTTAATCGCCCAGGAGGTTTACTTTCGGGTGGAGAACAGCAAATGGTGGCAATTGGGCGAGGTTTAATGGCCAACCCCAAAGTTTTGATGCTTGATGAGCCATCATTAGGACTCGCTCCTTTAATCGTCAAAGACATTATGAATATTTTACGTAGATTATGTGATGAACGAGGTGTCACGATTATTTTGGTAGAGCAAAATGTAAAAGCTGCTTTGAAGGTGGCTGATCGTGCCTGCGTGTTAGCTCATGGGAAGATGGCCATTTCAGGTACAGCACAAGAGCTGTTGAATGATCCGAAAATCCAAGAAGCGTACTTCGGTAAACCCCATACAACGTCGAAAAATATTATGCAGGTATAAAATAGCTTCATCGAGATTCCTCCTTGTTGTAACAAGTGAGGGATTTTACTATGTCAAAAAAATGTGAGAAACCTCTTGATTAGAGGTCACTCACATCTCTTCCAGTTATTCGATGAAACTTTCGTTTTTACGATAAACCATAGCTTCCATTGTGGCACATAATTCATCGTTGCTCCAAACATGAATCCGATACCAGGCTAAACGGTGCGTTTTTTTTACCTCTTCTGCGACAGCGGTTAGTTGCTGTCCTGCCAAACCTGCGCTCATGTAATGTATGGTATTCGTAACACCGACAGCCGTCTTACCGTAAGAATTACTAGCCGCTGCAAATGCGTAGTCAGCTAAAGAAAAAATAATGCCTCCATGTACAGTACCATGTGTATTGAGCATATGAGGTTTTGGAAAAAGTGTCACTTTTGCAAAGCCAGCTTTTAATTCAACTAATTCTATCCCTAAATAATTCGCGTATGGCTCCTTTGATAAAGCTTGAAAAATTTCATCATAATATTTTTCGTGTTGTTGTGACTCAGTTAATGTCAATGTAAATCCCCCTTTGTAAATAAAAATGTGTTCATCATTCATGAATAAGTAAAATTCTGCATACAAAATAAAAACGAATGAAATAAAAGTGATATGCAAAATCAATTTAACACCTATTTTGGGGAAAGTAAACGTATTATTATAGTTTTGCTTAATTATTTTGAGTTTTCTGTCTATTTTGTATTTTTATTTAAATATCTCTTATTAATAGTGGACTAGAAGGGGAACTTTACAGGTTGCTTTTTGTGTTTATGAATAAATAGTATTCAAGATAAAACGTTTATAGACGACTAATTAATCAACTATAACCAGAAAAAATAAAATATATTGACAATTCGGACAAATTTGTTTTATCTTAATATTAATGACGAAATTAAAACTCTCGTAATTAATTTGTTATATTTGATGTATTGTAATAGCATAAAGGGGGCTAGGAAAATGTATCATCTAGAAATAGAAACAGCTTCAAGGGGAGAAATGGCAAGAATTCAGCTAGAGCGATTAAAAGCAACAGTTGAAAAAGTTTATAACAATACACCATTCTACAAGGAACAGTTTGATCACCTTGGCGTTAAACCGGCTGATATTGAAAGTTTAGAAGATATTCGCAAATTGCCATTTACTAATAAAGTAAATCTACGTGAGCAATATCCATTTAAACTTTTTGCAGTACCGATGGATGATGTAGTCCGCATTCACGGTTCTTCGGGAACTAGTGGAAAACCAACAATTGTTGGTTATACAAAAAATGATATTGAGATGTGGTCGGGACTTTTAGCTCGCGCTATTGTTACCGCAGGGGGACGTAAATCAGATATTTTTCATAATGCTTATGGCTATGGTCTATTTACTGGTGGGATGGGTTTACACTACGGAGCGGAAACTTTAGGAGCAGCAGTTGTACCGGTTTCAGGTGGTAATACAGAACGTCAAATTACATTAATTGAAGATTTTAAACCACGAGGCATCGCGGGTACACCTTCTTATATTTTAACCATCGCTGAAAAGATGGAGGAAATGGGAATTGATCCAGCAGCGAACGGGATTGAATATGGAATTTTTGGGGCAGAGCCTTGGTCAGAGGAAATGCGCCGTGCCATTGAGGATAAATTTAAAATTCGCGCAATGGATATTTATGGTTTAAGTGAAGTGCTAGGTCCAGGCGTATCAATTGAATGCTACGAAGCTCAAAATGGTTTACATATAGCAGAGGATCATTTTTTAGTAGAAGTTATCGATCCTGATACATTAGAGCCTGTAACCGATGGAGAAGACGGAGAATTGGTTATCACAAGTTTAACGAAGGAAGCGCTACCAATTATTCGATATCGTACAGGTGATATTACATCGATTACACGTGAAAAATGTAAATGTGGACGTACAACAATGCGTATGGCACGTGTTAAGGGACGTACAGATGACATGCTGATTATTCGAGGAGTCAATATTTTCCCATCTGAAATTGAGCGTGAGTTATTGCAAATTGAAGGGTTAGCACCTCATTATCAAATCCATTTATTGAAAAAAGGAAATATGGATGCGATCGAACTTCATGTTGAGTTAACACCGAAGTTATACGAAAAAGTAGGAGGTGACCTAAGCCATCCTCTAATACAATTGTTAATGAAGGAAATCAAGCACGATTTAAAAAATGCATGTTTAATTTCTGTTAGTCTTGTCATTGAAAATATTGGTTCTATTCCACGCTCTGAAGGAAAAGCAATTCGTGTCATTGATAGAAGAATGGAACATAAGGAGGTTCTTCAATGATTGATACTGAGCTAATAAAAGATGTGACCATTATAGGTGGGGGACCCGTTGGTATGTTTGCTGCCTTCTATGGTGGTATGCGAGGCATGAGCGTCAAAATTCTCGAAAGCCTTCCTCAACTGGGTGGCCAGTTAGCTGCTCTTTATCCAGAAAAATATATTTATGATATTGCGGGCTTTCCGAAAATTCGTGCACAAGATCTTATCAATAATTTAAAAGAACAAATGAATATTTTCCCAGTGGATGTCTGTACGAATGAATCTGTACAAACAATCGAAAAAGATGCAAACGGTATTTTTAAGCTTAAAACGACTACGGGTACTCATTATTCACGTACAATACTGATTACTGCCGGAAACGGTGCGTTTAAAGTTCGTACGCTTGAATTTGAAGGGGAAGAAAAGTATGCAGAATGTAATTTGCATTACTTCATTAATGATCTCAATGCTTTTAAAGACCGAAACGTGATGGTTTTTGGTGGCGGTGATTCAGCAGTAGATTGGGCAATGATGCTAGAACCAATTGCTAAAAAGGTCTCTATTGTCCATAGACGAGATAAATTCCGTGCACATGAGCATAGCGTAGAAAAGTTAATGCAATCATCGGTTGAGGTGATCACACCTTATGTACCTGAAGAACTTATAGGGGAAGATTGCATTACACAAGTTAAATTAAAACATGCAAAAGATGAAACACAACAACCAATCTATGGAGTCGATGATATAATCGTGAATTTTGGTTTTGTTTCCTCTTTAGGTGCCATTAAAGATTGGGGCTTAGAAATTAACAAAAACTCCATCGTCGTTAATTCACGCATGGAAACTAACATTCCGGGTATTTATGCGGCAGGTGATATTTGCACATATGAAGGGAAAGTAAAGTTAATTGTTAGTGGGTTTGGAGAGGCGCCTACTGCTATTAGTAACGCAAAAGTATACATTGATCCAACATCTAAAGTGCAGCCGTTGCATAGTACGAGTCTAATGGAGGAAAAAAAGAAACAAATTACTTAACGCTATAGGTTTGTGAAAGGAATGAGTATATGCCGAAATTCACTAGAGTAGATCAAGATACATGTATTGCTTGTGGGGCATGTGGCGCATCGGCTCCGGATATTTTTGACTATAATGACGAAGGAATAGCCTTTGTTATTTTAGACAATAACAAAGGTTCTAAAGAAGTTCCGATAGATTTATATGATGATTTAGAGGATGCAATGGAAGGCTGTCCAACAGAATCAATTAAAGTAGCAAACGATAATAAAATCTTGTTGGAAGTGTGATTTTTTTTGCCCTCCAACATAACATAATGGTAACGGTTATCGGGAAAAGGTTATATAAGGAGGCTTTTATTATGAGTGTCGTTACACAATTGTCTGAACAAGAATTACAAGAGCAATTCGAGGCGCGGATTGCTGCGGGTGAAAAGATTGAAGTAGACGATTGGATGCCAGAAGAATATCGCTTGGCACTAATCAAATTAATTTCGATGCATGGTATTAGTGAAATTATGGGTGCTCTTCCTGAGAAAGAGTGGGTTCCGAAAGCACCGACTTTATATCGAAAGCTAGGCATTATGGCAAAGGTTCAAGATGAGATGGGGCATGGTCAATTATTATTACGCGTAGCAGAGGATTTGCTTAAACCATATGGTAAAAATCGCGGCGATTTAATGATTGATTTATTCGAAGGACGTCTAAAGTTCCACAACGTATTCCATATGGAAACAAAATCATGGGGGGATGCGGGGTTGATTGGCTGGCTTGTTGACGGTTCGGCCATTATTTCACAAACCAACATGTTAGGTTCTTCATACGGACCTTATGCGCGTGCATTACAACGTATATGTGCAGAAGAAGTATTCCATGCACAACACGGTGAAGCCATTATTATGGCTCTGGTAGAGGGGACACCTGAGCAGCGTGCACTTGTACAAGATGCGTTAAATCGCTGGTGGGAATCACTATTATTTTTCTTTGGTCCAGCTTCAAAGGACACAACAGGTACAAGCAAACAAGATATAACCATTAAATATAAAATTCGTGTCCAAACGAATGAAGAGCTACGCCAAAGCTTTTTATCTAAATACATTCCTCGTATTCAATCGATAGGCTTGACAGTGCCAGATCCAACTTTGCACTTTGATGAAGCACAAAATAAATGGATATACCAAGAGCCAAACTGGGAAATTTTCAAAAAAATCCAACGCAACGAAGGTCCATGTTCACAAGAACGCTTAGCTCTTCGCCGTTCATCCTATGAAAATAACGCTTGGGTACGGGAAGCATTAACCGCACTAGTAAATTAACTCTTTAGAGAGGAGGATCATCGTGGAAAAGCAATCTTTCTATCAAGAATTTGAAGTATTTAGCAAACGAACACCAACATCAAATTTTCAACATCAGTTTAGCCTTTTAGCACCGAATGGAGAAATGGCGTTAGTTATGGCACAGGAAAACTTTATGCGTCGTGAGCCTGTGGTAGACATTTGGGTAGTCAATCGTAAACATTTACACGGTCTAACCCAAGTCAATAAACAAGCGCTGCAGCGACTAGACAATAAAGATTACCGTACAACAAAAGGCTACGGCTATTTAAAGAAAAAATGGCGTCACTATGAACAAGTCATGCTAGACGAAAAAGAAATTCTATCTTGGGGCGGGGGAGGGAAAAAAGATGACAAATGAAATAACGCCTGAATATAAAAAGGCAGTCCTTACAGTACTTTATCAATTAGCGGATGACGATTACTTATTTTCCTATCGTGGCTCTGAGTGGCTTGGGCTGGCGCCGCATATTGAGGAAGATGTAGCATTCTCCTCCATAACACAAGACACAATGGGACACGCAAAATTATATTATACGCTTTTAGAAGAGCTTGGCGAAGGTTCTGCAGATTCATTAGCCCAGCTACGACCGAAAGAGGAGCGTTGTAACAGTCTACTTGTAGAACGCCCGAATGGAGAAGGTTACTACAAAGAAGCACCGAATTATGATTGGGGATACGCAGTTGCGCGTAATTATATCTATACAACGGCGAAAAAAGCGAAGATTGATGCACTCAAAGCAAGCAGCTATGCACCCATCAGAGAAGTGGCTGTGAAAATAAGTACCGAACTTTATTATCATCAAATGCACTGGACAACGTGGTTTACGCAACTATGTACAGCAACAGAAACATCACGTTCCCGTATGATGAAAGCATTACAAGAAGTAATAAAAGATGCCGGTGATTTATTGTCATTTGGCAAATCAGTTAAGCATATTACAGCATGTGAATTAATAGAATCAGAAGTGGCTATAAAAGAGCGTTGGCTAGCCATTGTAACACCAACTTTTGAAGCGGTGGAAATCGCTATACCTGTATTACCTGATCCGATCATTAATGGTCGAGACGGGCAACATACTGATGATTTAACTTCGGCTATTGAGACAATGTCAGAGGTGTATCGATCAGATTTGGCGGCAAGCTGGTAACGATCTATTGCAAAAAAGGAGGATAACGATGGCAACTACGGGTCTGCACGAAGCACACATCTATGAAGTACTCGATGCAGTGAAGGACCCTGAAATTGATACGGTGAGTATTATTGACCTTGGCATGATTGAGCGTGTGCAAGTGAATGATGGTCATATCCGTATTGAAGTGCTACCAACATTTTCAGGATGTCCTGCATTGACAATTATTCAACAAAATATAAAAAAAGCAGTCGAACAACTAGATGGCGTTCGGGAAGTGAGTGTCGTGTTTATCAATCATCCTACTTGGACTTCTGATCGTGTAACAGAAAAGGGACGAGAAGGACTAAAGAAATTCGGTATTGCACCACCACCTCGTTTTTTAAAAGAAGACGGCTCTTGGCATGTAGATTGCCCTTACTGTGGCTCTACCTATGTCACGCTAGAAAATATTTTTGGTCCAACAGCTTGTCGTAGTATTTTATATTGCAAAAGCTGTAAAAATCCATTTGAAGCAATGAAAATAATTTCTACTTCCATGTAGACAAAGGAGCGTATTTTAAGATGGCTAAATTAATCGCGTTATATAAACACCCTGTTGATAAAGAGGCATTTGATGAGCATTACGAAAAAGTTCATACGCCAATTACTGCGAAAATACCAGGTTTGCGTGAAATGAAAGTAACGAAATTTAATTCAACTCCGATGGGAACAGAAACACCGTATTACTTAATGTGTGAAATGACCTATGATAGCCCAGAAGATTTAAAGAATGGACTAAGGTCACCAGAAGGGAAAGCGTCGGGCAAAGATTTAATGAGCTTTGCAAGTGATATCGTCACATTAATCATCGGTGAAGATGCATAATGACAGCATTCACATTTATTGAAGTAACGATTGACAGTGGGATAGGGTTTATTAACTTAAACCGTCCTCGCCAATACAATTCATTAAATCGTGCCATGGTACGGGAAATTATGCAGGCGATGGAATTGTTTGACCGTGACGAAGGCGTACAGGTCATCGTTTTAGCCGGAAATGGAAAAGCGTTTTCATCCGGTGCAGATATTGATGAAATGGTCGCAGACAACACGGTGCGTTTAGAACTTTTAAATCAATTCGCTGATTGGGATCGTATAGGGCAAATTAAAAAGCCTATTATCGGTAGTGTGAAAGGATTCGTTTTCGGAGGTGGCTTTGAATTAGCCCTTTGTTGTGATGTATTAATCGCAGCAGAGGGTACAGAATTTAGCTTCCCTGAAATAAACCTTGGCGTTATGCCGGGTGCGGGTGGTACACAGCGTTTAACAAAATTAGTAGGGCGAACGAAAGCATTAGAGTGGATTTGGAGCGCAGCAAGGATTACTGCTGATGAAGCGCTCGCATATGGCATTATCAACAAGGTAGTACAACCAGAGATATTAATAGAAGAAACACATAAAACAGCGACACTGCTCGCACAAAAGCCAGCTCTCGCTTTACGTCTTATTAAAGAAGCTGTTAACAAAGCTGTCGACTACTCGCTTTATGAAGGTATGCAGTTTGAACGAAAAAATTTCTATTTATTATTCTCTTCAGAAGATCAAAAAGAAGGCATGCAAGCATTTGTTGAAAAACGTCAACCGAACTTTAAGGGGAGATAATTATGTTTGAAACTATACAATACGAACTAAAAGAATCCGTAGCTTATATTTCATTAAATCGTCCCGACACATTAAATGCATTCACTGCACAGATGAATCATGAAATACGTACTGCCGTCAAACAAGCATCATTAAATGATGAAGTACGTTGTATTGTACTTCGTGGTGAAGGACGCGCATTTTGTTCAGGACAAGATCTTTCAGCTATTGGCGAAGATATGAAACTTGGTGATATTTTAACAGATAACTATGGTCCGATGGTTCAACAGTTACATAGCTGTGAAAAACCGATTATCGCAGCTGTGAATGGTGCAGCTGCAGGTGCTGGCTTTAGTTTAGCGCTTGCTGCAGACTTCCGTGTAATGTCGGAAAAATCATTCTTTATGAATGCCTTTATCCACGTAGGGTTGATTCCTGATTCTGGGAATCTATACTACTTAAAACGATTAGTTGGCGATGCTAAAGCACTTGAAATTTCCATACTTGGTCAACGTATTAAAGCACAGGAAGCCAAACAATTAGGTTTAACAACTGCTGTCTATAGCAATGAAACATTTGAAGATGACGTTCATTCATTCGCGCAACAGATTGTCCAGTTACCGACAAAAGCAATCGGCCTTATTAAACGTAATATCAAGGCAGCAGAACACTTAAAGTTCGAAGATTTCCTTGTTTATGAAGCACAAAGCCAAAGTATTGCCGGAGCGACAGATGATCATCAAGAAGGTATGAAAGCATTTGCAGAAAAAAGACAGCCTCAATTTAATGGACAATAAAAAGGAGTGAATGATAATGACACAACAAGTACAAGAGAAAGTATTAGTGAAACGCGATTTTTATCATTTAATTATTAATGGCGAAAAGGTAGAGAGCAGTAATGGTGAGACATTCCAAACGATAAATCCTGCGACAGGTGAAGTCGTAGCGACTGTCGCAAAAGCTTCCCAGGAAGACGCTGAGCGTGCGGTGCAAGCAGCTCGCCAAGCATTTGATTTCGGAAAGTGGAAGCAATATCCAGTTAATCGTCGTGCACAGGTGCTCCATAAGATTGCTACTATTATGCGCTCTCGCTTTAATGAAATCGTAGAGCTTGAGATGCTAGATACCGGGAAATCCCTTGGCACTGCGCAGGGCCAAGTAAACCAAGCAATAGAAGATTTCGAATTTTACGCAGGCGCGATTGTTGGCCATCGTGGAGCCGTAAATAATATGCCAGGTCAATTTCATAATTACACTGAAAAAGAGCCTGTCGGAGTATGTGCCCAAATTGTTCCTTGGAATTACCCACTTATGATGGCTGCTTGGAAAATTGCCCCAGCCATTGCTGTTGGCTGTTCCGTTATTGTTAAACCAGCTTCTTTAACGCCTCTAACAGCAATCGTGTTAGGTGAAATTTGTCTAGAAGCAGGTGTACCAGCAGGGGTTGTGAATATCATTCCTGGTTCAGGTAAAGATGTAGGGAATTACTTAGTGGAGCATCAGCAAGTCGATAAAGTGGCCTTCACAGGTTCCACACCAGTCGGAAAAGGAATTATGGAAAAAGCTTCTCAAACATTAAAACGCGTTACATTAGAGCTAGGTGGGAAATCACCAAATCTAGTGTTTGAAGATGCTGATATTGATGCGGCGGTAGATGGTTCGTTGTACGGCATTTTCTATAACTCAGGGCAATCTTGCGAGGCACGTTCACGCTTATACGTACACAAAGACATTTATGATGAGTTTTTAGAAAAATTTGTTGCCAAAACAAAAGCAATTAAACTAGGTGATCCATTCGATAAAGGTACTCACATGGGGGCAATTATCGACCAAGACCAATTAAATACAATCGATGGCTATGTGAAATCTGCCGTTGAAGAGGGAGCAACCATTTTAACAGGTGGCAAAGTGGCGGCTGTAGAGGGCTTTGAAAATGGTTTCTGGTATGAACCAACTATTATTACAGACGTAACGCAATCCATGAAAGTTGTGCGTGAAGAAATATTTGGTCCAGTAGTAGTTGTTATGCCATTTAGCGATGAAAAAGAAGCGATTCGACTAGCAAATGATTCAGAGTTTGGTTTAGGCTCAGCAGTTTGGTCTAAAGATGGGGCACGTGCTACTCGTGTTGCAAATCAAATCCAAGCAGGAATCGTAATGGTCAATTGCCCATTCTCCGCAATGCCAGGTACCCCATTTGGCGGGTATAAACAATCTGGTTTCGGACGTGAGCTATGTATCGAAACATTAGATTTATATACAGAGACGAAAAGTATCATTTCATATTATGGTAGTCGCCCACTAAATCCACTTGGCGTCTAACCCCACAAAAACCATATGCGATGAGATATCTTTACTCGTCGTATGTGGTTTTCACAATAAGGAGGTTGTTTTCATGAAAAAAATTATTGTCATCGGGTCAGGGGTTATGGGGCGTGGCATTGCCTACGTTAGCGCAATCAGTGGCTTTGAAACAGCTATTATAGACATTAACGAACAGGCGTTACAAAATGCCCAAAATGAAATTACATCCATTTTTGAAAAAGCGGTTGTACGCGGAAAATTAACAGCGCAGCAAGTACAAGAAGCAACGCTACGTCTGACTTATGTAACAGATTTAGCTACTGTCGCAAATAAAGCAGACTTAATCATTGAAGCCGTACCCGAAAAAAGGGACATTAAACGGGCTGTCTTCGAGCAGATGGAACGGTTTGCTTCACCGCACTGTTTATTTGCCACAAATACTTCAACGATGAGTCCAACAGAAATTGCGTCTTATGCAAAACGACCTGAACAAACTATTGCGATGCACTTTTTTAATCCTGTGCATAAAATGGCGCTCGTGGAGATTATTAGAGGTTTAGAGACTAGTGATGAAACAGTCCAAACTATTTGTGAAATTGCTAAACAAATGGGCAAAGAAACTGTCGTCATCAATGAATTCCCGGGTTTTGTTACAAGTCGTATTAGTGCACTCGTAGGAAATGAAGCGTTTTATATGTTACAGGAAGGCTTAGGTAGTCCTGAAGACATCGATAAAGCCATTAAACTTGGCTTAAATTATCCAATGGGACCGTTCGAATTGGTCGATTTAGTAGGTCTTGATGTACGTCTGAATAATTTGAGATATTTACATGAAAAGCTCGGTGAAAAATATCGCCCAGCACCACTTCTCGAACAATATGTACAAGCTGGGCGTTTGGGTCGAAAGAGTGGAAAAGGGGTTTATGACTATAGCGAGCAAAAAGAGGTGGTGAAAAAATGACAGAAGTCGTAATTGTAGATGCTGTTCGTACACCAATTGGTCGTTATAAAGGTGCATTAAAAACCGTTCGGCCAGATGATTTAGCTGCGACGGTCATAAAGGCGCTAATAGAGCGTAACCCAAAAGTGCCAGTCCAACAAATTGAGGATGTTATTTTCGGAAATGCCAACCAAGCGGGAGAAGATAATCGAAACGTCGCCCGTATGGCTGCATTACTTGCTGAGCTACCAATAGAGGTCGGGGGAACTACTATTAATCGCCTTTGTGGTTCAGGCATGGATGCTATACATTATGCAGCACGTGCTATAAAGAGTGGTGAAGGCGATATTTTTATCGCAGGTGGTACGGAAAGTATGACGCGTGCACCTTTTGTGATGGGGAAACCTGAAGTGGATTATCCGAGAGGCGATCAAAAGATGTTTGATACAACAATCGGCTGGCGTTTTACGAACCCAAAATTGCAAAGCATGTATGGAGCGGATACAATGCCCCAAACTGCTGAGAACGTAGCCAAACGTTTTAATATTAGTCGTGAGGAACAAGATGCATTTGCATTTGAAAGCCAACAACGTGCGAAAAAAGCGCTTGCTACAAACCGTTTCGCAGAAGAAATCGTACCTGTATACGTGAAAGATAAGAAAGGAAATGAAATCATCGTAGATACAGATGAACATCCACGCCCTGACACAACATTAGAGGCACTTGCCAAACTACGACCTATTTTTGAAAATGGTACTGTGACAGCGGGTAATGCTTCTGGTGTGAATGATGGTGCATCAGCATTATTATTAATGAGTGCGGATAAAGCAAAAGATTTAGGTATAACACCATTAGCACGATATATAACAGGTGCTGTTGCAGGATTAGAGCCTGCCGTTATGGGTTTAGGCCCTATCTATTCTTCGAAAAAGGCATTACAACGTGCTGGACTAACAACAAATGATATTGGTTTATATGAAATAAATGAAGCGTTTGCTTCCCAAGCAATAGAATCCATGAAGCAGCTTGAACTAAATCCAGCACAAGTCAATGTTAACGGAGGCGCTATTGCATTCGGTCATCCGCTAGGTGCAAGCGGTGCACGAATAGTGACCACATTACTTTACGAAATGAAAAAACAAAACGTACAATATGGCCTTGCTTCCATGTGTATTGGTGTAGGGCAAGGGATTGCAACGATTATTGAAAATATTGAATCATAATTAAACAGGTGTATTGATTAACCATTTTTATACATTCGGATTAATTCGGAGAGGCTGATTTCCGCTACGGGCTACTCGCTTTGTTGCTGTCGCTTCGCTTTCGCACAGAGCAAAGCTTCCTGCGGGCGAGCGTCGAGCCGCTTCCTCCGCTAACGGAACGAAGGCTAAGTGCGTCACGTCCTGTGACAATGCCTTCGTGACCAACATCGTGTTGGCCTCAGGGTCTCGTCTGTCTCGCTTTCCCGCGGGAGTCGAGTAGCCCTACGCTACAATCAGTTAAAATAGTAATATATTATGAAAAATGGAAAAATCTTATCGATCAATGATGAAACTATTTTTTCCTAATCAACCCGCTTAATAATTAAATGGTCAAGGGAATTTTGTTGTGGCGCTTTAAATGAGGTGATTTCCGAGCCAGGCTACTCATCTTAATCGAGCGTAATAGAATTATAAAGGTGATGCGATTGTAAATCTGTAGTTGCTGGCGCTTCACTTTAGCTCAGAAAACACTTGTCGCTGCATATTTGTTTTAATTTTAAAATGACATGCCAGAATATACATGTTAGGTGATATGGGTGATTGGAGTGAAGGCTGGGCGACTCCTTGGGGATCAGCAATATAGGAACGAAGGCTAAAATCATCACATCCTGTGATAACGCCTTCGTGACCAACCTCGTGTTGGCCCGAGACCCTGGAGCGAGCAAATAGGGGAACGAAGGCTAAAACCATCACGTCCTGTGATAACGCCTTCGTGACCAACATCATATTGGCCCAAGCGGCTCATCGGACGCCCCCAGGAAGCTCTGCTCTGCGCGAAAGCGAAGCGTCAGCGGCAAATGTTTTCTGTAGCGAAAGCGAAGCGACAGCAACAAAGCGCCCAGCTGGAACGGAAATCACCCACTTCGTGTTGCAAAAAAGTCATACTTTCTTTTAATAGGACACTTTAATCTCATTAACATAAAAGTTTTCAACAACATGAAACGGCACAATCGATGTGCCGTTTTTTTGAAACAATCGAATAGAAAAGGAGAGTTTGCAAATGAAAAGTATTTCATTTAGAATAGAAAATTATATTGCTTATGTAACAATAAATCGTCCAGAGGTGTTAAATTGTTTCAACTATAATACATTATTTCAACTGCAACAAGTAGTAGACGAATTACATATAGCTGAGAATGTCCGCGCAATCATTTTTACAGGTGCGGGTGAAAAGGCATTTAGTGCGGGTGCAGATTTAAAAGAACGAAAAACATTAACAACGCAAGAAGTACGTCGAAACGTACGAGCAATTCGAGACGTGTTTAATAGTATAGCAAATTTACCACAACCAACAATTGCAGCAGTGAATGGGCATGCACTAGGCGGTGGATTTGAATGGTTATTAGCATGTGATTTTGCGATTGCAGTTAACGAGGCATTACTCGGCCTAACGGAAACAAGTTGGGCAATCATTCCTGGTGCAGGTGGTACGCAGCGGTTACCACGATTAATCGGCGAAATGAAAGCAAAAGAAATGATTTTAACAGCAGCGAAAATTACAGCTACAGAGGCAGAAGCTCTAGGAATCATTTTAAAATCAGTGCCACGGGAGACGTTGTTGGACGAGTGTGAATCACTCGCAATGCGCATTATGCAAAATGGCCCTGTCGCTGTTTGTCAAGCAAAATATGCCATTACACAAGGAATGAATACCGATCTTCAAACGGGTCTTGCGATCGAATCGAAGGCCTATGAGTTAGTTATTCCGACAGAAGATCGCCTAGAAGCTTTACAGGCGTTCAGCGAGAAACGGCAACCTGCATTTCAAGGAAAATGAGTTAGAAAGTAGAGGGAGAGAATGGGCGCAAATACACAGTCTATGATTTTTACGCTCTATGGCGATTATATTATGCATTACGGTTCAAAAATTTGGATCGGTAGTTTGATTCGTTTATTAAAAGAATTCGGTCACACAGAGCAAAATGTACGTGTTTCTGTATCTAGAATGGTTAAACAAGGATGGCTGCAATCAGAAAAGAGAGGGAACCGTAGTTATTATTTTTTAACTAAACGCGGTGAAATACGGATGCAGGAGGCAGCAAATCGTATTTTCAAATTAAAACCAACACAGTGGGATGGGAAATGGAGACTTTTAATGTACTCTATTCCAGAAGATAAGCGACAAATTCGAGATGAATTACGTAAAGAGCTGTTATGGAGTGGATTTGGCTCCTTTTCGAATGGCTGTTGGATATCCCCTAATAATTTAGAAGAAGAGGTTAAACTCCTCATTCAAAAATATGATATTGCTAATCATGTAGACTTTTTTACGGCTGAATACATTGGCCCTCATGATCATGAAGCGCTAATCGAAAAAAGCTGGTCGTTGGCTGAGATTGAGGCACGTTATGAGAAGTTTATGGATCAATATAGTAAGCAATATATTATTCATCAAAGTGCAATCTCAAGACAAGAAATGTCAGATGCCGAGTGTTTTGTAGAGCGTACAAATCTTGTTCATGAATATCGTAAATTTTTATTTATCGATCCAGGACTGCCACAAGAATTATTACCGCCTATGTGGAGTGGAAATCATGCTGCGCTATTATTCCAAGAATATTACAATCTATTGGAAGGCCCATCATGCCGTTTCTTTGAAGAAATATTCCATGCAGATAATTAAAATACGAAAAAAGAGCTTGTCCATACTTATTATGGATAAGCTCTTTTGCGTTTAGAGGACCATGATAGAAGATGTTATTTTGGCAGCATACTGGCCATTTTGAGAAACAGTTGCTTCCACATAGCATGTTTTTCGGCCTTGCTTGACAATTGATGATTCAACCGTAGCCATTCCGGTGTGAAGAGGTCGTAAAAATGTTGTTTGCAAATTAATCGAAGCAAATCCTTGATTACTTTCTAATATTGAAGCCATCGAATAGGCCATCGTAATATCTGCTGCAGAAGTGATGAATCCTCCCATGACGACTTGATGCCCATTTAAAAAGCGTTCATCGATGTTCCAAATGCAAATGGCTTTACCGGCAATAGCCGATTTTACATGAATACCTAAAGTTTTATCACATGCTGGTGGTTCAATTTCTCCAGCAATCACTCGCTTTAAGTCGATCATAGTCGTCATAATTGAACACCCCTAACTGAGTCTTGGAAAGTATTCAGTAATGTCCGATTTAGGCATTGCTGAGCATCATCCATCATAGTCTCGATAAGAGTTGTAACGGTCGGTAAGTCTTGAATAATCCCTGCGATTTGACCGCTATTCATAAAACCGCCTTGCTCATTTCCTTCCATAGCACCTTTTATATGATAGGTTTCGGATGTGCGTTCTTGATATTCAGCAAGTGTTATACCTTTTGCTTCATCAGCAAGAAACGAAGAGGTGAAAGGTGAACATAACACACGGCGAACCTGACCAATCGAACGTCCTAGTATGACCGTTTCCACATCAGTTGCATCAATTAGTCTTTGTTTATAGGTCTGATGTACTGGCATTTCCTGTGTAGCAATAAAGCGAGTTCCCATCTGAACACCGGCTGCTCCAAGCATTAACGCAGCGGCTAATCCGCGACCATCGCCAACACCACCTGCTGCTACAACAGGTATAGAAACCGCATCGGCTACTTGAGGAATTAACGTAAAGGTAGTCAATTCTAAATTGGAGTTAATTCCTGCAGCTTCATAACCCTCAGCAACAATCACATCTGCTCCGCCTTGCTCGGCCTTAATAGCATGCTTAACAGAGGCTACAACAGCAATCACTCGAATATGGTGAGCATGTAATTTTTCTATATATAAAGTTGGATTACCTGCAGATAAAGAAACGACCGGTACTTTATGTGTAATAGCTAATTGCAATAATTCCTTTGTATAAGGATTGACATTGATTGGCACATTGAGGGCAAAAGGTTTTTGCGTTAATTGCTTCGTTGCTATAATGCGTTCTTCAACTTCTGCTGGCGTCATTGTCCCACAGCCGATTGTCCCTAAGCCACCTGCATTCGATACAGCTGCCACAAGTTTAGGACTACTGATATTACCCATTCCCCCTTGGATAATAGGGTATTTTATTTCTAATACAGAACATAATTCATTCAAAAATAGCACCTCCGTTGAAAATGTGTTATACTAAATTCTAGCAAAATATTCCGATGATTGAAAGGATGATTTTTATGGAGATTACATACGCTTTAAAGAAGCCAAATGTTCATGAATCAGTATTTCAGGCCCCAGGCACGTATATTATTGGAGATGTTACGGTTGGTGAACAATCGTCTATTTGGTTTAACGCTGTACTACGTGGTGATGAAGATAGTATTACCATTGGTAAACGTTGTAGTATTCAAGATAATTCAACCATTCATTTATATGAAGGAGCTCCAGTTGTTGTAGAGGATGAAGTAACAGTAGGTCATCAAGTAGTTTTACATGGTTGCAAAATTGGTCGCCGCTCGATTGTTGGTATGGGTTCTGTTATTTTAGATCATGCTGAAATTGGAGAAGAATGCATTATCGGTGCAAACACACTTATTACACAAGGCTCAAAAATCCCACCGCGTTCATTAGTCGTTGGCTCACCAGGGAAAGTCGTGCGCCAGCTGCAAGACAAAGACATCGAGTTAATCCAGTTATCAATCGACACATATGTTCAAAAGGGGAAAGAGTTTAAAGAAATAGTTGAGGATTAAATACGAAAAACCTTTGTGAACCACAAAGATTTAAACTGCTTGTTAGGATTAGGTTCAATGTTGTGTCGAACTTAATCCTTTTCATTATTTTCTTTATTCGTTTTTTGGATTTGTCAAAAGAGGAATGATATTGTAAAATGTCCTGTTCGCAAGGTTATCATTTCTCATCTCTCCACACTATATAGTATTATTAGTTTAGAATTAAGGAGTGTGAGAATATGAGATTCATTAAATTCCTTCTAATCATAGTAATTGTCCTCGGTATTATTGGTTATGGAGTGTATCATTTTGGTTTCAAGTTTGCGTCTGAAAAAGTCGCTGATACAATTTCGTCAGAGTTAGAGGAAAGTGGACAAATGGATGAAATTAAAAATACGATTGAAAGCGACCCTCAATTAAAATCCTTTATGGAAGAGGCTAAAACTGCAGATAGCAGCAAGTTGCCGTTTACAACAAAAGAAGAGGCGACAAAAGTAATCATTAAAAAAGTGGGTATTTCGGAGCTTAATAATATAAGAGTAAAAGTACAAAATGGTACTATGACAAAAGAACAGGTCATTCAAGAAATGGAAGGTAAATTAACAGACGAAGAAATGATGGCACTAAAAGTAATCGTTTATAAAGAATTATATAAATAAAACATTAATGGATCATAAGAAGGGTAATAGGACATGCAGTGTAGCATGTTCTATTTTTTTGTATTTTGAGCGAGAAATCCATTGAAGGCGCCTCACAATAAAAACTTAACTTTTGTGTGTCCGGAATCTTGAGATCCACAACGCTTTGGGTGTATTTTTTTGTTCAATTAACATATTGGATTAAATGTATTTAAAAGGATAACTTAATATTTGTGTTATATTGTAAATATAATTTTTTAATGAGGTGAGTTTAGATGAGTGAAGTCGAGCAGAGTACAAAGTTAGATTTAGAACGGATTGTTTTTATTGGGAGAACGTTTGAAGAGTATTTGAATATGTTCTCACTATCAGAGAAAGAACTTCATGGAAAGAAAATACTTGATTGTCCAGCAGGTGCTTGTTCATTTACTGCAATAGGTAACAAATCAGGTTTTGATGTAACAGCTTGTGATATTGCTTATTACCATTCGGGTGAAGACTTAAAAAATAAAGGTCTTCAAGATATTGAACACACGGCGGAGCATTTGCAAAAAGTTCAAAGCAATTATAAATGGGCTTATTTCAAGGATATAGAAGGTCTTAAACACAATCGTTTAAGGGCATTATATGATTGTACCAATGATATGAAGGAATTTAATGAAAGATATATCCCCGTTACTTTACCTTCATTACCATTTGAAAATGAAGAATTTGATATGCTTCTTTCAGCACATTTTTTATTTATGTATTCAGATAGATTAGATTATCAATTCCATCTTGATACGCTAAATGAATTATTGAGGATTACGAAAGAAGAAATTCGTATATTCCCTTTAGTTGATTTAGAAGGAAAAAGATATAAACATTTAGAGCAATTAATAAGTTATCTGAATAACAGTGGCTGTACAGTTGAAGAAGTAAACGTGCCATATGAATTTCAAATAAATGCTAATTCAATGTTAATAATAAAAAAATGATTTATAAAATATACAAAACAAACTTAATTAACGTTCACAAATGAAAGCTTCGAAATGACTTTAAAAGCCACAAATGTTGTTAAATCAACGTTTCGTGGCTTTTGTTATGAACACTGTTTATATGTCTTTTTATGACGTAAACAGTTGATATATTTCGTTGGTCCATGGACGGATGAAAATAGGGCAGGGGAGGGGGCGTGTTTTAGAAGGTCGGAGCAGGTATCGTGGATGGTGCAAACGGAGCATTTCGTCCAAATGCCTATATTACACGTGCGCAAATGGCGAAAGTAATGGTCCTTGCATTTGGCTTAACGCCAGAAGGTAAGAGTAAGTTCAAGGATGTCGATTCATCACACTGGGCAAGTGGCTATATTGCTGCTCTTGCGGACCACAATATTGCGCTAGGTGATGAAAACGGTAATTTTAGACCAAATGAAAACTTAACACGCGCCCAATTTACAGCGCTTATGTATAGAGCGCTTGGTTTATAAAGCGAGGTTTTGAAAAGAAAGAGATGGGACAAAAAGAAAAATGTCAGACCAAGATAAAATCGGTCTGACATTTTTTGATTTTAAATAAGGAAATTCATATTGTGAAATAGAAAAGTTATTTTTTCTTTTCGTTATTTTTTCTATCCAGCCTTTTCTATGTTTATTTTAAAACACGACGGGCTGTTACATAGTTTTGATTTGCCCATGTTGAAGTCAAGCTTTGTGTAACAACATGATTTGTTGTCATACTAATAAATTGATTATTACCTAGATAGATGCCTGTTTGTTTAATATCTATCCCGCCATTGTTAGTAGAGAAGAAAATAAGATCTCCTTTTTGTAACTGAGCTTTTTCCACCTTAGTCCCAACTAATGCTTGTCTGCTTGCTAATTTATCTTTTAAATCAATCCCATGCTGTTTAAAAA
Source organism: Lysinibacillus sp. Bpr_S20 (assembly GCF_023337835.1). NCBI lineage: Bacteria > Bacillati > Bacillota > Bacilli > Caryophanales > Bacillaceae > Lysinibacillus > Lysinibacillus sp. Bpr_S20. The sequence continues at coordinate 815,448 of NZ_JALNLQ010000001.1, forward strand.
CATAATACGTAAATCCTGCGCTCGTAAACGTAAGTGAGCTTTCGTCATACGAATAGCCAAACTTCACTTTACTACTCAAATTTGTGGCAGTAGAAATAATTTTGTCAGCAGCAGTAGAAGGTGTGCTAGGGGTTGGATTTGAGTTATCTGAAACAACACGTTTTGCAGTAATATAATGTTCATTATAATAGTCAACGAATAGTACTCTTGTCGTAATATCATTTGAACTTGGAATAATCAGACGATGATCTCCTGCATAGATAGCTACTAGTGAAGGATTTTTAGAACCTTTAACACTATTGAAGAACACCAAATCACCTTTTTTTAAATTGGTACGTGAAACCGTTGTCCCAACATTCATTTGTTCCTTTAAATCGGTTGTCCCAAGTTTAATGCCACTCTTACGATAGATAAAGTCTATAAATCCTGGCGCTGTAAAACGAAGACTCTGTTCACTATTCGTTGTGCCCATAGTTACTTTATCTTTATAGTTATAAGCATTTTCAACGATTTTATCGCCTGTAGTTGCAGGATTAGCGGAGAGTAATGTAGGTAAAACTCTACGGGCCCCTACATAATTTTCTGTATAATAGGGCTTGCTATTTAAATCAGAAATAACAATATTTTGCTGAGAATCAGCCATGTGAATCATTTTATTGTCTCCTATATACATACCAACGTGGTCTGGGTCTGTCCCGGTTTTTTTACTCTTAAAGAATAGTAAATCACCTTTTTGTAATTGACCTCTGTTAACAGATGTTCCTTGCTGTATCATATAATCTTCATTATAAGTTGCAAGGTCAACACCATTTTTCTCGAAAATGTACATCAAAAATGAAGCGCAAGAAAATTTATAAGGATATGTAGTCTTGTATTCAGTATTACTATATGTCGCCTTACCAATTAAGCTTTTGCCAGTTTGAATTAATTGTTCTGCTTTCGCTGTAACGGCCTGATCGTTATTTAGAACATTTGTAGTTGCTGCTTCAACTTTGATGGGCTGAATGGTTGGTTGTATAGTTCCCAATGTACTAAAACCTATCGTAAATGCTAATGTTGTTGTTAAAAATCGTTTATTCATGTTGTTCATGTCCTCCTGATGCAATTGTTAGGTTGGCTTGCCATTGGCATTAATCGTAGCATGAGAAAGTAGGGCTTCTTCGAGGTAATTGTTACCACGCTGAATGGCGATTCGCTGTAAACACCTGGTATAAAAGGCTTCAGTGCCTTAAATTACAGTTTTATTACAAATGTTTCAGGGGTGAAGTGTTCGGACATGTTCCCGATTTGTATCCCAAAAATCAATGGTTCCATCAACGCCATAAACATGCAGTAATACAGAAGCCGGACAAGCTATTTATTTTGAAGCTGAACGTAAAAAAATTTGGAAACAGTAGCAAGGTTCTAATGACACAAATGTTCTTGCTTTAAAGGTGACAATTTCGTAAGCTAACTGTCATGTCCCGAAAATTAAGGTTGTGAAGAGATGATCTATACTCTTCGGTAACGATACGAATTCGTTAGAAAAGAGGAGGACATGCAAAATGAAGATGATGAAATTTATAGCAATGACCATTTTATTCGCTACTTTATTAGTTGGTTGTGGTGAAAAAGGTGCATTGATAGAAAAAGATTACTTTATTCAAATCAACGAGGAATTACAAACTCCAAATAGTAATGGTCATTACGTATACGCACTAGAGGGGTTTGATGAGGATGGAAATGAGCAGGTTGTAAGTTTTTTTGCAGAAAAAGCTTATGATAAAGGAACGCTACTCCGTGTCCCTAGAAGTTTACAAGGATATACTGGGGAGCCGGAAGTCATTAAAGCAGATGAGATACCAAAAAATATTAAGGGGAAATTTAATCTGAATTAGATTCTATTTACTCTATAGAAAAGGCCAATTTCTTAACATTAACAGTAAGAAATTGGCCTTTTTTCAAATAATGCTTGAATTTAAAACCAAACTTACGAATTAATCAAACACTGTATCTTTATTAGGATTACTAAAAAAGCAATTTGATTTGACTAGTTGTATTTCTTCCTAAGAAGGGAAATGAACTTTTGTGCCACTGACCCTAGTGCTGATCCGCATGAAGTCACCCAAGTATGTTTTTACCATAACAATATAAAAAAGCTGTAGCGTATGACAACGCTACAGCTCAGAATTGGTCTTGCCCTTATAAATGGCTTAGCCATCTACAGCATTATACCACATAGAATGAAAAATCATAGTGCTAATGAAAGAAAATTTATTTCAGTGAATCGAATATAGCGCTGGGTGGATACAAAGGTGTTATAAATAGTTATTCTTTAATCGTTTCGGCAAATGTTATTCGACCAGGATTCACTTTGATTACGGTAATATTTATTTTACTAAGTGTATCTTCTGTTAACGGTATTTTGCCATCTTTCTGAAGTTTTTTCCATGCCTTTACGTTTTTACGATAAAGTGTCTCAGATAGACGGAAAACATCAACATCTAATTTTAAGCCTTCTGCATATGAATTTTTTATATCTTTTTTAACTGCACGAATAATACCTTTTCTTATTTCGTCGGTGGATACTTTTCCTTTGAAACCATTGATGGTGGCATTTAGTTTTACATCCACTTCAAATGTTACTTCGTTGTTTTTTACAATTGGTTTCAATTCTGTACTTAATTTTTCTAAGTCTACTGTTAAGAATTCTTTTTCTTTATTGTTTAATTTAAAGGTTACATCTCCACGAGTTTTTTTAGTATACATCCATTGTACGCCTCTCGCTGCTCCATCATTTAAATAGCCTTTAAATCCATCCTTTGAAACTACTCCAAAACCTGTTAAAGCAGTTTCCTTTGTTGGTTCATCGGTAGTCTCCCAGTTTTTGTTGATTGTCATTAACGGAATATTTGCTTCATGACTCGGCTCATTTAAGTTGAGAATTAGTTTTCTTAAATCAATGGGCTCTACATATGTTTGTAGCTCTTTTGTATGCATAGGATTGCTTAGCTTCGAATCGGTTAGTGATTTATTTAATATCGGTGTCACTAATAGAAGATCTTTAATAGGGTCCTTTGTACAAAATGTCAATATTTGGTATCTAGTTTCTCGATGACGCAAAAAACTGTCAATAACAGGAATGGCATTCTCGTTTTTTAAAGCATCTTCGGAGAAAATAAGAAAAGTCATATGTCCCCAGAACACTTTTTGGTCAATGGAGCGATATAACTTAAAAAAGGCTTCTTCCATAGTTTTCCCTTTTGCAAATCCAATCTCTGAAGGTGCTGCTTGAGGAGTCGGCCCTTCAGATTTAGCTACATTCGCAAAATTGATAATTTGCATATATATTTCATATTGACCATCTTTAAAATCGATACCAATTCCATCAACATAGTACATTCTTTGTGGTTCAGTAATATCCCAACATCCGGAAAGTAATAGTACAGCTGTCAAACTTACCATTAATGTCATTAACTTTTTCATTTTTTGATCCCTACTTTTAGAAATTCTTGTGAAATGTTGAGGTTCTTTATATAGCTTGGACAAAAAATTAGAGGATTATAAGTGGTGAAAAACGAAGAGTAGCTACATTTAGCCATCCCAAACAAATATACCAGGACTCATCATTACTATGAGACCTGGTATAAAAAGCGAAAAGGTATGAAGAAAACCTCTTTTAAACTCCTTTATTATCGCGAAATTCTATAATGGTTCCTTCAGGTGCTGTTAGCTTACAAAGTTGACCATTTTCAACCTTATAAATAATTTCATCATTTTTACAAATAAAATTGACATTCATAGCCTTCAAACGTTCAACTTCTTGTCTTAGATTGTCCACCCATAAACAGAAATGTACAATGCCATGAGCATTCGGATTGTAATGATCAAGGTCTTCATTATATTTTCCAGTTTGGAGTTCAATATAAAAATCTCCAAGTTTTAACCAAGTATTAAAATGTCGATTGTGGAAATTCGGTGATTCCTGTACTAGTTCAAACCCTAGTACTTCCGTGTAAAAATGTAACGATTCAGCATATGTATTTGTTTGTATGCAAATGTGATGCACATACTTTTTAGTCATAAAATCTCTCTCCTTTTATTTCAAAACAAACAGCTTCTCCCTAAATGACACCAGAATAGTTAATAACTGAAGAAATTAAAATAACATTTATCTTAAATTCCTACAAGTATAATTTACGCTAAAATGGATAATTTATATAGCGGAGGTGATAATTTTGACAAACGACAAGCGCAATAAAAGTGAAGAAGAGCAAGTAGAATTTGGAGCAGATTTAAGCCCCGACGATCTAGATGTGCGTGAAGAAAATGATCTAACGAAAGAGCAAATGAACAATGCAAAGCATGAAAAACAACACAACGAAAACACTTCCTCCAAACGCAACAAATAAAAAGGAAGACCATAAATAAAATTCTTACCACAATCTTTGGGTTGTGGTATTTTGATTTTCTCTTTTGTAGAGGAAGCATTTAGAGGTAAAATTAAGTAGCGACATAAAAGCAAGAGAGGGGAACAGAATGACTACTAAATTTAAAATTGAACTTCCACTTATTCCAAACTATTTGGCTGAAGGAACTTTTGAAGATATTTTTTACGATGAAGAACCTTATCTAACGAATCAATTGATTACGAATATAAGTAGAGAGAATGATCATATTGAACGTTTAATTGTTTCTAAAGTACTGTTTCAAAAAGCATCTTTGATCAACTCAAATTTCAATAAAATTGATATGACTGATGTTATTTTTGAAAACTGTGACTTATCCAACTCCAAATTTAACGAAGGAATTATACATCGGGTTACATTTAAAAACTGTAAACTAGTAGGTGTTGATTTTTCAGAGGCTCATTTAGGGAATGTTACGTTTGACGGCTGTATGATGAATTTGTGCAACTTTGGAGTAGCGAGATTAAAACAGATTTGTTTTGAGCAATCCTCATTACGTAGTGCAAGCTATTATGACTGCCAATTTAAAAAAGTGAAATTTGAACAATGCAATATTGATGAAGTTGATTTTAACGACACTCCTTTACATGATGTGGATATCAGTACATGCACTTTTGAACGTTTAAATGTAACTTTAAAAAATTTAAACGGCTGTGTGATTTCCACTGAACAAGCAATTGGCTTTGCTGAATTGATTGGTTTAAAAGTGAAACGGTAATATTGACTAGGTACTCGATTAAATTTATTTATTCTAGATTCCGCTATTAAGGAAAATAGGTGTTTTATTCAGGGAAGAATTAGCCTTCGATGAAGAGTTTATTAAAGATAGGGGAGAAAGTTTTGAATCAAAAGGTAGTATGGCAGAATGAAGAACAGTTTGGTTGTGAGCATTTAAGCATTTTTAAAGAAGAAAAAAACTTCTCAGCGAAAGGGACAATTATATATGTAGAAGGGGATCAATCTAATGCTCATATTGTAGAATACAAAGTTGATTTAGACTCCAAATGGTTTACTAAAAAATTGACCATAATAGTTGATGAACACAACAGTTTAAAATTAAAGTCTGATGGAAAGGGAAACTGGTTCGGAAATGATGGACAGGTAATTGATAAGCTAAAAGGGGCAATTGATATTGATATATCTGCAACACCATTTTCGAATTCACTTCCTATTAATAGAATGAATTGGGTCCTTAATCAAGAGGAACATTTTGAAATGGTGTACATATCCATTCCATCCCTCGAAGTAAAAAAAGTTCCCCAATCCTATAAATATTTAAAAAACAATGGTAAATTGAGATATTTTAGATACCGTTCTTATGATTATGAAACAATTATATGTATAGACGAACATGGTTTGGTTATAGACTATCCGAATGTATTTAGAAGAATATAAATATCTATAGGGCATAGGCTAATGTCAAAGAAAATTCATATTGCTGAATGTCGTTGCTAGGACAGCTTTAAAGTAAAGAAGAGGTTGTGAAATACTATGTTGAAAAATAAAATTATCTCATTTGTCATTACAATAAATCTGGGAATATTTATCGTTCCATTATTTATTGGATAACATACAGTATTGCATACGGAATCTATGGTACTGCATTTACTGCACCCGTCATGCTTGTAGCTCTAGTAGTATCAGTTGTAACTGAAAAAAAACAGTAAGAATAAAATGTTGTATTCATGTATTTTAAGCATTTAATTTGTGCATTCATTTTTGCACTAATTTTTAGTTTAGTTAATTTTGATATTAATACTATTAAAGACACTCTTTATCTAACTATTTCAATAGGCAGTATTTATATAACATTATTTATGATTATTGTTTATATTTTAAAATACGTAAGTAAAAAATAATGTGACGAAGATTCCCATTAGGTTACTACGATATTTTTTAATACTGTATAAAAACTCATTCATGCTATAGAGAAAGTTCAGGAGTAGCTAAGAAGTTTCATCTAAGATTTACAAATACATATGAAGAGGGAGAAGCGTGAACGTTTACTGAAAATGTATTCCGTTCATGCTATTTTATGCCTTGATAAGTTTTTGTTGTTGGTCAGTTATGCCATCTAAATGGACACGAACTTGTTTATAAAAATAGACCGAAATCTGTCTCGGTCTATTTTCGTTCTTCTTTTAATAAAAATTAGTGCGCAACTTGTCCGCCATCTGCTACATAAACATAGCCATTACAGAAGCTTGCTGCGTCTGAAGAAAGGAATACAACGACTTCAGCAATTTCTTCCGGTTTAGCAGCGCGACCTAGTGGAACGTTTGACACCACTTCATGCCAAACTTCAGGATTATCTTTCCACATTTGCGTCATTGGTGTTTCTGTTAAACCTGGCGCTACAGCATTCACTCGGATACCGTCACGAGCGTGGTCAATGGCAGCTGCTTTTGTTAAACCAGTCACTGCGTGTTTTGCTGTTACGTATGGTGCCATATTTGGGTCGGCAATGACACCGGCTACTGATGCTGTGTTTACAATCGTACCGCCACCATTGGCAATCATGTATTCGAGCTCATGTTTCACTGCAAAGAATACACCTTTAACGTCCACTGCCATCACTTTATCAAATGTGTCTTCTTCAATATCTACAAATTTTGCTGGTTTATTTAAAACACCTGCATTGTTGAATGCGTGATGTAATCCACCAAATTTTTCTACAGTCTGTTTCACAAGTAATTTCAATTGTTCTGGACTTGTTACGTCAGTTTTAAAGAAAACTGCTTCTCCACCTTCTTGTTGAATTAGCGCTACAGTTTCTTGTGCACGATCATCCACATCACCAATTGCTACTTTCGCCCCACGGCGTGCAAACGCTAGTGCTGTAGCACGACCAATACCAGTAGCAGCTCCAGTGATTAAAACAACTCGACCTTCAAAATCTTTAACATTCATAGTATTGCCTCCCCATAGTTGTAAGTCTTCTTTACATGTGTAGTATAGCTTTCAGTAAAAAACGTATTCAATATTTTTGAATGCATGAGCTTATTCCTTTATAGTAATAAGGATAAGAAGGTGAATAATCATGCAATTAACACAATTAGAATATTTCATAGTAGTAGCCCGCTTGGAGCATATGTCGCAGGCCGCATTGGAATTAGAGGTTTCGCAATCTTCATTAAGCAAAACGATAGCGCGTTTAGAGGATGATATTGGCGTACCACTTTTTGATCGAAAAGGGAAATCTATTCGTTTAAATGAATATGGACGTATTTTTTATGAAAAGGTCGGAAAGGTTTTAGATGATTTACAAGAGGCGAAAACAGAGGTTCAAGAACTAGCTAATATTCGGGAAGATAGTGTAGCGATAAATGTGATGAATTCAAAACTTCTGCCAAAGTTATTTTATGATTTTTATAAAAAACGCCCGAATGTTAAAATCCGACAGTATTTATTACCAGATAAATTAGCGCTACAAAAATTAATTTACGGTGAAATTGATTTAATGATTGTCATCAATCCTATAGAAGATGAACGAATAGAGTGGGTTCCGTTATTTACAGAAGAAGTCTTTTTAGTAGTCCCGAAAAGTCATCCATTAGCGGCTAAGGACAGTATTTCATTGATGGAGACAAAGGATGAACTGTTTATTTTGTCAGAAACAGGGCAAAACTTCCGAACTACCGAAAATCAATTATTTGAAAGAGCAGGCTTTACGCCGAATATTGCCTTTGAAGGTGAAGATTTATCGATTATTTTACAATTGGTGAATGAAGGAAAGGGTATCTCTTTTATTTTCAAATACTCATTTTTAGATCAGTATTTAGACAATGTAAAGATAGTAAAAATTTCAAATCCGGATTGCTTCCAAACCGTAGGGATTGCTTGGAATAAAAAGAGAAAAAATTCGTTTGTCGTAAACAGTTTTCGTGATTTTGCTATTTCATTTTTGAAGGATAGTACAATGTAAGAGGGAATTGCGAAGTTGTTATTTTGAGGAAACCGCAAAATACCAAAATGTACTATAATAGTGGGTACACAATAATTTCTAGACAACCACTACGTACTAAAAATAGAATATTGCGAAACTTATTTAAACTCCAATCGTAATAGTTAATAGGGAGGAGGGATAACTTGAAAAAATTCTTAGTGTTTGCAGGAAGTTTTACGTTAGTATTTGTCGTGTTGCATGTGCTATCAGGGATGTTATTAACGATGTTTTATACGCCTAGCATTCAATGGGAAGAGGTTTCATCTTTACAATCGCAAGTGGTATTTGGAAAGACAAGCTTTATGCCGACATTTGTTATATCTTTCGTTGCGCTGGTAATGGCTTTTGGAAGTTCTAAACTGATCGATAAAAAAGCTGTTCACTAATTCTTTGATGTAGTAAAGGTTAATTAAATAGTGAGGACGATTTTCATTATTCGCCATTAATAAAAAGAAGCATATTCGTTAAATTTGAATATGCTTCTTTGGTTTTCGAAAAGATTGTTGCTATTCTACGAACGGAGTAGTTGAGTTGAAGTGGTGGATGGCATTGTGAATAGCCTTTAATGTTTTTTAAAGAAACTTGATGTGATCAAAAAAGTAACTCCAACTAAAATGAATATAAGTGCCACAGATTTATTCTGAATAAATGAATTGAAATGAAATGGACCAAATGATGTTCCAAGTCCACTTAAAGATAATAACAAGCCTATCCCAAAAATGAATTTTCCAATTGTAGTATGCGTTTTCAATGAATGACCTCCTGAAATACGGATCATTATTATTGAGTATAACATAATATGGAAGTTGTTTAATTAGAAGATTTATGAGCAGTAAAAAAGCTAATTTAGTCTTAACAGCTTCTGTTTTAGTTTTAATAAGTTTCATCTTTTTTATTTTTAATTAAAAGTGTTCCCAGGGCAAAAGAAATCCCGGCCCATAAAGAATAGAGAAAGTTTTTTAGTAAATGCCAATCTCCATTTCTGAAATAATCCCAAACGGTTGTTGATAAAAACAATGTTACAAAGATAGCAAAAGATATGTATTTTCTGAAGGATGTCAATGTCAATTAAAGCACCTCGATAAAAATTGTCAATAAATTATAGCATGATATTAGTTATATCACTAGTTTATGAAAAGTATTTTACTGAAACATTATGAGTGATAAAACTATAAAAAGGGCCACTTGGGATAGGAGTGACCCTTTGTAACAAGATTCGGAGGTGTAAGGCTAAATTAGCTTTACATTACTATTAATATGTCGTGATAGCTTTGTTTGTATAGTTCATAGCCTGAGAAATAGATATAAAAATAAAGAGCCCTAGCGACGTCCCATTTTTCACTTTAAAATTGGCATACCTTTCTTGAATTTTTAGTCTAATTGATTTGAATTAGAAGGAGTTATTGGAATTTTATAGAAGGTATTAAGTGTTTAGAGTGGTATTCAATTATAAATTCGGAGTGATCGAAAGAAAAGGGAGGAGATAAATGCTAGACAAACAAAATGGAGAAAGTTTGATTTTGCAATTTTAGACAATGAATCCTGAACAAAAGAGTTTGCCTATAAAACTTTATTGGAGGTAATTGACTATGCCATTATACAAATACGGAGTACTAAAAGGTAAAGTTGTTGACGTGAGACCTGTGGATTCATATGACAAAACTCCTCATTACGAAGTGCATATTCGAGCAACAAAGAAGGATAAACGGGAGGAGAATTATAGGATTGCCATTAATGTTGCCTCTAAGGTAAAGCCTTCAGAAGTGCTCTATTTTGTTAGTGAAGATTTTAACTCGAATCAACTAACAATTATTCCAAACTACGAAGAAGGATTTACCGAAGTTACGAATGAAAATCGTGAAATTGCATTAGATTATATTCGGGGAGGCTTATTTGATTCCTCAAAAATGATTCCTCTCCCAGCCACAAAGAATGGACCAGACAATGACCTAAATGAAAAAGTTAATAAATATATGCAAGAGGCTATGACTAAAAAAGCTACTGTTTATGCTTACGGAGAAAAATTTAAAGTAGAAGAGGAAAAAGATAAATATTTCGGTTTTTCTCCAGGCAGAGGTGTACACGATATTCATATGAATCAAGGAAATAGTAAGGAATTTAGACAAGACGACGGGATATGGCAAGATGGTGGGGTACTCATTCATTTTGAAGAAGAGAATAGATGGATAGGTATATTCCTAGCCTTCCAATCGCAGTCTTGGTGTACAGATGACCAAGGTCATGCGACAAAGCCAGTTAGTGTATGTAATCATGCAAATAGGAAATCGGCAATAATTGCTTCACTCAGATAATCGTTAACTGTCGATAAATAGATTTATGTTTAGTGTTTTATCCGTAGAAGTAGTTAAATAGAAGAAAACTGAAAGAAGCCTAGTGTAGCAATGTTGCAGCTAACCCCAAAAACGAAACAAATAAACACCTTTCGTTGGAGAATGGGCATTGAACCTTATCTATCAACGTAAGGTGTTTTATTACAGCTAATTAATGGTAATCCCTTGCTTTTTCGAAACTTTTCTTATGTCTACATAGCATTCGCCAAAATCGAATGCTTTTTCTATGACTGAAAACTGACTAAGGCAATATAGGTGAAGTATTTGATGATTAAATTCTATTATAGATGACCATAAATTGTGCTGCTTCAGATTCAAGTGCAATTAAATGATCTTCAGTAGAGGGTTCATCTGAAATTAATCGTCCTTTTTGAACGTTTAAAATAGCAGGTTTTATATCAGGAGAATGCTCAATGGTAAAATGAGATTGATTTAATAGTGTTAATGATGAGCGGCATTTGTTTTTATCAATACGTTCGTCCTTCCCTTTGAAATATAACTTGATTAAGTATGGAACGCCGTCAATTTTTAATCCGAGTTCTGGTGATGAACGAACCGTTAAATAATCGCTAAACCAATTGGATTTACCTGGCTCAAACCACTCAATTTCTTTATTTTTAATGAATTTTAAATGTGCTTTTACGGCTTCAAGATAATTTTTCTGTTTAGCTTGAGAAACATTGTTAGCAAGAGAAAGCAGAAAATCGTTATTAAATTTGTTCTCATGAAATTTTCGGATACCATTTCGTAAAGGTTTCCAGTAATCAAAAGCAGGATTGTATTCATCCTGATATTTTATTTGTCGAACCATTGAAGTTTTACCAGTAACGCCTTTGAAAGTAAAATCTGTAAATTGTGTAAGACCGATAGATACTTTTTTTGAAGACACCAAAACAACTCCTTTATTGGTAGTTTTATCTGAATCAATAACAAACTACTACTCAATTGAAAGTTTAAAAAATGCCATTTTGAAAATGGTTTATGGATGTATGCTAAATCCAAAAACCCTGATAAGGCAGGCAGTGGCTACCATGATGTATGGAATGGAGGCTTTGTTAAACCAATTGGGCTGTTTTTTTTGATGGATGTTAGGAAAGTAATCAAGCGCTATGTAAGGCTATATAGCTAGTGATTCATTGGAAGAGAATTTGATTATGACGAATCAATATGTAGCGGAAAATAGGAATAGTTATCGTTACAAATGTTAGTGAATCTATATATTAGATGGCAAGATCGAGAAAATAAGGGTTTTTTGTGAAATGTGGGCAAATTATTGTAGCTAGGGTGTACCAGTAAGTATTGCATGCTGGCAATAAAGAGGCTGCCTAACAGTTAACTGTTAAACAGCACATGGATAATGTAAATATAGAACAAAAAACTGGAAAAAGTCAATAATTTTTTTAAAACGTTCCCCGCAGCACAAGGTATCTTCAGCTAAGGTAAATTAATTACGGTATTACAAACTTTATCTCTCGCAGGCAATGCCATCTTTGTCGCGATCTTTCGTAATATTTGCTTTATATAGTTCAGCTGATACAAAAGGTTTGTATTTAGTTTTTCCACCTTTATTTTTCACATTGGCATCCTTCGCAACCCCACCTTTGTAGTCCTTATTTAATTCTGCGCAATTTTTGTATGATTTCGCTGCTGCCTCTATTGGTGTAGGGTTGCTCATTGTTACACCGATTAATAATGAACTTGCGATTATGGTAGTAGCTAATTTTTTCATAATGTTCCTCCTAGAATAGTTTTATTGTTTTAGGGTATTGATGTAGTTGTTAATGAATGCGAAAAATGGGTTTAATGACCTTAAGTAAATATTACTAATATATTTGTAGAAAATCAAATTATCCATAATTGTTTTATATTAACAATTAGCAAATGCGCAAAAAGTCACATGTAAACGAGTATGGCTTTTAATAATGTATCAAAATCCTATCACGAAATTTATCATGTCCAGTCTATGATTAGTGTAGAAGGTGGTGGTAAAAGATGAGAGGTAAATTAGAAAATATTCATATAAGTTTTTGTGAACAAAACGGGGATGAAATGATGAGCTACGAGATCAATGATTCTCTATCAGCTTTGATTCCGAACATTGGTGATGTAGTTAATATTAAGGATAATTACAGGACCGTGAGTGAAAGAGCTTTCACTTACAGTCCGAGAAACATTAAAGTTACAATTTATTTAGAAGAATTATAGATTATCTTTTAATAAAACCCATGAAATCGGGTAAAAAGCAAGTCTTTGTACATTCGCGAAAATCCTTGCTATAATAACCTTTGCGAATACATATGAAAGAGGGTAAAAGCATGAACGCTTATGATGAATATATGAAACAGGTTGTGAAGCCGATGCGTGAGGAGTTAGTGGTGGCTGGTTTTACGGAGCTTACGACTGCTGACGCGGTGAATGAATTTATGGCGGAGACGAAAGGGACTTCGTTAGTTGTGATTAACTCGGTTTGTGGTTGTGCGGCTGGGTTGGCACGTCCGGCTGCTCGTGAGGCAGTGGAGGCGGTTAAGCCTGATCATCTTGTGACTGTTTTTGCAGGTCAAGATCCTGAAGCGACTGCAGCCATGCGTAGCTTTTTTGAGGATGTGCCACCAAGTTCACCATCAATGGCGATTTTAAAGGATGGGCAATTGGCATACTTTATTCCACGTGAGCAAATTGAAGGATTCCCTGTGGAGCAAATCGTTACACATTTAACAGGTGTTTTAGAGCAAACATGCGAGAAATAAAAACCATTATCACGACAGCGGGCAGACCAGACGATTTATCGTTGGCGCTCGCTGCTTTTGCGTGTGAACAATTAGGGGCTTCGTTTGAGCCAAGAAAAAAGCGCTCTGTTCGGAAGATTTCTCAGGAATTGCATGCGCATGTGATCGTTGCTGGGAAGAATCGTTTTGAGTATTATGCATTTGGTGCCAATGAGCCGTTTTTCTTTCATCCGAATTCAGCAGCGTTTCGTTTAAAGCGTGTTGCTCGTGGGGAAGCGGAGCCGTTTTTAGAAGCGGCACAGCTTAAAAAAGGAGATTCGGTGCTTGATTGTACATTGGGGCTTGCTGCGGATGCTATGCTGGCGGCTTTTACAGTTGGTGAAGCGGGGCGAGTCGTTGGGCTCGAAGCAAATCCGAATGTGGCATTTATTGTTGAGCAGGGGATGAAAACCTACGATACGACAGAGCTTCCTTTGACTGTATGTATGCGCCAAATTGAAGTGGTGCAAGCAGAGGCAGTTAGTTATTTAAAAACTTTGCCTGACAATTCATTTGATGTCGTCTATATGGATCCAATGTTCGAAGAGATTATTGAAGAAGCCAATAATTTTGAAGCATTACGCTTAGCAGGGGAACATGTGACATTAACAGATGAATGGGTTAGTGAGGCGAAACGAGTGGCAAGAAAACGGGTAGTGTTAAAGGCTCATTTTCGCTCAGAATGGTTTGCCAAACATCATTTTAAACAATTTGAAAGAGCAACTGCGAAATTTCATTATGGTGTTTTGACTGTTGAATGAAATAAATATTATGTGTTTTTTAGAGGCTTGTTCATTTGAACGGGTCTCTATTTTTTATCTAAAATTTAAAATATGGTAATATTAGTATGAAAAGAGGGGCTAGAAATATCATTTATGCAGAGAGGAAAGAATTTTGAGGGGGATGTATATGAAGCAAGTAATTGAAGAAATCGAGCTGTTTTTGAAAAATCCACTTGCGGAAGAAGAAAGCTTTTGGGATAGTGAAGCATTGGTCTGGGTGGATTGGAAAGATTTTGACGATTCAATTGTTGAATATTTTAACGATTTTTTACTTGAAGAAGATAAAATAAATGTTGAACTAGTTGAAAATGATAAGCCAAGGTGTGTTGATATTTTCTTGATAAAAGATGAAGTAAAGAAAGCAATCCCTTATGATGAAGAAAAAACGGATAGGGACACAACTTTGAAAGCTGTTCAGGATTTTATTGCTCCAAAATATCAAATCCGTTGGTACATGGATTCGCTTGGCGGAGATACGTTGGCTTTTTGTTTGCTACCAACTGAAAAATGGTTGAGGTTAGAGAAAGAATATGGGGAAGAAAAAGTGGCCTATTATTTTGCACCTCTATCACATGACTCGGTTATGTTTGAAATGGATATAGACGAAATGTCGGATTTGCTGGAAAAAAGAAAGCAGAAAGTTAATTAAGGAAAGGGGATTATATACATGACAGCAGACAAAATTCCTCGTTAAGCTCGTGGTCCTCCCTGGCGAATTATTATCTCATTTAAATAATTCACAAGGAGAGATAAATATGATTGGTCCGAAAAAAGTAACGAGAGAAGAAAGAATGAAAATTGCTTATTCAATTGCTAACCAAGTGTTAGAAAGATATGGTTCAAAGGTCCAAGCTATAGGAATTTACGGTTCATTAGCCAGAAAAACAGATGGACCATTTTCAGATATAGAAATAAAGTGTATTTTAAACGCTTTAGATGAAGACTTTAGCTATGAATGGACAGCAGGAGATTGGAAGGCAGAAGTGAACTTTGATAGTGCGGAACATATTATCGAAGAAGCGACTACAGTTGACGAAGAATGGCCGCTGACCCATGGACAATTTTTCAACGTTCTACCTATTTATGACCCGAAGAATTTTTTCACTGAATTGAGAGCAAAAGCTAGCTCAGTGGATAGCTCGATATTTAAAGAAGCGATTTGTCGGACTTTAGTAGAAGAAATGTACGAGTATATTGGTAAAATGAAGAATATCGAAGTTCGAGGTCCTCAAACATTTTTACCGATTTTGGCGATGGAAATTGCCACTGCAGGTGCAATGATTTTGGGATTACACAATAAACAATTATTCTCAACTTCTGCACAAGTATTATCTGAAGCATTGTCGTTAACCGATCAACCTGAAGGGTTTGACGATCTATGCGAATTGGTGATGTCTGGGAAGCTCTCTGATCCACAACATATTATTGCGATTTGCGAAAATTATTGGGATTCGTTACTAAAATGGTCTTCTTTACATGGGTATCAAATTGAATGTTCAACTGCTATACCTTGGTAACATGAAATGAAATGTTTACTTTTTAAAAACTCTATGCTATAATATGAACCGTGCTATTTTAGGTGGCATATTTACGTAATCTGGAATTCTGCTTTTTGTTTTTAAGGATACTTATTCACACTGGCGCATGCTTTGGGGCTGCAAGGACGCAAAAGAAGGTTGGGTTTGCGTTGCTTAAGTTAGAAAGCACACAGTGGAATTTTACCGCGGTGATGAAACTACATGTTTCAATATAATATTCCCCAGATGATTGGGTTGAGACTTTACAATTTACGAAAAATGTTACCTATTAAATACTAAAGGGGTGGCTTCGCAAAAGCGAGGCTGCCCCTTGTCCAATTTATCGTGAAAACTGATGGCATTTCAGCTAAAAGCGCATTTTGGATTGCATTTCACGATAAACCGCCTAGAAAAATCTTTCCCTGACTTCTTCTATGTATATATTCTTTCGCAACCAAAAGCTTCAAGCTCCTTCAATTGACGATCTAAATTTTGATCTACAGAACTAACCCTCGCATAACCAAAAATCATTACTTTCCAATCCCATTTACTGAATAACTTAAAATGAATAATCTAATATATTGATAATACATTAAGATTTGTTCATCTGGCGGCTACTTAAAATGAACATTTTCTGAAGTGATATAATAAAGTTATGAAGTTATTTAATAAATAATCATTTTTTTGTAAAATAATGTTAAAAATACTATTCGTTGTCCGATGAATATAATGTGTTACAAATAATGTGAAAGGAGAGGTTGTTATATAGGGAAATATTTACTAGCTGTTGGAATTTTACAATTGGATTGGGGCTAAATACAGCTGAAGCTTCAGAGATAGAAATGGGTAAGGTTGAAGTAGATCCATTAATTAAAGATTTAAAAACAAACCATTCTGATTGGACTATTACATTAGTAACTTCAGATGAGGTTGCCAAAATTAAAGAAGAATTAAAAAATAGTCAAAATAGTTCCGTTCTAAGAGGTCCAGCACCACCTTTAACAAATGTTTATATTGACAAAGTAATATCTCAAGTTGGAACAAGCAATCAAAAAATTGAGGATATTGGCTTGCAGCAAACTTCTCATGCAGTTTCAGGCACTGTTACTGTAGCAGTTATGGAAGTTGGCTATGGAACTGAAAATCAATGGTTAGATGATGAGCGTATTACATATCAAAATCGAGATTACAAACTTAATGAAGCTGCTATTGATTTTAATAATGACAAAATTATAGATGCGTTTTATCATACAGTAACTTTTAATTCAGACTTAAAAATCTCAAGTGGAACATCTGCATTATATAAGTTTAGATCTACTTCACAAAATTACCCTTGGAACACCATTGAAAGAACTATAAATATTCCACATTTATAATTTAGGAATACTATGAAGAGAGGTGTATTTAAAAATGGTTTCAATGGAAGATTGGAGTATAAGGTTAACTATTCTTCAAGGAGCTTATGGATATAAAGGTTTTACTGAACAAATTGGCGAGAATATGTATAAAACTGATTTGAAAGGTTTTATAGAAGCAATAGAAAATGCAAAAGAACCGATTGATACTAGTAAAGTTTCAAAATTATCATCCGATCAAATTAAAGTGTTACAAGGTGCTCCAAGTGGTAGTTGGTTGATTCCTTTATTGAATAGAATGGGACGATTAGGGATGATGGATTTACGTGAGGGACTAGTTAATCCTAAAATATTCCAATACACTTCAACAATGAGTGCTTATAAAAGATCCATTTAAGCTATTATTTAAATAAAGAGTGATTAAAAATCCTGTGTTGATATGCAGGATTTTTTTCTTATTCAATAATCGGGCTTTGTGCATTATTTTGCGTTAATATGCATTGTAAAGACCCCAAAAGACTGAAATTTCACAGACTTTTGAGGGCTTAATAGGGTACATATGCAAAATAATATAAATTAATTATTTATAATATAAAACTGCTAAGTTGATTTTTTTTGCTCATCTATTTATTGAATTTATTAACTGGAAAAAGTATTCAGCGTTATGAGTCTTATTTAGGTTATACCATGCGTGTAATGTATCAGGTGCAAATACATCTAATTTTTTCAGTACTTCCATCGTAAATTCCAGAGGTGCCACCCCTGATGCAGTAACCAAGTTCTCACCAGATACTGCAGATCTCATCTCATAAAATTTTTCTCCTTTATAATTAGGACAGACCATTTTAATATACTCTAAGTCATTGCTTGTGTGTTTTCTAGAATCTAAGTATCCCATATTCGCAAGAGCCTCGGTTGCACCGCAAATTGCAGCAACAATAGTACCAAGCTTTAAAGCTTCGCCAATTTTTTTTAAGATAGGTTGATGAATATCTTCTCTCCAAGTAGTCCCTCCAGGTAAGATTAAGAGATCTTTACTCTCAAGTGTACATTCATCAAGGGAAATATCTGGTTGTATGCTCAGTCCTCCCATCGTAGTAATCATTTCTTTATTAGCTCCTACTGTAACTACTTTTAAAGGTTCTAAATCTTTTTTGAAATATCTTCCGGAATTTAGTTCAGCAATTAAATATCCATATTCCCAGTCTGACATTGTATTAAATACATACAGATAAACTTTTTTTGGTTGCATTCAATAACACTCCAATCACAATTAATATAGCCTATTATAAGATAACTTCCCTGACAGTTAACGTCAGTGAAGTTATCATACTTGATGAAATGTTATTAATTCCGACAGAACTTCAGTAAGTCTTTGCTTAAGACTTATTGGCCCAATAATTTGAATAGATTTACCGTACGGCAAAAGTAAATGAGGTACATATGTATGTATCATATCATTATTAAGAAGAAATACTGCTTGAGTTGAAGTCCGTTCTTGTAAATAATGTCCAAAAAACCAATGTTGGCAAATATCCTCCAATGCCCTTGTATTCCCATTAATAACCAAAGGGATAATCTCTTCTTTATCTTCTATAGTTGGAAGGAGATTGTCCATAAAAAAGTCATGTGCTGAAAAATTTTCTGGTCGGTTAAACTTATTTTCAGTTAGCATTAAGCTTTTAATTCGATCTACTCTAAAGCTACGGATATCATTCCTAAGATGACAAAATCCAATCACATACCAATTATTATTCCAATAAATAATTCTGTACGGATCAACTAATCTATATGTTGATTGTTTTTCCCCATTTTTAAGATATAGAATTTTTACAGAGTTTTCGTCAGCTACTGCCTGCTCCAAGTCTTTCAAGTAAGGCTCTGTAGAGAAGGAACTTAATCGATTTATTACTTCAAGATTGGTTAAACGTTGGTTTATCTTTGTTTCCTGTTCTTGATTTGAATATTTACTTAGCTTTGAAATAGCCCTATTTAGTGCTTCACCTCCATAATATCCAGCTTCTTCTGCAAAAATAGCAGCGTGAACTAGTGAAGTTTGCTCCTCAAAATCAAAAAAAAGAGGAGCCTCAATAAAATTGTTCAATAAAGTGTATCCACCATTATGGCCTGTTTCTGAAATTATAGGTACACCACTTGTTGAAAGTGTATCAATATAACGATACACAGTCCTTATGTTTATTTCTAACTTTTCCGAAATTTGTTTTGCAGTAATTTTTTCATTTGAATTAAGCATCCATAGAATTGCTAGTATATTGTCAATTTTAGGCATATAAATCCACCCTTAAATGGAGTTGATTATTTATCATATTAGTTTATTTTCCTTAATTAGTAGTAAGCAATTTTACTGTAGGTATCATTTTGAATTTAACTTATTTCCTTGAATTAGATTATTATGTTTAGTTAGTATAAGTACAATTCTTCACAATCTCACCGCCAATTAGTATTTTATTAGCCCCGATTTGCCCCAACACAGCCTCAACTCTGTGCATTATTTTGCGTTAATATGCATTGTAAAGAAAAATGAAAAACCTCAAAAGACTGAAATTTCACAGGCTTTTGAGGGCTTAATAGGGTACATATGCAAAATAATAAAATTAGTTCGTGAAGCATAAAGATGATAAATAACCTAACATTAATAAAAGTCCAATACCCATTGCGATTTCCATGTTTTGTACCTCCTTTTACCAAAACGACACATTTATCCCGCATACTGCCAGTAAATGCCCAATTAATCTTGGGCAACAGGACGATGGTCATACAAGCGTTTTCACAGGATGTGAAGTTTTTACTTTATACATAAATATTGTACAATGAAATATAGAAATATGGAACCTTTTATAGGCTTGTACGTATATATAAGTAATAGAATTACCAATTTGTACATAAAGAGAAGGTGTTAATTAATGAAGAAATGGGTTCAAAAAAGTATCGTCATAATGGTTGCGTTTTTAACATTTGGATTAATTACGCCAACACATGAAATATGGGAAGCGTTTGATCAAAATCCATCAAATCGTGCTTCTATCGGGCCATCAGGGACAAGCTCTGCAGAAGCGAATGCTCTTCCGATAGAACAAACTGAAATACAACCGGTTGACTATAGTGCGTTGCTTGTTGATGCAGCAAAAGAGCAATCCTATATTAAATTCGGCACAAAAATCGGTCCAAAAATTAGCAATGAGTTTGACTCCATTATTTTCCCGAAAATGGAGGAAGCTATTGCAATGACAGTTGAAGGTTTAGACGATACGTCTTTAGCATCATTAACAATTTCAGAAAAGCCAAGTGGTAACTATGGTGAGAAAATTTTTAATATTACCAACAATGAAACAGGCATGGATTTAATTCGCTTCCATGTCCGCACAGAAAAAAGACCACAAGACGGTTATTTTTACAACTTCCACTACCACAGTGCTGAGGACGACTTTATGGCACACAATAATTTAGGGGATATCTATTGGGAAAAAAACACACCTCCGAAATGGTTATCCTAAAAATTATGAAACACTCGCTTATAATGCGAGTGTTTTTTTGTTCGAAAACATTGATATATCAACGTTTAAAGTAATCAGCTTAGTTGTTAGTTAAAGAAGTTAGTTTAATGGGGGAGTGGAGAGAAAAACGTGTACCCCAAATTCATCATTTTCTAATTTCCTCAGATTCTTCAAATGAACTCAGATTGATAATCTCATCCATAAGATTAGATGAGTGTACTTCATCTTTTTCAAATGAGTGTGCATAAACTTTATAGAAACGCATCATTGATTTAATATGCGAGCGAGAAAATAGTAACGGTGAATGATATTGCAGAAGAACATGGTGTGAAGCCTGAAACGATTCGATTCTATATGTCAGGTGTTTATCAAAGACGTTCGAAAAGTGAAGTAAATAATAGATTACAGCCTATTTAAACTGGAAGATTAGAGGAGGAAAAATAATATGAAATTCTTTGATTTTTACAACCCGTATATCGCATTAATTTTGGCTGAAAATGAGGAACAAGCGAAAGAAAAGTATGTTGAGTGGGTAGCTGATGACGAAGGTGATTTAGAGTTTGATGAAATCGAAAGAGATTATGCAATCGTTAAGTTTAGCCAAGCAAAAGGCGAGGATGGTGAGTTGGTTCCTTTGAATGAAATCCTGGAGCAATTACAGAGTGATCAACCAGAATTGCTGTTGATTGATGGAAGCTTAATTTAACCAAATACACGCTGCTGATAGAACGGCATTAGGTTGTTTTATCAGCAGACTTCTTAGAGAGATAACAGGAGGAAAAATGGCAGTTAAAAACAGATCATACGCCAATCGAGGAGTAACATTCGAGCGTATAATCGATATGGTTAACACTAAATACCGAAATACTGGTGTAGCAGATATTCGTAAAGTACCTACGCCAGTACAAATCACTAAAAGTAAAGGGCGAGCCATTGCTTTTGATGCTAAAGAGACTTCAGGAACTAGTTTCCCATTGCAAAATTTATCACATCACCAATACAGGCTACTAGAATCATGGCACAAAAAAGGCGCTATAAGTCTTTCTGTTGGTGAGTATGAAGAAGTTTGGCGGAACATATCTCTTACCTTTCGGAGTGCTTAAAACGGCGGTAGAAAATCTATTGCCTGGGAAACATTCGAGAATGAGTGTATAGAGGTTAAGTCAAAGGATGGTTATACACTGCATTATCTGGAAGCGTTGGAGGTGTAATGATGAACAGAAAGCCGAAAAAATACATTTTGTTTACTGGAGAAGCTCACGACAAGGTTAAGTTTGAATTTACAACAAAACAGATTGAAATATTCATCACTCTTTGGAATCTTGGCTGTCCAATAAATAAGATAGTTCAAAGGCTTTGTACTAGCCAAGTAAGCGCGGCATTGATTGCTATGGTCCTAGAAATGTCTGGGCGGATTAAGCAAAGGATTGGTGGATTACTAGGTGAACAGAAAGTGGTTAGTTGAAAGATATTGTGCAGAAAGGGAATTGATAAAATACGAAAAGCCTTATAACTGAGTATAAGGCTTCCGCGATTTTAACAGTTAAAATCTGTTTATAAAATTATAGAATCGGAGTTAATTCTGAGTTCACAAATCGTTGGGCAGCGATGATTACACCTGAAGCTGTTCGCCCGTAAACGCTGTATAATCCGCCTGTTTGATTAGGAACAATTTCAACTTCGTACTGAGCTGAGCTAGCTACACTTGGAGTTACAAAAGTAGAAGCATTGGCATTAGCGGCAAAAGGAGTTGTTGATAATAATTGTCTTGTACCGTTAAGTCTAAATACTCTTACTACTCCAGTTAGTAAACCTCCAGTGAGATTGAGAACTTTGATACGAACGCTAGCGGCATTAGCGGGTTGATTTCCTGTGTTTTCAATTGGGCCAGTTGTTAAAGGCATGTAATATTCACCTCCTCATAACTAAAGATGAATAATCTGCAGATTATATTTTCATAGTATGTAGTATTCGGTTACACTCTCTAGTCTAATTGATCAATATCTACAAATAAAAGAAAAATGTGGATTGTTAAGTGGGAAAAATATCAAAAGAAAATCTATAAACAAATGTGATCCTATATATCAAGACATAATATTGTAGTAGAAACACCTAATAAGGTGAGAGCAATATTAGGTAAGTGAACAATATGAGGATTAAACGAAAATAGAGCGATTAAAACATCGCTCTAAAAAATTCACGAAATCCCATATCCATGGGCACAGCCCAGATATAAAAACCAACTAGAACCACACAAACTAAAAGAGGTTTATAAATTATTTTTGGGAGTAGTTTTTCAAAAATTGACGAGAAAACAACGATACAACCAATTACAACAACCATTAACATTAATACTGGCAATATGATAGATAGCACGCTTAATCCACCAAATGCAAAAGCTTTTAATAACTCCATACAATTACCTCATTATGTATTTTATGTAAATTGTAACATAAAAGAAGCCACAGCGTCGTCACACGCTACAGCTCAGAATTGGTTCATGCCCTTTTACGGTTGGTCAGATAAGACATTATACCACAACTTAGGAGGGCAAACCTAATGGGCAAACAAGAGCAAATAAAATTAAATCGTTATCAGTTGGATAAGGCAATCAAGAAGTATCATGACAACATGTGTAAATACATGAGAATGAAGGATGAGCTTGATTCTTTAACGGCTGCTGCATCTACAGCACAATACGGAATTGAAGCAACAATGCCAAAAGCTGTTGGAGGAACAAGTGATCCAGTACATGCACATGTCCAAATCAGAGCTTCGCGAGAGGTTCGCATTAACAAAATCAAAGACGAATTGCTAATGATACAAAATTTAACTGACAAGGTAACTGGCGACATAGAGCAAGAAGTACTTTTCTGGTTGTTAGAAGGCATGCCTTTCCGTTGGATTGGTGCTAAGCTAAATATGAGCCATACAAGCGTACAGAGGGTGCGAGAACGAGTTTTAGATATGATGATAAATAAATGAAAGGGTGATAGATCACCCTTTCATTTATTTATTTAGGAAAAGATCGAAAAGCAATTAATAATCATTATTAAATTGATTAATTATTGTTATTCAGATTCCATAAGTAATGCCTCTACTTCGGACTGGGAAAGAATTTTTGATGATGTAACATGTTGATCATTATAAGATCTATTCTTTCTATTTTTTAATAAAGTAATAATACCTATCAATCCCAAAGTTGTAATAAATAAATAGGTTGCTGGGTGAATGATAACAAAATAGCTATCTTTTAGTTTAGAATCCGTTTTATAAAACACAATAATACCTCCAAAATATTAATTTATTAAAGAGCAATTATAAAAAAACATCCTATATGGATGTTTTTTTATTTTACTATGTTTTACTGAGAGAAGGTACCATCGGGGTTACTTATTGCTCGATTAGATACAGTTGTTGATTTCCCCCCATCATATACTACTGCAGAAATTTCCATCCTTGCATGATATCCGAAATGAGGTACACTTTTCAAACTTGTAACTTTAGTTATTCCATAAGGAACCTTAAATATTGATTGAATTGAAGTACATTTCCTGTAGCACCTGGTAGGATTGAGTATCCTTTGAAATAACCAAATTTGATCAATAGTCGTAAAAGGGATTGAATTATTTACGTGAGCACGAGCTTCGAAACTAGATGTTGTCCGTTTATAATTACTAAAACCAACTGAACCAACAGCCAAAAATCTTGGACTTATTATCGCACTATTATTAAAATTATCTTCTTCTATGTAACCAATATCCTCTAAATTTAATTCAGATAAAATTTCTTTTACATCTACTTTTGCATTTGGATTTTCGATTCTTTTTTCCATTACTTTATCGGCAATTTGACGGAATTCTGCATCTGTTGCAGGACGTACATTTTTTTCAGATTGGTAAAATGCACTATCAGAAAGCAATGCATCAACTTCATCTTTAGAAAGTTCATTAGTGTCTAAAATTGCTGCTGAGGTTAAACTAGGTATTGCTAAAACAACTAAAAAAATTAAACTGATTAAACACATAAATAACTTTTTTGTTTGTGACATAGAAAGTCTCTACTTTAGTAATTATTGTGAACAATTACAAAATTAATATATATATAGATATATTTGTGAATGAAGTCTTATTTTTCTTTCATAAAACATATGTGTTATATATTACCTAAAATATTCGGAATGATTGATTTTAGTTATATAAATATAATAGTGACAAATGTTTCAAATGTTTCAAATGTGACAAGTGTTACAAATGTTCCAGATGTTCCAAACGTATCATTGTGGGTAAGCTGCGATGTAAACTAAAGGGGAGGTCGGACAGGTAAATGTTTCTTCACTTGGTATTTATAAAATACTAAATATTAGGAAAAGACAGACCGACGACCGACCCGCGCCATTCGCATTTTATCACTAAGCATGGACATACTAGGCGAAATTGACAACTACCAGTCCATGTTTTTTAATCGTTCCTGGCATGGTATAGGAGGCATTGAACTACGAATCAACCGTTACAAAAAATACGCAGATACATTGTTAAAAGGTAACCTTATTTTGGTCGGAACAGACTTGAATAAGGTTTTTAGCACCGAGAAATCGAACTTGATGAAAACGGCAAGATAACAGAAAACTGGCTCATTAAAGGTTATGCCCTAAAATCTGTAGTTGCACAGCGTATTACAATGCCACCAGAGCATACGGCTTATGACAATAAATCAGGTAGCTCCGAAACGGTTATGAAGCATTATGTAAATAAAAATATAGTAAATCCTGTAGACAAAAGACGTAAAATACCACAGTTAGTAATTGCAGCTGACGAACAGCGTGGCATTCATATAGATCATTATTCTTCACGTTTTAAAAATGTTGCAGAAGAAATGTCAACTATATCATTAGCTAGCGGATTAGGTTGGGAAGTCACTCTTGATATACGAAATAAACAGTGGGTATTCGATATTGTGGAAGGCCGTAACTTAGTTGCTAGTCAATCTGTTAATCCACCTGTAATTTTCAGTCCACAATTTGAATCACTTAAATCATTACAATATGTACAAAGCGAGCTCAATTATAAAAATGTAGCAATAGTTGCTGGACAGGGTGAAGGTGTAGAAAGAACAGTAATCGAAGTTGCTGGCATTGGAATTGGAACTGGTATCAATCGACATGAGGAATTTATCGACGCACGTGATATTTCAGAAACGGATGATGACGATAATCCATTACCAGAGCAACAAGTCATTCAAGCTTTAACTGATCGTGGGCAACAAAAGCTCGGTGAACTTATGCAAGAGGAATACTTCGAAGGTCAGATATTAACCAATAGCCCTTTTAAGTATCAAAAGGATTATAACCTTGATGATGTTACCACTATTCAAAATAACAGTTGGGGAATAACAATGGATGCTCGTATTACTGATATTAAGGAGATTTATGAGACAGGTGGATTTAGTGTTGAAGCTACATTTGGTAATAACAGACCTACCTTGATTCAAAAGATTAAACAAGAACTGAGTCAGATTAGTGGTGAAGTAAGGCGATAAAACGCAAGCTAAGGCTTAGCATTATTTTTATTATTTATTTAATTTAGGAGGGATTCCTTTCCTTTTGTCGAATTTAGTAAATAGAGGAGTGATTTATTGCTAACCAAAATTAGAAAAGTTAAGTTTGAGCCAGAAAGAAAAAATCCGATGTATAACGTTATTATGGAATGCCCAGATGGGAAGGAGCTATTTGTGAAATTTGATTATACTTATGCAACCAAAAACTTTTGGCCATTAAAAGTAAATTATAATAAAAAAGATTATGGTGCAAAACTTGCATGGTATACAAGAGAAGTTGAAAACATGACTGTTGAATTGTTTTTAGAAACAATTGCAAATAAGATAAATAAAAAATATAACTTTGATTTACTACAAAATTAGTAATAATACATTTTGTTTTATGCCTTCCACAGTGTGGAGGGCTTTTATTATGCGCTGTGAGAGAAATCGAGATGGGCAACGGTACATGTTACTGAATCTCGATGCTTCTCATGGCTTTTTATTTTAGGGCAAAGGATTGGTGATGGCATGGGTGATGAATTGGTTAGAAATATATATGAACGTTTGGGTGGGATTGAGGCAAAGATTGATGATATAAGAGACATTCGTCAAACTGCTGAAAATGCTAAAGATATTGCAGAGGAAGCTTTAGCAAGTACGAAAAGCGCTCATAAGCGATTAGATAAAATCGACAAAGTAATTTGGTGGGTTTCAACAACCATCATTGGATCCGTAATTTTAGCTTTATTAGCTTAAATTATTAAAACAAAATAGGAGGATTTTATTATGGAATTTTTATATGATTACATCATCGAACAGGCGCTTATTGTAGTGCCTGTTTTATTAGTTATCGGACAAGTTTTAAAGAACACACCTAAAGTGCAAGACTGGTTGGTTCCATATATTTTATTACTATTTGGCGTGATATTTACAATTGGAATTATGGGTATCAATATACAAGCTATTGTACAAGGCGTACTAGTAAGTGGAGCAGCTGTATTCACTAATCAATTATACAAACAATACTCTAGTAAAGAAGGTGAACAAAATCGGTAAAATCATTGATATATCACATCACCAAGGAGATATTGATTGGTCGAAAGCTAGTAAAGAAGTTGATCTCGCTATCATCCGCACGCAATACGGTACAAGCACTATTGACCGTAAGTACGTCCGAAATATTGCTGAATGTAAAAAATACAAAGTGCCATATGGTGTGTATATCTATGTGACATTCACCAACAAAGCAACAGCACTAGCGCAAGCAAAAGACTTCTATGAGCGAGCAAAAGGACATAATCCATTGTTTTACGTTGTGGACGTTGAAGAATCTTTTGGAGCAAATTCAAAGAATATCCAGGAAGGTACACAGGCATTTATCGATTATTTAAAAGATAAAGGTGTCAAAGTTGGGCTATACACTGGGCATCATTTTTACAAGCCTTACAAAATGGATACTGTCAAAAATTATGATTTCTTGTGGATTCCACGTTACAGTGGCACAAGTGCTATGGGAAAGAAACCCGACTACGCTTGTGATCTATGGGCAGTATACAGAAAGTGGCTCTGTTGCAGGTATCAAAGGCAACGTGGATTTAAACGTATTGAATGGTACAAAACCATTATCGTGGTTTACCAACAGCAACAATAAAAAGGAGGGCCTAACAGTGAACCAATATAATGAATTGAAAAAGGAAAATAATCAACTAAAAAAAGAACTTGCTGAAATCAAAAAAATATTAGGTGAGAAAGCAAATCTAAAATCTGAATCAGCTGTAGCAGCAACGCATAAAGACGCATGGGATTGGGCTATTAAAGAGAAAATAATCAAAGGTGATGGAGCTGGCACTAATCCGGCCGGTGTTCTAACACGTCAGCAAATGGCAACAATGTTTAAACGTTTTTACGATAAATTTATTAAGTAATACTAATGCCCAGGTACTCAATTAATTTTGAGACTGGGCTTTTCTTGTTTATCCACTTTGTAACTTCTTCTTTAGTAAATTTCCCAAACTTTATTGATAAATTACCATATCCTATTATTATTAGTCTATTTAAAAGGAGTGGTGCAATGATAAAACCTTCTTGTAATTGTGGTTGCGATAAGAAAATAATCCGATTGAATAAAGTATCTTCATGTCCCGTTTGTACCGTTAGTTCTGATCAACTTCTAGTTCCTAATAATTTTACAACAGGAGGAATATGGAGGAATCCAGCAACAGAGACGATTGTTGTCACTCTTCTAAATAAAACAGATACAGCTCAAACAGTAACAGTATCTGTATTAGATTGGCAAAGCTGTGACCAAGCTGAGATGCCGAAGGACGCTTTTTTATGTGGAGAATCCCAACCTTCACTTTTTAATGGAACACCTAAGCCTCTTACATTTAACATACCAGCAAAAAAACTTCTCACCGTTCATGCAACTCCGCAAAATGCTTGGTTACCAAATGACTCTATTTATGAAGTAATTGTGATGTATCCACCTGATCCTATCATTCCATCTTTTTCTCCTGGAGACCCCGTTATCTTTAATACATGGGGGGTTAATAACACCGGAGTACCTCAAGAAGGAAATACAGTATTCCATCATCAATTTCAACGAACTATTTTTATTTAAAAAGTGAGTAGAGTAAACCAAAAGGTTAGAGCTCATTATAGTTGAGTACCTGACTTTTTTTATTTCCAAAATTTTTTCTTGCCAATATGCAAACGTTTGTTCTAAAATGGTTACAAACAAATGTTCTTATTTGGGGAGTGGAATGATGAAAGAACAACTAATAAAAGCGATGCAACGTAACCAATTTCTAAATATGATGTACATGGCTAAAGACGGTCAAGTGTCAAAAAGACGTATCAAAATCATTAAAATTGGTAGTGATTCGTTTCAGGCTTATTGTTTTAATAAACAGGCAAAACGTACATTTATTATTGATAGCGTACTAGTAGTTGTTCCAGTCCTTCACAAGGAGCGAGAGGTTGTATGATAAATGCGGAGCAAAGAAAACTCCATAAATTTGTGGTTTATGATATGGCTATACAATCCTTGCAACGTGATTATAAAGAGATAGAAACATTAAAATGAGTAAAGTATATTTGCCAATCCTTAATAATTTACTAAAGATAATCACTAATGATTATTACAACTCTAAAGGCTGTTGGCCAAAGATAAAATTAGAGTGGTAAAGTGGGAAAAGAAAGACGACTACTTTAGTGATCTCATTGTTACTACAGCCGGAGAAGACATAGTTCTGACATATGCAAATCAAGCCCTTAAAACACAGGTAGAGAAACTACTTTTTAGCCATATAAATGTAGGCACTGATTAATATGGTGCCTATTTTTTATGCAATGAAAAAAGCCACTCATTTGAGTGACCTATTTTTTATTTACTGGTACAACTACTGTTACTTTATCGCCAATAAATCTGTTATCTTTTGAAGTGCTATCAAATACAAATTTCAATTCTTTAACGCCTTCTAAACCTTCTTTTCCTAAATCAAAAATAACTTCACCTTTTTGAATTACTTTGCCAATAAATTCAGATTCGAAATGAGAAATTTCAACAATTGAATTGATTTGACGTTTTGTATCTGTAGTCATTTTAGCTGTATTTGGATGGAAACTTAAAGTATCGTCAGATAAATTTTCTCCTGTGATTGACAATATAAGGACGTTTGTTTCAGCTTCTGTTTCAATCATTCCTGGATCACGTGCAACCAGTTTAGCTGTTTTCATTCCATCAATTGAAAACTCAACATCAGCACTTTTATATTTTTCAGTTGGCGCTTCATATAAATCGGTGATTGTATATGTACCAGCAAAATCATCTTTCACTACATCACCAACATTCGCGACTGTTAAATTGTCTGCTTTATTAGCTTTGTTTCCTTCTTTTATTTCAATGTCAGTAGAACCTGTTACTGCTTTTTCTAGTGAAGCTGCATACTTAGCAAATTCATCATCTTCCATATCACCATTCATTTGAATTAAGAATAGGCCACTTTGATGAGTGTGAGAATAAAACATAGGGCTTGAATTTCCTAATTCATCATAATAAGCTTTTGCTTTTTTTAGACCTTCTTCATTATCAAATAAAAATAATCGACCGCCTGAATCATCACCAAGAGAAGGGATTAAAATTCGTTTACCTTCTTTTCGGATGTTTCCGAATTCATCTTTTGGTAAATCTGAAAAATCACCTAGTTCTAGACCATCATCTTTAAAATGTTTAAGTACATCATCTATTGTTTTAGCCAAAACTTTTTGATGTTCTTCAGTACCATTTTCTTTTGGCTTTTCATTCTTTGCAGAATCACTTCCACAACCAGCCAACCCTAAACTCAATACTAATGCTGCACTAAAAATCAATTTTTTCTTCATTTGTAAATATTCTCCTTTATATGTTCACTTCAAATTGTATCAATTATGGCAAACGTTGTCAGTAATGGTTTAGTACAAAAAAGATTAGATTTCGCTAAAAACACAAATACTAAAGTATGGACATCGGGATATTTCACATTATAGCCAAACGAATTATAAAGAGCTAAACGCATAGGGCATGGATATTGCTATATAGAAAGTACATAAAATTGTTCAGTACCCCAGAAGTACCCCAAAAGAGTATACGAAAATATACGATAATATAAATAGTAAAAAATGAGATACTCTATGAATCGTTGATATTATAGCAATCTATCTATAGGAGAATACACAATATAAAATCATTTGAACTCTGGGAAAAAAATACGCCACCTAAGTGGTTGTCATAAAAGTCAAAAAACACTCGTTTAACTACGAGTGTTTTTTTGTTCGACAATATTGAACTATCAATGTTTATAACGTATAGAGTTGTCTCGGAAATGGAGGGAGAAGAAAAACGAGTGCTCCCGAAATTGAACAGTACTGATAAAGCTAAAATTGTCGGTTCATGCGCTTACCCGGGAAATTATTTCTTATTTCCTAACCTGAAAAAGCTGTTGGTAAGGCAGATAAAAAATATTATGGTGTTTGATGCTATAGGGTTTTTGTAAATACTCTATGATTAATAATTTGATTATTACGTAAAAAGGAGAGGCGAGAGCAATTCGCTAATTAGAGTCTATACAACATTTTGGAATGATCATAGTGGGTTGAGGAAGCCTACAGACCGTTGAACTAACTGTTGCAGACCTGGGCTTTCCTGAAGGAGCTAATATGGCTCGAATCTTTGAAAGAGCTAGGGAACTTGGTTTGGCATTGTGCCCACTAGAGTTGGGACCTCGCCTAAGACTAGAGTACCTGGGTCAGCTTGAGGGTTATTCATGCAATTCTTTACAGCAACAACAAGCTCCATCAAGCTCCATCACAATAACATCGGAGATACTAACTGAAGATGATGAGTTTCCAAGAGGATTCTACCTAAGACAATTAACGGTGTTTTGTGGCTTCGTGGATACTGTGCTGATCAGCTACACATTTGGTACCCTAATGATCATTTTATCTTTTATCAAAAAACACTACAGGACAAGTTAAGAGCTTGAAAATATGAATATGCTGAATACAGGTTGTGAAATGGCGTTGAATGTTCTTTATTTATACCATTGCGGGAAATAAACCTTACAATATTCCCTGATGGATCTTCAAGATACATTGAATAATCCGCCTTAATTTTCAAAAAGAGCCTGATTTTCTAATTCACCTGTCACTTTATTTTCGCTAGCTAACTTTCCAAAATAAAAACGAGTATTACTAGCAAAAATAGCTAAATATTAGTGGTTGGAGAAGAATTAAGCAAAGCTCAGAGATATTTTCTAATTTTATGGTTGAAAGAGAATTTAAGTGTATATTTTAAATAATCTATTAATATGTTATACTATTTTTGCTTTACAAAATTGGAAATTTATTAAAAGTTTGGAGGAGTAAGTATTTTGGGGTGTAAAAAGCTATGAAACAATTTTTTAGAAAACTAAATAAAATCGATACGTTTTCGCCGTATTTCTTTTTACCATTTATTTTACTGCTATATTTCTTTACGAGCATGTTTGATTGGCATAGGTTTGAAATGTTCAATATACGTGTTTCTATTTGGCCAGCAGTGATTTTAGCGATTATTTGCTATTACATAGGGGTTTACGTTATAGATAAGATGAAATGGACAATCCCTTCATTTGGCCTTTCTTTTTTAGGTAAATATGTGATTCATTTTATTGTGTTTCTCACATTACTTGGTTTAAGTGCCTACATACTAATGGTTTTTGGAAGCGGCCTTGGCATTTCGGATGAGTCCAATCGTCGAAATCTAAATCCAAAGTTGAACTTCTTTAGTCAATTACTATGGTTTGGCGCATTATTGCTATTATCATATAAAATGATTTTGGAAGAACGTTTGACATGGAAAAAAGCATTCATCTACGGTGCTATTTATGCAGTAGTTATGTCTTTATTTGTGCTAGTAGCCTATCGCACGCCGTTAATAATTATGCTATTTACGGCAATTATCATTATCCACTACGTCGTAAAGCGAGTGAAATTAACATGGTTTTTAACTACGCTGTTAGTTATTGGTGTAGCTTTCTCTATGTTTAGTTTTATTCGTGTGTTAACGGAGGATAGGTCATTAGAATTCAATAACCGAGATCAGCCTGATGTAGAGCTAACGGAAGATGCGAGAGACAAGCTGTTAACGGCTGAACAAAAAGTAAACCAAACGCCGTTATGGATTCGTGCACTAAATGAAGAAAGTGTAACAGGACATATTGTGTTAAGTACAATTATGGAATATACACAGGAGAACGGTTATTTAAACGGTGAAATCCATAAAGGTGTCTTTAGTACGATATTACCTGGTGAGCAAATTTCACCTCGTATGAGGGTAACGGAAGTTGTCAATTCCGTGAGTGTGGAGAAGGGAAAAGTGATTACACGTGGAAATCGCACAACCACACCAACCTTTATCGGTCAATTATTTTTAGATGGTGGCTATTTATTAGTCGCAATTGGCTTCTTTTTATACGGTGTTTTAATTTCGCTTATTTATAATAAAGTGAAACAGGCGGGCATTCGTAGTTTCCATTCTGTCGCCTATGCATTTACCATTACACTATTTACAGTGTCTATGCATACTGGTTTCCTCGATTTAATCTTTATTTTAATGCTTGGCTTTGTCATCATTGCATCGTCGATTATGAAAAGGGATCGTGGACAAATTCGAATTTAAAGAAAAGAATATTCAAGTATGTATGGTTTTGCTATTTTACCAATATTACTTTTTTACATTTTGCCGATAGCTTTTGTCATTTGGTTTACGTTTTCAATGGTGAAGCTGCAAAGAGAGCGCAATGAAATTTTGAAGGAAATTGTAAATGAAATGAAAAATGAGAGAGAGCTTTTCCTATCCCTCAATAATTGTACAAAAGAACGATTGGTGAAAAATAAAAATCAGTGGGAATGAAGAATACCCCACTGATTTTTATTTTATTGAGTGATGCTATTGAAAAACTGTTTTGTCTTTTCGATATCTGTTACATGCTTATTGCATGTTTGGCTATCTGCGCAAATGTAATTACTATGACTGGTATACGTTCCAACGACTTGCCCTTTTATGGAAGTTGTATAAAAGCCAACATCGGAATGCCTGTTACAAATTGCACATATTCCTTTAATTATATTATTTGAGAAAGTTCCTTTAATGGCTTTTAGCTGTTCATCTTGTTCCAGTACGACATATTTTCGATGTGTCCCAGGGTCATCCCAAGCTAAATAACAGATCTGTTGAAAATCTATTTCTTCAAGCTTTGGTAGCTTGAGTTTTTTTTCCTTTTTAAACAGGCTCTTTAGTGTGCTTGCAGTGACTGTTTTGAACGGGATGACATATGGTTTTAATTGCTCTAAATATGCTTCACCCTGTGCGCGATCCGTGACTTTAAAAAGTTGTTCAATTAACTGAGCTTCCGCAGTGGACAGCGCTAACTTTGCCATAATTTCGCTTTCAACAATACCGCGTACGGCTAGGATAACGTTTTTATCTTTTGTTGTTGCGAGTGTTTGTATGATTTTATTCATTTGCTGCTCAAGTAAATGATAGTTTGCGACCGTTAGAAACGGCTGAATTGTTTGTTTTTCCATTTGAATTCACTCCAGTATAGTAGGCTTTTATTAAGATTTATGGCCTATAGAGATCCTTCAATGTTGTTATTTCGTTAACTTTTCTAGACCTCTTTGACCTGTAAAGTGTTGGGTCTAGAGCAAGCATTACAAAAGAATGCGTCCATTTCGATTCCTCCTTGAAAAGAAAACTATCCTTATTATAGCATTTTTTAGGAATTAAATAAAGTTAGAAAGATTCAGATATTTACAATAAATAAATGGTATACTTGTTTATATTAGGATATTCGCTATAGCGTCGGCTTGATTTCCATTTTGACTGTGCGATCCTGGATCATTTGTTAAGCCTCCGTTGGAAAGGGATTGTACTAACAAGAAGTATTTAGTGCGAAATATAGTGTTATTCGGAATCACCGTTTTTTAGGTGTTATTCGAATGACGTGAAATTGGAATTTAGATATCATTATGCCTCAAAAAATTTTTCATAAGTGATTAACACCTTTAATACAATTAAAAGTATTTTTCAAAGAAAATTTTTTAGAAAAGAGGAAGGTCTATGATTCAGTTTGAAAAGATGAACACAAAGCATTTTTTACAAAGTTTAACAGTGAGTGATTTTGCGATTAGTCCTGATGAAAAGCAGATGGTATTAAGTACGAATTTTAATGGATATTTTAATTTATGGGGAATGGATTTAGAGAAAAAATTCCCATATCAAATGACGTTTAATAATCAAACTTCAAATTTTATAAAATATTCGAAAACAGGTGAATTTATTTTAGCTGGATTTGATAAAGACGGTGATGAAAATAGTCAAATTTACGCAATTTCACCTGAGGGAGGAAGTCTAGTACCAATTCGCTATAAAGAGGGAGAACGTCATTTTTACTCATATTTGACTGAGGATGGTAGACATCTTTATTACTCAACTACAGCTGGAAATTCCACGTATTTAAATAGTTTTGTTTATGACATTGAGAGTGAAGAGGAACAGCTACTGATAGAGGGGAGTATTGCACCAACTTTTATCGATGCAGTGAGCCTAGAGGAAAAAACGTTTGTCTATATTAAACAGTTTGGGAATACGCATTCCTTAGCGTATGTACAAATTGATGGTGAGGAAGTATTACTTACACCATTAACGGATAAGCAGCATACAGTTTCAGATATCGTGTATACTTCTGAAACGGAAATTTATTTTTTAACAGATTACGATGACGATTTTAGCTACTTGGCAAAATTCGATATTCAAACAAAGCAATTTACAAAGTTGCTTCAAATTGAAAAAGAAAACTTTTCAAGTATTTATTATTCGAAAGAAGAGCATGCACTATATATTGTTGGTTCCTATGGAGTAGAGGATCGGCTTTATCGTTATACAATTGCCGATGGAAAAAATGAAAAACTCGAAACACCTGTTGATATTATTGAGAAAATGATGATTATGCCAAGCGGACATTTATATTTGCTTGGGAAATCTGCTACGAAGCCAAATAATATTTTTGTTTCAAAGGAAATGGGAAGTTCTTGGTTGGAGTTAACTCACTATAGAGTACCGGGTGTTCGAGACGAGGATTTGGTGGAACCCGAAGTGCTACGTTATCCATCGTTTGATGGTTTAGAAATTGAGGCACTCTTATTTAAGGCGAAGGAAGAAAATTCGAATGGCCATGTTATTTTATGGCCCCATGGTGGTCCACAAGCCCTTGAACGCAAATCATTTCGACCGATGTTCCAATTGCTAGTTACCCAGGGATACTCTATTTTTGCACCAAACTTTAGAGGCTCATCGAACTACGGTCTAGACTTTATGAAAATGGTTGAGGGCGATTGGGGTTATGGTCCACGCCTTGATAATATTACTGGGGTTGATTGGCTTATTGAGAATGGCTATGCCGATCGTGATAAAATGCTGCTTTTAGGCGGCAGTTATGGCGGTTATATGGCACTGCTATTACATGGTCGCCATGCAAATTATTTTAAAGCGGTTGTCGATATTTTTGGACCAAGTAATTTATTTTCATTTATCGAGTCTGTTCCGGATTTTTGGGTGCCATTTATGAAGCAGTGGGTGGGAGACCCTGTAAAGGATAAGGAAAGATTAACGGCGGATTCGCCAATTACGTATTTAGATGGTATGACGAAACCTATGTTAGTCATTCAAGGGGCGAACGATCCACGTGTTGTGCAAAAGGAATCTGACCAAATCGTTGCTGCTTTAAAGGACAAGGGGCGAGAAGTGGAATATATTGTGCTAGAAGATGAGGGACATGGATTCACGAAAAAGGCCAATGAAATTTACGTGTATGAGAAAATACTTGAATTCTTTACTACACATATTAATCAACTAGAAATTCCAAAAGCTTAAACGTTTGAAAATATAGGAGGATTTTATGTCACTAAATCAACAAGGATTTAATTTATGGGCTGATGGTTATGATAAAACGGTTCAGCTAAGTGAAGAAAGCAATCAATATCCATTTGCAGGATATAAAGCAATATTAAATACAATTTTTAATGAGGTTATGGCCATTCCGAAATCCACTGTATTAGACATTGGATTTGGCACAGGGGTGTTAACGTCAAAGCTTTATGACAATGGCCATTTTATCAATGGCCTCGATTTCTCCTCGAAAATGATCGAAATCGCTCAAGAAAAAATGCCTGATGCAAACTTAATAGAGTGGGATTTATCAAAGGGGCTGCCAACAGAGTTCCTTCATCAAAAATATGACGCGATTATAAGCACCTATGCGCTGCATCATTTTACTGATGAAATGAAAGTACAATACATTACGGAATTATTGCAGCAACTCACACCTGCAGGCAAAATTTTTATTGGCGACATCGCCTTTGAAACAAGAGCGCAGCTTGAAAAATGTCGTCAAGACAGTATTGATTATTGGGATGATGATGAATTTTACTTTGTCCATGAGGAAATTAGCACCTTATTACAAGGAGTATGCCAATTAGAATTTTACCCGATCTCACATTGTGGTGGAGTTTTTGTACTTTCGAATCTTGTTTAGGAAGATGATTACATGATTATTTCTGATGTATTATACGGTGAATACGAGATAGATGAAGTGTTAACGGAACTTATTTTGAGTAAACCGATGCAAAGGTTAAAGGGTATTCATCAAGGTGGGGCAAGTTATCTTGTAAATAGCAAGTGGAATGTAACACGTTATGAGCATTCGGTAGGTGTCATGCTGGTCATTAAACAACTAGGTGGCTCTTTAGAGGAGCAAATTGCTGGATTATTGCATGATGTTTCGCATACAGCTTTTTCACATGTCATTGATTTTGTTCTTGAGAATAAAGCTGAAGACTATCATGAAGAAATATTAATGAATGTCATTATGAATTCTGAAATTCCTCTTATTCTTAAAAAGTATAATTTTGATTATGAACATTTACTTTCTAATACTACGACTTGGGATTTACTTGAACAACCAGCTCCTCATTTATGTGCAGATCGAGTAGATTATACTTTAAGAGATATGTACACATATGGGCGAGCATCCCTAGAAGAAATACAAATTTTTTTAAATGATATCATTGTTCATCAAGGGAAGATGTGTCTTAAAAGCATCGAAAGTGCAGAATGGTTTGTGAAAACATATTATCAAGAAGTACTTGATTTCTTTATGGATCCATTAAATATTTATGCCTATCATAAACTATCACAAACGCTAAAGGTAGCATTAGATAAAAAGATTATTACACTTGCAGATTTTCTTAAGGAAGATGAAGAACTAAT
Organism: Lysinibacillus sp. Bpr_S20; assembly: GCF_023337835.1. Classification (NCBI taxonomy): domain Bacteria; kingdom Bacillati; phylum Bacillota; class Bacilli; order Caryophanales; family Bacillaceae; genus Lysinibacillus; species Lysinibacillus sp. Bpr_S20. Next base: position 853,513 of record NZ_JALNLQ010000001.1, read on the forward strand.
TGCGCTGATGAAATCTTCAAATGATAGGCAAGTGCAAAGTCTTTTAAAACAGCTTCATCCTCATATTAACGTGAGGGTGGACCAAACAGAATTTGATATTCATCAAAAGGGTAAAACTAGACTTATCGATCCTTTGCTTTACTTTGAGAATCGATTAATAAGGGCAAGCGAATTATCTGAAGATGTTAGAAAAATGAATGCAGTTGCTGAAGGAAAATTTCAACAAGGAGCGTTTGTGAAAATTCTTTAAATTTCTCGATAAAACGATGAAAGGGGCTGACAATTGTCAGCCTTTTCATCTTTCTACTGAAAGTATGAAATTTAAAATATTTCTTTTAATATATCTGTGATTACGATATAATCGTAAAAGACGATATATACAAAGGGGTAATTTTTATGATAAAAGATTTAAATAACTATTTTACATCGATTTATTACCAACTACATCCAACGCACGAAGTGGCAATTTCGCATCAAAGTGTGCGTATATTACAGATGATTCAAAAGGAAGACGATGTAACTGTACGCGATATTGCAGAGTTACTAAATATTTCTCAAAATACGGCGTCTGAACATATAAAAAAGCTAGAGCGAAGTGGTTGGGTGAAAAAGGAGCGGGCCATCGAAGATCAGCGCAAAGTACATCTTTATCTGACAGCTGAAGGGTTTCATATCTTAAAGAAAAACACAGAGTTAGATGATGAAAAACTACAGCATGCACTAAACAAGCTTTCAGGAGAAGAGCAAGAATCGATTTTACAAGCATTTCGTCTTTTAAGCGAGGTGGCTAAATAATGTATACATTTGTAAAAATTCTTTGCTCGGCAGCCGTTATTGGTATCGTGACAGAGGTTGCTAGAAGGTTTCCTACATACGGTGGTATTATTGCAGCATTACCACTTGTCAGTATTTTAAGCATCATTTGGCTTACTGTGCAAAGTGAACCTAGTGAGCATATTCAGCGCTTTACGGTTGGTGTAATTGTTGGACTACCAGCTACAATGTTTATGCTATTTGTTATTTATATGGCGATGAAATCATCGATCCATATCGTGTTTGCCATTGGACTAGGCATTGCTTCGTGGGCAGTATTTCTAGGTGTTCAAAAAGCTATTACTAGTATTTTTCATATCTCAGTTTAGGAGGAAAATAGATGACAGTAATTCCTATTCAACAATTACCACAAAATGAGATGTTGCAGTTTTTTAAGGAGCATTGGGGAAGTACAGAAATGGTTATTTCCAGTGGGATTTATGACTGTAGTCAATTAGATGGCTTCGCATATATGGATGAACAGAACAAAATATTAGGTCTCGTTACGTATATCATTCGTCCTGAAGAATGTGAAATTATTTCCCTCGACAGTATTGTAGAAGGAATAGGGATTGGTTCATTACTTGTACAAGCAGTTGAACGACATGCATTGGAACAAAGCTGTAAGATGATTTCCCTCATTACGACAAATGATAATTTACACGCGTTAAAATTTTATCAAAAACGAGGTTACCATTTAGTCGAAATCATACAAAACGCAGTCGATCAAGCAAGAACATATAAACCTGAAATTCCTTTAATCGGCAATGACGGGATTCCAATACGTGATGAAATAAGATTAGCAAAGCAATCTGGCTTATCATGAGTCAGGTTGTTTTTTTGCATTAAAGAGAAGCGCAAAGCGAAGAAAAAGCCTCAGTAGAACTTGAAGCGGTGGATAGCCCCTTCGGAAAGATGGATAGAACGTCCAAAGTCGTGGATTAACCTCCGGAAAGATGGATAGAACACCTTAAGTGTGGATAGACCCTTTGAAATGATGGATAGAACACCAAAAATCGTGGATAGACCCTTCTGAATGATGGATAGAACATCCAAAATCGTGGATAGACCACGGAATGATGGATAAAACGTCCCAAATCGTGGATAGACCCTCTGGAATGATGGATAGAACGTCCCAAATCGTGGATAGACCACGGAAAGATGGATAAAACGTCCAAAATCGTGGATAGACCCTCTGGAATGATGGATAGAACGTCCCAAATCGTGGATAGACCACGGAATGATGGATAAAACGTCCCAAATCGTGGATAGACCCTCTGGAATGATGGATAGAACGTCCAAAATCGTGGGTAGACCACGGAATGATGGATAGAACGCCAAAAATCGTGGATAGATCCTCTGGAAAGATGGATAGAACGTCCAAAATCATGGATAGCCTCTCTGAAATGATGGATAGAACACCAAAAATCGTGGATAGACTTTCTAGAATGATCGATGAACGTACCAAAACGTGGTTAGAGTCTCTGAATTGATGAATAGACCCTCACGAGCTACGGAAAGAACCACTGTTTATTTTCGAGGTTTCATCACTTACGATTTCTCGCTATACTTGATAGGTAGCAAGAAAGTGAGGAAAGAAATGAAAAAATTACTATTTGTTTTATTATTTAGTGTTCTAGTAGTGGGAGCGGCCTTTATCATTTATTTAAAAAGCAATCCACCACTTGTCATGAATAGCTATACAAATCCTACAGATGATTCAACTATAAGAATCGTGGAAATAGAGAATAAGGGCCTGCGTGACATAAAGCTTCAGCAAATACTCGTCAATGATAAAGTGCCTGAAAAAGTCGAGCTGGTTGTGAGTAAGGCTGAACCGTTTGAGGCAGAAACGAAGCTAGTTGGTAATCCGAATATTACGTATCATAAGTTAAGGCAAATAAACATTTTGCCTAGTCCATACATAGATCGCCAGGCTATCGGAAAGCAACCTCAGCATTATGCAGTCAAGGTTGAAGCACCTACTATTAAAAAAATAACGATTAAGTACGAATATTTAAAAATGCCATTTACTTTAACAGCTGAGTTACAAGCTAGTACTAAAGTGAAACTATAATTAGCGAGACTTCCTATAAAAGTGCGAGAAATCAATGTATATGGATTTCTCGCACTTTTTAGGTTTTAATCTGTTTTATCACTTTTGTTTTTTAGTTGTAAATTGCCTTTATTAAACATAACAAGTCCATTAAAACGCTCATAAATAACATATAACGGATATAACACGACAAGCGTTACGAGATAAGGAGGTATTTTTTCAATAACGGGGAGTATGCCTGATAGATAAGATATCAATGTTTTTGTTAAGAAAATAAGTAACGGAATTGCTACAATCAAACCAATTAAAAGAAGAGGGGTTACCTTTGTTTCTTTTAATTTAGCGTAGCAGTATGGACATTTCATCGTAAATGGTGATGAAAAATCCTCAAAGTCATCAAGGGTTATCGCTTCTTGACAATTTGGACAAGGTATAAATGTTCTCATAATAAATCTCCTAAAAATAAAATTCACTTAAGTATAGGTGAATTTTATTTCAAAAGTAAGTAGAAAATATTGGTGTTAAAAAGTTGGGAAATCCAAGGAGAAAGTGTAAATAAGAAAACCTTATGGCCAGTTTACATCCCAAATAACGAAGCAAGCTGTTCTCGCTTTTTGTCTGATCATTTATGCCCGTGTCATTTTATAAGATTGTTTGGTGTATAAATACCATTACACCTAAAACGTGGTAATCTAAAAGTAATGATCATACTGATGTTAGGAGGGACTAAATGGGTTTGATTTCTATCAGCATAGTACTTGTTATCCTCATTTCAACTGTTGCTTTAGTGGTTATTCGGAAGCATTCGAAGGGTGATATACAGCTAGAAGTTACAGCTGTATGTGAAGGGAAAAATAAATTAGACCAAGCTATTATGAAGATTAACTTTACATTTTCAATTGGCAAACTTACCTCTCATAAAAACGAAATAATAGGCAGTATTGATTGGTCAAAAGGATGGATGCCCGTATGCTATAATTTAAAGGAAAACGGAGCTTATCAGGAGGAACGATTGCTCTTTCCTATAAAAGAAACAACATATTCAACATTCGAAATAAATGCTGCAAAGGCTATAGATAATATGGGACGTGGTGAGGGGTATGTTGTATTAGTATTAGAGGACCCTGTTCCTACAAATAAATCTAGAGCAGGTGTGATTCTTGCTGTAACGGTTAATATGGTGACCTATCAACTTTCTGATTCAATTAGTTGGAATAATGACTTTGTAGTGAGTCATTGAATACTGAGAAAAGCTATTCATTAGGAGGGAAGTACCGAATGAATAGCTTTTTATTTGTTAGGAAAATAACGGAACCTAATCCAGTAAATTTCGTAGAATATTAAAAGGAAGGATGATCCCAGTTCGTTGTGGAATGGAAAATAAAGTATAATTTATAAGGTGGAAAGACGTACATTAGTAGGCACTCTCCAATTACCGACATTTGTAGCTATCAGTCTGAGGAAAGGAATGCTGCTGTAATGTCGCCAGGGCTTATTAATGGTATAGCGACGATGTGACTAATTATATTTATTGACCCTGACATTTCCATTTTTATCGATGATGGGATCTAGGCTACAAGGAACTTTCTTGGCACAGCTCTTATTTTTTCCTGAAGCAAAGTATATTGCTTGGTTTACACAATAATGACTTAGGAGGATTTACATGAATCAAGAATCGTATGACCGTCCAACAGAGTATTATGATCATCAGCTGTTTACAATTGATGAGCAAATTTGTGCACTTATCAATCAGCGTAACCATCTATCAAATAAAAATCCTGGTTTTCCACCGGATGAAGCCCTTGCTCGATGGGCAAAAAAATATGGTTTTTATGAAGCCTTTCTTGCATCATTATTTGGGGTGATGAGAACAGAAGAATATTATAAACCTCGTGTAGAGCCGACGGGGTTTAGAAAGCATATCCCAGTCTTAAAGTCAGTTGAAGTTGATGAACGATACTATACGGTAACGTATGTTCGTCAGTATGAAAATGCCAGTGTTGTACAGCTATTAACGGATTGGGATCCTCGACAAGAATCTACTGTTCATGTTAGAGAAAATTATACTAGTTTTGAGTTGTATGTAGGAGATGCATATGACTGTTGGATCGATAGCGGAGGAGGGACTAATGGCCATGACAGCTGCACTTTTATCGTTTCACCCCCATTACCTGATCAATTAAAAGGTTTAGATTTTGTTTTTAAAGAACATAGCGATGCCTTTGGCGATAAGCCCACTGGATTGAAGATAACTATTCAAGCGGAGTAACAGCTTTTCTAGGAATTAGGAAGGATAGATTGAAGTTGATCACTTTCAAGGAAAGGAAAATCGATATCTAATGAAAAAAATATGCTTCGTAATTTTATTGATGTTTGTGTTAGTTGCTTGTAGTACGAATCAACAAGAGGAGGTACATTACATAGCGAAAAGTGAAAATTGGAAGGCTGTATATCATAGTAATACTGACGATGGTTTACGAATTTTCTATCTTGGAGATGAGCAAGAATTAGGGGATTTACAAATTACGATTGAAGGGTCTAAAGAATTAAATGCTTTTAATGATGTACGAGTAAATACGGATAAGCAGTTTGTCTTAAAGAAAAAAGAAAGCGCAAAAATCTTTAAAAAGGATGCTACCCCAAATATTCGCATTCAGTGGCAGTCTCACAATGAGACTTTAGAAGTAAGAAGTGGCTGAAGACGTAACACCAATCTGTTAGCTCGCTGCTAGGGGGAAGTTACTACCCCTAGTAGCGAGCAAAATAAGCTAAAATAAATGTTTTGAAAATGTTTTTTTTGAAAATTTTCTAAAAAATGTTAGTTTTTTCTTCGGTTTTGCTACTATTATTGAATTTTTAAGCATACAATAAATTAAACAACTAACGAAATAGATTTAATTGTCGTTATTCCTTTGATAATTACTACTTCCTAAAAGGATAGTTTGTGTCTCAGCGTCAATGACCAGGTATTTATAATAAGTGTCCTGATTATTTTGCTTAAAGGATGCTAAAAAATATACTTGTCGATTGGGATGAATAAAAGTATGTTGAGAGAGGTCTATTTTTTCACGTATAAAATTTGTTTTTAGATGAAATGTTTCCTCAGCCTTTTGAACTTCCTTAAAGGCTATTTTCTGACGAATGTTTAAGGTAGCTTCGTTATACTCCTCATAGATTGCCCTATCTAATTGATGATAAAAATAATTCTCAGTAAGAAATGACTGATATTGATTATTAGGATATTTATAAGATGTAGTTCTAGAAGGTATGCAAAGAATCGGTGCTGTATTTTCTACTGAATCTTGAGGTTGCTGGAATATAAAGCTTGTAACGACCAATGATAAAAAAAATACCTGCATAATTAGGCCTCCTTTTTCCTGTCATAAAGAAGGTAGCCCATTTTTATGTTATTTATACGTATCTTTACAACAGCACGGAACCTAATACAGGTTTATGATAATAGTTTTAGCTTGCTTTATTGATCGCTTTTGAATATTTATTTAGTAGGACATCTAATTCTTGACTACAATCTACCACGCTAGGATGGGTGAAACCTAAATCCATCGCTTTTTTATACATAATTTTCCTTTTAATTTCAATCTCCATCTTCAAGAAATGTTTAAACGATATATTAAGCAAAATCTTTTCCCCCTAAAATTTTTTCTCCATATTCTTGAAATACATTGACCTCGATTCAACTTTTTCATTGTATCTCACCTAAAATGAAAAATATGTCATATTGTGTATCGGTTGAGAAATTCGTAATTTAGTCATAGAAAAAAATATATATTCTTATAGGTTGGAAAAAAATATAGATGATCATCATTGGGTATTTTACATTATTTAAATTACTTTTTTTGTATTATTAATATGTTTCAATGCTCTATACAATAGAATATTAGTGTTTTTTTTTGACTAAATTTTAGAAAATGAATAGAGTGTTATTTAATAGATTCGCATCTTTTTTACTATAAAAATTTATTCTGTAATCGACTGAAGTTTTAATGGACTTTATTTTCTTGTCACAATTTATCAAATATACTTTTTTGTTGTTTGTTATTGAGGAGATTTCTTTCAGGTTAAAAATGTTGAGAATTTTCGAAAAATATAGAATGATAGGTGAAATGGTTTTAATCTATTAAATGATAGGGGGAGGTACCAGTGTTGAAGAAAAGGTTGTCGATAGTAAGCGTTATTGTCGTTTCTAGTTTAATGTTAATCGCATGTTCAGAAGTGAAAACAAAATCAGGAGAATCTTCAGGATCAACTGCAGTTACGAACCATACTGTTCGACAAGTGGAAGATTCTAAATCGACACCCCCGGTCATTGATAGAGATTATGATTTTACATATTTAGAGGAATTGGCAGAGGAAAAAAGAAATTTATATGATGAATTCTTAAGCAATGGGAAAATGAATAGTTTAAAAACTTTTACACCAGAGGAAATGGTGTTAATTATGATGAATTTAATTTTTGAGAACAATTTCGATAAACTATATGCAATTACTTACAATAACGATGAACTTCCCGATAAACAAACCTTTATTAGTGAGTATATAAACTATTTATTTGATGAGCAAATACAGGATTATTTAATGTATCGATATTACGATCATATTTCATTGGATAAAGAGACTAGTACAGAAAGTATAGCAATTGTTCAGTTGGATATAATTTTTGGTAGCTCTCATTATCGTAAGCTATTTTCTTTACTAAAAGAGGATGGTATGTGGAAGGTTGATTTATACAATTATATGAAAGAAAAGAAAGCAAAATCTGAAGAAAAATAGAGGGGATTATCATGACAGTAATATATTTTGTAAGACACGCTCATTCTTATTATACAGCTGACGAGTATCATCGACCACTTTCGGATAAAGGATTCAATGATAGGGATCGTGTAACGTCTATATTTACAAATAAAGAAATTCATACTATCTATTCAAGTCCATATAAAAGAGCTGTGCAGACGGTGGAAGGCATCGCTCAAGAACATAAATTACAGATAACGACGATTGATTCTATGAAAGAAAGAATATTATCTACTGAAAATATTCTTGATTTTGACGCTGCCATGCATCAAGTATGGAGTCAACCGACTTTTGTATTTGAGGGTGGAGAATCAAATGAAACCGCAAAAGCGAGGGCTATTACGGCCTTGCAAAAAATTATAATTGGCCATCCAAATGACAATATAGTGATTGGTACACATGGCAATATAATGGTCTTAATGATGCAATATTTTGATGCGGAGTATGACTACACGTTTTGGAAAAAACTTTCAATGCCTGATGTCTATCAACTTACATTCGAACAATCCGTGTTATGTGACATTCGAAGAGTTTGGGAAGAATAACAGAAGGGGCTGTCTACTGGCAGCCCATTGGTTCGTTTGAAGTATTTCAACCTTATGAAAAATTACTTACCCAATTTGATTCCATTCTTCTCGTAAAAGGCCAAATAAGACGATATCATGAAATTGACCAAAACGGAAAAGCTCATTGCGTAAAATACCTTCCTTTGTAAAGCCACATTTTTCATAGGAACGAATAGCTCCTTTATTAAAGCTAAAAACCTGAAGCTTTACTTTATTAACCGTCATATAATTAAAAATAAAATGAATAAGAGTTTTCATTGCATCCGTTCCAAGTCCTTTACCTTGCCATTGTTCGCCAATCGAAATGCCTACACAGCAAGTGCTATTTTGCCAGTTGATTGAATAGACACCACAAGAGCCGACAAGCTCATTCGTCGACTTTTCAAATATACCGAAGAAAAACTCCTCTTTTTTAGCACTAATATTTTTAAAGAATGAAGCATGATCCTCGTAGGTATTTGGAAAGGGAATCTCGTCATTGGCAAGTAGCAACGTTTTCATTTCGCTTTCGATGGAAACAAATGCTTCTAAGTCGGAGGAAGTCATTTGCTGTAAAGTAATAGATTGACCTGTAAGAAATTCTTTAAAATAGTTTTCCATTGTTTTCTCCCTTGTTCAAGGGCTGCAGTAAGAGTTTACACCCCTTGGATTATTTATTGTTTAAACAAAACATCTACTGCACTTTTCGCACTCATATCCACAACTCCTTACGTTTAGATAACATTATCGTAGCATTTTTGGTGATTAGTGGAAATAAAAATTTTCATAACGTAAAATATCCCTGATTTCTAGTGATGTATCTATTTACTGTTTTTTAAAGGGCGCCAATTTGTCTGAATGTCTACATCTTGTTGCTCCATCCAATATAGAAAATCCTCTGTGCATGTAATATCGTAGTCTAACACAGCTTCATATACATAAATCGAGGGGAGTACTAGGGATTTTTTAAGCAATTGTTCTTTAATAGTTAAAATATACCTCCGACTTTCAATTGTTAAGGAATCGTTCATTAATGATACTAAATCTCTTGATAGGGGACCTTTCCGTGTTTCGGAAAACAGCCACATATCAATATTCCAAATTTCTGACGGCGCATGCTCATATTGTATTTTAAAATAGTACCCTTTAAATGGTGTTTCCAAGTAATTTCGAAACTTTAATTCTAGTACTTTCGGATTGTTAGTTAAATCCGATAATATCATCATAGCTTCCGCTGCATTAGGGCGACTACAAAATGTTTCGATATCAATATCTGGATCTACTAGTAAATCATACGCTGTAGCGCCGACAACATAAGCTTGTCCAATTGTATTCCACTTTTCTAGCAATTCCAATTCTTCCAAAATAAGAATGGCAGTTTCTTTCCGCTTCTGAGCTCTCTCTAATAGTTCCAATATGAACACCTCTCTTAAATAAATTTCTACATCGTGTTAGAATATATTATATTTTCCGTTTATTTAATATATTATAATCGTTAACGAATCAAATAAAGCAGAATGAATATAAAAATCCGGAAGCATTGTTGATCTGAACGATAGTGAAGTTACTATTATGCCTAGGAGAAGTGACAACTTAAGATGAATGGGGAGAGCTTTGATGAGGTTAAAATTTTATGAAGAAAAAGATGATCACTTAATTAAACGATATACGATTACAGAGGAGCAGCTTCGTTATACGATGTCTCCGAAAGAGAGCATTAAACTAGTGAAGCAGGATAAAAATCGCCATGCCGTTCTCGTATTAAATGAAGATAAGCTCGTGACATTCTTTGTGTTGCATGAAAAAGAGGGCGTTACGCCATATTCCTCTAATGAACAAGCTATTTTAATCCGCGCCTTTTCGACCGACTTTTATGAACAAGGTAAAGGCTATGCGAAAGCGGCATTACAGCTTTTGCCGGACTTTGTTTTGGCGCATTTTCCAACGATCAATGAGCTTGTGCTAGGGGTAAATCTACCGAATACTGCCGCACAGTCCCTTTATAAAAAATGCGGATTTGTTGATGAAGGAAGAATGGTAAAAGGGTTTAGGGATGAGATTAAAGTGATGAGTTATTACTTCAGTGAAATTAATTGAAAACTTAGATGAAGATACCAAAGATAAAATTAAAGGCCTCTCTGTAGAGTACTACTGGGAGGCCTTGCAATGATGAGATTATTTTCTTGCTCTTATTAATAAAAAGGACGGGCGTCGATGCTCTTTTTCTAAGGAAGGCAGTTTTGGAATGGCTTCTGAATCAGGAAGCGGCTCTAGCATTTTTTCTATTGTAAGGTCATATGCGATTAACGTATTTATAATTGTAGACATGCTCCGATGATATTTAACTACACCATCTACAAACCATGTTCGCTCACGTATGCCCTCATCGTGGTAATGGTCCATCGCATAATGGCTCCTACGGCCGCTGCTATCATAAATCCAATTATCCTCCATTGTTTTACGAGCTGTAACAATTGGATGCTCTACAGAAAAAATAAACAAGCTACCTGGTCGAAGCATGCTCGCAATGTTACGAATGACGGCACGAAAATCCTGTATATAATGCAAGGAAAGTGAGCTTGTTATACAGTCAAAGCTATTAGGAGCTACATGAAAATCCTCTATTGCTTGCAAATAGTAGTCTATATTCTGATGAGCATGTTCACGTTGAGCGATTGCCAACATATTTTTTGAAACATCAATAGCGGTTACATGCCTTGCGTTATTTTCTATACAATAATATGCGAATTCTCCCATTCCGCAGCCAATATCAAGTATCTGTAAATCAGTTAAATTAGGAAGTAAAGATTTTAATGCAGGTTGTTCAAGCAAATTATTGAAATTGTAAGACGCTTGACGAAGCTTTTGATATTGATGGAAAAATTCAGGGTGGTCATAAATATTTTGTTTCATTTGTTACCCTCCACTTGTCTTACATAACGTTATGTTACATTTGCGCATATTTATTGTCACATAGCTACTCGAAAAGAAATAGACTTTTATTTCAATTTTTAGTAAGATGTAGGTAGAGACATGCCAACTTTTCTAATTCGCCATCTATTTGCTTGTATAGATGGTTTATTTTTTTGACATGAGGGGGTTCCTTTAGAGATTTATTCTATACTTTATGTTTTTATGTGTCGTAATATTGTAACAATTATAGGAAAATAAATATTTAATAGGAGAATGATGGCACTTCTTTTGACGAATAACGTTATTTTTATTGGAAGCTACTATATAGTCTCTAAAAAATAGATCATCATTAAAGGGCGGGGATGGCATTTTCTAAAACGAATACTGATACATAAAAGTTGATTGAAGTGGAGACGGGGCAACTCCTTACAGCGATAGAGGAACGAAGGCTAGCGGCAGCAACAATTTCTTCTGTAGTGAAAGCGAAGCGACAACTACAAATGTTTTTCTGTGCGAAAGCGAAGCGGCAGCAACAAAATGTTTTCTGTAGCGAAAGTGAAGCGGCAACAACAAAATGTTTTCTGTGCGAAAGCGAAGCGGCAGCAACAAAATGTTTTTCTGTGCGAAAGCGAAGCGGCAGCAACAAAATGTTTTTCTGTGCGAAAGCGAAGCGGCAGCAACAAAATGTTTTTCTGTGCGAAAGCGAAGCGACAGCAACAAAATGTTTTTCTGTGCGAAAGCGAAGCGGCAGCAACAAAATGTTTTTCTGTAGCGAAAGCGAAGCGGCAGCTACAAAGCGCCGGTCGGAATAGAACTCAGCCTCGCGTTATGGGTATGAGAAAAAAGTTTGGAGGATTTTACATTGAGTAAAGAAACATTATTAAGTATAAGTAGTAATTCATTGTTCGTAGCATTTATTTTATTACTGATCGCTATTATACCGATTGGACTTGCCGTGAAATCAAAAGGCAAGATGTTTGGAAAAATTGGGCTTCTACTTACATATATTGCTTTTGCTTTACAGCTAGTTTATTTCGTTTTAAGATGGATGGCTGTTGATCATGCACCTGTAAGTAATATGTATGAGTTTATGACGTTCTTTGGCATCATGCTTACTGGTAGCTATTTGATCATTCATTTTTTATATAAACAAATTGTTGTTGGCTTGTTTGCGATCCCTGTGTCATTAATTATTCTCGGTTATGGAAGCGTTTTTACAAAAACAGTTTCACCACTTGTTCCGTCACTACAAAGTAATTGGTTAACGATTCATGTTATGACAGTGGCATTTTCAAGTGCTGTTTTATCGATCTCATTTGCAACAGGTATTATTTATTTGTTAAGAACATTAGATGTTTCTAAATTTTCGAAAAGTACAGTTGCCTTGGAATTTGTCATGTATTGTTTAATTGTCGTGGTTGGTTTTATCGGTGTGGGTACTTATTTTAACGTAGCTGGAGATCAAATCGAGGTTCAATTTGAAAATAAGCTAGAGAAGGTAGAAACAGCGGTTTATACGATGACGCCGATCGTTGTCAATAAAGGTGCAGTAACATCTAGTGGGGATCAAGTTGGTAAGTTGCAGATTACCAATAAGTTAGATGCGAAGAAATTAAATACTATTGTATGGTCATTTATCGTTGGAACAATTTTATATGGGGTAATTGTACTCATTACGAGAAGACGACTAATTGTTTTATTAAAGCCATTAACAAACCGTGTACAACCAGCATTAATGGATGAAATTACATATCGAGCAGTTGTTATAGGTTTCCCATTGTTTGCTCTAGGAGGCTTATTGTTTGCCATGATTTGGGCGCAGATTGCTTGGAGTAGGTATTGGGGTTGGGACCCTAAAGAAGTGTGGGCACTTATCACATTTTTATTTTATGCCGCTTTCCTTCATTTCCGACTTTCTAAAGGCTGGGAAGGAGAAAAGACAGCTTGGTTAGCGATAATTGGATTTGGCATTATCGTGTTTAATCAAGTATTTGTTAATTTAGTCATTGCAGGGTTACATTCTTACGCATAACGAAAAAGAGACATCCGCAATTTGGATGTCTCTTGAATTTTGCACTCTATATGCTAAAGCTATAAATTAAAGCTTTACAACATTAGTTGCTTGTGGTCCACGGTTACCTTCTTCAACGCCGAACTCTACTTTTTGGCCTTCTTCTAGAGTTTTAAAGCCATCTGATTGAATCGCAGAGAAGTGTACGAATACATCATTTCCACCTTCTACCTCGATAAAACCAAAACCTTTTTCTGCGTTAAACCATTTTACTGTACCTTGTGTCATGTGAACAACCTCCCAAAAAAATTAAACAATCATATTGCTTCGATCGCTTGCAAATAAATCACATATTCAAAAGCTCGTATTACTTTTGAATACGTGATTTTAACGGCTAAGATGAAGTAATGTAATTATTGTTCTTATTATATAACAGTCCTAGATATTTATCCAGTATATTCCGCTTTTAGTAAGAGAAAATTTACATTAAATCTCTTTTCTGTATAATTAGTTGATCCATGCCTTTTCTTTTGCGACAATTACGGCCTCTGCACGTGATTCTACGTTGAGTTTGACGAACAGTTTGGATAAATAGTTTTCAACGGTGCGCTGTGTGACCCCAATAGCTGAAGCAATTGCTTTATTAGTACAGCCTTGCGCTACAAGCTGTAAAATCTCTTGCTCCTTGTCGCTCAGTAAAATCTCTTGTTGTACATTCGGTAGGTTCGTGCGCTGATGTACAAAATCTAAAAAATCAGCTGCGAGTAGAATCTCGCCTCGTAGCGCGGCTTCAATGGTTTGAATTACTTGTTGTTTCGTAGCAAGCTTCGATAAAAGTCCATCGACCTTTTTCTCAATAAGTAGTTCGTAATAATCGGAAAGCTCATAGCCTGTATACAGTAAAATCAGTGCTTCAGGTTGCTTTTTCTTAATCATTTCAGCAAGTTGGATGCCATTGATGGGCTTCATATTAATATCAATCAAAAATAATTGAAAAGATTGAACGTCCATTCTTGACAGAACAGCGGCACTATCCTGTTCCGTATCAATATGGGTGTTTGGTAAATCTTGTAATAATGTTTTTGTACCATCTAAAACGACAGGATGGTCATCTATAATAAGAATATTAATCATCTGAATTCACGTCCTCTTGTATTTGAATAAATATATGCATTCCTTCATTTAGACTGGAGGTTATCGTGATGTCTCCATTAAAAGCCCGGACTCGTTCTCGAATACCGTTAATACCCATAGAAGCGGAAGATTGCATTAAGTCTTCAATATCACAGCCAATTCCATTATCATCGTATTGGAGGATGAAGCCACGATTTATCGCTTGTAGTCTTAGTGAAACTTCGGTTGCCTCTGCGTGCTTAATGGCATTATTGAAGAGTTCCTGTACTAGCCGATAGACGACTAAATGTAAAGTGACATCTTGAAAATGGACACGTTCTATTTGAGCATTTACCAAAAAGTCTGCACGTATTTTCACCTTTTGAATTAGTTTTTTTAAGGCGATTTGTAGCCCAAATGTGTCTAGCAAAGGAGGGCTTAGATTCTCACAATACTCACGTAAATCCTTCGATGCATTTAGCAATTGCTCACGAATATCTAAGACCTTTTCTTTTTTTATAATAGGCGAACTGGCAATGACATCTAGCTCTCTTGCTAAATGGAGCTGCTCTTGCAAAATCGTATCATGTAATTCCTGCGCTAAAATACTTTTCTCCTTTTCAATGATATTCCATAGTAATTTGTCGAGCCAAGGGAGATGTGTATCATTGTTATCCTTCATAAGCTTTATTTCATATACTAAATCTTCAATGAGCTTCAAATTATCAATAAACATCGAGACATAGAGGGCAAGTAACTCAAGCCAAAGTAGCTCTTCTTTCTGTAGGACATGTCTAATGTTTAACATGATTTTTTCTTCACCAGTATCATGTAAGAGTAGGTGATTCCCGAAGTTGTCTTCTTCGCGAGTAAAGGGTGCATCTTCCGTTATGGTTGTAATCGAAAAGGCTGTAGTACCAAGCTTTTCTGTTATTTCATACGTTAATTGATCCAGTAATTCTTGCTGATTATTTGCTTTCCCCATACGATTAACGGCAGCATATAAATTATGTACATAATCCCCGGTGGATGAAAAAATAATCTTTCGATACTTATAATCAAGCTGTTCTTTAATATAGAAGCTTGTAATGATGATGAGGAATACAAGTATTAAGACACTCGTAATTTCAATAATCGATAATTTATCTAGTAACAATATGGAAATGACCGTAGTTACTAGTAAAGCACTAAAAAAAGCAAGTGTTGAATAATAACGCAAACGAGATAATTGATATTCAATATCGAACAATCGCTCATTTACTTGAATGAAAATAAAAGAAAAAGGAATAAACAACAAAAATAATGCGGCTACCTCAGAATATAAAATAGGCCTCAGACCTACTATTATAGGTATAACGAAACACAATAAAAACGGCAAGAAAGGCGTAATAAACGCAAAAGTGATTAAACGGATTTTTTCAAGTTTAGTTCGTATATAACTTATGAATAAAATATAGATGGCATAAAGCACTAGTACAGCAAACATTCCTAAGGTAATTAATGATGCTTTCGTACTGAAGTCGGAATTGACATTTTCAATGACCTCAAAGCAAGGGATCAGTAGTAGTGTTAAATAGAGCCATTTAGTATTAATGTAGGGCCATTCAATACGTAGGTAGCGGAAATAAAATTGTAAAAAGTGAATAAACAGTACGATGCATAAAATTATGCCAATACCTATTACTAATGCTCCAATTTGATTGCCTCGAACTGAAGATCCTGTACTTATATAAGTCAATGAACAGGTTAATAAAAATAATGTAAGTAGGCTAGTTAGTTGATTATCTTTATTTCTTTTCCATAAATAGATGGCAACGCTAAACGATAAGACAAAATAAAACAAAGGGAAAATAATTTGCAAATATAATTCTTCCGGAATATCTTTATGCTTCACTAAGACAGAATGAACATCCCCATTAGGCTTCCTAAACGTTAGTTCTTTTGCACAACAAACATAAGAATCGACTTGGATAGATCGAATATCTTTTGTAGGCTTGCCATCAATAGTCAGCAGAACATCTCCAATTTCTATATTAGATTGCTGTGCCCATTTTGGATAATAAAACTCGGACATGACTGGTTGTTCGCTAGTTGTGTCTAGTCCAATACCAATATAAGGTATTCGTATTGCCACTACTAGCACATAAATACCAAGGAGTAGGTAGGTTATTAAAATACTATATGTCCATTTACTCATCGTTTTCTCTCCATTAACTGCATGATAATACTGCCCCATTTCAATCGTAAGTACTATTATATTATCCATAATTTTTGGTAATTTTGGAATACCGAAAAAAGTTGTTTCGGAAAACCACTATTGCTTTTTCGGAATAACGAAATAGTTTTTTCGGTGTTGCCTATGATAATGTAAAGCTAACATATGTGACGAAAAGGGGGAACGTTGCATGACAAAGAAAAGATTGCTACTAGTCCTTTTTTTTCTCATAATGTCGTACCCGATGACTACGATCGCTACTAACATTGTGAATGACGCGGTGGAAGTCGATATTTGCATTATTGGGGAGGACAATCGTTTTGTTTACAAAATCCCTAAAAATTTACATAATGATACACCGTATGTGGAAATGAAGAATAACATTGAGTCTTCCTTAGCAAGTCATTGGAAGATTGAGGATGCTCGTTTTGAAGATCAGCAGACAAATGTTGCGTATACTTTTTTCATTAAAGATTTAATTAATGAAAAGCAAGATGGGCAAATGAAGGTAGCGATACCCTATTCTTTTTTAGTAGGAATGTTTGGTGAAAATGATCCCATCCAATTACGTATTTTGGCTAGCAAATTAATCGACTGGGAAGCGAATTCGAAGGACTGGGCTCGGCTCGGTTTTGCGGCACCGCTCACTTATTTTAGTGAGCAGGAATATGTTTATGAAGGAGCGGTCAACGAGCTACTGCAGCAGCGGGTAGGACATTTTAATGGTACAGTTATGAAAGGGCAATTGGTTTTACATAGTGCTATTTATTTAAGTTTTATTTTTATCCAACTTATCGCATGTATCATTTTATCAAGACGCTTAAAAAACAGAGTTATAGAAGATCCAGAAAAAATACATCAGTATCGAAAACTTTACTATATGTATCAAATCATTCCGATACTGATGATCGGCGTGCAAATTGTTTTTCTAGTTATGTCAGAGTTGCTGACTGCTTTTAGTCTCTATTTTTCCCCAGGGATAGATCTTTTACTGATTATTGTTCCTATATTAGTGAATGTAATTCTAATACCAACGTTTTTTGTCACGATTGAGAGGGAAATTTCAAAGGAGTTGGAAGACAATTCCTTTGGCGCGTATATGTAAATATTGTTTTTATTTTTGGGAGTCCAAATGTAGATATTAGATGTTATAATGGTCAACAGCATACTTGAAGGAGCTGTTGATGAACATGGCGCATCCAGAAATCGCGTACTTAAATTTACTACAACATATATTAGAGAATGGCGTTAAGAGGGAAGATCGTACAGGCACAGGTACATACAGTGTATTTGGCTATCAAATGCGATTCGATTTAAGCAAAGGCTTCCCTCTTTTAACGACGAAACGCGTACCATTCAAACTTGTAGCAAGTGAGCTACTTTGGTTCATTAAAGGGGATACAAATATTCGCTATCTACTGCAAAATAACAATCATATTTGGGATGAATGGGCTTTTAAAAAATGGGTCGAATCTGATGAATATTCAGGCCCGGACATGACAGATTTTGGTCGTCGTTGCTTAGTAGACGAGTCTTTCAATGCAGTCTATAAAAAAGAATTAGCATCATTTTGTGAGCGTGTTATAACAGACGATGAGTTTGCACGTAAATACGGGGAACTTGGAAATGTTTATGGTAAGCAGTGGCGTAATTGGACAACATCAACAGGGGAAAGCATCGATCAATTGCAAGATGTCATCCAGCAAATCAAGCACAATCCAGATTCTCGACGCATTATTGTCAATGCATGGAACCCAGAGGATGTGATCAATGCCGGAGCAAAGGGTAGTAAAGCAGCATTACCTCCGTGTCACGTAATGTTCCAATTTTATGTCGCAAATGGAAAATTAAGCTGCCAGCTTATGCAACGCAGTCTAGATACATTATTAGGCTGTCCATTTAATATTGCCTCTTACGCACTACTGACACATTTAATTGCACATGAGTGTGGTTTAGAAGTTGGCGAATTTATACACAGTATTGGGGATGCTCATATATATTTAAATCACGTGGAGCAAGTAAAAGAACAGCTTTCACGCGAACCAAAGGCCCTACCAACCTTGAAAATAAATCCAAATAAATCGTCAATTTTCGACATTGAACTCGAAGATATTTCAATTGAGGGCTATGATCCACACCCAACAATTAAAGCACCAATAGCGGTATAAACTAAAGCAGCAGCCATTTTTGGTTGCTGTTTTTTATAGCAAAGGATAAGGCGGAGCGGTGGAAAGAAGGGTAGAGCGACGGAAAGGGCTGACAAAGTGACGGATTAAAGAGGCAAAGTGACGGAAAAAAGTCAGAGCGACGGAAAGAAGAGTCGGAGTGACGGAAAGAGCCGGCAAAGTGACGGATAGAAGAGGCAAAGCGACGGAAAGAACTGGCAGATCGACGGATAGAAGAGTCGGATGAAAGAGGCAAAGTGACGGAAAAAGTCAGAGCGACGGATAGAAGCGACAAAGCGACGGAAAGAAGGGTCGAAGTGACGGAAGACCTGGCAAAGTGAAGGGAAAAGTCAGAGTGCTGGATAGAAAGGCTAAAATCGTGGATAGAACCGTCCAAATCGTGGATAGAAAGTTCAAAATGATGGATAGAAGCGTCAAAGCGATGGAAAGAAGAGTCGAAGTGACGGAAAGAGCCGGCAAAGTGACGGATAGAAGCGACAAAGCGACGGAAAGAAGGGTCGAAGTGACGGAAGACCTGGCAAAGTGACGGAAAAAGTCAGAGTGCTGGATAGAAAGGCTAAAATCGTGGATAGAACCGTCCAAATCGTGGATAGAGCCAGCAAAATCGTGGATAGAACGTCCATCCCCGTGGATAGAACGTCCAAAGCGACGGATAGAACCGTCAAAGTGCCGCCGGATACTACCGCCAAAAAAGAGATCCTTATTTTAGATAGAGCTAAATTCTCTATCACTTTATATGAAGAATGTTTAAATTTATGAAAATTTTTCCGATATAAGTATTAATTTAGAAGTCCTAATAATAAATTTTAGAGGTGAATGATGTGAGGAGATCGTGGGCGTTTCAAATAGACGGAAGAGAGAGTGGGCAGCGTTTGAGGACGAAATTGCTTTCGAATACTACTCAACTTAAAGAGGAAACTATTCAATCACATGAGCTATCACACACCTCTACAAAATTAACACAGGCGCAAATAAATGAAATGATGCAGGTTATTGAGAACATTCGGCTGAAACGTTATAAAGAAAGACTGTAAATGTAAGCGCCTTCTAAGCTATAATAGCTGAGGAGGTGTTTGATAATGAACGTGATATTTGTAGATTCGGTTTTAGGTACGGAGCTTTTACAAATGGTGTCACATGATGTGGCAGGCATATTAGCTGCGGCACAAGGGGAAAGTGTGACGTTTCCAATTGGTCATTTTAAGTATGAATTCCATAACTTAGACTTTTATGAGCAAGATGGGGAAATACGACAAGAATTGGTCATTTACGTGAAGAGAGTATAATGTTTTGTTTAATGGAAAAAATAAATACAGGTGCAAATTGAGCAATTTGTTTGCTTTTATTTATTCCTGTAACTATAATAGTTACAACAGGTGGTGATACATATGGTGAACAGTCGTTTTTCGGTAGCGATCCATATACTTTCGCTCATTGCAACAACATCTGATAAAAGCCAGCTGACATCTGATTTCATCGCAGGGAGTGTTAATACAAATCCTGTAGTCGTGCGACGAATGATTGGGGTGCTCAAAAAAGCGGGCTTGCTTACATCGCAATCAGGTATTGCAGGTTATGACCTTTTAGTGGAGCCAAAAGATTTAACACTATTAGCTATTTACCATGCGATTGATGGGCCAGAGCAGCTATTTGCCATTCATGATGAGCCAAATCCAGCATGTTCGGTTGGTCGAAAAATCCAACATACATTGGAGGGTGTTTATACATCTGTCTGGTATGCAATGAAAGAACAACTACAAGCACAAACTTTACAGGATGTGTTAGATCAACTTCGTTAAATAAACGAAGTAGGTCTTTTGTATCTAACCTGTAACTAAAATGGTTACAAATGAAAAATAGGAGGAATATTAGGATGAAAATCGCAGTAATAGGTGCAACAGGGAAAGCGGGACAAAAAATTGTGGAGGAGGCACTACAGCGCGGTCATGATGTGACAGCGATTGTACGTTCAGCTTCAAAAGTAACAGCAAATATTGATGTAATTGAAAAAGATGTTTTTGCATTATCACAAGAAGATGTAAAAGGATTTGAAGTAGTAGTGAATGCTTTTGCTGCTCCTTTTGGTCAAGAGGAATTACATGTGAAAGCTGGCCGTCATTTAATAGATATTTTCACGGGTATTGACACAAAATTATTCGTTGTCGGTGGTGCAGGAAGTCTGTTTGTAGACCCAGAAAAAACTGTACGTGTAATGGATACACCAGATTTTCCAGAAATGTTTTATGCGACAGCTAAAAACCAAGGTGAGAATCTACGTGACTTACAACAATCTAGCATTACTTGGACATTTTTAAGCCCATCTGCTTTCTTTGATCCGGAAGGTCCGCGTACAGGTAGCTATACTACTGGAGAAGATCATCTATTAGTAAATGCTGCTGGCGAAAGTTATGTTAGTTATGCGGATTATTCAATTGCAGTGTTAGATGAAATTGAAAAACCAAAGCATGTTAATAGCCGTTTTACAGTGACTTCTAATAAATAATAAGAAACCGAGCGTAATCACTGCGCTCGGTTTTAAAGATAAAGCCTTAAACGCAACTCCACAAAGACGAAAATTGATTATTTTTCTTTTTACAGACAATTGACTGTTTACAATACGACATTAATTAGCTACTATCAAGTGTGAGGATTACATAAAAGGAGACGACAATTATGTCCACACAACGTATAGAAAAAGACTTTTTAGGTGAACGTTCATTACCAAGCAATGCTTATTATGGGATTCAAACGCTTCGTGCGACTGAAAACTTCCCGATTACAGGGTACACAATTCACTCTGCTCTTATTAAAGCAATGGGGATTGTTAAAAAAGCAGCTGCGATGAGTAATATAGAAGTACACCTACTTTCAAAAGAAATCGGAGATGCAATTGTCGAGGCTGCACAAGAAGTTATTGATGGCGAGTGGGATGCTGAATTTATCGTCGACCCAATTCAAGGCGGTGCTGGCACATCTATTAATATGAATGCCAACGAAGTGATCGCGAACCGTGCCTTAGAGATTTTAGGCAAAGAAAAAGGGGACTATAAAACAATTAGCCCTAACAGCCATGTGAATATGTCACAATCAACAAATGATGCTTTCCCAACAGCTATTCATATTGCTGTTTTGAATTTGATAGATGAACTTCTTCTTACAATGGAAAACATGCAAGCAGTGTTCCACCAAAAAGCGGAGCAATTTGCCCATGTCATTAAAATGGGTCGTACGCATTTACAAGATGCTGTGCCGATTCGATTAGGGCAAGAATTTGAAGCATATTGCCGTGTAATCACTCGTGATATTGCGCGCATTCGCCAAACTCGCCCAAATTTATATGATGTAAACATGGGAGCGACAGCTGTCGGTACAGGCTTAAATGCATTCCCTGACTATATTCAATCAGTTGATATACATCTTGCTGAAATCTCAGGGTTACCGCTTAAAGGCGCTACACATTTAGTGGATGCAACACAAAATACGGATGCCTACACAGAAGTTTCAGGTGCATTAAAAATCTGTATGATTAATATGTCGAAAATCGCTAACGACCTTCGTTTAATGGCATCTGGTCCACGTGCTGGATTAGGGGAAATCATTTTACCAGCTCGCCAACCTGGATCTTCTATTATGCCAGGGAAAGTGAATCCTGTTATGCCAGAGGTTCTGAACCAAGTTGCCTTCCAAGTAATCGGTAATGACCATACGATTTCTTTAGCATCTGAAGCAGGACAATTAGAATTAAACGTAATGGAGCCTGTGCTTGTCTTTAACTTAATTCAATCTATTAGTATTATGAACAACGTGTTCCGAGCATTTACACAAAACTGCTTGAAGGATATTGAAGCAAATGAAGACCGCATGAAAGAATATGTGGAAAAAAGCGTTGGTGTACTAACTGCAGTAAACCCACATATCGGTTATGAAATCGCTGCCAGAATTGCACGTGAAGCAATCCTATCTGGTCGTTCAATTCGTGAGCTTTGCCTTGAAGAGGGTGTACTTACGAAGGAGCAATTAGATTTAATTTTAGATCCATATGAAATGACGCATCCTGGTATCGCAGGATCAAGTATTATGAAATTAAAATAATTTATCATGAAAGCACTTTGTCTAAGGCAAGGTGCTTTTATATTTGTTTGAAAATATGTAGTGCCGATTTTTCCAAACACCTTGAAGAAAGTAGCTAGTTGGAACTGAAGTCAATTATACAGAAGCACTTTCTGTAAAGAAAAGTTCTTTCGCATTTCTTTATCATTACAAAAGTTGGTCTTTTTTCTATGAATTTTAGGATTTTTAAACTATAATAACTACGTCGGAATAATATTATAGTTGGGGGAATTTAGTATGAGTTTACGAAAAAAAAGTATCATTTGCTTTTCTACTTTAAATGTTCTCATGGGTGTCATTTTAATCATTGACCTAGCAAATGTAACGTCATTAGAATGGCTATCTACTTTATTAACAGTAATAGGAATCACAATGACATTATCGTGTATTTTCTACATAAAATATAAAATTATTAAGCCCATTAAACAATTAGCTTCATCTGCTCAAGCTATAGCTGAGGGGGATATGCAAACTTCTTCTATTGAGATAAATTCCAATGATGAAATTTCGGAGCTAGCTAAAGCGTTTATAGAAATGAAGGAACAATTACATATGATGACACAAAAAATTGCAAGTAGTTCAACAGATCTATCTGCGAGCATAGAGGAGTTATCAGCAAGTACAAATGAAATTACAGATGCAGTAAACGAAGTTGATGCACAGATGGAGAAAACGACGGAGGGTCTTAAGAAAGCAGCGCAGTCTGCAAATGATAGTGCCATGGCTATGCAAGAAACTGCTGATGGCATTGAACGTATTACCGTGGCAACGCAAGATGTATTTGATCATGCAAAAGAGGCAAATGACATCGCAGGCAACGGCGCGGAAATATTACACGTAGCTAAAAATCAAATGGAGTTTATTTCAACATCTACTGAAAAAACTAGTGAATTAATGCAGCAATTATCTGGCAAAATGACAGATATCAAATCTATGACAGACATGATTACGGCGATTACAGATCAAACAAATTTGCTAGCATTAAATGCAGCAATAGAAGCAGCGCGTGCGGGAGAGCATGGGAAAGGCTTTGCGGTAGTAGCAGAAGAAGTTCGACAATTGGCAGAGCAATCCAAGCATTCGGCTATTCAAATTGTCGAGCTTGTAGTTGGTATTGAAAGCGATACAAAACAAGTAGCTACTTCTGTCGAAGAGGACTTGAAAAACGTTCAACAGGGCGTCTATGTCATTGATGAGGCCACAAAGTCATTTGGTACGATCTCTCAGCATGTTAGCAAAATGACGAACCAGCTCGAGGATATTTCCGCAACAGCTGAAGAGCTTTCTAGTAGCGCGAATGAGGTGACAAAATTAGTATCGACAATCGCACATGGAATGGATAATTTGTCTAATCACACAGAGGTCGTCCTTCAGTCGGTCGATGAGCAAAGTGCTTCCATGCAAGCGGTCAACATGGTGGTGTCACAAGACTTATGCCAACAAGCTGAAAATTTACAAAAGCTTACACAAAGGTTTAGTGGGTAATAAGGTGTTATAAATATAAAAAAGCTATGTTGCAGAGGATAGATTATCTGCAACATAGCTTTTTTAAAGCTGCTATGCTTTATAATAAGCCGAAAAAATCGGTTTAGTAGCTCCAAGTTATTTATGTATTCTTATTGCTTGAACAATTAATATTATTCCTATAATGCATAAACTCCCTGATAAAACATGAAGGGTTATATTCCATCCTTCACTGACTTTTTGAAAATATTTGATATATAAAGACACGCCATATATGCACAATAAGACACCCCAAATGCCCCTAAGAATCTTCATTTGATCTCTATCCCAGCCTTTCAAAACTAACTAAAAATTTTATCTGTAAAGAGAGTGTAGCACAGTAGATAATTATTTGGTAATTAATTGGAGGGTGTGTGACAATTTTAATTACCAGGTTAAATGCAGGAAATAAAGCCTTTAGATTTATATGTAAGGGGCAGAGAAATTTGAAAACACTAAAAGCTGAAAATAGCTTTAGGTATTAATTAATTTTATTGGTATAATCTTGAAAGAGGGGGCAGATCTAAATGGGGATAAAGTTTAATAGCTTTTTTAGAGAAGAATTGTCAGTAATTGATATTCAAGTAGCTATGGAACATGGTGAGATCACATCAAAGGAATTAACGATGTATTATTTACACAGAATTGCTAAGCATGACCAAAGTGGACGGAAAATTAATTCAATGCTTGAAATTAATCCTGAAGCGATATTTATTGCTGAAGCTTTAGATGAGGAAAGAGTGTCAAAAGGGGCTAGGGGGCCTCTACACGGAATTCCGGTTGTTTTAAAAGACAATATCGAAACGAAAGATTTTATGCATACTAGTGCAGGAGCAATAGCTTTAGAAAACTATGTAGCTGGGCAGGATGCATTTCTAGTAAAAAAGCTCCGTGAAGCGGGGGCTGTTATTTTAGGGAAAGCAAATATGACTGAATTAGCAAACGGTATGTCGAGTACAATGTGGGCAGGTTATAGTTCTCGAGGTGGACAAACGCTTAATCCTTATGGAGATTCAGAACTTTTTGTTGGAGGATCCAGCTCGGGGTCGGCGGTAGCAGTGGCATCGAATTTTGCTGTTCTATCAATTGGAACGGAGACAGATGCCTCGATTTTAAGTCCTGCTATTACAAATTCAGTAGTCGGCATAAAACCGACTGTTGGGTTAATTAGCCGACGAGGAATTATACCTTTTACATACTCTCAAGACACAGCAGGACCAATGGCAAGAACGGTTACCGATGCTGCTATTTTATTGGGCGTATTAACAGGAGTAGATAAAGCCGACGTAGCTACATATAAATGTGAAAGTAAGATACATCAAGACTACTCAATCTTTTTAGATGATATAGGATTAAAGGGTGCTAGAATCGGTGTTTATACGAATGCCTCCAAAACTTATTATGATTCAAAGGAATATGACGAAACCCTTTTTAAGAAGGCCATTCAAACGTTAAAAGAGCAAGGAGCCGTCATTATTGAAGACATCGATATTCCTTCTTTCCATAGGGACTGGAAGTGGGGAGTACCTCAATATGAATTCAAGCATAGTTTAAATAATTTCCTTATAAATCTACCTTCCCATATGCCTGTACATTCTATTTCTGAATTAATTCAATTTAATAAACTCTCGGAAGAAAAGTCATTAAAGTATGGGCAGGATAAATTGGAATCGAAAGAGAATTTAGCGAACACGTTAAGAGATCCTGACTATCTAAATGCAAAGCTAGAGGATTTGTATTTTTCTCAAGAACAAGGAATCGACTATACATTAAAAAAATATGATTTAGATGCGATTGTCTTTCCATCATATATTGGCTCGACAATTAGCGCGAAAGCTGGATATCCGTCAATTGCCGTACCAGCAGGGTATATGGAAAATGGGAGACCGTTTGGTATAACTTTCGCAGGCACTGCATTTAGTGAGGATGTACTCATAAAACTCGCATTTTCATTTGAGCAAGCAACTAAATTACGAAAAGCGCCGAAATTGTCATAAGATTTTCTGGGCAATCTGATACTTTCTTAGGATATTAAAATCTAAACGAAAGTATCTTTTTTGTGTTATTAAAGTTTGCTAGATTTTTTAGAAGATTTCATGGAACTTACAAAACTTTTTTTTTTGGAAAAAACAAGCGAGGAACTTCGAAATAATAAGAAAATAATATGATAAAATATATTTAATAGTAAAAAAGTAAAAAATTCCATTTTGAGAAGGGTGGATTTTCCTTGAAAAATTATCTGAAAATAGTTGCAGTATTTTTTCTAATGATTTCATCTCTAACACTTGCTTCTTGTACACAAACAGAAAACTCGAAAAATAAACGTATCGTTCCCGATGAAAACAAGATATTGAAAGTATAGTTACATCATTCGAGCACCCTCAAACGAAGCAAAAGTTTAAAATAGTAAATGCCTATAAACTTTACAATAATTATGAAGATAAGGTTGAAAGTAATCCCAAACAATCACGATTGGAAATTTATAATGAAGAAGTAATTAAACCAATATATAGTGATTGTTTTGAGAATGGTGAATATCTTCATATGGCTGATCCAGTTCTAAATATAGATCCTGATAGCTTAACAGAAAATCAAAATTTAAGTGAAAACATTGATAGGGAAAAAACAGAAAATATTCTTAAAGAAGCTCTTTTGAAATCTTCTGACCTTATTGCATCCGGAAATGAAACAACAGTATGTGTTTTTCCTGTTGCAGATGCAAATGCAAATATGGTTACTGTGGGGGCAGGAAAAATAATAGTCTTTTACAATAAATATTATACCGAAAATGATTTAAGGTCTAGTATAGCTCACGAATATCATCATAGTGTTTGGACTGAGAAGTACGCACGTAAAGATGTACCTGTTACAGTTTTGGATAACCTAATATTTGAAGGAAAGGCGATTATGTTTGATAAGTTAGTTTATCCTGACATTTATTTTGCTCCAATATATACAACATACACCAAAGATGATTGGTCGAAAATTGCATTAGATCTCGAAAAGTCTGACGTGAATCGATCTTACGAAATTATTTCGGGAGGTAATGGCCTTCCTAGTCAATATGGTTACGGTGTGGGCTATAAATTGGTTAAATCCTTTCTTGATTTGAACCCAACTTTAACACCAGAGGAATGGACTGCCCTAAGTTCAAAAGAAATTTTTGAAAAAGGGGATTACCTTGAAAACTATAAATAACAATTTTATAAAACGCATTATGGGAAAGCAGAAAATAGAAGAAAAAGATTAAGAAACTGGAATTTATTGTGTTATTTGACTTTGGAAATACACTCATTTACAATTAATTTAATATTCAATAAGGAATGTAGAATTTACTAGATTCCTTTTACAACTGAATAGCGTGGAGTAATAGGTGTAAATTGCGTGCAATTTACTTAAAAGGGAAGTCGGTGCAAATCCGACACTGTCCCGCAACTGTAAATGTGAGCGACTTTTCATAGACCACTGTTTAACGACGGGAAGGAGAAAAGTAGCGATGACCATAAGTCAGGATACCTGCCTATTATGAGTACACACCATAACCCTACGAGGAATAGGAGGTGGCATGTTGACAAAACAGAATACTCTGTTCGTCACTGTACGTCGAACGTCCCAAATCAAAAAATGGATTTGCTATCAAGCTAGTTCTTCCGGATTTGGGCATTGTTTGACAGTATATGATGAACGAAAAAGATAGAATGAAGGATTTCCTCGTACAATAGGAAATCCTTTTTTTACTGATGAATTCCGTTTTGAAAATATGTACGAAAAGAGGATGCCAAGATGACGAATATTCATGTATGCACAGCACAGGAATCACAATCTTTAGATATGAAAATTTGTAAGCAGCCACGCACCGAATTTACTAAAAAAGCGGCAACAAGAAAGGTAGTAGAATCACTTGTCGATCAATTGATAGCTAGCAATCTTATAAGCAATGAACGATTATTTGAGCAAATTTTATATAATAAAGATATTATTTGGATCCAAAATGACAGTTTTAACGGGCACCTTTTGGCAAAGGCGAATAATACAGATCAGCTGAAAACAAAAACTAACGGTTTTATGATGTACATGCCGACCAATCCCATTGTGTATGAGGTAAATGGTGAACATTATCATCTAATTACACGCATTGATTCAACTCGTGCAAAACCAAATTTAGAGCGACTCTCACAAGCCCCTAAGCCAATATTAAGTGCTGCTCGTGTCAATGATTTATTGTGCTCAATAGTGATGCGCTTCTATGAAATATATTTAGGGGATTTATCACAGGTAGCTCATAAAGACAAACAACTGATTCATTTTGTAGAGCGCGAATATCAACAGTTCTTAGAAGCAGTGAAGGAACTAAATGAATATCATTTAAACTGGCACCCACGCGGTAATGGACATCAACAATTACTAGAGTTAATTGATAATTTACAGCTTTTAAAAAGTCGACCTGGCAAGGTTTTAATGGATTTCTCAAATCCTCATAGCTACGCTGTCGTGGAGCCTTCCTATAATTTCGTGGGTTGAATATGAATACCCGCGGAATCAGAGCGAATACCCGCGAAGCAAGAGATATCCGCGGAATCAGAGTGAACATCCGCGAAGGAGAGATACCCACGGGATAAGAGTGGATACCCGCGAAAGCAGGGCAAATACCCGCGAAGCAAGAGATATCCGCGGAATCAGAGTGAACATCCGCGAAGGAAGAAATACCCGCGGAGTCAGAGTGAATACCCGCGAAAGGGAGTAGAATACCCGCGGAAGCAGAGCAAATATCCGCGAAGCAAGAGATATCCGCGGAATCAAAGTGAATACCCGCGAAAGGGAGTAGAATACCCGCGGAAGCAGGGCAAATACCCGCGAAAAGGAAGAGAATACCCGCGAAGCAAGAGATACCCCGGAAAACAGGACATTGATCTAACGAATCAAGTCCTGTTTTTATGAGTTTAGTCAATACAATGCATAGCGGCCTCAGCTTGATCCCATGGAACGGCGTAGCCCTTGCCTTTTGCGCAAAAAATACTCGATGATGTGTACTCAGGATCGGCATTCTTATCGTAGCCAATTTTTGCAATAATGGCTTCTGTATTGTGGCACACATCATAGCCATCAAATTGTAGAGAAAGGACGCCTTTACCATTGGTGTAGGCGGCAAAGGTTGTACTGTAGCTCATAAATGTTGCGACAGGCGCGCGACCGGTTAAAATTGCTTCATTTTCTGTTAAGTTTGGGGCGTCAAATTTACCGGCAGCTTGCTGTATATCGGTCATCATGCGACCGATAAAATCGCTAGGGGCTTTAAGCTTGAAGCGGTAATACGGCTCTAGTAATACATTTTCTGCTTGCTCTAGACCTTGCCGTAATGCACGAACTGTTGCCTCGCGGAAATCGCCGCCTTCAGTATGTTTTATATGTGCGCGACCTGTTAAGAGCGTAAAGCGAATATCTGTCACGGGGAATCCGGTTAACAGCCCATGATGTTCGCGCTCGAATAGATGTTTTTCAATGAGTCGTTGATGCCCAACCGATAAATCATCCGCGTGACAGGCATTGACAAATGTGTTGCCGGTACCTCGTGTATTTGGCTCCATTAATAAATGTACTTCCGCATAATGCTTTAATGGCTCAAAATGACCATAGCCTGTCACGGTTGTAGCAATCGTTTCCAAATATAAAATCTGTGGTTCGCTAAATGAAATGTCTAGCGAGAAGCGCTCACGAAGCACTTCGATAAGCACTTCGAGTTGAATAACACCCATAATATGCACATGAATTTCTTGGAATTTTTCATGCCAAAGCACACGTAACGAGGGTTCTTCTGCTTCAAGTGTGCGGAAAATTTTTAAAACTTCCTTTATATGCTGATCGCCTTCATACTGTACTTTTGCCTGTAAAGTCGGTACTAACTCATAGGGTTGTGGGTTCCTTGAATGACCAATGATATCGCCGATGTTTGCTTCGCTAATCCCTTTTACTGCAAAAATTTCTCCAGCTTTGACCTCTTGGGCTGTTTCATAACGACTGCCATTGTATAGTCGAATCTCCGTCACTTTTTCAGTCACATCACCAAAAGAAAACTCATCACGCACATGCAACGTACCTTGTAAAGCCTTGATAAACGTTAAGCGTTGATGCCCATCATGGCGAATTTTAAACACCTCGCCTTGAAACGGCACCTCGTTATTAAAATGTGTCTCTGTAAGTAGGGGGAGCTGTGAAATAAATTCCTTTATCCCAATATCTTTTAAGGCTGAGCCAGAAAAGCACAAAAATGCCTTTTCCTGTTTAATTAACGTTTGAATATGAGCCATGCAGCTAGAGCTTTCCAATGTATCATTAAGAAATGCATCGAGAAGCTGCTCAT
Source organism: Lysinibacillus sp. Bpr_S20 (assembly GCF_023337835.1). Classification (NCBI taxonomy): domain Bacteria; kingdom Bacillati; phylum Bacillota; class Bacilli; order Caryophanales; family Bacillaceae; genus Lysinibacillus; species Lysinibacillus sp. Bpr_S20. Next base: position 884,148 of record NZ_JALNLQ010000001.1, read on the forward strand.
CACGTTCAGCAAGCCACTCCATCATGGCATTTGATACATAATCAGAACGGAGCGGTTCATCTACGAATAGTACGTCCGTAGAGCAATACTGTTGAAGCTGTGTTAGAACGGCTTCAACGTCTGCCCCTTCACGGTCAATTTTGTTGATAAAGAAGAAGGTTGGGACGTGATATTGGCGTAAAAGTTGCCACACTGTTTCTGTCTGACCTTGTAGTCCTTCAACCGCACTAACAATAATAATGGCATAATCCATAACCCGAATGGCCCGCTCCATCTCTGGAGAGAAATCGACGTGCCCGGGTGTATCGATTAACGTATATGTATCATCCCCAAGCGTCATGCGACCTTGCTCCGCAAAAATCGTAATACCTCGCTGACGCTCCAGCTCATGATTATCTAGAAATGTGTCCTGGTGATCTACTCGTCCACGAGCTTGAATACTGTTTGTATGAAATAGTAACTGCTCAGAAAATGTTGTTTTTCCTGCATCCACGTGAGCGAGTACTCCAATTGTTACATGCATAAAAAATCCTCGTTTCTATGAATTCATTTAACAATATTGTAACAGAATTGGACTGGAAAATACTTAGGAAAGTGGATGGGTGCAAGCGTTGAGCATTGCATGTTGCGTATATATCCATAGCTCTTTGTAATTATTGCAGAGTAGCAAAGGTATTTTTAGATGTTTAAATCCCTACTTTAGATAAAAAAACAATTTCTCTTTAAAAGAAGGAATAATACTTAGGGTATCGAAATAGTTTAGTATGTAATGAAATTTCAACACAAAGGGGATTTTAAATATGACATCGAAACAAGGGATTCAACCAGAAGATCTATATCAATTAAAATCAGTGGCAGATCCACAAGTATCACCTGACGGAACAGAAGTTGTGTATGTTGAGACGCATATTGACGAGAAGAAAAAGGATTACGTGTCTAATTTATTCTACATAAACTTACATGACAAAAAGCCACAACAATGGACATTTGGAGATCATAAAACGAATTCACCTGTTTGGTCTCCTGATGGCAGTAAAATCGCGTTTGTGTCAACGAGAAATGGCAAGCCACAAATTTTCGTTCTTTCAAAAGCAGGTGGGGAAGCGAAACAAGTTACAAATTGTAAAAATGGTGCGACATCGCCTACTTGGTCTCCTTGTGGAGAGAAAATAGCCTTCTCTGTCAAGCTTGGTAAAGGTGAAAATATTAATGATCAACCTGAAAAGGATCAAAAAGAAGACAAAGAACTAAAACCACTTGAAATAGATAAGATGAAACATAAATCAGATGCAGCTGGTTTTATGGATATGGAGCAATTTGCTCAAATTGCAATAGTTCATCTTAAAACAGGTGAGTTAGAGCTAGTGACGGAAGGAAAACATAATTTGCAGCTTGGTACTTGGTCACCGAACGGTAAATATCTTTCTTACATGGCTGACTTAACAGAGGATCTCGACTTTTCATTCATAAACGATATTTACTTATTGGATTTAGAAACGAAACATGGTCGTAAGCTAACAGAAGGGACAGGGGTGTTCTACCAAACTTCATGGTCTCCGAATAGCCGCTTTATAGCTTATGTTGGAAGTGAAAGAGAGTTTGAAAATGCAACACATGCAAAGCTATGGATTTATGATTTGGAAAATAACAATAAGACATGTGTAACGAGTGAGTTTGACGCGCCGGTTGGTGATTTTGTTGTGGGGGATTTCCTTCAGGGGATTGTTGCTCCGTCTGTTCAATGGTTGGAGGATAATAAAAGCTTTTATTTCCAAGTGACCGATCGTGGAAATACAGTAATGTATTTTGGCAATTTATCTGGCGAATTATATCCAGCTATTCATGATGATCAGTATGTTTATGGTTTTTCGCTTGATTCTAAAAATGATAAAGCGGTAGCTGCCATCAGCAATACGACAAATCCTGGCGATCTTTTTTACGTAAATTTAACGACAGGTGAAAAGGAACAGTTGACTAGAGTTAATGAAGAATTTTTAAAGACGAGAGCATTATCTGTTCCAGAAGCAATTGAATATGAAGGAGCAGATGGCTGGAAAGTTAGCGGCTGGATGATGAAGCCGATTGGCTATGAAGAAGGGGAAAAATATCCACTTATTCTTGAAATCCACGGTGGTCCGCATGCCATGTATGCAAACTCCTATTTTAACGAATTCCAAATCCTTGCTGCACAAGGTTTTGCGGTTCTCTATACGAATCCACGTGGAAGTCATGGATATGGTCAAAAATTTGTGGATGCAGTTCGTGGTGATTATGGCGGTAATGATTTTAATGATCTAATGGCCGCGGTTGACTATGCATGTGAGCAGTATGATTTTATCGACCAAGAGCGTCTCGGTGTTACTGGTGGGAGCTATGGGGGCTTTATGACAAACTGGATTGTCGGACATACAAATCGCTTTAAAGCAGCAGTTACGCAACGTTCCATTTCTAACTGGATTAGCTTTTACGGCGTAAGTGACATCGGCTATTATTTCAATGACTGGCAAATTCAAGCAGGACTAGACAATATAGAGAAGTTATGGCATCATTCACCACTGAAATATGTGGACAATGTGGAGACGCCGCTGTTAATTTTACACAGCGAAAAAGACTATCGTTGTCCGATTGAACAGGCAGAGCAATTATTTATCGCCTTAAAACATCGTAAAAAAGAAACAAAATTTGTTCGCTTCCCAGAATCCAATCACGAACTATCAAGGAGCGGAAAACCAACGTTAAGAATCAATAGATTAGAATATATTAGGGATTGGTTTGTGAAATATCTATAAGGGAAATACTGGTGGCTGAAGTTGGGGGCAATTTTTCATCTGGCGTACTCGTCAAGACGTAAAGAAGGATGAAATGGGTAAACAAATTATTCAAAAGAGTTATTCTTTAAGCTACCAAATAATATTTTATACCTTATTACTATTATGGGTAATTGACTTCTTCTTTATTGCAAACGGAAACAACTACACCCTGTTTATCGCTCTATGTATAGCTAGTCTAACCAATCCAATTATTCAATTTATTAATGTAAAAAGAAGTATTTAATTTCTTATATCTTGTGTTACTACTTTTTGATTTCTTATGATCTTTATGTTGAATTCTTTTTCTCTTCTGAGCCATTGTTATGGCTCTTTTTTCGATATTGTAACCAATATAAAGGGTTTTAACTTTCCTCCACCTATTATTTTAGTTAAATCATAGTAGTTACGAATTTATCATCTATATAGCGATATTTTACATATGGGCGAAATCTATTGAGAAATAGGGGTGCATAAAAATCAAAAATTACCTAGTTATTGGTTGGAAGATTTTCATGGTCCTATTAGTTTTTTTATTATTAGCCGTGGGGCAGATAAATATATTTATTTGTTTCCGCTTTCATTTGTGGAATTTTAATGTCTGAAGTTGGTGGAATGTTATTGAGAAAAGTGTTCAAATCAAAGGAACAACAATAAATCGAAACAAGTAAAATCAAGGGAAATAATTTTAAAACTGTGTTTAAAACACTATAATGGAGAAGTAGTCAGTTTGGAAATAAATACAAAAGTTGGTCTTGTTAATTCGATCAATTATGAAGAAAGTACAAATAAGCACTAGTCAATTTCAATAATGAAGGAAAAGTATCGACGGAGGAGGGATATGAAATGATTGATGCGCGTGAGCCGATTATTGTAGAGTTTCCTTTGAGAGGAGAATGGCTTTCTCCAAACACTCCGGGGACAAAAATTCCGAGTCACGGCACAAACAAATTAGCTGCAAGATATGCTTATGACTTTGTACAAGTGGATTGGGATAGAAAGGGCTGGCCCGCCTATCGTGTTAGTCTTGCGCAATACCTACTTTTTGGGGTTCCGATAGAAGAATATTATGGTTGGGGGCAAGACGTATATGCTCCTTGCGAGGGGGTCATTGTCAAAGCGGAGGATGGCTATGAAGAACGAACACGAACAAAGTTGCTTTCAGATATGTCGAACGCTTATAAAAATGCCCATTATTTTGACCCGAAGAAAGATGACATACAATCAGTTGCTGGCAACTACATCATTATAGAATGTGCCGACGATGTATATGCTGCATTAGTCCATCTTCAAACAGGATCCATTCAGGTGTCAGTTGGTCAGCGTGTAAGAAAAGGTGAAATTATTGGTAGAGTTGGTCATTCAGGAAACTCCTTTGCTCCGCATTTGCATTTTCAACTTATGGATAGTAGTGACATAGCTACTGCAAAAGGATTGCCTTGTGCTTTTGAACAATATGAGATATTTAAAAATGGCATTTGGGAAAAGGTGACTAATGGGATTCCAACAAATAAGGATAGAATAAGATTTCAAAAATATGATGAACGGGAATAAATTAAATAGGGGTACCGTCAGGAAAATAGGCTTAACGTTGTAAATCTGTATTTTCCTAACGGTAGTTTCTCCACAATGTTTTCTAGACTACAGATTTAGCTATTGTGCACCGTTTGCTCCATAAGAAAAAAGCTGTCAATAATGACAGCCTGGATGAAGTCTGTTGAGACTGAGCTATTCATTTATTATTCCATAATATACCAAATCCTCATATTTACCGTCTTTAATGAGATGATCCTTTAAAATTCCTTCCTGTTTCATGCCAATCTTCTCCATTACTTTTCCTGAAGCGGGGTTTGATGAAAAATATCGGGCAAATACTTTATGCATTTTCTTTTCTTCAAAAGCAAATTGTACAATCGACTGCGCTGCCTCCGTGGCATAGCCTTTTCCCCAATACTCCTCGCCAATCCAATAGGCTATTTCACCTTGATTAAAATCTGTATTGTTCGATAACGCAATTGCTCCGTATAATTCGCCATTTTCCTTATTTGTGATGGCAAACTCGTACGAAAAATCTCTCATAAAATTAACGTGATGATTTTCTATCCACGATAATGCATCTTGTAAACTATATGGATAAGGGAGGTACAGGGTGCTTTTATAAATATTATAATTATTGCAAAGTTTCACAACTGTGGCAGCATCCGATGTTTGAAATAATCTAAGAGTGAGTCTTTCAGTAGTAATCATAAACTTTTCACGAACATAACCCATATAATCATCTCCGTTTATCAATATTTTGTCGCCAAAACGTCTGGTTGACTTCCGTTCCGACTGGCGCTTAGTAGCTGCCGCTTCGCTTTCGCACAGGGCAAATCTTCCTGGGGGCGTCCGAGGAGCTCGGTCTGTGACGCTAATCCCCAAGAGGGCGCCAATCTCCGCTCCAATCAACTAATATTCAAGAAATATTATAATAATATCATCCCATATTTTAGAGATAATGTGATACCATTGTATATTAAATGGAAATATTGAACAATAACATAAAAGAGTGTGTCAAAACAAAAAGACAGAATCACTGGAAGTTGGATTCTGTCTGGTTTGATTTAGTTAAGTTTTTTTATAAAAACAACCTTTAAGTAATTGAATTCTGGATATTCACGTGGGGCACGGAAATCCTTTGGTAAACTGTATTCTTCAACAATTTTATAGGCTGTTTTAGTCTCTTTAAATGCTTGGTCAATAAAGCTTTTAAACTTTTTCATCCCAAAGCTTGCATTGTTCGTAGAAGCAACGATGATACCGTTTTTCTCTGTAATGGCGATTGTATCTACGAGTAATTTAGGGTAGTCTTTTGCAGTTGAGAACGTTCTTTCCTTCGTACGTGCAAAGCTTGGTGGATCTAAAACGACCAGGTCAAATTTTAAATTGTGGCGCTGCGCATATTTAAAATAGTTAAAGACATCCATGACTTTAATATCCTGTGATTCGTAGTCAATGCTATTGACGCTAAATTGCTCAATTGTTTTGGCTAAACTACGCTTTGCTACATCTACACTTGTTGTTTTCACTGCTCCTCCAAGTGCCGCTGCGACAGAAAATGCCCCCGTATAGGAGAACGTATTTAACATATTTTTACCGTCTGCATAACGTTCACGAATGGCAAGCCTCACTTCTCGTTGATCGAGGAAAATACCTGTCATGGCCCCATCGTTTAAATTGACAGCATAATTCATATTATTTTCCGTTACGATAATCGGAAATTCGCCAGGTGTTCCCATGACGAAATCGTCCTGTTCCATATACTGGCCTTTCGTATCGAAACGTTTTTTCTCATAAATGGCTTTGTAGCTAACTACTTCTGCAAGTGCTTCATAAACCGCTTCTTTAAATGAATAAATGCCGGCGCTATACCAGCTCACCATATAGTAAGAATCGAAAAAGTCAATTGTTAAACCGCCAATGCCATCGCCTTCACCATTAAAGATTCGGAAGGCTGTTGTGTGAGGATCGTTGAAAAACGCTTCACGATTTTGAATTGCCTTCTTAAATTTCTTCATAAAAAAGGCTTTATCTATATTTTCGTTAGCATCGGTTGTTAGCACCCAACCAATACCTTTGTTTTGTAAGCCATAGTATCCAGTGCCAATATAACGGTTATGATTATCAGTAAGTTTTAGTAGAGCGCCTTCCTCTTTGGGAAGATGGCGTGCATCAACTGCCTCTTTTGAAATAAGAGGATAGCCTTTCTTTAATTGATCTGAATAGGGCTTGTTAATTTGTAAAGCAATCGTTTGTATCATGTTGTCATCCTTTAAAAAACGTTTTGCTCTATTATCGCATTATTTTATGTGGTTAGACAAACTTATTTCACGAAATTAGCAATTTTTTCAGCCGTTTCAATAGTTGCTTCTTCGAAAAAAGTCATTTTACTGAAATAGCTATGGATTAATCCCGTCATATTTACATGTTCAACCATCACTCCAGCATCCGTAAGTTTTTGTGCGTATGCAAGTCCTTCATCGTAAAGGACATCTGCCTCTGCAGCAATAATAATCGTTTTCGGTAAAACACTTAGATCCTCAATCTGAAGAGGAGACACAAGTGGATTCATATAGTTTTCTTTATTCGTATAATGACCTGCAAACCACTGCATTCCTTGTTTGTCTAAGCCGTAGTGCTCGCCGTACGCATTATAAGAAGGCGTTGTAAAATCAACATTGACTACTGGATAAATAAGTACCTGCGTTTTAATAGCTGGTCCATTTAATGTAGCAGCCAAGTAGGCGACAACTGTTGCTAAGTTTCCGCCTGCGCTATCACCGGCTATTGTGAGGTTTGCTGCATCTCCACCAAAATTTTCGATGTTTTCGGAAACCCACGTTAAGGCGTCATAGGCATCATGGAGTGGAGTAGGGAATGGGAATTCTGGCGCCAGGCGATAATCGACCGATACAACGATGGCTTGAGATTTTTCTGCTAATAGCTGACAGCCTGCATCCGTAGAGTCTAAATTACCGAATACCCAACCACCGCCATGATAATAAACAATGACGGGAAGCGTTTTATCTAAAATAGGTCTATAAATGCGCACATTAATTTGTGCTCCATCTCGAACTGTTATTATTTTATTGTCAATGGCCGCAAGTTGTGGACAATTTGGTGAAGTCCATTTCGGTACCATGCGTAGAGCTCTCGCCTCTTGAGGGGTTACATCGTAATATTGTTTAGAAGAATGACTAACTTTAATATATTGGACCGCTTCTTCTTTTAATTTTGTCATGTTCATCAATCCTTTTAAATTTCTTTGTACACACTATTATAAACTATTCATATAAAATTACTAGGATTTAATATCGGAAAACAAAATAATTTATTTTCTATGCAGAAATAATCTGATTGTAAAGTAAAATTATGTTTATAATATAATGGACGATAGTATTTGGAGGGACAAGATGATTTCTTTAATTGTGGCACATGATAATAATAATGTGATTGGTTATGAAAATGGCATGCCATGGCATTTGCCTGGGGATTTAAAATATTTTAAGGATAAAACGATGGGGAAGCCAATGATTATGGGACGTAAAACGTTCGAATCGATCGGTAGACCGCTTCCGGGTCGACGCAATATTGTCATTACTCGTGACGAAAGCTACTATGCGGATGGGATTGAAGTAGTGACAAGCTTGGAGGGAGCCCTCGCCCTTGCTGGGGATGTCCCAGAAATTATGATTATTGGCGGCGAGCAAATTTTCCGTTTATCCATGGATATTGCAGATCGCTTGTATATTACAAAAATCAATCATGCATTCAATGGGGATACATACTTCCCGGAGTATGAGCAGAATTTTGTAGAAGTAACCTCAGAGGAGCCAGAAACTGCACCAGAGGGTTACACATTCCAATATCAGATTTTTGAACGTAAGGACTAAAGAAAATAGGTACTACGAAGCACGGTTATGAATGGACCGTGCTTTTTGGTGTTAATAAAGCATTATGTAAACATATTTGTTTAATTTAAAACAACGGATAGCTCCAGCGTGAATAGCCAGGCAATATTCCAATCATCTTAGAATTTATTTTTGAGGATGTTCATTAATGGATTCAAATAACTCTTTATCAAAAATCAGTAAAAGAGACATATTGAGGACTGAATATTTATAGGAAAAATTGGCTTTACAACATGTTTATTTCTAAAGGAAAGATGGTCAAGAATGCCACTTAAAAATGCTTCCTAAGTAACTCGTCTTTCCCAACTTTTTTTAGATACACTTAAAAAAAGCTAATAGATTGGTAGGTAGATAAATGATGAGGAAATGGATATTCTTCTGGCTGTTTGTTTTGCTTTTACTAGGGGGTTGCTCTAGCAATGAAAAAAAGGAAAAACAAATAGATGCGAACAAAGATATTACAACAAATGAAACGAATAGGGTTGAAGACAACGTAGAAAAGGAACCTGTAGTAGATGCAAAATTAGAGTTTGATGAGGAATCCAAAATAATTGAAAATCTTACTATTCCAACGACCGAGAAAGAACTTCTCCAGCAAATTGGCGGAATTTTCACAAAAGACGTTCCTTACGAAGAGGAGACAAAACAACGTTGGGGTAATTTTGGTCTTGGGGCTTATGAAGGTGAATTGACGGAAAAATTAAGACAGGTTACTAAGATCACTCAAGATTCTACTGTGATTTTCCAAGCTCTTCAGTATTATATTGGCAGTCATGCATATGAACGTACCATTACCGAACTAAAAGGATTTACGGTAGATTGGTATGAGCCTTATTTGCCTGAACCAAGCGAAATGGAGGAAAAACAAAATTTGGTTGACCCTGGCAAAGCCTTGATCCTTCTGGATGCAAGCTCAAGCATGCTGTTAAATGTGGAAGGCAAACAAAAGATGAGCGTTGCCAAAATTGCTGCGACTCGATTCGCTAATACGATAGGCAACACACATGATGTTTCTTTGATTGTTTATGGTCATGCAGGGACTCAAAACAATGAAGATAAACAATTATCTTGTACTACTATTGATGAAGTCTACCCCCTTCAGTCATTTGATCCAGAAAAATTTACTCAAGCAATTGAGGGGGTTCAGGCTAGGGGATGGACGCCAATCGCAAATGCAATTAAAGCTGCCCGTGAGAAAATGACAGATTCTAAAGATAATGTCACACTCTATATTATTAGCGATGGAGCTGAGACATGTGGTGGTAACCCAGTTGCAGAAGCAAAGGCATTTGCCAAAGAAGACGCGAATCGATCTGTGAACATTATCGGATTTAATGTTGATCAAGCTGGGGAGAATTCATTGAAAGAAATAGCTGCTGCTGGAAATGGTGAATATATATCAGCCAAAACCATCGACGATCTAAATAACTCCATTAAAAAAACATGGGTCCCTTCGTTTATGGAGGTAGCAAGTAAATCTAATTCCTTGTTGAAACAGTGGGAGCAAAGCTTTGATGAGATGAAAGACCGAACAAGATTAGCCGATAAGATTTATTATGCCAGCATAAATGAAAAAAGCCGTTTCTACTCTGCGCTCAATATTATGAGTGCAGAAAAAATGATTACGCCAGAGACATCTAAGAAATTAACAGAACTCATTGAAAATAAAGCAAATCTTGTTTTAAATGTTCGAAATAAATTAGATAAACAGAAGATGGATGAAAACGAAACTAATCGTCAGCAAATTATCGAACGAGTTAATGAGTGGAGCAATCGAATGAATAAGCTACGGGAAAATCAAAAGTAATTTGGCGTTAATTAAGCGATCAATATTCCAAGATTAATCAAAAAAGGGGAACATCTGTGAGAAAATAACCTTATCAAACGGAGAAACGGTTGAAGTTGAATGTTTAAGCTGTGCAATAACAAGTGGACGCATTGAAGCGGATGGAGGAGTAATCATTGAGACTGATTATTTTCATGCCCATCAAGATGTTGCTTATCCGATAAAAGGATTAATTATTTTGGCTTCTAAGCGCCATATTACATGTTTTGATGAGCTAAACGCTGAGGAAAAAATGGATTATATAAACCTTATATCAAAAATCAGAAAGGCTCAAAGGAACGTTTTGGGGATAGAGTATGTTTATTATTTTTATAATGAAGATACGACCCATCATTTTCATACTTGGATGGTGCCACGCTATGAATGGATGTACGAATTTGGACGTTCAGTAGAATCGATTAGACCCGTTCTCCTTCATGCAAGGAATAACATGAATAATGAAGAAAATAAGCAAAAAATGATGTGGGCAATAAAGGCATTAGCGGAGGAATTAAAAGGTAACACCCTATAACAAAAAAATCGCTCCTATGCATGTGTAGGGCGATTTTTTGTTGAGTTTTTATAAGTAAAAATAAACACAAGCATACATCGCACCGCATCCAGCTAACACAAATAGATGCCAAATCGTATGATTGTAGGGAAGTGAACGCCAAGCGTAAAAGATAGCTCCAATCGTATAGAGAAGGCCACCTGCTAACAGTAAGGAGAAACCGTTAAAACCTAAGAACAGATAGACAGGCTTAATGGCAAAAATAATGAGCCAGCCCATACCGATGTAAAAAATTAATGAAAGCTTCTCGAATCGATTAATAAAAAAGCATTTAAAAATAACGCCTAGTATTGCAAGTGACCAAATAATACATAATAAAGTAATACCTAGTGTGCCACCTACCGCTATTAAAAGAAAAGGTGTATACGTTCCTGCAATTAAAATGTAAATGGAAGAATGGTCAAGAATGGCGAAAAAGTTCTTGTATTTTTCTGGCATACTATGTAGCAGCGTTGACATTAAAAATAAGATAATCACTGAGGCACCAAAAATAGTAAACGTTGTAATTTGGAGCGCACTTCCGGTTTGTACAGCTGCTAAAATAAGAACAACTAATGCTGGAATACTTGCGATAAATCCAATGCCGTGTGTAATGGCATTCCACAATTCTTCCTTCCATGTTTTGTAGTCAAAAGAATCTAACATATTGAACACTCCTTTCGTGCATACTTTTACTATACCCCAATAATTTTCATCCTGGTATTTACATTTGTCATGTTTTTAGTATCAAAACTGTCATATAAATGTTGAAATGCCTGAGGGACATTGTTAGACAAGGATTCGACAAAACGCTATAGTATCCAAGGTAGCACGCACAAAATGGACTGATACGTGCGAAATCTGATGACAAATGTCATGTTTACATAATGATTCATTAGTCTATATAATAAATTTTAATGAAGTAAAAGGATGTGTCGAAGTGGGACGAATTCATATAGTAACGGACTCAACTTGTGATTTAACAAAAGAAGAAGTAGCGCAGCATGGTATACATATTGTGCCTTTAACGATTCAAATTGACGATAAAACTTATATAGATGGTGTTGATTTAGAACCACAACCTTTTTTAGGTTTAATGAAAAATGCTAATAATTTACCAAAAAGCTCACAGCCAGCCCCGGGGAAATTTAAAGAATTATACGACGAGCTAGGTAAAGATGGAGATCGAATTATTTCTATTCATATGACTGGTGGTATGAGTGGAACAGTGGAGTCAGCTCGTCAGGCAGCGCAAATGACGGACTCTGATGTTACGGTAATTGATTCACGTTTCATTGCCATCGGTTTAGCTATTCAAATACGTGAAGCGATTAAAATGCGCGATGCAGGTGCTACAGTTGAAGCAATTGTTGAACGTCTTGAGAAAGTGCGCGAAAATACGTATTTGTATGTGATTGTTGATACACTTGAAAATCTTATTAAAGGTGGACGAATTGGGAAAGGTACAGGTTTTATCGGATCTTTGCTAAACATAAAAGTAATTGCAAACTTAGAAGGTGGCGCTTACAATCCTGTGTCTAAAGTACGCAGCCATAAACAAGTGGTGAACTACTTATTTAAACAATTCCAAGCAGACACTGCTGGAAAAACAGTAAAATCAGTTGGGATTTCTCACGCAGAGGGTCTAACAACGATGGGTGGACCATTAAAAGAATTAATTGAAGGAACAGGTTTTAATGATGTAGAAATTGCCTTTACTTCACCAATCATCTCGACACATACTGGCCCAGGCGCAATTGGTTTTATTTATTTTGCAGAATAATATATAAGAGCTACTACATAAATAATTGTAGTGGCTTTTTTCATGTAATTGTTGAAAAGTGCATGTTAAACCATATTTTTACTCAATACTTAGGTATAGTCACTTTTCATTGCAGCATGAACTATTCTATAATAGAAGTAAGTAAATGATGGAAGGTGGTCAAATGAACATTTGGCGAATGATAGTTTTGTCATGTTTGACCGTCTTAGTACTTAGTGGTTGTACAATATCAATAGATGAACCGAATCCGCAAGCAGAACCAGAAGGGGAGCACGCAGGGACGGAGCAAGATATGAAACAGGATGAGCAACAAACAGAAAATGAGGAAAAAACCTCAAAGAATGTATTGACGCAAATTTTTGAACATTTTTTTGAGCCATCACCAGAGGATTTACGGAAAATTGATGATAATAACGCAAAGCAACTACATTACTTAGCACTCGGAGATTCTTTAACAGCCGGTGTAGGTGATGAGTATAGTAAAGACGGTTATGTTGGAAGATTAGCAGATTCATTAATAGCTTGGCCCTCGATTTCCGATGTTGAAGTCGATAATCGAGGAAAAAGAGGAAGACGTAGTGATCAGCTATTAAAATTAGTGGAAAAAGGGCATTATGATGAAGAGTTGCAAAAAGCACAGCTCATTTCAATTACAATGGGTGGAAATGATGTCATGAAGATTGTCAAACACGATCTGTTTAATTTGAAAAAGGATGCTTTTGATAAAGAATTAAAAGCATATAAAAAGCGTTATAGTAAAATTATTGAAGGCATACGAGAGAAAAATCCAACAGTGCCATTATTACTTATCGGTTTTTATAATCCATTCTCAATTGTGACAAATGAAGCGAATGAATTTGATACGATTATTACGGAATGGAATAAAGTCATTGAAGACATAGCAAAAAAAGACCAAAATGCGTGCTATGTCTCAGTGGAGGACCTGTTTGATTCAAATAAAGAGCTCGTTTATCATACGGATTTCTTCCATCCAAATGCAAAAGGTTATGAAAAAATGAATGATCGAATTTTAAAAGCAATGGAGAAGTGTAACATGGAACAAAAGATCAACAAGGAAATAGGCTTCGAGGAGTGACGAAATGAATAAATGGAAATTTGCTTTTTTTGCCTTTGCGGGCACAGTGCTTTTTGCAATCCTCCTCGTCGTCTTTTTAGTAACTAGACCAATAGAAGGTGTAAATGTAGCGGAGAGTTCAAAAGGTGAAAGTGAAGTAAAAGGAAATGTACTCGTTGTGCAAACAACAACGAAGGAATTAGAATCTATAACGAAGAAATATTTGAAAGATGCCGGATCACCCTTACCGTTGGATTTTACAATTGGTGATGATATTCAATTAAAAAGTACATTAAAAGTTTTCTATACTGAAATTGATATTTCAATGAACTTCGATCCGATAGTGGATGACAAAGGGAATATTATTTTAAAACAGACGGGAATGAATGTTGGACTGTTAAATATTCCGCCTGAGACAACTATGAAAATTATGCGGGACACAGTGGATTTCCCATCTTGGATTTCAGTAAATCCAAGTAAGGCGGAAATTTATATTGACTTATCCCGCATTAACATTGCTTCAGGATCCCGGATTAAAGCAAAAGAATTAGACTTGCCTAAGGATAAGATTTTACTGGAAGTTATTGTTCCTGGAGAATAAGGAGTGGGATGAATGGCAAAGCAATTTGCAACATTTGCAGGTGGTTGTTTTTGGTGTATGGTGAAGCCTTTTGACGAAACACCTGGCATTGAATCAGTAATTTCTGGTTATACGGGTGGACATGTTGTCAATCCAACATATGAACAAGTTTGTTCGGAAACAACAGGGCATGTTGAAGCGGTTCAAATTGTGTATGACGACGAGTACTATTCTTATGAGCAATTACTCGCGGTATATTGGACATTAATTGATCCAACAGACACTGGAGGACAATTTTATGATCGTGGCGAGTCCTACACAACCGCAATTTTTTACCACAATGAGGAGCAACGTGGTTTGGCTGAGCGTTCCAAAGCAGATTTACAAGCATCAGGTAAATTTGATAAACCTATCGCGGTGAAAATTGTACCGGCAAGTTTGTTTTACCCAGCAGAAACGTATCACCAATATTATTATAAGAAAAATCCAATGCACTACGAGCGCTATGCTATAGGATCTGGTCGCAAAGCGTTTCAGGAGAAACACTGGGGGGCTGAAAAATGAATAAAGAACAACGTTTAAAAGAGTTAACGGACATGCAATATTACGTGACACAGGAAAATGGCACAGAGCCACCGTTCCGTAATGAATTTGATAAGCACTTTGAAGAGGGTATTTATGTAGATATCGTGTCAGGGAAGCCGTTATTTAGTTCACTCGATAAATTCGATTCCGGCTGTGGCTGGCCAGCGTTCGCAAAGCCGATTGAAAAGGAAGAAGTAACAGAGCATTTCGATACTTCTCACGGAATGCGCCGCGTAGAGGTTCGAAGCAACGAAGCTGATTCTCATCTAGGACATGTCTTTCCTGATGGACCACGTGAACTTGGAGGCTTACGCTATTGTATTAACTCCGCTGCCCTTCGCTTTGTACCGAAAGAGGATTTAGAAAAAGAAGGCTATGAAAAATATCTTTCATTATTTAAATAATAAAAACTCCTAGCAGAATGTACCTTGCTAGGAGTTTTTATACGGTATGGTATAAAATCCCAAAAATATCATCACTTGAGGACGTTTTTCTTACTAATATGATAAAATCGTAAACGCTCATATTTTATTTACTTTATTTTTCTCTTTTTGATTGAATATATTTTTGTGTATGAAGTCCGGCGACAAATGCACTATAAATTGTTATAAAATAATAAAGATTTACCCTTAGTTTGCTAATCTGCAAATCAGGATTATTTATATTCAGGTAAGTATAGATCGTAAAAAGAATTGAAGCAATTGATAACAAAATAAATTGCATTTTTAACGATTTAAACATGTAATCCACCTCATTAAGAAAACTTAAATCACCAAAGTATAGGAGTAATGATTCGGTTTAAAGTATTTATTTAAACAAAGTGACGGGAAGGTCCAACGAAGCTACAGATAAAAAATTAGGCATATTCTTACAATGGCTTTATCTCAACATGCCAAAAAACTTCCTTTAAATTTTTCCTTTTACCCGGCATTCCAAATTTATAGTTTGAACTAATCCATTTTTTCTCGCTCTGAAAATCTCGAGGGCGAATTTCTTCTTAAGGGATATACACCATTAATTTTTTAAAGTAATGATTTAAATTAATGTACATTGTCCTCTCCTTTAGATATTATGATCTCCAGTGATGAATTATAATAAAATACTAGAATAAGATTACGTAAACTATGGATTGTTCAGCATAATGCCATTCACATGGACAAAATCATTTGCTTCAGCATTACTATATTCAAATGTTAATGCAATTCTCCATACCATAGTTGAGATAATGGTGGTCGTCGTTTCTTAAGTATACATAAAAATTGATTTGTTTCATTTCTTAGATAAAAATTTCATAGTATTCTTTTGTGATAAAGGACCAAGCATCGTTTGAAAATTGTTCCTCGGTTTAAAGTAGACGGGAATAATTAATAGATGAATTTTATGACGGTGAGGTTATTTTTTGATAAACTAGCGGAAAGCAGATAAGTAAAGAGGGGATTCCTAGTATGAAAAAGAGCTTTTATTTGTATGTACTATCATTTAGAGGTGGGGATTGGTCAGATCCAAAGGTACGGTTTGCGGAGGAAATGTTCCATGAGCATAATTTTCCGAAGCAAAGCTCAGACTTTGATGAGCTTTCTTCATATGTTGAATCATATGCCACAGACAACTTAAAAACGGACGTATTTGATGAGTTGTGGGCATTATATGTAGATCATGTATGATATAAGTGAAAACAATATAATTTATTTCAAGTTGCTAGACGTCTAGCATTGCGAAAATGTGAGAAACACAGTATTATTTAAAGTGATAACTGACAGAAAAGAGGGATTGCAGTATGAGTATTCATATTAATGCAAAAAAAGGCGAAATCGCTGATACAATTTTACTTCCAGGAGATCCATTACGTGCTAAGTACATCGCTGAAACTTTTTTAGAAGATGTTACTTGCTATAACGAAGTTCGTAATATGTTTGGTTATACAGGTACGTATAAAGGTAAACGTATTTCTGTACAAGGTACTGGTATGGGTGTACCTTCAATCTCGATTTACGCTACAGAATTAATGCAAGAATATGATGTTCAAAAATTAATCCGCGTAGGTACTTGTGGTGCAATTCAAAAAGATGTAAAAGTTCGTGACGTAATTTTAGCGCAAGCAGCAACATCTGATACACGTATGAACCAAATTATTTGGGGCAGCGCTATCGACTTCGCGCCAATCTCTGACTTTGATTTATTATTAAAAGCATACAATGCAGGTAAAGAAGCTGGTTTAAACTTACAAGTGGGTAATATCTTCACAGCAGATATGTTCTATTCTGATGAGCACCAAAATGAAAAACTAGCTCAATACGGCGTACTTGCTGTAGAAATGGAATCAGCAGCACTTTACACATTAGCAGCAAAACACGGCCGTAAAGCACTTTCTATCCTAACAGTAAGTGACCACATTCTAACTGGTGAAGTAACATCAGCAGAAGAACGCCAAACTACATTTAACGATATGATCGTTGTTGCTTTAGAGGCGGCTATCCAAGAGTAGTCTGATCAAAAGTATATAGTTTGGAATAAACTTCAAAGGGATTAACTCTTAAATTTTTATATTAATTGCCTGTTAGGTGACTGAGTACCTCAGAGCCTAATGGGCATTTTTATTTACTATAATTCATCGAAAAGGAAACTTGATTGAGCTTTTTGGTCTTCTGATATGTATGAAGCATAAATGTGACGTAAGCCGTGAACCAATATCAGCCCTTTGTCTACTCATTTCGGTCAAGGTTATTAGGTATCATTTAATCCTTGTATGATGATACTGTAGGAAATATTGAGTCTAGAAGTAACCCAAGCCTCAAAAATTTTATCTATTTTCTTTTTAACTTCTTCAGTGTGCATATTCTCATCAATACCTAATTCTTCAAAAGTAAATGTTTCTTGTATTCTATCTTCATATTTAGTATCACCCGCAAAGGTGACTGTTTTATTCATAAGAGGATCCTCCAATTCTTAAAGTAGTAGCATTTATTCAATTTACTTGACTAACTTAACAATCTTTTTCGTAATCTAATCAGTTGAAATATAGCCAACCTTTTCTAGTAATTTCAATGTTGTATAATTTAAATCTGGAAGCTGATCTAATGAGAAATATTTTAAATCTTTACTTTCCTTATTTTGCTTAATAATGCCTTTTACAGCTGTTGCTTTAAAAATTGCCGTCGCGTTATAAATTTCATCTCCATGTGGAAATTTGTAATATAACTTTTTCCCTGAAGCTAATCCAACCAATTTCAATTCTTGGGCAATTAATCCTGTTTCCTCATACAACTCTTTGTGAGCAGTTTCTTCAAAACTATCTCCTATTTCCATTCCACCGCCTGGAAGCCCCCAATCATCTGTATCTGAACGTAATAGGACTTGTTCCAATATATCGGCGTAAAGATTTTATATAATTCATGTTCCCTCCTATATGTAACTTTATCTCTGTTCTTTTAAATGGAAAATTTTATCTTAAAAAATCATAACATAGTAAAGTTTTAGTTGGTAGGGAAAGGGTGATGCGTATTGAGTAGATTTTTCAATTTTCTACCAAGCTTTTAACGGACCTGTTAGCGTTGTTAGGGAGTAGAGGAATTAAAATTGAAACCTATAACATTAGAAAACCTTTTTACAAAGTTGATATGCGATGATACTATATATTAGGCGATAATTTCAAAAGGAGAGAATCATTTCCTTGTTTTAGATGTTTCGTTAATTTAGGAACGACAGAAGGTATATTAATATCGTGACAAATCTAATGTATGTATTTTGTTTAATTGTATGGGGATTGAATTTTATTGCAGTGAAAATTCAAGGAACCCCAGTAAGCTTAGAATTATCCTTAACGTATCGACTAGTTATGACTGCAATCTTATTTATTGCACTTGTATTGTTTCTTAAGCCAAAAGGGATACCAACACGTAAAGATATGCCTTTCATCATTGTGTTTGGTGTCTGTAACTTTGCTTTAAGTTATTTATGCTTATATTATGCAACAATATTAAGCTCAGCAGCAATTGTTACATTAATCTTTTCATTAAAAGTGATTTTGACACCGCTAGCTCTTCGTATTTTCTTAAAAGAGCAACTACATCCTCGTGTGTTATTTGGAGGAGTTTTAGGGGTATTTGGTGTTTGTGTACTCATTTATCCTTCGTTAAGTAGTTTTTCTAGCTTAGCTGTTGTAAAAGGTATTTTAATAGCTCTTTTAGGTACAGTACTTACAGCAATTGGTGATGTAAGTTCTGCGAGAAACGCCAGAGTAAAGATTGACCCTATTTATTCGAATGCTATTGGTTTTACTGTAGGAAGTATTTTAATGGCAATCATTGTCTTGGTACAAGGGCAAAAGATCATCATTCCTACATCAATAACATACATATCAGCTTTATTGTACTTAACATTGATCGCATCTTTCCTAGCGTGGCTATTTTATTTAAAGCTTGTTGAACGAATAGGTGCTGCAAAAAGCGGATATATGGTAGCTTTATTTCCGGTAATTGGTGGGATAGCCTCTGTTCTAATTGGAGAATCACCGCTTTCAATCTATTTGATCATAGGATGTCTATCTAGCTGTATAGGTGCAGCTATAGCTTTAGGATTTAGAATACCGCGCAGAATTACACAAACTTAAATTTATTACAGTATGCCACTCAGTTTAAATTGGGTGGTTTTTTGTATATGGAATTTCATTATCTGTGAGGACAAAGTTCGGGGTTAACCTCTAGTGCCGCGACAGCTAAAGATTAACAAAACTCAGGCTTTTTCTAGGAAAAAACATGGGATTTGAATAGTGAATGGAAATATCCTCCTGTAATAAGATATTATTAATCTAAAAGACACTTCTAAGATTTAGGGGGATAACATTTTGAAAAAGGCATTTATTTTGCTATTTATAGTTCTTATATGCTGTAGTTTATTGTATATGTGTAAAAGTGAAGTTAAAGCAACTTTTGTTGGGGTGATTGAAGAGGTGATAGACGATCGAGGGGCTTTTGTGTATGTAACTGAAGCTGAAAATGATGCGATTTCTGGAATTGTATATGTAAATATAGCGAAAAATCCAGAAGAAACATTTAAGGTTGGTGATAAGGTAAAGGTTGGCTATGATGGGACAGTCCAACCTACAGCGCCAATGACAGTTACTACACTTACTGTTGAATTAGTTGAGTAAAGCTATGTTACTTTGGGTGAATACATTTCATTTAAAAGATAATACCTCTTACACACTGATTTTTACCACTTATTTGGTGAAAGGGGGAGGTGTTGAAAATAAATGTTACAGTATGAACAGGAAAGAAAAACTTTTCGTAAATTAAACATGTTAAAAGAAGGGGAATTGTAAAAATCAAATAAAATTTTAGGAGATAGAATGATGCATAAAAAAACTTGGCTTATATTTATTTGTTTAGCAATTTTAATATCTGGATATTCCGTAGTTCAATACTTTTTTATGGATGCACATCAAGCGGGGTTTGTTCAATTGAAGCTTATGTTAGATTCAACATTGAATTCGTTTTGGTACATAATGCTTTATTTGCATATCGTATTTGGAATAGTAGCTTTAGTAATTGGTCCCTTTACACTGTTTTCAAGGTTTAGGGAAAAAAATATAAATCGTCATCGGATGATGGGGAAAATTTATATGCTAGGTATTTTTTTAGGTAGTGTTTCAGGGCTTTATTTAGCCTATTACGCCACAGGGGGATTGGTGTCTCAGTTGGGGTTTGGTTTCTTAGCTCTATTATGGATGATAACAGCAATCCAAGCTCTTGCTAACATTAAACATAAAAAAATTCGTGATCATCAAAAGTGGATGATCAGAAATTATTCTTTAACTTTTGCAGCTGTAACTTTAAGAATTTGGCTACCTTTGTTTACAGTCCTATTTGGATTTGAACGTTTTAATCTTAGTTACGCTATAATTGCTTGGTTATGTTGGGTACCCAATTTATTCGTTGCAGAATGGATTATTCAACGTAAAATCAATACGATGCAGGAAAATGTGAAGATACAACTATAAATAGTAGACTACTCTAATATGAGTAGTTTTTTACGCATAAAAGTGGACAGCGCTTAAGGGGAAGTACATAGAAAAATTAGTTGGAGTGGTAATTGTTCTTTTGTTTGTAGGTGTAAAGAGGAGGAGATTCAACTAGCCTATAGGCATTTGCGTAGACTGTTAACCCTTAAATAGCATAACCTATATCGAAATCGAAAGGAGGAAAAATTATGCGATACGATTACGGGCATGATACTTTTGGAGGACAACATGGGGGAAGGCATCCATATTATCCGGTTTCTCCAACACATTATTATCCGACTCATACAACACATCCAATCCATCACTACCCGACCCATCCTTATTACCCAATGCATTACTACCCAACCCATACAACATATCCAACACATCATCGCCATCCGCACCACCACCATCACCACCATCAGCACAATCCGAACCCACGCTATTACTAATATAAAAAATACATGAACAATTTCTTTATAAGAGTCAATGAAGTGCTTTCCGTTATGCTAATGTGATGACTGTTCATGAATGTTTTAAGAAATGATTCTATTAAAGGGTATTATTTATTCATAATGAAGCTAATGCCGACAATATTTAAGTGGATACTTGTTGTATTAATAATTTCCATCAAAGTTGGGGAATATAGAGAGGCTTGGGAGTAAAAAAAGGTCACTCTGTATAAGTGACCTTGAATGAATTGAAAAGCTTTAAAAACTTAGGACTTTAATAGCTTATGAAAGTAGCGCCGACAATTATTAAAAGAATGAACAGAACAACAATTAGAACAAATGCTGAACCGTTATTGCCACCTCCATAGCTATAACCTCCGTAGCAACAATTGTTGTTATAATTGCCACTGAACCATCCCATGAAGCATTCCTCCTTTCTATCCCTATAATATGTATCATTTTAGAAAGTTGAGGAGGTATTTATCCAACAAAAAAGAACCTTGCTATTAGAAATTTTAGGAAATCATTGAAATGAATAAAGGGCCACTGTCTGAAAGTGACCCTCAGTAACAATTCAAGGCGGTGTAAGCTAAAATTTAGCTTATTATATTATTATGATGATAACTACTTTTTGTATAGTGGATAGCCTTACGAAAACATTTTTATAAAATCCACCATGCAAACAGGGGATTTTTTATGACCAAGAAGCTTAATTGCCGTCTTGGTCTATTTTGTGTGACAAAAGTGAGAGTTTTACATAACAAATTAAACCACTTAAAAGATGTTCTAATTTACAGTATAAAAAATTCCTCTTCGCGCATCATAGAAGAGTATTATAGATGTTTTGTTAAATCAAATAAAGCAATTAGAGAGGTGAATAATTTAAAGAATGGACATTATCTTAGCAATATTACCAGCTCTCTTTTGGGGAAGTATTGTATTATTTAACGTCAAGCTAGGTGGCGGACCTTATAGTCAAGTACTTGGGACGACGTTTGGTGCACTTATTTTCTCTATAGGTATTTACTTTTTTGTAAAGCCTGAGTTATCTCTTATAGTGTTTGGTGTCGGCATTGTATCAGGACTCTTTTGGGCTTTAGGACAAGTAAACCAATTGAAAAGTATTGATTTAATTGGTGTTTCTAAAACAATGCCTATTTCAACAGGGCTACAATTAGTATCAACCACTTTATTTGGTGTAATTGTGTTCCATGAATGGTCGACAACCATGTCGGTTATATTAGGAGTTCTTGCACTTATAAGTATTATTGTTGGTATCGTTCTTACATCTCTTCCAAATCCAGAAGAGAAAAAAGAAGAACACGGTAGCAATTTGAAAAAAGGAATTTTAATTTTACTTGTTTCAACTTTCGGATATTTAGTATATGTGGTCATAATACGCTTATTTAATGTAAGTGGATGGTCTGCTTTATTACCGCAAGCTATCGGGATGGTAATTGGTGGAGTTTTATTAACATTTAAACATAAACCATTTAACAAATATGCTTTTCGTAATATAATCCCAGGTTTAATCTGGGCAGCCGGAAATATGTTTTTATTTATCTCTCAGCCACGTGTAGGAGTCGCAACAAGTTTTTCTCTTTCCCAAATGGGGATTGTTATTGCTACACTAGGCGGAATTTTTATATTAGGTGAGAAAAAAACAAAGCGGCAACTTATCGCCATTATTATAGGGATTGTTTTTATAGTCGCTGCTGGAATTATGTTAGGAATAGCAAAAAGATAAAAGGGAGGGCCTTGTATGTATCCAGATTTAGAAGGAAAAGTTGTTGTGATTACAGGTGCTGCAACGGGACTAGGTAAAGCAATGGGCATTCGCTTTGCAGCAGAAAAAGCGAAAGTAGTTATTAACTACCGTTCAAATGAAGCGGATGTAAATGCTATCGTTGAAGAGGTTAAAAAAGCCGGTGGAGAGGCCATTGCTGTAAAAGGTGATGTTACAGTTGAAGCGGATGTCATAAATCTTGTTCAAACCGCTATAAAAGAGTTTGGAACCCTCGATGTAATGATTAATAATGCGGGTATAGAAAATCCGGTAGCATCCCATGAAATGCCGTTAAGCGACTGGAATAGAGTCATCAATACAAATTTAACGGGTGCATTTTTAGGAAGTCGAGAAGCGATTAAATACTTCGTGGAGAACGATATTAAAGGTACTGTTATTAATATGTCCAGTGTTCATGAGAAAATTCCTTGGCCATTATTCGTGCATTACGCCGCTAGTAAAGGCGGCATTAAATTGATGACTGAAACGTTAGCGTTAGAATATGCTCCAAAGGGAATTCGTGTCAATAACATCGGACCTGGAGCGATCAATACACCTATAAATGCAGAAAAATTTGCAGATCCAGCAAAACGTGCAGATGTGGAAAGCATGGTTCCGATGGGATATATCGGAAAGCCAGAAGAAATTGCTGCAGTCGCAGTTTGGCTTGCTTCCTCACAGGCAAGTTATGTAACTGGCATTACGCTATTTGCGGATGGCGGGATGACCTTATATCCTGAATTCCAAGCTGGTCGTGGATAAAAAAACAGACTAAAAAAGGTATCAAGGGTTTCTTGATGCCTTTTTTATTTACCAAGAAGCGACTTGATTGAGTTTGAAATTAAAGTAATAAATTTTTAATTTTTCTTGTGATTAGTACCAGGTACTGGAACTAGATGATGAAAATTGATGTATTTTTAGTGGGGATACTTTATTAATCTATGGGTTTGGTGGTGGCCTAACACATGCTGGGCTTATCATGAAGTGGTGTCCTGAAAAAGTTTAATCCTACAATGGAGGAGTTTTCAAGAAATAAAGAAAAGTCTCGTACTCATTGTAATCGGTTTTTTAACTCATCGTCAAAGGTTTATTGAATAGGTGATTTTTTTACAAAAGGAAAATGATTGGATGTATTATAGGATTTAGAGGAATAACTATTGTAGTAGGAGTGAAGACGTTTGAATAATTCTTGGAATAAATTTATCTATAAGATTGGTTCTCCGATTTACGATAAGTTCTTTAATTCAGGGAAATTTTTAAATGCTCGAAAACAAATATTTCAATCCATACCATTCAATAATCAACAAAAGATCCTGTTTGTCGGTGTAGGAACAGGAGCTGATTTAGAGCTAATAAATCACGCTAACCTAAATATAACGGCAATTGATTATTCACCTGATATGCTCGGAATAGCAAAAAAGAAGTTCGAAAATTCAACAATAACATTCTTAGAAATGGATGCTCAAAATCTTGAATTTGAAAATGAATCGTTTGACTATATCATAGCTAGTTTAATCCTTTCGGTAGTACCTGATGCAACTAAATGTTTTCAAGAGATGACAAGGGTTTTAAAACAAGAAGGGAAAATAATTGTTTTTGATAAATTTGTCCCTAAATACAAAAAACTGTCCATGCCCAAAATGCTACTAAGACCCATTATAAGCATATTAGGAACTGACATTGGCCGAAGCTTTGAAGAAATATCACCTGAAAATATAGTAGTAAAAGAAGATAGTCCAATCATGCTAAAAGGGATGTATAGGAAAATAATAATTGAAAAGATAAAAGAAGTGTACAAAACGCCTAATTCAATGTAACAAGTTTAACATTTGCAAACTATTAAGGTCCCATCAGGGTCTTTGAAATGAAACAGTTGATAAAATCCAACTATCCAACACAATTCTGGTTCCATTCATAGACACTATATAAATGACCCAAAAATATCTCACCATTTGCTGGTACCCTAAGATATCACTATACCAATTATGTGATTTTTCAATATTTAAAAAAAGACAATCATGATTTTGGTTTAAAAGAAAAGGCATTGAAAAAGGACTTCCGTTCATACACGCAAGCCCTAGAATAGAGCCAAACAATAGTTCGTTAGCCCATTCATAATTTTAAGAAGCCTTTAAAAATGTTTAAGTAGTATCCAACACACTTTATTTTGAGTATTAGTGATAATTGGTAACACTACGCACTGGTCCATACTAAAGTTCTTAATAAATAAAACAAGCCAAGACCAGCAATAATCAATAGAATGAATAAAACAATAGCAAAGGCAAAATTTGAACCTGGTGAATTTACTCCATAAGATGGATAACTCAAAACAATCCCCTCCTTATAAAAATTTATAGCAGGATTATTTGAAGAAAAGAAATATACAGCTTTGGGCACTGGGAAAGAAGGGACTAATGGCAACTTTCTGCTGTTATTTTAAAATATTGGTTCCCATAAAACGGCGTCCATTTCTACATAGTTTGTCTTTTAGATTATTTTGAAATTATGACTTACGCTTGAATGGGATTACCCACTTCCTCTAGGCCCATATAAGCAAGCGCCACAATTAAGGGCTGATAAGCTACAGCGGCGATCTGCATTATTGCTGAAATAGAGAATACGGTGCAATCAAATAGGGACAATGCTGTGCGATTAAAATTACAGCTACAAACAAATGATACTTCCTTTTTTTCTTTATACTATGTTGTAAAGAGTAATAAACTCAGGGCCAATTACCTTATGTATGGTGGGATGAATGCCGAAGTATAATAAATTATTTCAGCGCTACGAGTTGAAGATAGCATTATAAGAAACTGATTTGTGAGAGACCATTTCATAATTCATCTAGTAAGAGCTATTAAGTGTAGGATTGTCCACGGCAAGTTATTATTTTTACAGAATTTGTTGGAAAAACATAGTAATAAAAAATTAGTTATGCATTTCTCTTTTTATTAGATAGAATTAAATAATACCTTATTTGGAAATGGAGTGGAGTAAATGTTTCCTATTTTAGAAACTGAACGGTTAGTGTTAAGAGAACTTACTGAACTGGACGCCCAAGATGTTTTAAATTGCTTTTCTAATGCTGATGTATTACGCCATTATGGGCAGAATCCATTAACAAGTTTAGAGCAGGTTAAAGAAATCATTCATAATTTTTCAAATAATTATCATGAAAAACGCGGTATTAAATGGGGAATTGCTTTAAAAGAACAAGAAGGAATTATTGGTACGATTGGTTTTCAGGAATGGTCTACTGAGCATAAAAGAGCTGACATCAGCTATGCACTATTTCCTGAGAGCTGGGGGAAAGGGTATGCAAAGGAAGCTGTAAATAGAGTCATATCTTTTGGCTTTCAAGAAATGGGTTTAATGCGTATTGGAGCTATTGTTTTTACTGAAAATGAAGCTTCAAACAAGTTATTAACGAAATTAGGCTTTGAAAAAGAAGGAATATTAAAAAACTATATGCATCAAAACGGTGTTCCGTATGATACGAATATTTTTTCTCTCATAAAAGGTCAAACCTCATAAAATATTATTGGTTGGATCCATCTCTAATAGGGTAATTTAAGAAGGGGAGAAAGGATGACAGGATGAAGTATTTTAAAAAGTATGGATTTGGAGTGTTTACAATTGTCCTAACCGCAATCGGATTTTTACTAATAATAAACGGTGTTGAAAATGGGCTAGATTCAGCAAATGACTATTTAACTATAAAAATGGATGGAAGCATGGGTACAGATAGTTTCCTAGTAATGATGAAAGGATACATTTTATCGAATTTCATAGCTGGCGGAATTATTCTATCGGTTGGACTTTCATGTTTTTGTATGTATCTTTATAAATTTATAAAGGAAATGGATTTAGGGAACGAATGATAGAATCCATTATAACCCGAAGAACTTGTATCGAGTAGCACTATTTTTCCCCTCGAAAGTGAACAGCTTATGTTCAAAGTAAAAAAGGGTCGCCGGAGGAAAGCGACCCTTCGTAATTCATTTAGAAGGTAAGGGATACTTTATTATTACCCTAGGAAAAGTATGAGCAATTGAGATATTGGCGGTGTCATTTTTTTAGTACCTCATGAAAGTAGCGCCAACGATAATCAAAAGAATAAATAATACTACAATTAGGGCAAAAGCGGACCCCGTGCCGTAACCTGTACCTGAACAGCCCATTTTTACATCCCTCCTTTCTATATTCTA
This sequence comes from Lysinibacillus sp. Bpr_S20, assembly GCF_023337835.1. Lineage (NCBI taxonomy): Bacteria > Bacillati > Bacillota > Bacilli > Caryophanales > Bacillaceae > Lysinibacillus > Lysinibacillus sp. Bpr_S20. The sequence continues at coordinate 911,247 of NZ_JALNLQ010000001.1, forward strand.
TAATACGTAAAGCAGTAGAAAGGAGAGAAGGTAATCATCTAACTTAGAGAAATAAAATATTTTACCCTTTATAATAAAAAATAATCTCGAAATTAGAAAGTAATCTTATCTTATAGCTACTCTTACAAATATTTTACTAATAATAGGCTTTGATAAGGGGGAATCAAATAAGTGGAGGACATGTATATGGAAAAACAAAAATTGCCAAAAGTTGGCGTGGGGGCAGTTATCCTAGATGAGGCGAACAAAGTGTTACTTGTTTTACGTAAAAAAGCACCAGAAGCTGGCTGCTGGAGCTTACCTGGTGGCAAGGTGGACTACATGGAAACAATAGAAAATGCGATCATGCGTGAGATTAAGGAAGAGCTTGGTGTGGAAATTGAAATTACACAATTGGTATGTGTGACCAATCATATTATTCAATCAGAAGATGTACATTATGTTGCACCTACTTTCACAGCTCGTATTACGAATGGGGAAGTACAAAATAGAGAGCCCCATGCTTTGGAGGATGTGCAGTGGTTTTCAATAAATGAGATCCCAGAAAACATTACAATGACTACAGAATATGCTCTTAAACAGTTAAAGCTATTGGAGTTTTAGGAGGGAATTATGCAAACTATTTTGTTTGATCTAGATGGAACACTGCATGACAGTGAAAGCTGTTACATTCAAGCATGCTGTGGCAGCCTAGAACTATTTAAAAAAAGAAAACTTACTGAAGAAGAAAAAAGTTATTTGATTGGAAAACCAATTACTAGAATAATTGATGAATGGTTTAATGATCAAAAAGATGAAGTGTTGGCGACCTTTTTTAAACACTATGAAATGTGTAACAATCATGTAAAAAAATATAACGGCATTTATGATATATTAACGGAATTAAAGAATAGACAGGTGACAATGGGCATTGTATCGTCCAAATATAAAAAATATATTGTCCAAGAATTATTACATACAGAACTCTATCCATTTTTCAATGTGATTGTAGGGCTAGATGATTGTAAAAAGCCTAAGCCCAACCCCGAGCCTTTATTAAAAGCTGTAAATGAATTACAGATTGAACCAAAGGATTGTCTTTATATTGGCGATCAGCCCACTGATATTTTAGCGGCTAATGCGGCTGGTATCATGAGCTTTGGTGCATTATGGGGAGAAGGCACTAAAGATAAATTAGAAGGGGCGTTTCCTACAGCTTTATTACAAAAGCCCGAAGATATATTAGTTATTCATCGAAACTAGCTTACCACAAGGATAATTCGGTTGCTTTCAAGATCTCTTAAACATTCTAATAACGTTTTTTGCCATTTGCAATGACTACAAACAAAGTGCGTTTGACTACTATTTAAAATCACCAAGTTCGGTTGTGGTGATTTTTTTAATGGTTGTAAAAATGTACTTCAATCTAAATAAGTACTTTTTTTGTTAATTATTAGATTACGTAATTGGAAATTTTGGATTTAAATGAAAATTAGATTTAAATGTTACGGTAACTCTGTTAGCATAAAATATCGTAGGAGGTGTGATTTGGCCTAAGGAGCTGTGTTTATATTTGAAAAACACACTATACCTTTTGACAATTATGATGAATGAAAAGAAGAAAAATTGCTCTCATCATTAGCTTGTTTCTTATATTTCTGACAGGCTCACGAATTTTATGGCTAGAGATATTTAATGGTACGGAGCAACCCTATGCTGTTAAAGGGCAAATGGATTTAAGGAATTGGAATTTTAATGATAGTCATGCTATTACACTTGATGGTGAGTGGGAGTTTTATCCTTATAAATGGATGATTAGCGAAGAAAAACAATTAGAATCTAAAAAGGATCATGCTAAATACATACAGGTTCCAGAAGGGTGGAATACTTCCTTTCAAGAAGAAGAGATAACGCCTTATGGCTACGGTTCTTATCGCTTAACATTACTCGTCAATCCGGATGACAAGATAACCTACAGTATTCGAGTTCCGAGTGTTCGAAGCTCCTCAGAAATATATGTAAATGGTAGACAATTAGCTAAATCAGGTGAGATAGGAGAAAATGCAGAAAAAACAGTTGCCAAAAACGTACCGTATACTGTCTCATTTGAAGCTAATGGCCACACCGAGATCGAAATCGTTGTTCAGGCTGCTAACTTTAAAGATCCTCGTAATGGTGGAATTGTGCGCTCCATTAAATTAGGAAAAGAAGATATACTAGCTTGGGAAACTCAATTGTCGATCACTATGCAACAACTGGTGGCGGTGGTTTTTTTAATACACGCGATCTATTCTATCATTTTATTTTTTGTAGGAAACAGGGAAGAAAGAAGATTACTTTACTTTTCTCTCTTATCGTTTAGCACGATGGTTTATTACCTATTAGCGAGCGATGACAAATTATTATCTTATTGGTTTCCGATTAATTATGACTGGGGCTTTAAATTAGTTCATCTTTCAATGGTCGGTATAGGCTTTTCACTGCTTCAATGTATAAAACATTGGCTGCCTCAACATGTAATAAAATATATGCATTGGTTTAGTATTTTCTGTGGTATAGCTTCATTGTTGGCAATCGTCCTACCTACTCGCTATATAGTAACTAATCAAGGCATATATATTATGATTTTTGGGATTTCAGCAGTTATAACGATCCTAACAGTAACGCGAAAATCTATTAAAGAGATAAAAAGTAATATTTTTTTACTTCTTGCCATTTTAGCATTTGTTAATAATCTTATTTGGGATGGCCTCCTTCTCATTTTAGGAATTAAAGTGGTCATGTATCCATTTGATCTTATTATAACAGTGGCTTGTTTGGCTATTTTATGGTTTAAAGGATATGCTAAAGTCTATTCGGATACGAAAGAACTAGCTATTAAGCTACAAAAGAATGATAAGTTAAAGGATGAATTCCTTGCGAATACGTCTCATGAATTGCGAAATCCACTTCATGGGATCCTTAACATTTCGGAAGCTGTTTTGGAAAGAGAAGAACATGTACTCAGTGACAAGAGTGTTAAGGATTTAAAAACAGTACTGTCTGTAGGTAATCGAATGTCACTTATGTTAGATGATTTACTGGATGTTATGAGTTTAAAAGACAATACTCCAAAGTTACAGCTTAAAACTTTTTCAATTCACACTATTGTATCAGGTGTATTAGATATGCTCTACGTGATGAGGGAAGGTAAGCAGATTCAGCTAATGAATCAAATTCCTGAAGATTTTCCCAAAGTAATGGCAGACGAAAATAAAGTTATTCAAATTGTTTTCAATTTACTTCATAATGCAGTGAAATACACGAACGAAGGTGAAGTGAAAATTTCTGGCCATGTGAAAAATGGTATGGCGGAAATTGTGATAGCGGATACAGGTATTGGTATGGATGAGGAAACCATCTTGCGTATTTTTGAACCATATGAGCAAGGTACTCTTAGTAAGGCGATGATTGAAGGTGGATTTGGGCTAGGATTAAGTATTAGTAATCGTTTGGTTGAACTGCATGGGGGAACATTACAGGCAACTTCAGTTGTTGGTCAGGGGTCAGTTTTTACTTTTACCTTACCTATATCTGATAGACAAGAGGTCACAGAAGATTTGGAGTTGCTTTCAAGTACGAAGGTAGAATCTGCGGTCGTTACTTCAACAAATACATGTAATGATACAATTGAAGATCATTCATTTTTTGTAAAACAACGCCCAAGAGTTTTGGTTGTCGATGATGATCCAGTTAATTTAAGAGTGATCGAAACAATCCTTTCAATAGAGAAATACGACATAGTGACGGTTACAAGTGGTAGTAGAGCTCTCGAAATAATAATGTCTCAAGAGTGGGATTTGATCATTTCAGACGTCATGATGCCAACAATGTCTGGTTACGAACTAGTACGAACGGTTCGTCAACAATTTTCAATAACGGAACTTCCTGTGTTACTTCTTACGGCAAGAAGCCAGTCTCAAGACATTAAAAATGGATTTTTAGCCGGTGCCAATGATTATGTCACAAAGCCAGTGGACGCTTTAGAGTTAAGGTCAAGAGTAAAGGCACTAACTGATGTTAAACAGTCAGCACAAGAAAGGCTTCGAATGGAGGCAGCCTGGCTTCAGGCACAAATACAGCCCCATTTTCTGTTCAATACATTAAATGCCATTATCACATTAAGTGAAATAGACATCGAACGTACGAGTAAGCTACTTGAAGCACTGAGTGATTTTTTAAGGGAATCTTTTAAATTCCAAAATATTGATAAGCTTGTTCCAATTGAGGATGAGTTAAATCTTGTTCGATCCTATTTATATATTCATAAAGAACGTTTTGGGGAGCGGATCAATACAACGTGGGATTTGGAAGTTACTACAGATGTCATGATCCCATCACTGACCATCCAACCATTAATTGAAAATGCTCTGAAACATGGTATTTTACCTCGTGAAAATGGCGGTAATATTCATATTCGCATTGTAGATTGCGACACGTACATTGAGATCACTGTGTCAGATGATGGTATTGGAATGGATGAGGTTACAATGGAACATTTACTTGAAAGAAAATCGGAGACTTCAACTGGCATTGGATTGCTAAATACAGATCTTCGTTTAAAACAACATTATGGTAAGGGACTTCAAATTAAAAGTAAACTCAACCAAGGGACATCAATTTCGTTTGTTGTTCTAAAAAGAAAGAAAAATCAAAGTAAATTAGACGTGAATTCATAGTAAAAATATTGAGCTGCACCTCCATTAATAATGGGGGTGCAGTTTTTAAATTAAAGAAAATAAAGTTTGATTAAAATCTTGTTTTTAAATGAAGCATTTTTAAGTTATAAAGTTAACAACAGTCATGAAACATGAGCTTAAGAACGCATATGATTGATCAAATTCCACATGATAAGGACTGATATTAGTAGGCTTCAAAATGTTTTTTAAACGAACAATTTCAGTGATGTAATGTATTCGGAGAGTACACAATAAAGAACAGATAACCTTAATTAGTTATCTGCCTTCTTCAATCACTTTGTAAACGGATCTTCCGATTCATAAAGAAAACTTTTTTCAAGATTTTCTTTTGTTTCTGCATTCACAGTTTTTTCTTTTGCTTCCGCTTGTTCACTAGCTGGAGCTTCATCATGAGAAGAACAAGCACTTAATAGGAATGCTGTCAGTGCTCCGATATAAAATATTTTTTTCATTGCTATAACCTCCATTATTGTTAGTTACAATTTAGATTGTGCAATTACACTTAGAATATAACGGAAATGACAATGATAAATTTTGTAACAAAAAATGATAAATAATCGTTCCACAATAAAAAGGGGAAATAAACGTGAAAAGAATTATAGGTTTCGTTACAATTTGTGGCTTGGTATTAGTAGGTTGCTCTCATAAAGAATCCAACGACCTCATTCTACAAAGTAATAGTTCGAGACTTGTTGGAGAAGCAAAAGAAAATGAATGGCAAGAAAGTGGGTATTTTACATCTGAAAATTTAAGCTTCATTGGTAAACCGCAGTTATTAGGATTTACTCATAGTAACGAAGAAAAAATAGTCGCTAGCAAAACAGGAAAATATGGCTGGCATTTTTGGGGAGAGAGCGTTAAATCAGGAGACTTCCTTCGCATCAAGGGAACTCACCAATTGACAGGTAGAGAAGTGGAATTGGTTTCAAATGCTAAATTACTTGGACCGAACAGTGGCGCAGACAACCATGCTCCAACTAATATGACTTTCCCAAATGGTGGTATGTGGAAGCTGGACGCCTTAATTGATGAGAAGTTATTTAGTAGCGTTTATGTAAAAGTTGAAAATTGAAAGGAATTGAAAAATACCAGGCTATCCATGGAGAGAGCCTGGTATCGCACTATTATTTTTAGTTTGCATGCTGATTTAAATGACTTAAAATTGATCTATACTTCGTTTGACGGGAACCTACATTAAGAAGATAACAACTATCTCCATTAATTATAAAATTATTAACAATAAATTGCTGCTGTGTTTTAATAAATGACAGATAAGTTTCTAGGTACGGACTTTTAGTATAAATATTCATAGATGCATGGACATTGCTATCATGATTTACAGTATCTTATCAAGCCTTGCTACCCTCGATGAAGCCGCTTGCCCAGTCAAATAAACCTTCTCACCCAATTCTTTCATCGTAATACGCGACTTACCACTCGAATATTTCTATTTACTTCGTCAGAATAATGATACCTAAACGCTACAATTGTGTCGAAATTCTTTTGTCCATTCGAAAAATCGCAATGGCTTCTGCACAAACAGATACCGTCCTATAACGCTTCAGTATGTACTTCAGAAATGATTTCTCCTGTTATCCGATATCCTCGTAAAGCATTGTAATCTTCTCTGTTGCTATTTCTACTAATTCTAGGTCTAGTTGATAAATGATAATGTTTTCAAATATTCTCCTTCATCTTATTTCAACAAAAATGAATGATTGAATACCTAAAATATTCTTGATTTTATTTTACGAAAATAGTGAGAAAGATGAAATGAAAATTCAATTTCACCCCACCTTTATAAATAACTCTATTTGTTTCTAACGACCCTATTGTCAATATAACAATTTTATTATCATTCTACAAAATGCCCGTTGTTACAGGCATCAAAAAGAGCATCAATTTGATGCTCAGCAACATTTTATTCTTCTTCGTTCGGTTCAGCAAATACAGTGATTGAACGATTTAGTAGATTTACCTTATGTCTCAAATCATATCTATTAGTTTGAATTTCAACTGAACTATCTTCTGTAATTAAGATTAACATTTCGTCGTCATCCCAATCATGAATAGAAAATTTATTGGGATTATCAATGTTGATGTATACAGAACAGTTTTCATGTGTTATTAGAGTCCAGTCATTTGATAAAGCAGTTTTCTTTGTTTTCGATGTTTCCGATGTTTTGAATATATTCAATATTATCCACCTCAATATATAAGATGTTACTAGTATAGGAATTTATTTAACAAAAGACCATGGTTATATTAAACATCCAAATATTAGATATCCCTTTCTGAACAATCAGGAAAATATTCAAGGTGGGAACCTATTTGATTACAGCTAAAAGCTGCTTTAGTAGTTGCGGAAGTATGGATTTAGGCATGCTCGATACTGGCATTAGAATCGTTTGAAATTGACAAGAAAGCATGCGTAACCCTTATAAATTTTAAACACACTTTAAATGAAACAAATATAACTAAAATTACAGTTTTAGATCAACAGGATGCAGATATTTATATCGGAACTTTCCCTTGTACACGCAATAGCAACATTGCAGACATATATGGTACTCGTACAGGTGATGGTTTATTTTTGCAGTTTTTCTGACATGTAGTTCTTGCACAACCAAGGTTTATGTAATTGAAAATGTTCCACGGATGAAAAAGTTTCAGGTAGTAATGGAGTGTATGGAGAAACCGCCAAATTATTATGTAAAAGTAGAGTGTCCAGTCAATGCAAATATGTGGTTACCTCAGGAAAGGAAAATACTTATCGTAATCGGCACTAAAAAACCTTTTAATAACCTTGAGTATCCTGATACAAACCCCTATAGGCATGAAGGATGTTATTGAGTTGGTACAGAGGTTTATATACCTGATTATGTGTCAGAGCATTTGATTGGCTTCCCTTTAAATCGCTTTTTTAGTTTAATAGGTGTTTTTATTGGTAAAGGTTCAGAACAAATATAATTTTTTAGTCTTGACGCTTTTATAGTCAAAAGCATAATTTTCAAAAATGTAGACTCCCGTTTATACCATTGTCTAGCCGATTTCATACATTATATTGTTTGATACTTCTCTCTTGTTCAAACAAAGAGAATATAGAACAAATAAAATGAAAGGAGACATGTTAGTGTCACAACCGAATTTACCTAATATTACACCGAGTATTACTTTGACTCGTGATGATGCTATTTCCCTATTACTGTCCTCGATTGCACTGGAAGAACTAGGGCTTAGCCATATACTAAATGCAGAAGGCGAAAAGCTTCAATTTGTACTCGGTACACTGCCTGGAGTTACTGCACCAATAGCGACTATCACCGATATTTTAAATGTGAACACAAGTGTACAAAGCACGTTAAAGGCAGTAGCCCAAAATGAATTACTACTGCAAAACAAGTTGGAGAATGTATTGTCTGCCCAAAATATTACAGGACCCCCTGGACCGACTGGACCAACTGGACCAGCTGGAGGGCCAACGGGGCCAACTGGGGCTACAGGAGGTACAGGTGCTACAGGAGCCACAGGAGAAACAGGAGGTACAGGTGCTACAGGAGCCACAGGAGAAACAGGAGCAACAGGAGCAACAGGAGCAACAGGAGCTACTGGAGCAACCGGAGCAACAGGAGCAACGGGTGCCACAGGTCCAACCGGAGCAACAGGAGCAACGGGTCCAACCTGTCTCTTATACACATC
>NZ_JALNLQ010000020.1:0-17818 GCF_023337835.1 Lysinibacillus sp. Bpr_S20
GGTAAATAAGAGAAACCGCTGTTGGTAAAGAAATACACCAACAAGTATGCTCTGTTCCCAAGAATCTCCCACTTCAAGCAGGCCGTAAGGTCGATAAGTGGGGGTAGTTCAAAGGAGAGTTAGATAGATGAATATTTTAGAAGAATGGCATGAACAAAGAAGAAATTTTAATCCTTCTGATCCAGTCAGTATTAATCAAATGCATGAGTTTAAGGAAAAAGTGAAACTTCAAGAGCAAACAGAAGGTAATTTTAGGATACTTGTAGACATCTACTGTATGCTTAGAATGTATTCGGATGCCTATAAGATTTTCACCTTAGTTATGGATTTAGGAAACAAGAAAGATCAGAAAAAATTTGGATTAATAAAATATTATATAGATCATCCGAATAGTGTGAAGCCTTTGTATCCTTGTAAAATTAGAGAGGATAAAATAATTAAAACAATAATACCTAAATTCAAGTATTTGCCAGACCCGTTAACATCTAAAATTTTTGAAGCGGAAGAAGATGTAACTTGTGATTGCTGCGAACAGGAAGTAGATGTTTATTATACTGGAGGTATTTACGCAGTTGAAGAGGTTGATTATCTCTGTCCTACATGTATACATAGTGGTGCAGCTGCTAAAAAATACGACGGTTCTTTCCAGCAATATTTAATGAATGATGAGAATGTTGTCAATTCAGATTTTACTGAGGAAGTAATGTGTAGAACGCCTGGTTATGTAAGTTGGCAAGGAAATGATTGGATGGCTCATTGCTCAGATTATTGTGCATTTATTGGCTATGTTGGCTGGAGTGAGTTAGTGGCGCTAGGCATTACTGAACAATTTGAAAATTATACTGGTTTTTCTACTGAGGAGTTGTCAAAATCACTAATAAATGATGGACATCATCAAGGATATTTATTTCAATGCTTAGAATGTGGTCGCTATGTTCTTTATTCTGATTTTAGTTAAACGTGATAGACAGTAATCTAAGGAGGAGGAGAATTGAACAATTTTTTTCAACGATATATTGATTCGTGGCGCTTTAATGGTTGGTTTGTTCACGATATCTTTCTAGGTATTATCATTGCCGTTGGACTTTTATTGTTATTGTACGTTTTGTTTAAACGCCCACGTAAAGGTGTTTTTATCATAATTTTCATCATTTATGCTTTTTTAGGCAATCTTTTGATGATTGCTTTTGGTTTAGCTGGTCGAAGCTTCCCAATCAATTCTGTATCGCCTATTTATACAGATGATGTACAGAAAGTTGCGGTCCAAATGGTTGAAGGATCTGAAAATAACGGTACAACTAATGGGATTACGCAAATTATTTCACATCATCAAATTGTAGCAATTAATTTGCAAACAGGTGAAAAACAGTGGACGAAATCTTCGTCAAGTAAAGAGACATTGATTGGCTATTTTATGGGGGGACTTCTTGTTCATCATCGTGACGGTGAAAACGGGAAATTTTCTTTATTAGATATACATACTGGAAACGAAAAGCTCTCTGAAAAGGAATTTACGAAAAAACACAAACAGTTAATAGATGTTTTAGAAAATGGCTCCCACAATATAGTTTTGTTGCAAAATAATCTTTATTTAGAGGGAGTCGATGGGAAATTTTATCGCTTTGATGGCAAGAAATTAAGCGAAGATAATAAAGCCGAAAAATATATTTCTACAAAATTTTTCGTAGAATCTGATATTCCAGGTTATTTTGCTTCGCATAATCAACCGTTGGAGGATTATGATGAGGTTCGAGAATTTAGTAACAATGTATTAGCTGAACCGGCCATTCAAACATATAAGAATCTAGAACCTGCTATAGTAGATGTTGATCTACAACAACAAACAGCCATTGTATCTTATCGACAAACGAAGCGGGAAAGTGCAGACAGTATCGTATTATCGTATGATATGAAAAACCATCGCATGATGTGGGAAGAAAATATAGGTGTTGTGAATACGGAGCAAAAAAATCCGGGTGTTCGTACATTAGAGAACTATTATGCGATTCAAGCAGGAGATGAGTTTCTGTTGTTAGATAAGGATACTAAAAAAGAAATGTTTAGATATCTGCTACGTTGGAATCGCCCAGCTCGGTGAAAATTAAAGAGCGTACAATTATTTATCCCTCCAAGTAACACTTGTGAGGGATTTTTGATAGAGTTGCCCTATATAAAATGGTTTATTATTTAATGATATATCACTTTGTGATATATCGGAGGTGTTGACAATGAAATCTTTAGAGCAGTTAATAGATTCTGTTTTTTTATATTATGGCTGCCTTAACTGAACCTCGACATGGTTATGCAGTCATGAGTTTAATTGAGGAGACGACCAAGGGCACTTTCGTAGTAAGTCCAGCATCCCTATATACAATTATAAAAAACTAGTAGCAGAACAGCTAATTTAGCCAGAAGAAGTCATTTTTGTATTGATTATCGTAAATTACAGAAGGCTGAAGAAGAGGAGTATTTTGAGCTTGTGAACTAAGCGCTATTGGGCTAATTTTTAGATATTAATGTATCAGATTATGATATAACTATAGACGTATGTATCAGATTATGATATATTGCTTTTAGATATATGTATCATTTTGTGATATATCTAAAAAAGATATAGAAGGTGATGGGTTGGTGAAAACGGAGCAATTAACAGATTCAATGTTTTATATTATGGCTGCTTTAACTAAACCAAGACATGGTTACGCTATTATGAACTTAATTGAAGAAACAACAAAAGGCACCATTACGATAGGTCCCGCTTCTATGTACACGATTATCAAAAAGTTACTAAAACAAGAGTGGATTTATTTGTATGATGGATCGGATTCAAGACGTAAAACATATCTGCTAACTGAGAAGGGCAGAGAAGTATTAAAGGAAGATATGATGCTAAGAAAACAGATGATTCAATTAGCGGAAACCGGACTGAAGGAGGCCGAAGAATGAGACAAACAAAGTATATTACTTCTGGTGGGTTAGCCTTTTCTGAAGATAAGGACATGGAAAAATTACGGCGGTTTTCTTTGAAGGGATGGCATGTCAGTGATTTCAGATTTATGGGGTATACGCTTGAAAAAGGAGAAAGTTCGGATTATATCTACAGTGTTGATTACCGTTCATTAAAAGAGGGGGAAAAAGAGGAATACTTTGATCTTTTTTCATCTTTTGGTTGGTCGCATGTTGCTTCAGAAGGAGATATTCATTTATTCCGAGCGCACCCTGGTACAAAACCTATTTATACGGACCACGAAACGAAGACTGAAAAGTATAAAAATTCAAGTCATTCCATGATGAAATTGGCAGTTCCGCTTGTATTAATAACTGCATTCGCATGGGTTGGTGCAATAATAAGTGCTGGTATCTTAGAATCGTTACTTATTGTAGTGGCTACTATTCTTAGTATCATTGCCCTCCCAACAGCTTGGACGATAATGACAACATACAGTAACAAATGGAAGGTAGAAGGGAGAAAAGGATTAGTCAATTTAGTGAAAACTATACCATTCCTTGTCTTATTAATTTTGGCCATTCTTTTATTAATTGTCGGTGTTACAGATACAGACTCTACAATTAACCTCTTAACATCTATGGTAGCTGGAGCGATAGCCCTCCCAACTGCTATTTGGGTCATCATGTCCCTTTATCATAAAATGAGGGGAAAGAGAGATTAGTATAAGTGGAGAAAATGATTAACTTAAAAATATAATGTTTCACAAAGAATGAATCCCGTTTTGATCAATCTTTTTGTAAAATGGGATCCTTTACTCAAAATTAAAGAAACTTTTTTGCTACATAAAAAGTATGCTTCAACTGCAAAAATTGATTTTATAATAGAATAATCCTGTATTTTTATGAGCATCAAGCAGCCTATAAAGTGTTTATGTGTGTCTCAAATAACGATTTTGGAAGTTTGACACAGCCTTTTAATATTTTTTGATTGTCAAAAGTAGTTATTATTCACACACGATACTTATTTAAAACCAATCCACTATTTGTTCCTTTGGATAATCTGCCTTCGAATTTGATGGAGAAAGCACATTTTATAATTCAGAAATACTTATTATAATCATAATCTTTCTTTAACGAACGAGATGCGTTAGTTGGAGAAAAAACTAAATAAAGGACCACACATATTAGACATATCTAAAATGTGTGGTCCTTTTATTTTCAACTCTTTTGCCCATCTAACCTAAAAATAAAAATTAAAATCCATTTTTATTTTTATGATAATTTCACTACAATCAGCAAAGCTCGAATCATTTTGTATTTACACTCAATCATCTATGCAAATACGTTTTTAGAGGTAGCCTAGTTTTTTTCATTAGCTTCATACATTAATATCATAGAAATCTTACAAGTTTTAATTATAGTGGAACAGGAGAACAGGAACATAGGAGAGCTGAGGCATATTCTAAATCGGAGCCTTTGAAGTTTAAGCTATAAGAGCACAGCGCATAATGAATAGTAGCAACTAACAAATGACAAATAAAAAAGATTATAGTTTTTAAGGAGGGAAGATAAGTGGAGTTGAACTATGATTTCGTAGACTTACCATTAAATGAAATTACAATAGGTACTACAGGTAGAACACTATTCGATTATTGTTCTAGTCGCAGCCATATATTCGCCTTAGCAATGAATGAAGTATTTGGATATGACATCATTGTAATTTGGCGCCCAATCATACAACAAAACCGAGTTTTGCAGATGAAACTATTTCACGTATATTCAGAAACATCTTATTTAGGCATACCATACTTGTTTGATCCATCAGGCAATACCCGCACTTCTGAAGCATTTAAATATGAAGGGGCCATCACAGAGCTTGTCACCCCCCAACAATTTATAGACCTAATAAAAGATATGACTAAACCGTATTTTGAGGTAGATTACAATGAATCTAATTTCGACAACTCAATCGCTCAAGAACTTGAAGAAATAAAACAATTCATACGTGAAAACCCTAGTCGATACGTCCCTATCTTTAGTTATATTGAGAATGCACTTACAGAAAGTGGCTGGGGGCAAGTAGAGAGAAGCTTATATCATCCAGATAAAGAAGAACCATACCATCGAGCTGTTTCCGGGTGTAGATTTACTGCTTCTCGTTCAGTTGGTCAATTCCAACATACAATCGTAATCGATGTATTGAAAGACGGGGGAGTAATATACCACATTGAGACCGATGATAATCACCGTATCTTCCAAACGGGTATTTGCTCAATGGAACAGTTTGTGCTTGTTCTAAAAAAATACGTTAATATTAAATATCCTATTGGGTCACAAGTTATTGTTTTCGCTTTAGATATACTAGGCGAAGTGATTCAAACTACAATCAATAACAACTATAAACCGCTTTATTTAGTTAACTTTCTCGGCGGTAAACATTGGCTAGAAGGCGATGATTTATTAGGTGTATCCCGTTAATAACAGGATACGCCTTATTTATATTATCAATTTCTCGCAGAAAAAAAGAGGGAAGTAGAACCCTCTAATTCTCATCATGCGATCCAATTGCTTTAAGCGGATTTTAGTGGTTTACTGTTCTTAAATCAACAGCGCAGATTTGAGTTCCTAATCCATTTATCACATATGGTGTATCCTCCTATTTTAATTGGTCTGGAGATTCAGTAACTTACGATGAGATTTATAGTGATTTAGAGGAGAAATCATTGCTGGTTTTTCAAGAACTCACACAAAAGAATGAATATATGTATGCAGTAGATTGGCAGCATCCAGGTTATTGGATAAACCCCCGTTTAGAGTTTCCAAAAAACGAGTTTGATGAATGGGTCGTACCTATTTTTCCAAACGGTGATTACTACTTTTTTATTCACAAAAATTTTGAATGGGGACTATTAGGGCACCCTTGGGAACAGACTATCACTATTTTTGGAAAAGAATTGATAAAATGTTTTGAAAAACATCAACCAAGAATGTTTCAAAAGGTATTACGTCAGGGATAATTTTAAACTTTGTTAAATTAAATCGCGAAATCTCAAAACAAAAATACAGAGATCATTTCTACACATTTTGTAGATTGAATCCAATCTTTGAGAAAACAGCCTTTCGGAAATTCTAATTGTTTTAGCGCGTTATATTTACAATCTGGGCATGTCCAATGTTTAATGACAATATAATAGTACAGTTGCCTACATTAATTGGTAATACACTTGAGAAATAGGATAACCATTATTAACTACCCGGAGAGAAAGGATAGGATGAGAATGAATATTGGGAATAGCGTAGCGCTTATTGTAAGTCTGATTTTTTCTAGCATTTTGGTTCGTACCTTATATCGCGTTTTTGTGAAAAAGAAAGTACCTACTGTGAGCTATACACCATATGATGATGCCGTGAATGGGGGAGGGAAGCATGACAATTGAACTTTTAAGTGAGTGGTTACAAACCTAATCAGTACAGGGGCAGGCTCCTTATAACTTATAAATCTACTGTTATTTCAATAAGAAATAATAGTAGATTTTTTATTTTACCGATGATTAGATTTATAAGGGAATTTGATATCATATTTGTTATTATTTAATTCATAAGGATTGTTACTATTTTTTGTTAATGACAATACAACCAATCTTTTTTAATAGATTGGTTCGAAGGGATGATGTTGAGGGAAGGGCAACACTTCCCCCGAAAAAACCTTCTCTGTAGCTCAAACAATTGCTTTAAATTCTGCTCATGACTGATTGAAATAGATACTATATAGGAGCATGCTGAAGATTATAAACCATATTGATTTATTTGGGGGGATATTATGATTCAAGGTTCTTGGAGAGCATTGGTATGGATAGGATTATCAGAATTATGTGCATTAAGCTTGTGGTTTAGTGCATCGGTGATTGCACCCGAATTAATTGAAATTTGGAATATTAGCCCCAATTCAGAAGCGTGGCTTTCAGCTTCTATTCCTATTGGCTTTGTAATTGGGTCATTGTTTAGTTCATATTTTGGGGTTGCAGACCGCTTTAATCCCCGAAAGGTTTTTGCGATTTCAGTATTTTTAGGTGCACTATTAAATGGATTATTAATTTTTGTTCATTACGCTTTTTTAGGTATTCTACTTAGGGTTTTAACTGGAATAACGCTCGCTGGTGTCTATCCAATAGCTGTGAAAATTTTATCACAATGGTTTCCGAAAAAACGTGGGTTTGCAATTGGTATCTTAATAGCAGCACTAACAATAGGATCATCATTACCGCATTTTGTCATTATGTTTTTTTCTTCATTAAACTGGAAAGTCGTGATAATTAGTACTTCAGTTTTGGCTTTATTATCGGCAATAATGGTTACTTCTATTTTAGAAGATGCTCCGATTGAAGCCAATAAATCACCCTTCTCTTTAAAATTAATAAAAAAAGTAGTTATGAATAAACCAGTAATGCTTGCGAACTACGGCTATTTCGGCCATATGTGGGAATTGTATGCGATGTGGACATGGCTTCCTGCTTTTTTAACAGCTAGTTTCTTAGCCTATTCGCCTGATACGCCTCATTGGTTCATAGCGTTATCCTCCTTTATTTCAATCGGAATTGCTGGAGGGATTGGTTGTGTGATAGGGGGACTAATCTCCGATAAAATTGGAAGAGCCAATTTAACGATTATTTCTATGGTTATTAGTGCAATCTGTTCGATAGCTATAGGCTTTACATTCGGGCAGTATATTTGGTTAACTTTAATAATTTCCATGGTTTGGGGGATGTCTGTCATATCTGATTCCGCCCAATTTTCTGCTGCTGTTTCAGAAATAGCCGAAGTTGATTATGTAGGCACAGCCCTTACTTTTCAAATGTGTATTGGATTTCTATTCACTATATTTTCTATAAATCTAGTTCCTGTCATTCAAAGGATCGTTGGCTGGGAGTGGGTCTTTACACTGTTAGCGATTGGACCTATTCTTGGAATTGGATTTATGGTCAAATATAGACGTTATGAAATAACTAACGAGAAAGTATAGTTGTAAAATTTTAAGAATTCTCCTTCATCAATTTATTAAATATGATTTTAGGTCATCTCGCTTTAAATAGTCTATCTGCAACTGATTTTGTGATAGTAACAAGGGTAAATAACAATAAAAATTTCCAGATAAAGTTCAAATGAAAATCTTCAATCATATAAATAAAGATACCAAAAATTCCTGCAATTATTAAAGATTTATTTACTGTACTCATGCATTCAACAACTCCTTTTTTATTCTTACAAATTATTTTACATCAACCTCTTGGTAATTCCGAATATATGCTATAAGGATAAGGAGTTATATTTCTCAAAAAACAATATCGGTCCAAATCAGATCATTAACGCAGTTGTTCATAGGAGCTTAAAGACTTGCTTCAAATAAAAAATCCAATCGTTTTGATTAATCTTTTTTCAAAACGATTGGATTATTTTAATGTACGATCAATATTTTTTAATTGATGAAGTTCAAGCTATCTTTTTTGCAGGGTATCCGACAAGTATAGCAATGATTCCGCAAATTCCTATAAGAATTGGGTAGAAAGAGTATGGCAGCATGCTTACAGGAGATATTCCTGCTACACTTGCGGCTGCCAGGAATTGAGCTCCGTATGGCAGTAGACCTTGGACCGTACAAGAAAAAATATCTAATACACTCGCGGACTTTCTCGGTTCAATCCCATACTGATCAGCAATATTTTTTGCAAGCGGACCAGCAATTAAAATAGCAATTGTATTATTGGCTGTAGATAAATTTGTTAGGCCCACAAGTCCGGCAATGCCAAATTCAGCACCCTTTTTCGATTTAATTCTTCGCGTTGCCAGGTGAAGAAGAAAGTCAATTCCTCCGTTAAACTTAATAATCTCCACCATTCCAGCTATTAATATCGCAAGAAATGCCATTTCATACATGCCTGACATTCCTTCACCAATCTTTTGCAATAGGCTCATTAAATGATAGCTACCATCTGCTAAACCAACAGCCCCTGCGAGAACAATCCCAAGTGCTAGAACAAGGAAAACATTCATGCCAGTTAACGCTAATATAATAACTAAAACATAAGGAGCAATTTTTATCCAATTATAGTTTGAATGCTCCACTTGGGCCGCTTCACCCATTGTAATAAGCCCTAAAATAATGCTCGTAACAATAGCTGCCGGCAACACAATCCAAAAATTCACCCTGAATTTATCCTTCATTTCCGCGCCTTGTGAGCGAACGGCAGTAATGGTTGTATCTGAAATAATGGATAAATTATCCCCAAACATCGAACCGCCAACTATCGCTGCCATTACTAAAGCAATGGAAAAATCGGTATGCTCGCTTATCCCAACTCCAATTGGCGCCAGTGCAACAATCGTTCCCACCGATGTACCCATTGATAGGGAGATAAAGCAGGCAATAACGAACAAGCCTACGACAAGCATGTTTGGTGGAACGACCGATAAAGCAAAGTTAACAGTGGAGTCCACTGCCCCCATGCCTTTTGTTACCGCTGAAAAGGCTCCAGCCAAGAGAAAAATAACAACCATCAGCATGACATTTAAGTTTCCTGCGCCTTTGCAAAAGATATCAACCTTTTTCGAAAAGGATTCTTTTCGATTCATTGCTAGGGCCACAGCGCCTGAAATGGCAATAGCTACAATGACTGGAAAGGCATAAAAATCACCTGTAATAACTCCAGAACCAATAAATAAAATTAAAAAAACAACAAATGGGATGAGCGCCCATGGATTCCCTTTCTTCATGTAAACCTCCAAAATTGAACACGTTTCTTGTCCATTCTTTTTCAATAAAAAAGCCTCTTCTTGAAATATCAAGAAGAGGCCTTATATCTATAAAACACTCCTCTTATCTATCAAGCCTTTGCCTGCTGGATTTGGCACAGTAACTTTATCATAAGTTCCGCTGCCGAGATTTCATTGGGCCAGTCCCTCCATCTCTCTTGATAAGAAGCAAATATATTATTTTTTTCACAATAAAATAAATAATATAATAAAATGTCGATTTTTGCAACACTTTTTAATCAAACTTAACTTCAAAGCGCCATGTATGATTTGTTGGGGGTTACTATTCTTACGTAGCTAAATTTGATTGGAAGGGGGAAATAAGAGAGGTGTTGCAGCAATTGCTACTTTAAAAAGAGACGCCCTTGAGACAGTAAAAGGTGCCTAAAACATTTGTGGTAAAAATTCATTCATAAAGCGTTGATTTTTACGAAGCCATATTTTTAAAATCATACGATGGGTTAGAAGGCGTTGTCTTTTTCTTGGTCTAGCCTTAGCTTCTATTAAACATTGTAGTAGAGTACATGTTTCTGCTGCAAAGTCTTGAGGGTCAACGAGGACATCAAGCTTATAATCAATTAACTTAGCTGCCTGCACCTTTGTAAGTAATTGTGCAAAGCGTGTATTCATTTCTGGAAAGTTTTCTTCTAGTTCCAGGTCGATTAAAGTATATAATGTTTGTTCAATTTCAGCTTGGAGCGCTTGTAATTGTTCAATGGATGGCTGTGTCAAAAAATCACCTCTAGTTTTTCATCAATGCTGCTACACAAGGGAAAAGCCAAGTGTAGCGAAAAGTAAACCGCATAAAACGGTAGTGCATATATAAATAATCGTTTGTTTCCATTTTTTCTGCTCTAAGAGCTGCAAACATTCAAAACCAAATGTTGAAAATGTTGTATAAGCTCCTAAAAAACCAAGCCCTATAAAATGCCAGATCCATTCACTTGGTTCGAATGCAAAGAGAAAGCCAAGTGCAAAAGAACCCGTTATATTAATAAAAAACGTTGCCCATGGGTATGAATGGACACTCAATTTTCCTAGATAAAATCTCGTTAGTGCGCCCAAAAAGCCACCGATACCAATAACTATCATACGATGCGCCCCTTTGCTACCTTAAATCCTAGCCAGGCAGAAACTAAACCGCCAAAAACACTCACTAAACTATAAAGAGCGGCTTGAAGCCATTTACTATCCTGCAAAAGTAATAGCGTTTCTAAAGAGAATGTCGAAAATGTTGTAAAGGCACCAAAAAAGCCTGTACCAATTCCTAAAATAATAGGTGTACGTTTTGTAAACGTTGTAAAGAGCCATGCTAAACAAAAGCAACCAATTATATTTATGCAAAGTGTCGCATATGGAAAACCACCGTTATTTGAAAGTGCTAGACCAATGCTATATCGACAGATGGCACCAAAAAATCCGCCAATTCCAACAGCTAAAAATGATTTCAAAATAAAGACTCCTTAACTAAAATGTCTATAGTGAAAAGTGTATCATTTTATACCCACGTTGAGCGATAAATTTAAAAAGTTAGGTGATAAATTAGAAAAGTTAGGTGATAAATTAAACTTGGGCGATAAACCTAGAAATAGTTCCGATAAATTAAAAATTTGTTCCGATAAATTGATTAATGACCCTATCGAACTATGCGAGTTAAAGTCAATATAAAAAGTTGTAGGGAAATTTCTAAATTAAAGGTTCTCCGATTTAGCAATTCGCTGCTTTAAAGCGCTAACTACTTCCTAAAAAACACAAAAAATAACAGTGAGTTGGTTGACAAATATTTCTAAAGTATGATAATCTTCAAGAACACTATAACAATTTGAAGGAAAGGAGGGCATGACGATGTTAATTTTATCAGTATCATATCAAAGTACAACTGCATACATCGTCCATGTCTTCTAACTTTTTATTTTGCGTTGCAAATAAAAGGCATGGGAAGCTCCTGGCCTTTTATGAAGAGACACATGCTCTTTTTTGAGGGTATGTGTCTTTTTTTTTGCAAAAAAGGGTTGTAGTGACCATAAAAAGGAGTGTATGTGTATGCAAAACAAAGTACAAAAAATGATTTTCATCAAGGTATATCTGGATAGTGGGTAGCAAAGCTTTAACAGCACTAGAGAAAGAAGGTTATAACGTATGTTTGATGTTTTAAGTAAATTAAGCTGGTTTTTTAAGAAATATTGGAAGCAATATACAATAGCTGTCGTACTCTTAATAATTGCGAGTGGCTTAGAAGTTGTTCCGCCGTATTTACTAGGGTCAATTATCGATATATTGACCGCTGGAGAAATGACACCAGCTCTTTTAACGAAGTATATTTTGATTTTTGTAAGTATCATTATTGGGGGTTATGTCCTTAATTTTGTGTGGCAATTCAGACTTTTTGAAGGGGCTATTAACCTAGAGAAAATTTTACGTCGAAACCTAATGCAGCATTTCTTGCGGATGACGCCAACGTTTTATGAAAAAAATCGTACCGGAGATTTAATGGCCCGTGCGACGAATGATTTAAACGCAGTGTCACTGACTGCTGGGTTCGGGATTATGACATTGATTGATTCCACCATCTATATGGGCTGTATTATTTTTGCGATGGGTTATATGATTTCGTGGAAGCTTACTTTTTTTGCCATGTTGCCAGTGCCAATTATGGCCGTCCTTATTCAATATTTAGGGAAAATTGTGCATGAGCGCTATATGAAGGCGCAGGATGTTTTTGGAGAGCTGAATGATAGTGTTCTAGAGTCAGTGGCAGGTGTGCGAGTTGTACGGGCATACGTACAAGAAAAAAAGGACGAAGCTAATTTTGCGGAGATGAGTGAGGTTGTGTATGAAAAAAATATGCATACCGCTAAAATTAACGCTTTATTTGGACCGATTACAAAGGTTGGTACTGGAATTAGTTATGTTGTAGCGCTTGGCTATGGTGCTCATTTAGTAGCGATTGAGACGATGACAGTTGGGCAACTTGTAACGTTCAATGTTTACTTGGGGTTAGCAGTTTGGCCAATATTTGCCATTGGGGAACTTATCAATGTGATGCAGCAAGGTAATGCTTCTCTTGATCGTGTACAGGAAACGCTAAACTACGAGATGGATGTTCGGAATATTGCGAATCCACAAACGATTGCGACACCGAATGCCATTGGCTTTGATGATTTAACATTCCAATATCCGATGAGTCAGGTGAAAAACCTTCAGGAAATTTCGTTGTCGCTGAAAAAGGGGCAAACACTTGGAATTGTTGGTAAAACGGGGGCGGGAAAAACAACCTTCCTACGACAATTATTACGCGAGTATCCAATCGGCGAGGGGCAGCTATCGATTGATGGAGTTGATATTACTGCACAAACGAAGGAGCAGTTACTCGATTGGATTGGTTATGTTCCACAGGATCATGTTTTATTCTCACGTACTATTCGTGAAAATATTTTATTTGGAAAAGAAGATGCTACACAGGCTGAATTGCACCAGGCGATTCGTGCAGCATACTTTGAAAAAGATTTGAAAAATTTACCGATGGGCCTAGAGACACTTGTTGGTGAAAAGGGTGTATCTCTTTCAGGTGGTCAAAAGCAACGTGTGTCCATTGCACGTGCTCTTATTAAAGACCCTGAAATATTAATGCTTGATGACTCGCTTTCTGCTGTAGACGCAAAAACAGAGGCAAGAATTATTGAAAATATACAGCGCGAACGACAAGATAAAACGACGATTATTACTACGCATCGTTTATCAGGAATTCAGCACGCCGATTTAATAATCGTGCTAGATGAAGGCCAAATTGTAGAGCAGGGAACACATGAGCAACTTCTTTCACAACAAGGATGGTATAAAGAGCAATTTGACCGTCAGCAGCTAGAAGGAGGTGCCTCATGAGTACGAATCAACGTTTATCACGCTACGCAATGTATTTTAAAAAACCGATCCTACTTGGATTATTTTTCTTAACACTCGCCGTCTTTACGGAGCTTGTTGGGCCGTTTATTGCGAAGCATATTATTGATAATTACATGACAATTGGCCACATTGAATTACAACCAATCACTTGGCTATTACTTGTCTATTTACTTTTAGCAATCGCAACAGCTGTTTTACGCTATTTTATGTATATCTATTTACAGATGGGTGCCAACCGTGTTGTACAAAAATTACGTAAAGATGTCTTTGAGCATATTCAAACATTGCCAATTCAATACTTTGATAATTTACCAGCAGGGAAAATTGTAGCCCGTGTAACGAATGATACCGAGGCTGTTCGTAATTTATATGTTCAAGTACTTTCAAACTTCGTTACGAGTTTAATTTCTATTGTGGGTGTTTATATCGCACTCTTTATTTTAAATTGGAAAATGGCATTCTTAGCATTGGCTATGATACCAGTCGTTTATTTATGGATGATTTTATACCGTAAAGTTGCTTCAAAATATAATGATGTGATCAGAACGAAAATTGCCGATATTAACGCAATGATTAATGAATCGATTCAAGGGATGACGATTATTCAAGCATTCCGTCGAGAGCAGCAAATGACGAAGGAATTTGATGATATGAATAATGAGCATTATGCGTATGAACGCAAGCTGCTTTTCCTGGATTCTGCAACTTCCTTCAACCTTGTTAATACATTAAGACTTCTTATGTTTACGATCTTTATTTTTTACTTTGGTACACAGTCATTTACGGCAACGGAAGTTATTTCAGCAGGGACATTGTATGCCTTTGTCGATTATTTAACGCGTTTATTTAATCCGATTACGAATATCGTCAATCAATTTTCTCAGCTTGAGCGCTCACTTGTTGCAGGAAAGCGCGTGTTTGAGGTGTTAGATATTGACGGGGAGCCAGTATCTGAAAAAAGTTTACCTAGATATAAAGGGAATGTAGTGTTTGAAGATGTTTCCTTTGCTTATAAAAATGATGAATACGTATTGAAAAACCTATCATTTGAAGCACATCAAGGTGAAACAATTGCCTTAGTGGGTCATACGGGGTCTGGGAAAAGTTCTATTATGAACTTATTGTTCCGTTTCTATGATCCTTCTAAAGGGAAAATTACGATTGATGGCATTGATATCACTTCGGTTCCTCGTCAAACAATGCGTGAACATATGGGGATTGTTCTACAGGACCCATACTTATTTACAGGTACTATAGCTTCGAACGTTAGCTTGAATAATCCTAAAATTTCGCGAGAAAAAATAGAAACTTCATTAAAGGCTGTTGGTGGGGAACGTGTTTTAGCGAACTTACCAAATGGCTATGATGAGCCAGTTATTGAGAAGGGGAGTACACTGTCGTCTGGGCAGCGTCAGTTAATTTCCTTTGCACGTGTGCTTGCCTTTGATCCGGCTATTTTAATTTTAGATGAGGCTACTTCTAATATAGATACGGAAACAGAGGAGATTATTCAGCATGCGATGGATGTGCTGAAAAAAGGACGTACAACATTCATCATCGCCCACCGACTTTCTACTATTAAAAATGCAGATCGTATTCTTGTCTTAGATCGCGGTAAGATTGTTGAGCGTGGCACACATGATGAGCTATTAGCACAGGGTGGCATTTACGAAAAAATGTATCAAATGCAGGCGAATTCTTTGCAATAATCATCTGAATGGTTACAGGAATAGTATATATGAAGCCCCACTTTATGAAAAAAGTGGGGCTTTCTATTTAAGATTTTACATTTTTAAAGACATTGACAAAGAAGAACAGCACGGAGATTGCCACTGCAATACCGCCGCCAGATACAAAGAGTTCAAATAACCAGTGCGGTACATCTATATGGACCATCATCATACCGACTAAGAGGAATGGTAATCCGATATTATAAAACCAAAATTGTGCTTTGGCCAACCCTGTCTCGGCTGCATCTTTATATATTGAATAAATTAAACCGATAAAACCAGTTGTTAGCCAACCTACTACACCGATGTGTGCATGTGTCGCCGTCCATTCGAGTTGAATTGTATAATGCATAAACAGTCCAAAAGCCAAAGCAATCACTAAATATAAGACTGAAATCTTTATCCATTTAGCACCCATTTATAAACAACTCCTTTCCCGGAATGATTTAGCTAGCTATTACAGTTTATTCTTGTCGAATAAAAAAGATGACATATTATTCTTTGTAAAATAAAAAAGTGCTTTATTGTAAAATTCTAAATATTTAAGTAGAATAAAAGGATGAGAAGTAGAAATCTGACAATTGGAGGGTCTATGAAAAAGAAAAAATTTTTTTTAATGATGATGGTAATGGTCTGTTGTTCTCCTATCATCTTCGTTGTGAAGGCAAGTGCTAGTGAGCAAACAATGACAAAAAAAGTGAATAGCGTCATTGCGAAAAATTGGAAGAACAACGAGTTTAGCATTACTGTACGAGATACAGAAAAGGGGAAGGTACTTTACAATAGAAATGGTGAAAAAATGATACGCCCTGCTTCTACGCATAAGCTGTTAGTTAGTGCCGCTGCATTGGATTTACTGGGACCTGATTATCGCTTTGCTACAACGACATATGTTGATGGTCCAATTAAAGATGGGGTTCTTCACGGTAATATTTATTTACAAGGCGGAGGAGATCCAACGCTTTTACCTAATCATTTAGAGTCGTTTGCCAATGGCTTGAAAAAAATGGGGATCTCGAAAATTACGGGTTCCTTAATCGGGGATGATACTTGGTTTGATGCAGATCGTTTACCGAAGGGAATCGTACCTCAAGAAGAGGATCAACTATATGCTTCGCGAATTTCGGCATTAACGATTTCGCCAAATGATCAATATGATATTGCAACTGTGCAAGTGAAAGTGACAGGCTCAAAGGCCGGCACTGCGGCGAATGTTCAGCTTGTTCCGTTTGCAAGTACTATTCCGGTTGTAAACAAAACAAAAGTTGTTAAAAAGGGCCAGAAAAGTACTGTGAAAATTACAAGAGAATATGGTACAGAGCGAATCATTGTAACTGGTAATTTACCAGCAGGTTCACAGAAAAGTACATATGTCACTGTCTATAATCCAACTCTGTATACACTGGATGTATTTCGAGAAAAATTAGCCGCAAAAGGTATCCAAAAAATGCCTATTGCAACGGGTAAGATACCTGAAAATGCACAACGAGTAGGTATTTCAAATTCAAAACCATTAAAGGATATTAACTTTAAGTATTTAAAGCTAAGCCTTAATGGTATGGGAGATATGTTGACTAAACAACTTGGACGAGAGCTCCTTGGAGAAGGAAGCTGGTCGGCTGGGATCAAAGCGATTCGTAAATATGGTAGTGATATTGGGCTCAATATGGCGCAATGGTATTTTGAAGATGGTTCAGGTTTAAGTCACAAAAATCGAGTCAGCAGTATGCAAGAAAGTCTATTATTATATAAAGCTCGAAGCAAATCCTGGTATAACGCCTATTTAGATGCATTACCGCATGCTGGAAGAAAGGGTAGCCTAGTTGGAGCGACTTTAGAAAATCGTATGAAGGGCTATAGTGTTTCTGCTAAAACAGGCTATATTTCTGGAACTTATTCTTTAAGTGGTTATGTGAAAGGAAAAAGTGGCAAGTGGTATATCTTTAGTATTTTGACACAGGCCAATAAAACGTCAGCGATCCCAACGATTGATGAAATTGTTAAGCAGATTGCAAATGAAATGTAAAGGTGCTAAACAATTTAGTTCAGCGACAATTAGTTTATCGGTTTTCCACAAGAAGACTCCTTCCTCAATCACGTGCAGGGCGTAGCACAGTGATAGGTGGGAGATGAATTGTGGTTGGCGTTAGCCAAAAGTATTTAAACACATCATGCCTTATAATCAGGCGTATCTAGGTAAGAATATAATATTACTATTGTTGAGTGGAATCATGACAAAAACCATGTTCACATTTTGTTTAAAGCAAACCTAATACAGAATTATCCAAGTTCATCAATGCGTAGAAGAGTGCTAGTTCCCGACTGATAAAACGTGACTTCCCATTAGTTCGTAAAAAACTTTGGAAAGAAATGTTCTGGTCAAGAAGTTTTTGTTTGTTAACTACTGGTGGTTCGCCCATTCATGTGGT
>NZ_JALNLQ010000021.1:0-17676 GCF_023337835.1 Lysinibacillus sp. Bpr_S20
TGGGATATTGCTACGGATTTAAAAATTGTGGACTTTGAACGTGGTGCAAAAGTGACTGGTAGCCGTTTCTTATTCTATCGTGGTCTTGGTGCTCGTTTAGAACGCGCTTTAATGACGTTTATGATGGATTTACATGCAGAAGAGCATGGCTATGAAGAAATGTTACCACCTGTAATTGTTAATCGTGATAGCTTAACAGGTACAGGACAGCTACCTAAATTTGAAGAAGATGTCTTTAAATTAGCTGACACAGATTATTTCATGATTCCCACAGCAGAAGTACCAGTGACTAACTTCTATCGTGATGAAATTTTACCTGTTGAAGCATTACCACAAGGCTTTGCAGCATACAGCGCTTGCTTCCGTTCAGAGGCAGGTTCTGCAGGTCGCGATACACGTGGTTTAATTCGCCAACACCAATTTAACAAAGTAGAATTAGTACGTTTTGTAAAACCAGAAGAATCTTATGAACAACTAGAATTATTAACAGGCCATGCAGAAAAAGTACTACAATTATTAGGGTTACCATACCGCAAACTAAAAATGTGTACAGCTGATTTAGGATTTACTGCAGCGAAAAAGTACGATTTAGAGGTTTGGATTCCAGCACAAAATATGTACCGTGAAATCTCTTCTTGCTCTAACTTTGAAGATTTCCAAGCACGTCGAGCAAATATTCGCTTCCGTCGTGAGCCAAATGCAAAACCAGAGTATGTACACACATTAAACGGCTCAGGTCTTGCAATCGGCCGTACAGTAGCAGCAATCCTAGAAAATTATCAGCAAGCCGACGGAAGCGTAATGATTCCTGAGGTATTAAGACCGTATATGGGCGGAAAAGAAGTAATTGCTCCAAAGTAAACTGAGTCGAAAGCGAAGCGGCAGACTCAAGCCGACGGAAGCATAGTGATTGCTCCGAAATAAATTGAATCGAAAAATAAAAGAAACTACTGCTGGGAATTTATTCTCAACAGTAGTTTTTCTTTTCAATAAGTATGCTAGCGGAAAAATTTATGTGCATTATAGTGTCTGTTAACATTCTTCATTTTCAATAATTAATGCTTGTCGAGCTTTTTTCTCGGCTTTTTTTCTTTCACGTAAAGCTCGGAAAAAATCGGTTAAGATTTGTCCACACTCCTCAGCTAATATTCCTTCTGTCACTTCACATTCATGGTTAAAGCGTGCATCGTTTAATAGACGATAGAGTGAATCTACACAGCCTGCTTTTATATCCCTTGCACCATATACAACCCGTGGTACACGAGATTGCAAAATGGCACCTGCACACATAGGGCAAGGTTCAAGCGTCACATAGAGGGTTGTTTCTTCAAGGCGCCAGCTCCCTATTTTTTTACATGCCTCTTGAATAACCATTAATTCAGCGTGCGTCGTTGCATTTTGTGTTGTTTCTCGTAAATTATGGGCTCGTGCAATGATCTCTCCATCGTAAACAAGCACAGCTCCTATCGGCACTTCTCCAAGTAAAGCAGCTTTCTTAGCTTCTTCTAGTGCACTGTTCATAAACAATCGGTCTGTTTCAAAAATATCCACTATGATCTCTCCTTATCATTTAGTGTATCTTGCTTAATTAACAATTGCTACTATCAAATATGTCTCGGCATCTTGCCTTCAGATTATATAAGACGTAAAACATTGACATATCCAAAATAACCAACTATATTTATATATGAACACATGCTCATATATAAATATAAAAGTTAGGGGAAAACTAAATGGATGAAAAACTAAAAAATACAGAAGCCTTTAATAACAAAGAACGACATTTAGACGAAGAAACATTATTCGTCGTGTCTCAAACATTTAAAGCATTAAGTGATCCGACAAGAATTCGCATTTTAAATTTATTATGTACGGAGGAACATTCGGTAAACGACATTGCTGAAATTTTAGATTTAGGTCAATCAACAGTTTCGCATCAGTTACGTTTTTTGAAAAATTTACGGTTAGTGAAATATAGAAGGGAAGGCACAACCTTATATTATTCAAAAGATGATGATCACATTATGAATTTGTTAATGCAAGCTATTGAGCATGCTGCACATAACTAGAACTAATGGAGGGATAAGAAATGGGACATAATCATGATCACAGCCATGATCATACACATGGCGCAAATAAAAAGGTGTTAATTGTATCATTTATGGTTATTACGAGTTATATGGTTGTTGAAGCAATTGGTGGCTATTTAACAAATAGTTTGGCTCTTTTATCCGATGCTGGACATATGTTAAGTGACTCCATTTCGTTAGCAATCGCTTTGCTTGCTTTTATATTTGGAGAAAAGGCTGCGAGTTATAGTAAAACATATGGTTATAAACGATTTGAAATTTTAGCAGCAGTTTTAAATGGTGTGACGTTAATTTTGATTGCTTTATTCATTTTTTATGAGGCAATAGAACGTTTTGCAAATCCACCGGAAGTGGCAACTACAGGGATGCTCATTATAAGCACAATCGGCCTGTTGATGAATATTTTAGTAGCCTGGATTATGATGCGTGGCAGTGATACAAAAGATAATTTAAATATGCGTGGAGCTTTTTTACATGTATTAAGCGATATGCTTGGATCTGTAGGGGCCATTGTTGCGGCACTATTAATTATGTTTTTTGGTTGGGGCTGGGCTGATCCACTTGCGAGCGTTATCGTTGCAATACTGGTATTGAGAAGCGGTTACTATGTCACGAAGGCGGCTGTCCATATTCTAATGGAAGGAACACCTTCAAATGTAGACGTTCAGGAAATCATACAAACTATTGAACAAACAGCTGGCATTCATAGCATTCACGATTTACACATTTGGACAATAACAAGTGGAACAAATGCACTTTCTTGTCATGCAGTTGTTGATGATCAGCTGAAAATTGCGGATAGTGAGCATATATTACGAGAAATTGAACATAATCTTGAGCATAAGGGCATAAAGCACGTAACGATTCAATTGGAAACAGTTGCACATAAGCATGATAATTCAATTTTATGTACAATAAAAAATGAGCAGTCCAATCATCACCATCATCATTAAAAAATTCTAAAAATTTTCACCTTTACATACCCTTCGTGGGTATGGTAATATGAAATTGTAAAGTAGGAGGTGCATTTATGGAGGATATAGTGAAAGAAGATGCTTGTCATACTGAGGAAGCTACATCATGTCGAAAAAGCCATCATCCTGAACGCGTTAAAAAGGATTTAACGACTCGTTTAAATCGAATTGAAGGTCAAATCCGAGGTATTAAAGGGATGATTGACAAAGATGTTTACTGTGATGATATTATTACGCAACTGTCTGCCACTCAGTCTGCTTTAAATAGTGTAGCAAAGATATTATTAGAAGGTCATTTAAAGGGATGTGTAGTAGATCGCCTATCAGAAGGTGATGAAGCAGTGTTAGATGAATTAGTAGTGACTATCCAAAAATTAATGAAGAAATAGAATTTTTTAACAAATATATACCCCTATACAGTATTTAAAATAAAAGGAGAGATATTTTATGCAAAACGTAACGTTAAACGTACAAGGAATGTCATGTGGACATTGTGTAAACTCAGTGGAAAAAAGTGTAGGAGCTTTAACGGGCGTTGAACAAGTAAAAGTAAATTTAGCCGATGGTTTAGTAGATGTAGCATTTGATGAGACAAAAGTATCTCTAGATCAAATTAAAGAAACAATCGACGATCAAGGCTATGACGTTAAATAATATAAATAGGGTGCTCATGTAGCACTCTATTATTTTCAATTGCACATACCCCTGGTTGGTATGTAGGAAGGAGAAATGATCATGAGTTCAGAAATAAAGGAAGCGAATTTACAAATTACAGGTATGACATGTGCAGCCTGTGCCACTCGTATAGAAAAAGGTTTAAATAAAATGGATGGTGTAGAACAAGCGACGGTTAATTTAGCTCTTGAAAAATCATCCATTAAATATGATCCGACAAAATTAAATGAAGAAGACTTTGAAAAGAAAATTGAAGCACTTGGTTATGGTGTCGTGAAACAAAAAACTGAATTCAACATTACGGGTATGACATGTGCAGCCTGTGCCACTCGTATAGAAAAGGGTTTAAATAAATTAGCAGGTGTATCCTCTGCGAATGTAAACTTAGCGCTTGAAAAAGCGACTATTGAGTTTAACCCATCAGAAGTAACAATTGCAGATATGATTGCGAGGGTTGAAAAATTAGGATATGAGGCTCATCAAAAAGCAGAGGAGCAAGAAACGGTAGATCATCGAGAACAGGCCATCAAAAAACAGCAGCAAAAATTTATTTTATCGGCCATCCTTTCAATACCGTTACTTTGGACGATGGTAGGTCATTTTTCATTTACATCATTTTTATATGTCCCTGAATTTTTAATGAATCCGTGGGTACAAATGGTGTTGGCTACTCCTGTTCAATTCATCATTGGGAAGCAATTTTATGTTGGGGCATACAAAGCTTTACGCAATGGTAGTGCCAATATGGATGTACTTGTAGTCATGGGAACATCCGCTGCTTATTTTTATAGTTTATATCAAGCAATTATTACTGCGGGATCACATCATGCCCCACATCTATATTTTGAAACGAGTGCTGTATTAATTACTTTGATTTTATTAGGTAAATTATTTGAGGCAAAAGCAAAAGGGCGCTCATCTGAAGCAATCAAAAAATTAATGGGCCTTCAAGCAAAAACGGCCATCGTTGTCCGTGATGGTGTAGAAAAAGAAGTACCATTAGAAGAAGTAGTCATTGGCGATATTATTTTAGTGAAACCAGGTGAAAAAATCCCTGTCGATGGCGAGGTAATAGAAGGAACAACGGCTGTTGATGAATCGATGTTAACAGGGGAAAGTTTACCTGTTGATAAAAAGCAAGGGGACCTATTATTTGGTTCCACTATTAATAAAAATGGCTTTATTAAAATGACAGCAACTAAAGTCGGCCGTGATACGGCCTTAGCTCAAATTATTAAAGTTGTAGAGGATGCACAAGGCTCAAAAGCGCCAATCCAGCGCTTAGCAGACCAAATTTCAGGCATTTTTGTACCAATTGTCGTAGGGATTGCGGCCGTAACGTTTCTAATTTGGATGATCTGGGTGCGACCTGGTGAATTTACGCCAGCGCTTGAAGTATTAATTGCAGTTCTCGTGATTGCTTGTCCATGTGCACTTGGATTAGCAACGCCAACATCTATTATGGCGGGCTCTGGGCGTGCTGCGGAATTTGGTGTTTTGTTTAAAGGTGGGGAGCATTTAGAGCAAACGCAAAGCATTGATACAGTAGTTGTTGATAAAACAGGTACAGTAACACACGGCAAACCTGTATTAACGGATATCGTACTGGCGGCAAATCAGGACGAAACTCGATTTTTATCGTTAATCGGCGCAGCGGAGAAGCAATCGGAGCATCCGTTAGCAGAAGCAATTGTTCAAGGAATTACTGATCGTGGTATTGACCTAGGGGATGTTCAATTTTTTGAAGCAATACCAGGTTACGGTGTGCAAGCGACTGTCTCTGGTCAAGGAGTTGTCATCGGTACGCGTAAATTGATGCAACAATATGGTATTCACATTGATGATATTCTACCGATAATGGAGCAATTAGAGGAAAACGGTAAAACGGCTATGTTAGCTGCGATTAACAATCAGTATGCCGGACTAGTAGCAGTTGCTGATACAGTGAAAGCTACTTCAAAAGAAGCGGTAAGTCGTCTACAAGAGATGGGCATTACGGTCATTATGATGACTGGTGATAATGAACGTACAGCACAAGCTATTGGTGCAGAAGTTGGTGTGAATCGTGTGATTGCAGAAGTACTTCCGGAAGGCAAAGCGAATGAAGTGAAAAAACTGCAAGCTACAGGTAAAAAAGTGGCGATGGTTGGTGATGGCATTAATGATGCACCAGCACTTGCAACGGCTACTATTGGGATGGCGATTGGTACCGGTACAGACGTTGCGATGGAAGCGGCCGATATTACATTGATTCGTGGCGATTTAAACAGTATCGCGGATGCTATCATCATGAGTCGTAAAACAATGCGCAACATTAAGCAAAACTTATTCTGGGCATTTGCTTACAATACATTAGGTATTCCAATTGCCGCAATTGGTTTACTGGCTCCTTGGGTAGCGGGTGCAGCGATGGCATTTAGTTCAGTGTCTGTTGTTTTAAATGCACTACGTTTACAGCGAGTGAAATTATAGAGATTACGATAGATCCACTTCGGTGGGTCTATTTTTTTTGGACGCCTATTTTATAGAGAAATAGTTTGATTCTGTTTTTCATTTTCGCACTATGATACAATGAAAAGCACTGAATATAAAAACCTCTTGGACGAGGTAATTGATGATAGAATCCATAGAACATGAAGGAGGAGCTTCTGGTGACGGTTCCATTTGTTACGGTAGAAGGTCCGATTGGTGTTGGTAAAACCTCTTTATCTAAAGAGATTGCAGCAACATTTAATTACCATCTATTAAAAGAAATAGTAGACGAAAACCCTTTTTTAAATAAGTTTTATGAAAACATTGAGGAATGGAGCTTCCAAACGGAAATGTTCTTCCTATGTAATCGCTATAAACAATTGTCGGATATAAAAAGTTTCCGTCTAACACATGATAAACCTGTTGTAGCAGACTACCACATTTTTAAAAATTTAATATTTGCTAAGCGTACATTGGCATCAACTGAGTATGATAAATACGAGGAAATATATAAAATATTAACGAAAGATATGCCTGTACCTAATGTAGTTGTTTATTTACATGCCAGTGTTGATACATTGATGAAACGTATTGCGATGCGTGGTCGCGAATTTGAAAAAATGATTTCACGGGATTACATGGAGCAATTAGTGGCAGATTATCATTCTTTTATCGAGCATTTTGAGACTATGCATCCCGATATTCCTGTTATTCGATTTAATGGTGATCAGCTTGATTTCGTAAAACATCCAAAAGATTTGAAATTTGTTTTACAAACAATAAAGGACACGTTACAACAAAGGAGCTTGCAACAATGAATTTGAGAGAGAAATACGATATTCCTCCACAAACGGTCATTACAATCGCTGGTACGGTTGGTGTAGGAAAGTCAACAATGACAAAGGCGTTGGCAGAGGCGCTAAATTTCCGTACATCGTTTGAAAAAGTGGATACAAATCCATATTTAGATAAATTTTATGAGGACTTTGAAAAATGGAGCTTTCATTTACAGGTGTATTTTTTAGCTGAACGTTTTAAAGAGCAGAAGCGAATCTTTGAATATGGCGGTGGGTTTATTCAAGATCGCTCAATCTATGAAGATACAGGAATTTTTGCTAAGATGCACTATGATAAAGGTACAATGAGCCCAACGGATTACGAGACGTATACAAATTTATTTGATGCTATGGTAATGACACCCTATTTCCCGCACCCAGATTTACTGGTTTATTTAGAAGGACCAATTGATTCTGTTATTGGACGAATTCAAGAGCGTGGTCGTGCGATGGAGCAGCAAACACCGAATGATTATTGGATTGAAATGCATGACCGCTATGAAAACTGGATCAATAATTTTAATTCATGCCCGGTTCTACGTTTAGATATAAATGATTATGATTTATTAAAAAATCCTGAAGCAATTGAATCAATTGTTAGCCGCATCAGTCATATGCTAAAACAAACAAGTCATTTACGTAAATAGGAAGTTCATGAAGCTCTGGCTGAAAGCAAAGTGACGGACAGAAAAGCGTAATTGAAGAAAATAAATGATCAAAAGACGTGATACAATATGTAACCTATTGTATCACGTCTTTTGAATAGGGGGGATTACTATAAGAATAGCGGTGTATTGCGGTTCTGGCTTAGGCATAAGCACGATTTTTGCAGAGAAGGCAGCCGAATTAGGGACTGTTTTAGCTCAGAATAGTCATGGTGTCGTTTATGGTGGTTCGAAAACAGGATTAATGGGAAAAGTGGCAGATGCCGTATTAGAAGCTGGCGGTGAGGTTATTGGCGTGATGCCAACTCATTTACAGAAGCGGGAAATAGCACATGCCTCGTTAACAGAGATTCATTTTGTTGAGTCAATGCATGTACGTAAAGCCAAAATGGTAGAGTTAGCAGATGCTTTTATTGCCTTACCGGGTGGTGGGGGAACAATGGATGAATATTTTGAAGTGTTTACGTGGGCACAAATTGGCTTACATGAAAAGCCCGTAATTTTATATAATGTGAATGGTTTTTATGATGCGCTTTTGCAATTATTTAAGAAAATGCTCGAAGAAGGTTTTATACGAACTGAACAAAAAGCACTTATTCGCGTAGCTACCACATCGGAGGAAGTATTACATTTATTAAAAGAGCATAAGTAACTTTTTGTCCAAAAAAGAATCCATTTTGAAAAAGATTGATCAAAATGGATTCTTTTTCATTTAAGCTAATGGCATATAAATTGCCTGTTTGCCCTGTTGTTAAGAAAATGCAATTATTACATAATTGATTTTAAATTTACTAAATCTTCTGAAATACATTGAAATAGTAGATGACTTTTATTTACAATAATTGTGTAAGAATTTCATAAATCATAATAGGGGTGTTATAGATGACAAAGGTGGAAGTAAGTTTTGAGCATTTACCTACGACTGCAGTTTCAGATGCGACAGGAGGACATACGAATTTACGTAGTGACATTAAACCGTTAGCAGATCATTTTAAAATTGCTGGTCGTGCGGTAACAGTACGCTTACCGGATGGTGAAAATGGGGCAGTATTGGAAGCCATTCGAGCTGCTAGCGAAGGAGATATTTTAGTAATTGACGCTAAAGGGAATACCAATCGTGCAGTTGCTGGTGATTTTGTTCTTTCGTTGGCGAAGGGTATAGGTATACAGGGCTTTGTCGTTGATGGTGTGATTCGTGATTTGGCTGCTATTCAAGAATTAGACTTCCCAGTGTTTTCACTTGGCACAACGGTAGCAGCTGGTCATAAAAATGGCGGTGGCGAAGTAAATGTTCCAATTGCTATAGGGGGCGTTTCGGTTTGTCCTGGTGATTATATTATTGGAGATGTGGACGGAGTTGTGGTCGTACCACATGAAGATGCAGAGCGTATTGTGGCAGCTGCCGAGGCAAAGCTTGAAAAAGATGATATGCGCGCACAAGAGGCACATGCAAATGGAAAAGAATCTATTATCGCTTATTTAGATAAAGTTTTAACACCTTCAATCTAAAGATGAATAAAAAATCCTCACGATGCCATCTATACATCGTGAGGATTTTTTAATTTTTATGCTAAATTTTCATTATCTTTAAAGTAAGTTTTCATTTTTTCTGCATCGAAACGGCCTTCCCATTTCGCCATTACTAATGACGCAAGTGAGTTACCAATTACGTTAACAACTGTACGTCCCATATCTAGAATACGATCGATACCGGCGATGAATGCTAAACCTTCAATTGGAATGCCGACAGTACCTAGAGTTGCTAGAAGTACAACGAAGGATACTCCTGGAACACCTGCAATCCCTTTAGATGTAACCATTAATACAAGCATTAACGTAATTTGTTCACCAATACTTAGGTGAATACCGTACATTTGAGCAATAAATAATGCAGCAATAGCTTGGTATAGTGTAGAACCATCTAAGTTAAAGGAGTAACCGGTTGGAATAACAAAGGATACGATATCCTTCGGAGCGCCTAGTTTCTCCATTTTCATCATAATTCGCGGTAACACAGCTTCAGAACTTGCTGTAGAGAACGCTAAAATCAGCTCATCTTTTAGTACTTTAATTAGGAAGAAGATACTGATACCTGTAAATCTGGCCACAAGACCAAGAACGACAAAGATAAAGAATAACATTGTTGCATAAACAAGTATTGCGAGTTTACCGAGTGGTATTAGTGAAGCGAATCCATATTTGGAAACGGTTACACCGATTAAACCAAATACCCCAAGCGGAGCGAATTTCATTACAAGATTCGTTACCCAGAACATAGCATCTGCTACACCTTGGAAGAAGTCTAATACTGGTTTACCTCGATCGCCAATGGCAGCTACTCCTAAACCAAAAATAACTGAGAAGAAAATGATCGCAAGCATATTACCTTCAGACATTGCCTGAACGATATTTGTCGGTACAATGCTTACAATAATATCAAATGGTCCTTCATGCTGCACTTCTTCTGTAGTTGCAACGTATTTCGAAATATCTCCTTGAGAGAGCTCGTTCATGTTTAGACCCGCGCCAGGTTGGAATAAGTTTGCGGAAAGTAAACCAATTACAATTGCTACTGTTGTAATAACTTCAAAGTAAATAAGTGATTTTCCGCCTAATCGTCCAAGCTGTTTCATGTCTCCAGTGCCAGCAACACCAACGATTAAAGTCGAAATAATAATCGGTACAACAATCATTTTAATTAGATGAAGGAAAATATCACCTAGAGGTTGTAAATATGTTTCAATTTTGGGGTTTCCATAAAAGATACCACCAATAATAATCCCTAAAATCAAACCGATTAAAATTTGAGTGGCTAAACTGATTCTAAATTTCTTCTTCAAAACCTTAGTACCTCCTAATATTAAAATTTTTAGGACTTGCCTTACTTTAATAATACGGAGGACTTATGGAATCCGACGGAATCCGAGAAAATTAATTTACTTTAGTTAAAATGTCTGAATATAATACCTGAATAAACTTCTTGATATTAACTTTTGCTTTACGATTTCCGTGATCTTCAATCTGACTCATAAGCTGACGAATTTCTTTAAAGTCAAAGTATCGGGGTGCATAATATTCAAATTCGGAGTTTGTATAATCCACGACACCCAGATTGGCGAGATTTATCATAGCTGCTAATATAGTACGACGCACACGCTGTTCAATGGCTTTACTTTCCTTCAAGATTTCATCTGGTGTAGCCTTTGTGACAGCTGCAATTTCCTCATAAAGTTCCTTTAATGGCGGAAGCGGTGCAATTTTGTGCTGATGAGCAAGTAATGTCTCAATGATCGCAATAATATCTTCGCTTCCAATCTCACCAACGATACCCATATCATTTAAGATGGTTTGAATATGATCGCGTGACGTTGCTTTATGATTTATTTGTTCACTTAGGTCAATATTTGTAAGTGATTGGCGAATAATAAGCAATGAGTTTTTTAGGCGAAATTGTTCAGTTGTTTTACGTAAAACATTCTCAACCTCAATACGGTTGATAGGTTTATGAATAAAGAAATCTATACCTTGCTCATATGCCTCACCTACCATTTCCTTATTCACCACCTGAGAAATCATAACAAATTGTCCCTCGAAGCGATTTTGAATAAGGTGCTCGACTGTAGCTATTCCATCGAGCTTAGGCATAAGTAAGTCAATCAACACAAATTCTGGCTGTGTCATTAAAATTTGTGGAATGGCATCCTCACCATTGCGTGCTTCACCAATAACGGTACCTAAGCCACTTTCTTCAATAATTTGTTTTAACATGACCCGACTTGCACGATCATCATCTACAATAAAATACCTCATTTAAGTCTCTCCCGTTTGAATAGTTTGCGTAGGAACTGCAATTTTAAACATCGTGTTTTGAGCATTTGATTCAACGGATATTGAGCCATTTAATTTATTTACTAATTCAACAACATGTGAAAGCCCAATACCTGTTGCTGCGACACCTTCTACATTGTATTTTGTTGTGTATCCAGGTTCAAAAATAATAGAAAGATTACTTTGCGGGATACCCTTTCCATTATCACATACTGTTATTACAGTATCATCCTGTTGCTGTTGAATGGCAATAGAAATGATGCCTTGATCTTCAATTGCTTCTATAGCATTGGCTGTTAAATTATTTAAAAGTGCAAGCAATGCAATATGTTCTTTCGTTTGAAAATCACTTTCAATAGTTAATTGAAAGTCGATTTCTTTCCCAAGAAAATTAGCGTACTTACTGTTGCCGTCTTCGATATAATGTAATAATTCTGACAATCTAAGGGAGCCATAGCTCTTTTCACCAACAATTTTAGAAATACCTGCATAAATACGTTGCGAATCCTTCTTCACTTCATGAATTTCCTGGGCAATATGGAGTGCCTGTAAACTTTCTGCACGATAACCTAGTGATTTTAATTGTCGATATAATTCAAATCCACTGGCTGTAATTGCTTCTATGTGGTTCATCGATTTTTTTAAATATAGTGTCTCAACATATAAATCTGAGCCGATCGTAAGCATTTCCTGAACACGTTTTTTTTGCTCAGCAATTAAAATGGAACTAAAAATACCGACAACAAAGAAACTGCGTAAAAAAGCAACTGCTAATAGTATAAGTAAATCATGAAGGAATAAAAAAGTATAAGAATTTATAAAAAAACGAAATAGTTGTTCCACTAAATTACTGAATACTTCACTAAACGAAACTAGTAGTCCAAGCAATAGTGGTTTTTCTCTATATTGATGAATATTTAGAATTTGTAAGCATATTGCAAATAATATATAAAATGCAGCAGCCGGTAAATGTATTTGTAAACTATCGACTAATGGAACATCATGAAAAGAGTAATTAATGATAATTCGAAAAATGGTTGTCACGATACTTGTAGCAAACCCAGCCAAAATGATTGGTGTAGGTCTAAGTAGCGTGCATAAAAAGAAAATAATACTTCCTAATCCGAAACGAAAAGGCGTATCAGCGAAAGGTATTATTTTAATCTCACTACCGATAGCGGTTAACAGAGCGATTATAAAAATCCAAGTGAGGGGGGCACGGGGTATGTAAAACTTCGAGTGCATAAAAAATCCTCCCTAATCAATATTAACGAGCAATATGCTAAAAGAGCTCGTTTAAATGTTTGAAATAAAGGTAATTGTACCACTCCTTTTGATGTTTCGTTGGGGTGAAACACGATTTAGAAACAAAAGCGCATTTGCCTAGATGAAATACAATAAAAAAATACCACAACCTAAGTGGAAGTGGCATCTATTAAAGGTTACATACAATTTTAAAGCAAAAAAAACGGCTACATTCGTAGTCGGAATTTTAAAACTGGAGGAGGTAGAGGGATTCGAACCCCCGCGCGGTGTTACCCGCCTGTCGGTTTTCAAGACCGATCCCTTCAGCCAGACTTGGGTATACCTCCATGTTGTTTTGTTGCATTGTCTTATCGACAAGATTTAATTTATCACATTATATATTAAACGTCAACATAATTTTTATATTTTTTTATTAATTTCTTATTTTACAGTGCAGATAGAATATTCCATATAAATATTATGCGTATTAAGTTGCAATTTATGAAAACAGTCAGTATACTAGTTATTGCCGTGCTAGGTGGGAAGGTAGCGGTGTCCTGTAACTCGCAATCCGCTCTAGCGAGACTGAATTCCTTTTTCGAGGCTGTCCGTATTGTTTGGTCTGCCTTTTGCACGTAGTGTTGACGATTGGGTCCTGCGCAATGGATACCCATGAACCATGTCAGGTCCGGAAGGAAGCAGCATTAAGTGGTCTTATCCATGTGCCGCGGGGTTGCCTAATCTGAGCTAACGACAAGAGTAACGCTTATGTGCGGCTGTCGAAGAAAGGTGCACGGCATTAACTTGCCAATTCAAACGCATCCGTCTACAAAGGCGGATGCGTTTTTTTATGATTTTTTTAATTTTTGTTGGGACGGAAGGTCAATCGTTAGAATGTATAAGGAAGCTACAAATGGCACAAGGTTGCCGATAGGAGCCTGAAGCATCAGCCTTACTATAGGGAATGAAAGAGAATTGTCCCGAAATTTACAGAAAAACGATGACACTATTTTATAAATAATGAGGCAAATGCTATAATAGAACTATTCTATATAATGAAGAAGAGGAGAGGAAACCATTGACGTATCAAGCATTTTATCGTGTGTATCGACCGCAATCATTCCGAGAAATGTCTGGCCAAGCACATGTCAAAAGAACGCTACAAAATGCTCTCCTAGCGAATAAAACAACGCATGCTTATTTATTTTCCGGCCCGCGTGGTACCGGGAAAACAAGTACAGCTAAAATTTTTGCAAAGGCATTAAATTGTGAGCATGCACCATCAAACGAGCCTTGTAATGAATGTGCTACTTGTTTAAGTATTACAGAAGGTTCTCACCCAGATGTTATTGAATTTGATGCGGCGTCTAATTCACGCGTTGAAGAAATTCGTGACATCATTGAGAAAGTTCGATTTGCTCCTGCAAGTAGCAGATATAAAGTGTATATCATCGATGAAGTGCATATGCTTTCTACAAGTGCTTTCAACGCCCTTTTAAAGACGTTAGAAGAACCACCATCTCATGCCGTATTTATTTTAGCAACGACAGAGCCTCATAAATTGCCCGCAACGATTATTTCAAGATGTCAGCGCTTTGATTTCAAACGTCTTTCAACCAATGATATTATTGAGCGCATGAAAGTTGTATTAGAAGACATTGAGTTGCCATTTGAGGAACAGGGTTTAAAGGTAATCGCACAATCAGCAGCAGGTGGTATGCGAGATGCTTTAAGCTTATTAGATCAGGTTGTATCCTTCAGCGGAGAAAAGTTGAAGCTTGAAGATACATTACTTGTGACAGGTTCTATTAGTCAGGAAATTTTCTATGAATTAGCAGAAGCTCTAAAAGTAAAAGATGTCGGACAAATGCTTGCGTTATTAGAACAGCTTATCGCGGACGGCAAAGATCCTCTTCGACTTTCAGAGGACTTGATTACATTTTTCCGGGATTTATTACTACTGCAAACAAGTGAAGATCTGGCCGAATTATTAGAACTAGTATCACCCGAGGAGCGAGTATTTACTTTAGCGCATGACTTTGCACCGGATTTGTTATATGGCTACATTGATATTTTAGCGAAAACGCAGCAAGAAATGCGATTCTCCCATCATACAAAGATTTACTTAGAAACGGCATTACTTAAAATGGTGCAGTTTTCCGGAGGTTCAGTTGGTCAAACTACCACTTCGGGTGAGGTAGCTATGAGTCCTGAGCTCGCTCAAAAAGTCGTGGCACTCGAGCAGATGGTGCAGCAACTATCAGCCCAATTACAAGCGGGTGCTTCTGTACAAACGACGCAAACGCCAAAAGAGCAACGTCCACGAGCTAAAAGTCCAAACGGCTATAAAGCACCAACAGGTCGTATTCAAGAGATACTAAAAGATGCTACAAAGCAAGATGTACAACGCATCAAATCGGTTTGGGCACAGGCGTTAAGCCAAATGCAAAAATCTCAGTCAGCTCTTTTAGCAGAAGCTGAACCTGTTGCGGCATCATCAAGTGCTTTTGTGTTAAAATTCAAGTATGATATTCATTGTCAAATGGTTGCTGATAATCAATCCTTAAAAGCTCAGTTCACACAATTAATTGCAGGGCAAACTGGTACTATGTACGAAATGCTTTGTACGCCTGAAGAGGCTTGGTTAAAATTACGTGAAGAGTTTATTCGTGATCACGGCTTACAGCAACAGAAAAATTCTCAGAGTGAAACCGATCATGAAGTGGAATTATTGGATTCACCTCCGGCAGAAATGTCAGAAGGGCCGTTTATCGACGATGCTCAACCGCTTGCCTCACAAGATCCACTTGTGACGGAAGCAGAAAAGCTGTTTGGTAAAGATTTTATTGAAATTGTAGAAGATTAATCATTTAGGAGGAATATGTTTATGCGTGGAATGGGAAATATGCAAGGTATGATGAAAAAAATGCAAAAAATGCAAAAGGAAATGATGGAAGCTCAAGAGGCTTTAAACGCAGAGCAATTTGAAGGTGCAGCTGGTGGCGGCATGGTTAAAGTAACTGTAACTGGTCAACGCGAAGTCGTAGAAGTAAATCTTGATCCTTCAGTAGTAGATCCAGAAGATATCGAAATGCTACAAGATTTAATCGTTATTGCTACAAATGAAGCATTGAAAAAAGTAGATGAAAAAACGAATTCAACAATGGGCAAATTCACTCAAGGGATGAACCTTCCGTTCTAGGAGGTAAATAAATGTACTACCCAGAACCAATATCGAAACTGATTGATAGTTTTATGAAATTGCCAGGTATCGGGCCGAAAACCGCGGCTCGGCTGGCGTTTTTTGTGTTAACAATGAAAGAGGATGACGTTTTATCCTTTTCAAAGGCATTAATAGATGCTAAACGAAATTTAAGCTACTGCTCCGTATGCGGCAACATAACTGATGTAGATCCATGTCATATCTGTACAGACAAACAAAGAGATCATTCTGTAATTTGCGTTGTCCAAGATACAAAAGATGTCATTGCGATGGAAAAAATGCGCGATTTTAATGGTATGTATCATGTGTTACAGGGAGCTATTTCACCTATGGATGGTGTTGGTCCAGAAGATATTAATGTCGCTTCCCTACTAGTTCGTTTGCAAGACGAGGCTGTTCAAGAGCTTATTTTAGCTACGAATTCAACTATTGAGGGCGAGGCAACAGCAATGTATATTTCTCGTCTGGTGAAGCCATCCGGCATTCGAACAACACGAATCGCTCACGGACTACCAGTAGGTGGAGATTTAGAATATGCAGATGAAGTAACCTTATCGAAGGCAATGGAAGGTCGCCGAGAATTGTGAGTGAGGGATTAATATGTTCTTCCGAAGTAAGGGAAAATTAAAAAAAGAATTCGATGACAAGCTTGTAAATCTTATAAAAGAAACAAAAGAGGATTTACAGCAGGCGAAGATAATTGAAGAACTACTAGATGACTATGATTTAGAAGTAATTGCTCAACGAAAAGCATCGGAGAGTATACATTTCTATCTATTCAAGGAAGCTAGAATTCGGAGAGTATTAATTAAATAATAGGTTTCAACTTATTCCAGCGGATATCCTAACATCCGCAGGAATAGGGGAACTCAGGCTAAAAACCTCGCATCCTGTGAAAATGCCTGAGTGCGAGCATCGTTATTGGGCCTAAGTACAAAGGCAGAATCCAGAAGCGACAGCTACAAATGTTTTCCGTAGCAAAAGCAAAGCGTCTGCTATAAGTTGCCGAGGCATAATTGATATTCATAGAAGTAAAATAGGAAACATAAACTTTCATAATTATATCGTTAAGGGGGAAACCATATGTCGTGGTTAGTAATTATGAGCTTTTGTGTACCTGTAGTGCTTCTTTTTCTTTATATAATAATAAGACATGCCAAGATGGGTAAAATATTAGAAGGAATGTCTGTGTTTTGGTTTAGATTTGCATTTGCCTTTCTACTATTATTTATTATTCACTTAGGTTTAGGTTATGCAGGCTATAATGTACCGATTAATCTATTTTCAGTATTCGCAATTGCAATATTGGGTATTCCAGGTGTGCTAGGAATAACTGCTTTAGTATATTTTTTATAAAATGCTTGCAAAACAAAAATATTGTGATATAGTAATAAGAGTCGTTAAGATAACCGTTGGAAAACAAATGAGTTTGAAATTAAACAATTTAATTGTTGACAATGAGTGATCGACATGATATTATATAAGAGTTGCTGTTGAGAAAACAGTGACGAAATGAACCTTGAAAACTGAACAAGCAAAACGTAATCAATAAAGTTTTTAGTAGCTAACTTTGAGTTAGTGAACAAAACAAAATTTTGGACATCAAACATGATGCCAGCAAAAC
Source organism: Lysinibacillus sp. Bpr_S20 (assembly GCF_023337835.1). NCBI lineage: Bacteria > Bacillati > Bacillota > Bacilli > Caryophanales > Bacillaceae > Lysinibacillus > Lysinibacillus sp. Bpr_S20. The sequence continues at coordinate 17,633 of NZ_JALNLQ010000021.1, forward strand.
AATTTGAGCTAATCAAATTTCTTTTTATGGAGAGTTTGATCCTG